>CAJFUN010000038.1 GCA_904420205.1 Candidatus Parachristensenella avicola | reverse complement strand
GTCCATTCACATAGAGGTTTCATATTTCCCGTTCACTTGGCATAGGTTAGTATTTTCGCAATACTTCTTTATGCTCCTCTGCCATTATCCGGAGAGTTTTTCCTTGTCCGTGTCGGAGCGTCCGATATGGACCATCTCAGCAACATCAGGAGGACGCATGCATGCGCAGCAAACTGGATCTCAGCATGCTTAAGCCCGGAAGGCTCTTGCCTCGCCTCCGGGACGCCATGATCGGCGGCTGGTACTTCCCCGGGGACGAACTCAGCCGCGACCGGATGAACCTAATCAATTACGCCCTTGTGAACAACGTGATCGCCAATCTGGTGGGCGGCAATTATTTCACCGGTCTTTTGCTTTTAATGAACGCCGACGACAATTTCATCGGCCTGACCAGTATGATTCCCTTGGCCGCCAACTTGGTCTACTTGCTGGGGCCGCCGATTATGGAACGCTTTACCAAGCGGAAAAACTTCCTCATCGCCTTTCACTTTATGGCCCTCGTGGTCAACACCCTTATGATTTCCATCATCCCTTTTATGCCTGTCGCCCAGCAGGCCCGGCTTACGCTGGTTGCGCTGGCGCTTATTGTGGTCAACTGCACCAACGCCATCATCGGGCCCGGCATTTCCATGTGGCACCTGCAATTTCTGCCTAAAGAGGTGCGGGCCGGCTATTTTTCCAGCCAGTCCATGGGGGTTGCAGTGCTGGTGGCCATCGTAACCATGGGCGCTTCCGCGTTGGTGGACGTCTTTAAGGCCAGGGGCAGCGAAATTACCGGTATCATGGTGATTCGCGGCATCGCGGTAGCGCTGGTCTTCCTGGACGGCTATTTTCTGCTGCGGATGCGGGAATATCCCTATGCGTCTTCCGGGGAGCGCGTCCGCCTGACCGATGTGTTCACCAAACCCATAAAAGACAAAGTCTATATGCGTACGGTCATCATCGCCGTTCTGTATGGCTTTTCAATTAACATTCCCAGCACCTTTTACACCGTCTATCTTCTTCAGAACGTTCAGGTCGGGTATACCTATATCACCGCCTTATCGCTCCTGAACATCCCCTGCATGATTATTTTCACGCCGCTGTGGCGCAAGGTCATCGGACGCACCGGAAGCTGGCTCCAAATGATTCAGATCGCCATGACCGGCTATCTCTTTAATTATGTGCTCTTATCGTTGGTCACGCCCGCCAACTATACCTATATGTATCCGCTGGCGATGTTGGTCGCCTATCCCTTTAACGCCGGCCTTGCCTTGGGTTTTGCCAACGAGCTATATATCAACATGCCCGCTGAGAACGGCACCCTATATAGCGCCTTTCACACAGTGGCTTATTCCATCGCTTCCTTTCTAGGGGTCACCGTCAGCCGAGCTATCATGCAGCATACCGAGGGCGTGGTGCTGAATATTCTGGGTATGCCCATGATCAACAAGCAATTCTACCTGCTGCTGGCTGCCGCCGTCATGGGCATCTCCACCGTCATTATTTATTTTCTGCGCAGGAATCTTGCCAAGCAGGGCTACGATAGTTAATCTCAAATGCAAAAGGAGCCTTACGGCTCCTTTTTTGCGTTCAGCTTATATATCCCGCTGCCTGGTAGCCGGACAGGGCGCCTTTATATCGTTCCGTCATCGCCGCTTCAAGCTCCTCCAGGCCGCCTTGAAGCAGCCCGGCTTGAAGCGTTTCCCATGTTTCCATAAGCTCCTGCTCTGTAGGCGCAGATACCATGGCCTGCGCCGCCCGAAGGAATTGGTATTCAAGGCGATCGTAGGTTGCCTTAAGGGTAGGCGACCCATAACCGGGCAACGCCTGCCCCAAGGCGGGATCTCGTTGGGTATACGCCTTTTTCTTGACCCCGGCCCGGATGATTTGCTCCCGAAGCATCCGATCCGCATCCCCGGTTCCCTCGGCAGCGGTGGAAGCCTGAACTGACTGCGACACCCAGCCGTTGTAAACGAACGGCCAGAGCGCCACGCCCGTTTCAATCATTACGTCGGGGTTTATGACAATATCTTCGATCTCATATATCGGATTGACCGGATCGCGCTTATAACGCATGGCGCCTGCATCCATTTCATAGTGCTGCTGCTGAAGGCCCCATTGCGTCAGCTGTCCGCCTGCGTCGCTATGGAGAAATTGCACCCACAATATGGCGCGCTCCGGATTATGACATACACGGGTGATAAAGGTTCCTCCGCCCTGGCTCTGTGCGCCGCCTGCTTTCCCCCATCCCATATCGACCTCCTGCGCCTGCAGCGTCCCCTCAAAGGTAAGCGGCGTTTCGATCAGCGCATATGGGAAGCAACCCTCGCCATCCAGCCGGTGATAGCCTTCGGCATATAAAGATCCAATATGCATGGTGCTACACTGGCCGCTGGCAAACCAAGCGCCCCGATAGAGGGCGGAATATTCGGAAAGCAACATATAGCCCGCCTCTGCCGTTGGATGATCAGGATCGGCGCCATATCGGAACCGTTCCCCGTTCCAGGGTAAAACCGTCTCCGGCAAAAGCAGAATTCCGTCTTCCCGCCAGCGGCGCAGTCGCTTAAAGTAGTCCAGCCATGCCTCTTGGCGCCAAGGCGTGCGAATGGTCCCGCTATCTTCCTCCCAGTAAATATCCTGATGCAATCCCATCCAGACAGGCAGCGGGTTCTTTACCGCATCGCCAAGTTTAAGCGGCGCGCTTATGCCCAGTTCAGCTCCGCGATCCCGAACTTGATACAGAAGGCTTTCCAATTCCTCTACCGAATCGGGCATATCCGCCCCCAACCGGGACAGGATATCGGTGCGCAGGCTCATCGCATAAGACAGGGGCAGCGGAATGCTGTCATCCTGATACACCTTATCCGAGCAAAACCCGTTTTTTAGCGTATAGACGTGGCCATCCTCGCTCCGGTTTGCCAAAAGCTCCCGTCCGTCGAGTTCATCCCAGAAGTCCGGGCAATATTGCTCGGCCAGCTCATCCCAGGCCCAAGACATATCCCCGTTATTCATCTGCTCGGCCTCTTTGGCGCCCGCCAGGTATACCAAATCCGGCATGTCGCCGGACGCCCTGCATTGATCCAAGGACTGATAGCCGTTGGGCATGACCAGCCGGACCCCTGTCAAATCCATGATGGCGCGCGATACTGCGTCTTCGCCCCATGCCGCCCGCTTCTCGCCATTGCCCCCGGATGAATAAAAATAGTTGGTCGAAAGGCTGACCGGCTCCGTCTTCTCCTGCCAACTGGCGCGCTTCTGCTCCAGGCCAGGGGCGGTCGAGGTGGATTCCCGCGCTCCTCCTTGGCATGCCCCGCAGAGCAAGGCGAGCACGAGGGAAAGGATGATCGAAAGGCCTCGTTTCATGTTGCCCACGCTCCTTTTAAAGATGCTATTTTATTGTAACACTTTATATTTAGATTTCATATGTACATATCTTACGTGCACATTAAAATTTGATCAATCAAATATTTATCCATATTTTTATCATTTCATATCATATATCTATGAATAATAATATCGGATGCATATTTTAATCAATCGATGGTAAGGCGGCGGTATCCCTGTCTATAGACAGGGATACCGCCGACCATTTTATTTCGGGTGCAGCGCTCGCCATTATACTCCGCGCCTAACCTGCCCTCGATGCGGCAGCCGGTACGGAAGTCACTATTCTTCTTATGATCCCACCGGCCATATCACAACCTGCTACTGCGGCACGTCCTATCAGCAAACCCATTTTGGATCCTACAACCAATGCGATGGTTGCGGCAAGGTCTTTTCCGATCGTTCATTCTTTGGCATGAATCACAAAAGGGAGCCTTCTAGGCTCCCTTTTCTTATCTTAATCCGTTTCTATTCCTTCGCCCAGCGCAGCGAAAAAGAGTTCGTACAGATCATCCTCGCCTGCCAGCATAGGATGGTTCTCCCCGCCGCCATTGGTGCTGCGGCTCATGGCCGCATAGGCGGCCTCTCCTGCTTCAACCAGGGCCATAGGCGTAAGCGGGCATCCCAAGGCCGTGGCTTCCCGGCAAAAAGCGGCCAGAGGATCCGGTTCCCTTCGGGTCGCCAGCATTCGGCGGCGCACCGCTTCCTCTGCCAGGGCCATCGCCAAAAGGCGGTCCCAAGCTTCCCGTGGTTCCATCATAGCCTCCTTATTTATGGTATAGGCCCTTGGTATAATACTTAGGCTCGCAGGTCAGGTTTACGCCCAACTTGCGCAGCGTGGTTTCATCCACGCTGGAGAGGATCACGGTGGAATGGGCCTCCGTATCCTTCAGCTTAGGCAGCTGGCTCAGCGCCAGCGCCGCCGTGGGATTGGTGGCTGCGCAGATGGATAAGGCGATCAGCACCTCATCGGTATGCAGGCGCGGGTTATTGTTGCCCAGATGCCGGGTCTTAAGCTGCTGGATGGGTTCAATGATGATGGGGGAGATAAGATGAATGTCGTCCTGGATCCCTCCCAGCGCCTTCAGCGCGTTGAGCAGCATGGCCGAGGAAGCCCCCAATAGGTCGGAGGTGCGGCCGGTGATGATCCGGCCGTCCTGCAGCATCATGGCGGCGGCGGTATCGCCCGCCTCCTGCGCCTTGTTAAGCGCTGCGGCTACCACCGGCCGGTCCTGCTCGGTGACCTTCGCCTGCTTCATCAGCAGTTCAGTCTTATATACTTCGTCGGCCGTGCCGGAGCCCTTGCGATGAGCGCAGCGCGCGGCATAATAGCGCCGGATGATCTCCTGGCGGGAAGCGGCGCACACGGCTTCGTCGTCGGTAATGCAGTAGCCCGCCATGTTGACGCCCATATCCGTGGGTGATTTATAGGGGGATTCGCCTGAAATCCGCTCAAAGATCGCGTTCAGCACCGGGAATATCTCCACGTCCCGATTATAATTCACAGCCGTGGCTCCGTAGGCGTCCAGGTGGAAGGGGTCGATCATGTTCACATCATTGAGGTCAGCGGTCGCCGCTTCATAAGCAAGGTTAACCGGATGCTTCAGCGGAAGGTTCCAGATAGGGAAGGTTTCAAACTTGGCATATCCTGCGGCGATGCCCCGCTTATGCTCATGGTAGAGCTGCGACAGGCAAACCGCCATTTTCCCGCTGCCGGGCCCCGGCGCCGTGACCACGACCAGCGACCGGGAGGTCTGGATATACTCATTCTTCCCATATCCTTCATCGCTGACAATCAGCGGCACATCGGCCGGATATCCCTCGATGGGATAATGGCGGTATACTTTGATCCCCAAGCTCTCCAGCCGCTGCTGGAAAGTTTCCACCGCAGCCTGGCCGCTGTAGCGGGAAAGCACCACGCTGCCCACATAAAGTCCAATGCTGCGGAAGGCGTCGATAAGCCGGAGCACCTCGGCGTCATAGGTGATACCAAGGTCGCTTCGCGTTTTATTCTTTTCAATATCCGACGCATTGATGACGATGACGATCTCCGCCTGCTCTTTCAACTGAAGCAGCATCCGCACCTTGCTGTCCGGCTCGAACCCGGGCAGCACCCTAGAAGCGTGATAGTCGTCAAAAAGCTTACCGCCGAACTCTAGATATAGCTTGCCGCCAAATTTCCCGATACGCTCACGAATGTGCTCCGACTGCATATGCAGGTATTTATCCTTATCAAACCCAATCTTCCCCAACATGACATCGCGCTCCTTCTATCATTCACGATGATATTATACACGAATTTTACCGCTTTGTCCTCCGGCTTCCCCACGATTCGCAAAGAAATTCATCGCGGCCGTCAGATGGGCTTGACCCGTCCCTTTCTTTTTACTATGCTAAAAAAGAGCCGTCTTCGCCATGAGCGCGGCGGTTTCATCCTGAAAGGGGGCTTTTCCATGTCCTGCATGGGCACCTTGTATCTTTCCTTATCACGCTAGCATGTGATAAGGAGGCAATCTTATGAAGATTGAAATCAACCGAAACCTATTCCTGGCCTGTATGGGCCTTGTCCTCTCGGGGGACGACAGCTATGACCATCGCGATGCCGATCTTTCCCATCTGGTCGACAGGATACGGGCCGCCGGCTTTTCCATCGACGCCCGTTCATGGTTCGCCCAGGCGCGCACCGGCCAGGTTGCCGTAAACCCTTACTGGCCCCGGGGCTCCCAGCTGGCGGCCGCCTGTTTCTTTATCAGCGGTCAATACCATTTCGATCTGCCGTCCTATGCCGCCTTTTTGAGGTCGGCCGGCGCACCGCCCGATCCCCTAGGGCCCGCCGATTTTGACGGCTGGATCCGCGGTTTGCCCCGCTTTTTGCGGCTGCTGGATGCGCATCCGGTTACCCCGGGGCTCTGGGATGATTATTGCCGCATTATACAGACGCGCTTTCCGCTGTGGCGCCCCATGGCCGAGGCGTCCGATCGAGCCGCACAGCGGTTTTGGGGCCGGTCAGCCCCGGAAATGGTTTTCAGCCCCAACCTCTTTCGCCCTGCCATCGCGGATTTTGTGCACGCCGGCGGCCGGATCATTACGATTGCCGCTCGCCCCGATGCGGAAACCATGCTGCACGAAACGCTGCATATGGCCTTTGACGGGTACCGAGAAACGATCGCCGCTTTTGCCCAAAGTCACGGTCTTAGCGGCCTGGCCGACCAGGAAAAGATGCTCCAGCTTGGCTATATGGCCGACGGCTCGGCCCAGTCGGCTGCGCGGGCCCTTGAGGACTGTTTTGTGCGGGCTCTATCCGCCGTGCTGTCGGAGGCCGGCGAGGAGCGGCTCGCTTTCCATGTCCACAGCGGCTTCACCGGCGTGCCGCTTATCGCCTCTTATATCCGGCGCATCCGGCCCACGATGGAAAGCCTGGACGCGCTCATCAAGGCCGTGTTTTCCGATACAGCCGCAAACCGTACTTGATGGAACCGAAAAAAGCGGACGCTGGGTGCGTCCGCTTTTGCATGCGCGAAATCTATCCTATCCCATCGGATTCTGGTTTCCAGCCGCAAAACCTTCCCCCATCACCTCGGTCGCAGGGGTCACAATCACAAAGGCCTCGGGATCCACCTCAGCCACCAGCGTTTTCAGCTGCGTTACCTCCCGGTTCGCAGTGACACAGAAGAGCACCGACTTGGACTGCCCTGTGTATCCGCCTCGCGCTTCCAATACGGTTACGCCCCGCTCCAGCCGCGCCATGATGGCCGCCTTAATGGCGTCGCCCTGCTCGCTGATAATATAGCTCGCCTTCGATCCATCCAAGCCTGTCTGAACGAAATCCGTTACCTTGGCCGAAAGAAAGATGGCCGCCAGCGAATACAGGGCCACCCGCATATCGGATACAAAGGCGCTGGCGATCACAACGCAGATATCGATGGCAAAAAGCACCCAGGCGATGCGCACGGCATGCAGCTTTTTGTGAATCAGGCTGGCCGCCAGATCCGTTCCACCCGTCGTCGCGCCAGCCCGGAAGACAAGCCCCATGCCGACCCCTAACAGCAAACCGCCATAGACCGTGGCCAGCAGCATGTCCCCGTCTCCTTGGCCAGCCAGGGAAAACCGCCCCGGTAAGTAATCGATAAATACGCTGACTAATACGGTCGCCACGATCGTTTTAGCCATAAACTCCTTGCCGCCCTGCCGGTAACCCAGCAGAAACAGCGGCACGTTCAGCAGCAGCGACACAACGCCTACCGACGCGCCGGTTGTCACATGAATCAATGTGGCGATACCGGTCACGCCGCCGGGCGCGATTCCGTTTGGCACAAAAAAGATGGTGAATGCCCGCGACATGGCATAACTTCCGATTCCTACCAGAATCCAAGGCCATATCCGCCGGAAGCCGCGATGCCCACGGATTTGGTTTATCATCCTTCCCCTCCTTTCCATCCCGGTCCGTTGCCCTGGCGATCCTCTTTAGCGGCCGGCCACCTGAACCAGCGCTGCCGGGAGCGCACGGATCAAGTCGGAAGCGATCATGCCGGCCATACCGGCCTTGGCTGCCTCATCGCCGGCCCGCGCATGCAGATACACGCCGCAGCAGGCCGCTGGCCAGGGATCCAAGCCCTGGGCCATCAGCGAACCGACGATGCCGGTAAGCACATCGCCGCTACCGGCGGTGGCCATGCCCGGGTTTCCCGCCGTATTGAAGGCGACCCGTCCATCTTCACCGGCAATCGTGGTCACTGCGCCTTTAACCACCGCGATCATGCCCGTATCCTTCGCCAGCTGCAAGGCCGCCGCCGGAGGATCAGCCGTCACATCGCCGGTTTGCACGCCCAGAAGCCGCGCTGCTTCCGCCGGATGAGGCGTTATGACGCCCTTAACCCCCCGCAGCCGCTTCGCCTTCCCGGCCAGGGCGTTAAGCCCGTCCGCGTCCACGACCAGGGGCAAGCCGCTGTTCACAGCGGCTTCTACCCAGGCTTCCGCGCCCTTTCCCAGGCCGGGCCCCAGAGCCACCGCGCGCTTGCCCTTCAGGAACTCCGCAAGCTGTTCCATCTCCGCGCCTTCGTCCACCGCGCGGGTCATTACCTCCCAGAGCCCCCGAGGCGTTCCGCCGCGGCGATAAGCCCAGCTGACAAGCCCCGCGCCTGCCCGGAGTGCCGCCGCCGAGCAGAGCGCGCCGGCGCCCATCATGCCCTCGCTGCCCGCCAATACGGCCAGATGGCCATAAGTGCCCTTATGGCTATCCGGCTCTCTGGGCGGCAAAAGCTCCGCCGCGTCGGCCCGCTCCAGCTCTATCCAGGCATCGGCCGGCGCTTCCAGTCCGATATCGGCCACCACTACCTGCCCTGCCAGCTGGCGTCCCGGATAAAAAAGCAAGCCCGGCTTCTTCACTGCAAAGGTTACGGTCGCATCCGCGCGCACGGCCTTGCCCATCACTCGTCCGGTGCGCCCGTCCACGCCCGATGGGATATCCACCGCCACCACAGGTACGCCGCGGCCATTGATCCAATCCACGGCTTCTGCCATCCGCCCGGTTACTTCCCGGTCCAGCCCCGTGCCAAGCAGCGCATCCACCACCAGGGAATAGCGGAAATCCGCCAGGCCCCGATGCACGGCGATAGCCGGGTTTACCCTCATATAAGCCAAGGCTGCATCCCCCTTGAGCGCAGCCGGATCGGATACCATCAAGATCTGGGGCTCAAAGCCCCCCTCCAAAAGGAGATTGGCGGCAATGAGCGCATCCCCGCCGTTATTTCCACCGCCGCAGACCAGGGCGATGGAGCGCCCCGGGGCCCTCGCCATCACCTCCCGAGCCAGGGCACGGCCTGCCCGTTCCATCAGCGTGATGCCGGGCGTGCCCTGAGCAATCGCCTCCCGGTCCATTTGCCGTACCCGCTCCGGCGCTACAACTGGATTCATGGGCATCCTCCTTCCACGACGGCAAAGGCCGCCGCATATTCTCCCTCGTGGCTGATGGTGATATGGATCCGGTCTCCGGCCGCCGCCGCTGCACATGCGCCCAGCCGCACCACCGGTTCCCCTTGCGGCCCCTGCTCCACCGATACCGCCGCCGGCGGGCACCCGGAGAACCCCGTGCCCAGGGCCTTGACAACGGCCTCCTTCGCCGCCCAGCGCCCGGCTGCAAAGCACACCGGATCGCCGGCAAGGGCCATAAGCCGCCGCTCCTCTTCGGTAAAGATCCGCGCCACGAACCGCGGGTTATTCAAAGGCCGCCTGAGCCGGGCGATCCGCACCAGGTCGCAGCCGATCCCCTTGATCATTCAGTAATGCCTCCGGCCACCGCCGCATTAACGATGGCCCGGGCTACCGCCTCCACCGCCGCCGCGCACAGCACCGTCATATCCTCCCGCTTCTCGCCGTAGGAAAGGGCAAAAAGGGTGTCCCCGTCGTTCATGGTGTGCACCGGGCGGATGGTCAGGGCGTATCCGTCATGCGCCACCGAAGCCATGCGGTTCGCCTCGGCCTTGGTCAGCGCCGCGTCGGTGGCGACAATGCCAATGGTGGTATTTTCCCCGGCTAGGCTTTGCGACGGCACGCCTTCCAGAAGCCTGCCTGCAATGCCCAGCCAAGCGCCCTCCTCATCCCGAGCGCCGGCAATCTGAACGCCGCTGGTATGGTCAAAGACGTCGCCCAGCGCGTTTACCGCTACTGCTGCCGCCACGGTAACGCCCGAGGGCAGCGTCAGGCTTGCGCTGCCGATCCCGCAACCCATGGCGTAGCGCCCGCCCAGGGCTTTGCCCACTGTGCATCCGGTACCGGCGCCCACCCGGCCCTGCGCCATGGGGCCTGCGCTTGCGGCCTGGCAGGCGGCATATCCCGCCGCCGCGTCCGGCCGCACATGGGGCGTACCCACGCCGAGGTCAAAGAGCACCGCCGCCGGCACGATGGGCACCTTGGCCACGCCCACGTCCAGTCCGTAACCCTGCTCCTCGCACCAGGCCATGACGCCGGTCGCTGCCGCGAGCCCATAGGCCGAGCCGCCGCAGAGCACTACCGCGTTCACCCGCTCCACCAGATTACCGGGCTTTAGCAGATCGGTTTCCCGGGTGCCCGGTGCCGCGCCGCGCACGCATACGCCTCCCACCGCGCCTTGCGGCGCGATCACCACGGTGCATCCGGTTGCCGCCGCGCTATTGGTATGATGTCCGGCCAAGAGGCCGGGAATATCCGTAATCGAGCCGGGATAACGCATTTTTTACATCCTCCTTACCGTAACTTCGCCGGAAATTAGGGAAACCGGCTCGCCTTTTTCGTCTAAAGCCTCGAGGGCGCCGTGATCGCTGACGCCGGTAATCTTTACGCGCCAGGATTGATCCCCCTGGGTCATGGAAACCCACTCGCCCACCAGCGCCATCCTCGGCCGGTAAAGCGCCGCGATGGGCGCAAACCCTTCGCGGCTCCAACATGCGATCAGCGCGTCCATATGGTGGCACACCGAAGCGACAAGGGAGGCGCGGTGCACCCGTTTGCCGGTCTCCCTCAGAATGCTGGTGGCTGTCCCGGCAATCTCCGGCGGAAAGCCGTCCTGCGCCACGTTGATGCCGATGCCGGCCACCAGATACATCTCGCCTTCCAGGTCGGTCACCATCTCTGTCAGGATGCCGCAAACTTTTTTACCGCCCATCCATACGTCGTTGGGCCATTTAATCTGGCAAGCGCCGCCGGAGGCCTCCTCCACCGCCAGGCACACTGCTACCGCCGTCAAAAGGGTAATGCTCTGCACGCCGCCCGGCACAGCGCCCGGCCGCAGCACCAGGCTCATAGCAATCCCTGCTTCAGGATCAGCCTGCCAGGTTCGCCCCTTGCGCCCGCGGCCGGCCTTCTGGACGCGGGCCGTTACCAGCGAACCGGCAGGCGCCCCCTGGGCCGCCCAATCTTTCGCCGCCCGGTTGGTGGAATCCAGCTCCTCATAGGCTTGGATCATCCGCCCGTCCCCCAGGCAATATTCCAGCACCGGCTGCGTCATAAAGTCCGGCGGACGTACCAATCGGTAGCCTTGGCCCGGCAGCGCCTCAATCAGGCAGCCGGCCTCCTTCAGCCGGGCGATATGCTTCCACACCATGGCCCGGGTAACGCCAAGCTTGCGGCTGATCGCTTCCCCGGAATGGCATTTCCCATCCAGCAGCAGGGACAAAACCCGTTCCATTTTTCTCCTCCTTTGCGGCCTTTTGCCACTTCCTAGTGTACCAAACCCAAAGCCGCCGCGCAAGGCAATTGCAATCCGCGCGGCGGTGCGATATGATAGATATTATAGGTCTTTACCTCGAATTTTAGCAGAAAGTGGGTTATTCCATGGATACAAAGCAGATTGTCTCCAGAATCAGGGAGAATATCGCCCAGGCCATCGTCGGCAAAGACGAGGTTGTCGAGCTTGTACTCATCGCCTTGATGTCTCAGGGCCACGTGCTGATTGAGGACGTGCCTGGCATGGGCAAAACCGCCCTGGTTTCCTCTTTAGCCCGTTCGGTGGGCTGCACCTTTGCCCGCATTCAGTTTACGCCCGACGTACTGCCCAGCGATATCACCGGCTTCACCATGCCCGGCAGCCAGGGGCAATTTGAGTTCCGGCCCGGTCCGCTCATGAGCCAGATCGTTCTAGCCGACGAAATCAACCGCACCTCCCCGAAGACCCAGTCAGCCCTGCTGGAGGCCATGGAGGAGCATCAGATAACGGTGGACGGCGTTACCTATCCGCTGCCCGCCCCCTTTATGGTGCTGGCTACCCAGAACCCGGTGGAATACATCGGCACCTATCCGCTGCCCGAGGCGCAGATGGACCGCTTCTTCATGCGCATCACCATGGGCTACCCCTCGGCCCGGGAAGAGATGGATATCCTGGCCCGCTATGCGCACGACAATCCCCGGGAGCATCTCTCCGCCGTGGTCAGCGATCAGGATATTTTGGCGCTGCAAGCCCAGGCCCGCGATATTTTCGTAAGCGAGAAGGTCATGGAGTACCTGGTAGCGCTGGTGAATCGTACCCGCAGCCATCCGGCGCTGGAACTGGGCGCCAGCCCCCGCGGCACGCTGGCCTTGATGCGGGCTGCCCAGGGCAGCGCCCTGCTGGATGGGCGTAGCTACTGCCTGCCCGACGATGTGCAGCGTGTAGCTTTGCCTGTGCTGGCCCACCGCCTGAGCCTCAAGCCTGAAGCCAAATACAAAGAGCTTACCTGTGAACGCATTATGGCTTCCATTATGAAGGAAGTCCGCGTGCCGGTCATGGGGGACGCAAAATGATCGTCCGCCGCGTCCTCTTCTTTGTGCTGTACGGGGTGATCCTGCTCTTTTGCCTGGCTACCGGTTCGCAGGTTCTGTATTTCGTGCTGGCCGCCATGACGGGGATGCTGCTGCTCTCGCTGGTCAGCCTGCTGCTGGTGCGGCTGCGCTTCTCCTTGGAGGAGTCGGTGGAGCCTGCGGAGGCCGAAGCCGGCGCGTCGGGCAGCCTTTCGATCCTCATGACAAATCCTTACCTTCTACCTTTCCCCCAGCTGGAGGTGGAATATACTCTGCCGGGGCCTCAGGGCGGATCGGTCTATGCCGCCGCTTTTTCGGTTCTTCCCCTGCAGCGCATCCGCATCCGCGAAACGATGGACTTACCCTGCCGGGGCGTATATGAGGTAGGGCTTAAAACCATTATGGTATACGATGTATTCGGCCTTTTCCGCATGAAGCTGCCCTATCAGCAGCTGGCCCATAAGCCCATGCCCCGGGTCACGGTGCTGCCCCGGATGATACCGCCGGATCGGGCGACGCTGCCGGTGCTGGAAAGCCCCATCAACGCCGCCGGCGCGGCCCGCGCCACTGAAGACACGTCCTCTCCGTCCGACTCGCGGCCCTATCGGCCCGGCGACCCGCTAAAGCGCGTGCACTGGAAGCTCTCCGCCCGGCAGGGGCAGCTGATGGTAAAGACCTATGAACCTGCGGCCGTCAGCGACGCTCTCCTTTATCTAGATACCGCTTCCGCTGCACTGGAGCCGGTGGATGCCTGGTATGCCGACGACGTGCTGACGGCAGCGGCTGTCAGCTTGGCCGCCCGGATCCTGCAGGAAGGCGTGCCTGTCCGCATCATCTATCTTAAAGATCGGCGGATTGAGCGCCGGCTTACCTCTTTGGAGGAGCTGCCCGCCCTGCGGCGGGAGCTGGCCGCGCTGGAGCTCTCCGGTGGCCAAAGCCTGCGCAGCCTGCTTTCCCGGGAAAATGCGACGCTGGCCGGCGCCCGGTGCGCCTATGTGCTTACCCGAGAGCTGACGGGTTCCAGCGTAGATCTCATTGCTACCCTGACCCGGGCCGGCAACGACCTGCGCCTGGGCCTATGCCAAGGCAGCGGCGCCGCCCTGGCCGGTGACGCCCAAAGGCTCTATCATCAGCTGGAAAAAAAGCAAATTCCTGTTGCCCTGCTCACGCCGAACGATCTTCCGGCCGCCCCGCTGGCGGCCCTATTGTGAGGGGGTTGCGGGCAGGGCTGGCCCGCCTGATGGGCTTAGCCGCCTGCCTGATTCCCTCCGCCCTCTTGTGCTGGGCCCTGACCTCCGGCATTCTGGGTTTCTGGAGCGTGGATCTCTCCTTTTTCTCACTGATGGGGCCCTGCTGCCTATGGGTTATCCTTTTTGCCCTTGGCTTTACCAATGGCCGCACGGCCCTTATTATGCTGGCTGCGGCCGTTGCATCCGCCCTGATTGGACTTTTCTCCGGCGGCGTTTCAGCGCTGGCTGACGCCTTTGCCCAGCCGGGCCCCGTGCTGGGCTGGGTAGTATCCTGCCCGTTGGCTGCCTTGGTGGTAGGTTTATCCCGCCGCCGGGTTATGCTGCCTCCGCTGATCATTTTAACCGGCGGCGTTTTCGCCCTGCTGGCCATCGTGCAGCTACCGCCTACGCTGACGGAGGCCGCCCTAGCCAGCGTAGCGCTGGTCGCCTACACCGCCCGCTCCGCCCTGCACCGGTGGAGCGGCGTATCCACCGCCTCCTCCGAGGGCCATCTAGCCCTTTGGGTGCTGCCTGTGGCCGGGCTTTTAGCCTTGGCCTGCTGGGCCCTAGTCGCCCCCCATGCCCAGCTGCCTAAGGTGGACTATTTATCTGATAAGCTTGATTTTTTAAATGCTTACCTCATGGATCTTGCCGGATATACGGATCCACGTACCAGCTTTTCGCTGGTGCCTACCGGTATGCAGCCCGACCCTCAGCAGCTGGGAGGCCCTGTGGAGCTGCGGGACGACGAGGTGCTTACCGTCACCGCCAGCGACCCCGGCGTACTGTTGCGCGGCGCTGTATATAGCGATTATAACGGGCATACTTGGTTTAACGCGCAGGCTTCCACCCGCTATAAGCTTTCAGACGGGGTCCGGCTCGCATCGGTATTCAACGCCGACCTGCCGCAGGACGGGACGCTTGCCAATGAGACCGTCTCGGTAACCGTTACGCATCTTGCCGATGGCCCGGCCTCGCTTTTCGTGCCTTTTCGCCTCAATACGCTGACGCCCTCGGAACTGATGAGCTTGCTGGTATACTTTAACGATCGCGGTGAAGTTTTCGCCACGCGGGATATTGAAGCCGGCCGAGGCTACAGCCTTGAAGCCACGCTGCCCACGACCGATCTGGATCAGATCAGCCAGTGGATATCCGAGCATGCCGATGTCCAGGATGACGGATACGCCGCCGCAGCCAGCGCCTATTTGGGCTTGCCCGATACGCTGCCGGAATCGGTCGGGCAGCTGGCGCAACAACTGGCCGGCGGCGCCGCCAACGATGCCGAAGCCGTAGCGTTGCTGGCTCAGTATCTGGCGGCTAATACCACCTATTCGCTGACGCCTCTGACGCCTCCGGCAGACGAGGATTTTGTGGCGTACTTTCTGGAAACAAAAACCGGATATTGCACCTATTATGCCTCTGCTATGGCCGTTCTCTGCCGGAGTTTAGGCATTCCCGCCCGCTATGTCGAGGGGTATCAGCTGCCCGAGGGCACGCAGCCCGGCGAAACGGTAACCGTTACGCAGCGCCAGGCTCACGCCTGGTGCGAGGTATATTTCAAGGGGATCGGTTGGATCCCGGTAGACGTCTCGGCCCAGGATAGCGTTTCTCCGGAGCCAGAACCCGGAGCCGAGGATCCGGTCGACACCCAGCCGGAACCCACGCCTGAGCCAACGCCCTATACGCCCCTGGATACGGAGCCCACGCCCGCCCCCGAGGATCCCGGGCAGCAGCCGTCCGCTTTCCCCTGGAAACCCCTGCTCCTGGCCGTTTTCGCGGTGCTGATACTGGCCGCTCTGGTGGTGGGGCCGCCTCTTTACCGGGCGCAGCAGGAGAAGCGCGCCTGCCGCACCCTAAGCGGCGCGCTCGCCTGCCATTACCGGGCCATCCTGCGGCTTTTAGGTTTTGTGGGGCTTTCACCGCAAAGCGGCGAAACCCTGGGCCGCTTTGCCGCACGGGTGGATGAGGTCATGCCCATGCGGCGGGTAAGCGCCGGCGATGTGGCTCGTGTCATGATGAACCTATCCTACGGGCCAAATCCGGAGCCTACCGCCCACGACGTTCAGACCCTTGCCTTGTACCGCAGCCGGTTGGACCGTGCCATCCGCATCGGCCGCGGCTGGTGGTTTTATACCTTGCGCGAGCGGCTTCGCTGGAAGCGGTAAGGCCGCCCGCCATGATGCGCAGAGAAAAAGCTGACAGATTCGATCTGTCAGCTTTTCTTTTCCTACAGCTGCGGTAAACCCGTCTGGGTGTATTACGCCCTTTCCTTTGTCCTTTACGGCAGCCAGCAAAGCGCACCTGCCCCGCACCGGCAGGGTCTCTCAGTCCAAGCCTTGACGCCAGCCGTTGCCGCAGAGCATCTATCCGAGCTACGCGCCTATTCATGGTTACAATCGGCTCCGCCGCCCCATCGAACCCTGAATGGCGGCGAATGCGTGAGCATGATATCGTCTTAGGACAAAGGTATGGTCATCATGAACCATCAACGTTCTCAGTCTTGGGTCTGTCCATAAGCGATCAGTGGGTCTTGCCCCGTCACCCCCAGCGCATGGGTGCGGTAAAGCGTTACGCCGTCGAAGCGGGCGACGCACCGCTGGATTACGTTTCCATATAGGTCGGTCACCTCGCCTAGCAGCTCTTTTCGGTATACCCTTTCGCCCGGCTCCTTGCCGCAGTGCCAAAACCCCGGCGCTGCGGCCTGCTCATAGCAAGCGCGGATAATTTCCCGAGGAGGGGCCGTAATAGGCTGCGGAGGAAGGATGGCAAGATGCCCCAGAAGTTCCCGCACATTCTGCTTGCAAGCCTCCACCTCCCGGCGTGACCATCGCCCACCGCCGCCGCGTTCTACCAGCAGCGCCGGGATCTGCCGCTGGGCTGCATAGCTGTATAACCCATGATTAGCGGTAGAGCGTACCCGGTACTGCACCGAAAGCGCGGCCGCTGCTTGGCGTGTCAGGCGCTCCATCTGCTCCCCTGCGCCCACAGGAAAAAAGGCCAGCGGCGTCATATCTTCGTTTACGTCCCCACCGTGCAGATCCAGAAGAAAATCCGCCGTTTCATAGCAGAAGTCCTCCAGCGCATAGGCGATGCGGCTGGCCAGCGTGCCCTGAGGCCTTCCAGGGAAGCACTGGTTTAGATTTTTTCCATCCTCCGGCACGACTTGTTTGGCTCCGCAATAAAATCCGGCAGCGTTTGCCACCGGAATCAGCAGTGCCCGTCCCGTCATCTGGGACGGATCCAGTTCCTCCATCATTTCCCGCAACGCTTGAATCCCCACGTATTCGCAGCCATGGACGCCCGCGCAAACCACCAGCGTACGTCCCGGCTTTGCCCCCTCCACCATTACGGCGTCAATCCCCTCTCCGCCGGGCACAGGGATTTTCAGGGCGCGCTTCTCACCCGGCGGGCTAATCGCCTTCAAGTCCATATCCGCTGCTCCTTCAAAATTAGCTTCACCTAACTATCATATCACGACCCGCCCTTGCCGTAAAGCAATCCGGCCCTCACCGCGGGGGCCCGCCTGATTCTAGGCCATCCCGCCCCTTGCCGCCGGCAGATATTCGATGCTATGATGGAAAAAGCAAACTAGGCCGGCCAAGCCGGAAGGAGGAATATATGAAGCGCATCATGGTCGTTATTGGCGGCGGCCGCAAACATGGCAACACGGAACAGCTGGCCGACGCCTTTATCCGGGGCGCCCAGGAGGCTGGGCATTGGGTGGATAAAATCCTGCTTCGGGAAATGCGGATAAACGGCTGCACAGGTTGCAATGCCTGCCGCTATCAAAGGCCCTGCGTACAGCGGGATGATTTCAACGCCCTTGTGCCCCTGCTCCATAGCTGTGACCTGCTCGTGCTGGCCTCGCCGCTGTATTTTTGGACTTTGTCTTCATCAATAAAAGCCTTTATCGAGCGATTTTACAGCCTTGCAGAGGCGGATCCCCATCCGCCTTTGGGGCGCTATGAGCGTTACCCCGTTCGAGACGCCGCTTTATTGATGACAGCTGCCGATGATAACTTCTGGACCTTCGAGCAGGCGGTCACCTACTACCGCTTTACTTTCATTCAATATATGGGCTTTCATGATAAAGGCATGTTGCTGGCCGGGGGATGTGGCGATACCAACGGGCGGCCCCGCATTGCACAGACCCCTTACCTGGAGGAAGCCAGGGATTTCGGCCGCCGAATCTATAGCGGCCCGGATGAACCCAATTCCCGCAGCGCCTGAGTCAGGGCTCCATAGTCCTCATAGCGCATGGGGATCAGCAGGTTCCGGGTATATAAGCTGCCGTCTTGGCGCTTCAGGTCGCATAGGACCTGACAGCTTTGGGGGCCCTCCCGGAGCTGCAGCACCCGAACAATCTGCTGGCCGTAAGGATAGCACGCGCCCGAACGGATAAGCCGTTCCAATAGGTGGCTCTCATCGATTTCCCGTATCAGCTGGGCTGCGGCTCGGTTTTGGCGGAAATAGGCTGCCAGCTTACCGGATCCGCCCGTCCCGCTGCGCCGCCCTGCCTGAAAGGCGGGCGACATATAATCGAAAAACCACATCCGTCCTTTCCCATCCCGCCCAAAGCTGACCAGCATCCCATAGCTTACGCGCCCAATGCGCAGCGCTGCAGCCACCAGGGCTGCCGTTACGATCAGCACCATAGCCAGCAGCAGCGTATTTCGCGCCCTCGGGGGCAAGGCCATGGACGCTACGGTAACCGCTATCGTCAGCGCCAGCGCCGCCAATACACTCCCCAGCACATAGCCGGTGCGATAGCGGATAAACAGACCTGGAGATGCGCCGTCGGCGCGGTATTTCCACAATTTCGCCCCGGGCGGCAGCGCTGCATCCGGCCTTCTCCATCGCTCCGGCCGCGGTATAGTCGCCTTCTTTTCCCTATCCTGTGTCCTGGCATCTGGGTTTTTCGGCCGCAGCTGCCGCAGGCCCCATCTCATCCACAGCACCGCCAACACCAGCGATCCCACGCAGAAGGAAGCTGCCCGCAGCTGCTCCGTGTCATCCCGGCCGCCGGCCACCCATTTGCACAGAAGAAAGACCGCCAGCGAGCCGGCCATCAGGCACGAAATCCCGCCCAATACCGCCGATACCACCGCGCCGACCCGTTTCATCCCTATTCCCTCGCATTTCTACCGGAATCATCCATCGTCCATCGATGGGGTTTCTTCGCAAAAAGCCGCCCTAGCGGGCGGCTTATAATCGCTCTTTTAGAACTATGACCGATCCACGGGGCCTTACTTATGCTCCGAAAGAATGCGCGCTACGATCTCCGCATTTTCGGCAATCTGGTTTTTGTCCCGCTGAAACACGCCGATTACGCCTACGTCGCTGGGCTTCATATGCGCATAGGCATCCCGCAGCTCGCGCTCCACAATGGCCGGGTAATCTTTGGGATCCTGGTTATAGAATACCTGGCCGCCGGCCAACAGCTTGAAAACCAGGAAGGGCTTGGGCACGGCCTGGATTACCTTAAACATCTCATATTTATCCTCAGGGAAGAAGGCCAGCTGCTTGGACTTGCCGGTAATGAATCCGCTCTGCTGTCCGCGCTGCTGGCGCCGTGCGTTATACAAGCAGGCCATGTAAAAGTCAACGCCCCAATCTTCCTCCTCGGCGCGCAGGATGGTTTCCGGCACATGGGTGCCCAGGCCTACCGGCACGCCGGCATCGCGGATACGCTTAAGGTTATCTTTAAGCTCCTGCACCTTACCGCTCTCTGTCAGGTAGTCGGTGGTGGTCCCTTGATGATAGATGGCTAAAGGCTTCGTCTCCATCATCATGCCCATATTGATTTCCAGCGGAATCGCCGGATAGGGTTGATAGATCAGGTTCATTTTGCCGCCCATATTCCGAAACTGCCGCAGCACGCGCAAGTCAAAATCACAGCCCAGGGGCACAAAGGTATTAATACCCGCGGCCTGCGCGTCGAAAAGCATATCGACACAGCGCTGGGCCGTATAGTAATCCATCATTTCGCCCCCGGGAGTGATATCAGGTATATAGGAGTGTCCGTTGATGGGATTGTCCCCCAGGATCAACCGGGTAATCGGGGTGCCGAAAAAGTCTGTTGTCGGAAGCATGGAACGATCCTCCTCTGTATTGGCGCGCACTGGCGCGCTGATCTTCTGTCCTTTGTCGCGATTGGTCCGCCGCCGATCAGGCGGCAGGCAGCAGCATTACGGCTACCTCGCTAAGCAATTCGCGATTGGCCCCGCTGCGGGCCGTGAGCCGATGGCAGGCGCCGGTCAGCTCGTCCTCCCACTGAGCGCATCCAGCGCCATCATCATTCCAGGCAAGCTCATAAGGGTAATCCAGCCAGTTCGCCGCCTCTTGATGGACATAGGTTCCTCCATCCTCATGGACGTTGGCCTTACCGCGGCCAACGCTGTATGAATAGGCGACGCCATCAAACGTAAAGGTCATATAGGCATACCGGCCGTCTACGATGCCATAGGTAGCGGCTTCAGCCTTTTCCGGCAGCGTGATGAAGAGATCAAGCTGGGCTTCGATTTCCCCAGGGCCTTCTACCTGTTCATAGCCCTCCGGCAGGCCGGCGCTCTTAGATGAGCCCGGCGAAGTGCCGGATAAGGCGGTGGATGGTACGTTCTCCTCCATGGTAGCCGGGGATCCGCACGCCGCCAAGAATACAGCCAGCGCCAGGCAGCATAGAAGAACGGTCAGCCTCTTCATGTCATACGCCTCCCATTACACGGTAGATGTGCGCTTATTTTTCATTATAAGCCCCCGGCAGGCTGATGGCAATCCAAAAATCCGGCTTTATCTGCTGCTCTGTCTTATTTGATGCAGCCCACCAAAGGGGACGCGCTACACCCTCATGCGGCACCTGCCGGGTGCATTTGGCCCATCCCGCATAACGATGCCGCACGCATTATTCCAGGGTGATGGGTTTAATTTTATCTTCTTACCCATCCATGAATTGAACTTCTGCATCGTATGGGATTGATGCAACGGCCGCCCTCAAACAGGTAATTGTCCCAATCGTACCTGCTGCGGCTTTCCATTCCTTTTTTCGTCCTGCATTCGTCCGTTTCTACAGGATTCACGTTTCTTATGCGCCTATCCGTCCGGAAGCGGGTTTCGGCGCTTTCTGCCTGTATTGCCCCTTTATCATAAGGCGCACGACGGATATATAAGGGCATTCTATGCTGGATAAGGGATCATATGCCTTTTCTATCCCATCCCTTTTAAGAAGGATTCCCCTTTGCCAGATGAACGCGCTTAAAGATGCCGCGCAGAAACCTCGCTGGCCTCCGTCATACCGCGCCCTTCGACCCTTGGATCCCTGCCCAATATAACGCGTGGAGTACCGTCACCAAGCGCTGCGTTGGCAACGCCCGAAGGGGATTTGGCCGCGTCCCAAGGATATGAAATGCCGCTGTGGCTTCACAGCCTACCTCAGGCCGCCCCGGAGCGTTCGCAAGCGGCAAGGCTCCTGCGCTGCTTCGTTTACGCAGAAATTCCGCCGATGGGGAGGAATCCCGCTGCTCATGGCGAAATGATAGGGTATTTCATATAGGGAGGAATGGACCTATGAAGTACGGCGTCATCTCCTGCTGTTATCTGGCGCGAATTTATGGATACCAACCGCCGCAGCCCTTCGACTGGGGCGCCATGCAGCGTAAGCATCTGGCGGAATTCACCCAGGATGACCTGATTGCGCTGGCCCAGAGCATCCGTGCGCTGGGCGTAGAAAACATGGAGCTTTGGTGGGGCCATAGCGACTATCACGGCAAGGAGGAGTCCGACGGTATGGAACTGGCCGAGCGCTTGGCCGCCGTGGGGATTTATGTCCCCGCTTACACCATTGGCAGTTGGAGCAGCCGGAATCTTGACGAGATGCAGGATGCTTACCGCTATGCCCGGGGTTTGGGCGCGCGGGTGATCGTGGGCGCGTTGGGCGCGGAAAATCCCGGCCCCGCGCTGGAGCGCATGGCCTTATTAGGCGACCGCTATGGCATCCCCTTTGCCATAGAAAACCATCCTGACCCTAACCTGGGTAATTTTGACGATATTCTGGCCTGCTGCCAAGCCTATCCTTGGGCTGTCGGCGTGAATCTGGATACAGGAATTGCCGCCAACATGGGCTATGACGTGATGGAAACCGCACGGAAGCTGGGCGGCTCCTTGATCCACGTCCATGCCAAGCCCGCCCGCCCCGGCGTAACGCCGGTGGACTTCTCCGCGCTCAACGGCTACCTAAAAGAGGCCGGCTTTGGCGGCCTGGTCAGCGTCGAATACAACGCGATGACCGATCCTACGGAAACCATTCGCAGCGTGCTAACCGAGCTCGGCGCACTAGCCGGATAGCCAAGGACGACACTTGGACGCGCAAATATATATTTTATGTGAATTCTTTGTTGCTTTTGGCATAAGCATTTGATTTTTGTTCTTTCCTGTTCTATACTGGTTTTATTCTTTCGCATACGAATGATTCTGATGCGAACAAACGAAAGGATGATTTTCAAATGTTTGGAATTGGCGGAAACAAATTTGAACGCATGGCAAAGAAGGGCGACGTACTCAACCTTGGCCAGTACTCTTCCAATCCGCGGGCTTCGGTTCGCTTGGCCGTGGTGAAAGCGCTCGGACAGGTGGAAAACAATACCGACGCCGGCAATGCGCTGGTGGTTTATCTGCGGGATCCCGACCGCCAGGTGCAGCTGGAGGCCATAAAGTCCATGGGCCACATCGGCGTATCCGCTGGCACCACCCATCTTAACCGTATTCGCAGTCAAGCCCAAGAATCCGGTGACAAAGAGCTGGAAGCTGCGGCCGACGCCGCGCTGCATGAACTGCGCAGCCGCCTGGCTCACGAGTAATAAGTTCGCCCATCCCTTGAAGGGGAGGGAAAACGATGGAAAAAAATCAAACGCAGGACATCCTGCGGCAGCTTCGGGAGGTACAAATTCTGCTGGGACGCCGCTTCCGCGATTCGCTCAGCAGTGAAGGGATTACCGTATCCCAGGCCATGGTGCTATACAGCTTGGCGGAGGAACCCGCCATGCGCCTAAGCGACCTATCCATGAAGCTGGGCAGCGCGCCGTCCACTTTGTCGGGCGTGGTAGACCGTCTGGAGCGCGGCGGTTGGGTCCAACGCCGGCGGGCGCCTCGGGACCGGCGGGAAATTCTGATTCAGCTGACACCCTATGCCCGCCAGCGCCTTGAGGAGCTGAACGGCCACATTCAGGAGCTTTTTCCCGAAAGCGATATCGCCCTGATTAGCCAGGCTCTGGGCCGGATGCGGGATGCGCTGACCGACCCGGCGTCAGAAAAGATTTCGTCTCTATGAAAAAGCCGAATCAAAGAAAGCAGACTTTGCATGCAAAGTCTGCTTTTTTGATTTCTTTCCCCTTCTTTAGCAGCCCACAGGCTCCATCGCTTCGTTCCACCGACGGCTTACTGCCCGATGGATAAGATAGAGATACGGCATACCCAAATTTGTCTCAATCAGCGAATCGACGATAAGCGGCCCCAGGCCCTGCGCACGAATGCCAGTAATAAGCAAAATAGCTTCCCAGGAAAACTGCACGAGGATGCCGATGGCCAGCAGCCAGAGCAGTGGGGCACGCTTTTCATCAGGCGCTTTCAGATTATAGGCGATCAGTCCGCCATAACCCGCAAAAAGGATCAGCGCCATCACGCCGTGGTAGCTGTCCGTACCGCGGGAAATCGTGATCTCCCCCAAAGGGCCTCCGAAGTTCTGCGCCAGCAGCGACACGGCAATCCAGCCCGCCGGAATAAACAGCGACCATTCCAGCAGCCGCTTGTCGCGATCCAGCCACAGCCAGATCCATGCGAAATTGGTAAAACCATAGCTCATGCTAAGCCACAGCAAAAAGGCAAAAGGATCCGCTCCTGTCACCTGGCGCGTCCCCAGCAGCCGGTAGAAAATGCCATAGTCCACGAGAAAATATAGTACGCCGCCCAGAAGGCCCACAATCAACGCCTGCTTTCGCCGGTTCCGCCAAAGAAGCGCCGCAAAGCAGAGCAGGAAGAGGATGTCCAGGCCGATATAGGTGCGATTGAGCACGCGCGATGGGACAACGCTCATTTTTTCTTCCCTTTCCGCCGGAGCGCCTCCAGCTCCAGCTCATTGGTCACATATACCGCGCCCGGCGCCCGCGCTTTCAACTCTTGCACCAGCCCTGCCAGATCCCGGGGATATAGAAGCTGTCCCCGGGCAGCGCCCTGCTGCTCAACCAGCAGCGCACCCCGCGCCATACGGCTTTCCGGAAGCGTCACATCCCCGGCCATCACCCGCACAATGCTTCCGTACCGGATCCGGATACGCTGCGGCCCCGAGCGAATGACCAAACAGCCTTCATCCAAGCTATATCCTTCCGTTAGCACCCGCCAAAGCGCTAAGCCCAGCCAGAGCAGGACCATAAGGCCCAGAATTCCGCCGGTCATCCTGAACTGCTGGCGGTCTCCCCATACCCATAGGCCGATCCACACCAGGGCCATGCACAGCGCCGGGGCCACCTGAAGCAGCTGCCTTGCCCCCCAGGCCGCCCGGTAGAATTTTGTCTGCATTGACCACGCCCCCCTTTATTTAGGTTATTATACCATCATGGCCTTCGGCGCGCCAGCCCGCGCGCCGCACAGCAAAAAAGCTTCCGCGCCCCTTGGGACGCGGAAGCTTCAGCCTCGGACGAACGCCGGTTATTTACCCGCTACATAGGCGGAAATCTTTTGGCTATCGTCGTCTTCACCCTCAAAGTAATACGTTTCCACCACGTAATCGCTTACACCCTTCACCATGACAAAAACAGCCTGGCCGTCGGTGAAAGTCTGTCCGGCATAGAATTCATTAATCTCAGGGCTCTCCGTAATATCATATACCGTGGAAAGCCCGATATAGGAGAGGCCGTTGGCCTTAATGCCGCCGCCCTCTACAGTGGTGATGGAGAAATTCACATCCACCGAGGTAATGCCCCACTCCGCCTGGGGGAAGTCGGCCGGGAAGGCCGTTTCATACTTGATAAGGCAATACTCCAGGTCGTCGTTCTCCAGCGGCTCAAAGGTCCGCAGGTGATCGGCGTTATTATAGGCATCGATGGCCGACTGCACGGCAGCGCTGTCCCGCACAATGTCGGTAATGCGGAAATATACCGTATGATAGGCCTTGTCCTGAGCGCTATACAGCTTGGTCTCGACCCAATCGCCAATCTTGGCCGGGGCCTCCAGCGTCGTCGCTACCGGCGTAATATCTCCAGCCGCCGCAGCAGGCGTGGTCTCTCCGGCCGCCGCCGTAGTCGCTTCGGCTGTCGTTTCGGCCGGCGTAGTCGTTTCCGCCTCGGTGGTGGTCGTTTCTTCAGCCGCAGTCGTCGTCTCGGTGGTGGTCGTTGTTTCAGCCGTGGTCGTTTCGGCCGTAGTTGTCTCCCCGGTTGTCTGCAAGCAGGCAGCCATGGACAGCGCGGTCATTACAGCCAATGCAACAATCAGAAGCTTTTTCATGCTATCCTCCCCATAATCCCGGAACATCCCTGTTCCTAGTCCTCCTTATCATACCATGGCGCTTCAAAAATGTATATCATCAGATTGCCACAGGGTCGCATTTCGTTTTTATACGCTTCGCGTACGCCCCTCGCTTTGCCCGATTTTATAACCATAGCGAAAGCTTTCGCGGCATAGATAAGCTGTCAGCTCCTCATGGCGCTCTACTAGATGCAGCAGCACTCCATCCTCTGCCGAGGCATCAAATTCCCGGGCTGCGGATAGCCGGGCCCGATAAGCCGCTTCCTCCAGCCGCATCCCCGGCAGCAGGGAAAGCGCATCCTGCACCTTTATCCCGCCAGGCAGTTCCGGCTTCTCATCCGTTTCCCCGGTCAGCGCAGGGTATACTGCGGCAAATAGCGCATCAATCCGTTTCTCCATCATAGCGTGAGGCTCCTTCCCTTTGCTCATCCTCCATAGCATGAGCCCGCGCGGGCTTTGTCATACAGACGGCATCCGCTCATATCCACAGCGGCGAACCCATCGCGGCCCATGACGTGATGCTTTCCCAGGCACCTAACGGTCTCTTAGTATCGTTCAGTACTAGAATGCCAATCCTACCATGGCGGCGTGCTACATTCAATCCTGACCACCATGATAGGAGAAGGGGCTCTCTCATTTATGTATCTCAGAAGGCTGAGAGATCTTCGCGTGGACCGTGACCTGGCGCAAAAGCAGGTAGCCTCGTACCTTGGCATTCGCCAAACGGTGTATTCCCGCTATGAACGGGGAATCCAGGCTATACCTTTACGGCATCTCATCACGCTGGCCGACCTATATGAAACCTCGACCGATTATATTCTAGGCCGGACCAAGCAGAGCAAGCCTTATCCCAAATAGCTGGGTAAAATGAGCCTAAGCATAGGGAGTTTCTGTGTTTCTACTTTTTCGAGATTTTTCGATAATCATCCGCCTATATGGATATCTCGCCGCCATCCTGTGCGAAGAAATCAGAATCGTCCATGGACGCAAAAAAGGCGCCCAGGTATGATAGAAATGAAAAAGGAGGCTGTCTCCTTACCATAGAAAAAGGATGGTATTCACATGGCTAAGCAGATGATCGCCCAGGGCCAGAAGCCCTGCATCACCGTCATTACCGCCAAGAACCCCACCGAGCAGGAAAAATATGCGGCCTGGGAGTTGGTTCACTATCTGAACCTGATGGGGTCAGTCAGCATTCCCACCGGGGACGAAACCGCTCAGGGCCCGGTCATTGCCATCGGCGCCGCCGCCGCCCGCCTGGGGGTTACGGCTGATCCGAAGCTTTCCTACGATGGATTCACCCTCAAAACGGTGGGCGATTCGCTGGCTATCGTAGGCGGAATCCGCGGCGTGATCTATGGCGTATACGAGCTGCTGGAAAAGCTGGGCTGCCGTTTCTTTACCCCCCTGTGCGAGAAGATCCCCTCCATGGTGGATATTGAGCTGCCCCAGCTGGATGAGACGCAGATCCCTGTGCTGGAGTATCGCCAGCATAACTATACCGACTTCAGCAAATATCCCCGCTTTGGCACCAAGAGCCGCCTCAATGCCGGTGACCTTCCCGAATATATGGGCGGCGGTATTCAATATGCCTGGTTTGTCCACTCCTTCGAGCCCAATATACTCGACCCCAAGGAGTGGTACGATACCCATCCGGAGTATTTCTCCTTGGTTAATGGTAAGCGCGTGAAGGAATTTGCTCAGCTGTGCCTGACCAATCCTGATGTGCAGCGCATCGCCATTGAAAAGGTTCGCGCCGCCCTGCGAGCGCATCCCGAGTGCCGCATTATTTCCGTATCCCAGAACGACTGGGATAACCACTGCGAATGCGAGAACTGCGCCAAGCTGGATGCCCAGGAGGGCAGCAGTGCCGGTACCCTCATCAACTTTGTCAATAACATCGCCGAGGCCATCGAGGAGGAGTTCCCCGAGGTGATCGTGGATACGCTGGCTTACCAGTATACCCGCCCTGCCACCGCCCACCTACGCCCCCGGCATAATGTGTGCGTACGCCTGTGCTCCATTGAGGCCTGCTTTGCCCATTCCTTTGAAGATTGCGACGATAAGAGCCGCTGGGTCAAGCGCCCCGACGGCACCACCAGCAACTTTATCCATGACCTGGAGGACTGGGGCAAGGTATGCGACCGGATGTATATCTGGGACTACACCACCTGCTTCGCCCACTATCCCGCTCCCCATCCCAATTGGCACGTGCTGCAGCCCAACATGCAGGCTTTCGTCAAAAACGGCGTGAAGGGCGTCTTTGAGCAGGCCTGTGGCGCTATCGGCGGCAGCGTTGACCTCAATGAGATGCGCGCCTATGTCATCAGCAAGCTGCTTTGGGATGCCAATACCGACGTGGAGCGCCATATCCGCGAGTTCAGCGACTTCTACTATGGAGCCGCCGCCCCCTATATCCGTGAATATATCAAGGTCCATACGGATAAGGTTGTCAAGGATAACATCCATGTGGGCTTCAACGACCAGTGCGACCGGCCCGACCTCTCCGATGAGATGCTGGATATTTACGACGCGATCCTGGCCAAGGCGGCCAAGGCTGTGGAGGGCGATCCCATCCGCGCCATGCGCGTCAACAAGGCCCAGCTGGCCACCCGCTGGGTGCGCATGAAGAATAACGCCATGCACAAAGGCATTCACAATCCCGATGAGATCAATCAGTTCTTTGAGGATTGGCGCGCCCATGGCCTAACCCGTATCGACGAATGGGTATCCCCTGAAACCACCCACCGCGCCTTGATCGAGAACGTATGGCGCGGCACCGAGTATTATCATCACTGGACCGAGGAAGGTCCCGAGCGGCTGTAAAGCTTCCCGCTTTTCTCACAATATCGGCCCCTGTGAAACTTCACAGGGGCCTTTTTCATGATGAAACGGTTGAACTTATTCCGCCATGCGCGGGTTGTCCGTCCGGTTAAGCAAATAGTCGACCGAAACCTGATAGAAATCGCCAAGTTTAATTAAAATACCTGTAGGGATATCGATATCGCCTCGCTCATAATTACTGTATACCCGTTGACTGCAATGTAGAATCCGGCCCATCTGCGTTTGCGTTAGATCGTGGTCTTCCCGTAAATTTCTAATTCTTTGATACACTAGAATTCAACTCCTTAATCAAGTTGAATTCATTATATTTAGCGAATTATCCGCTATTGATTTTTAGCGAATAATTCGCTATACTGATATGTATAATCCACTGGAAGGAGGTTTGTATCTGATTTGCCCTATTTATTGAATCTTAATACCCGAACAATCCATGACAGCCAATCACAAGATGGAAGATGCAAGCTCAAATCGATACGCGTCGAGCACCTACAAAGGTTTTCTACCATCCAAGACGCCCTTGCCTATTTACCGCAAGGGAAAAAACCGACCAAATTATGTTCTTTTTGTTTATCCGATACTTTAATCGTCGAAAAAAAAGGAGAAGAATCATGAGAAACCATGTAGCACTTTTGCTATGCGCCCTAAGCTTATCCCTCATGCTAACCGGTTGTAATTCCTCACAAGCCAACTCCCTGAGTACAAACGCTTCAGTTTCTTCAGCCCCAGCAGAGCAGCCCGTTACACCGTCTCCTACACCGTCTTCTATACCGTCTCCCGCTCCCTCGCCGACGCTAGAACCTTCCAATTGGGGGATAAAATCTTCGGTAGATAAATTTGGCGATGACACAGGCCATCCTTATGTATTAGGTTCATTTCAGGGGACATTTAGCAACAGCGCAACGATGGGTTCTGATCTTAAGGTTTATGTATTTTATGTTCCCAACCCGGGTTGGTTTATCTTTCGATTGTTTGAATACGGGAACTCCCCCATTACATTATATACAAGTGATGTCGCTAATTTGGAAATGAAAATAGACGATGAGGTCTATGGCGCAGAATTACAGTTTGTAGCTGGTGATCTAATCCTTTCTCCAAGATACTCGGACGCGAACGCGACGCTAAAAGCATACAATGGAACAGATAGGGAAGTATTTTACAAGACACTTTTGGCCTCCTTGAGAAGGGGTGATACCATATCCTGTTATATCAGTATCGACGATTTCGATGATTGGATAGAGACATTGGGTGCTTCCGGATCCCAGTACAACTTCAAAATTAGCGGAATCGGTTTTGCCGAGCAAGAAGCGACTATTTCCAGCAAATAACACTTCAAGGGCGTTTTTCAGAAACCAACTTCTGCGGCACGCCCTTTTGAAGGGTTGAAAATAAGGTGCCCACCATATAGCGACAACAACCAATCCAACGCAAATCTGAATCTATACCCTTAAAATCCATGCCACCTGTTCACCCCATTTCTTCCATACCAATTATGCTTGCTCCATTTCGGACACACAGCTAAATCCCTTCCCTTTCCTCAAGCGGCGCTCGTCCATCAGGCTGCCGTCCCCTGACAGTTGAGTCCCCAATTGCCTGTTTTGGGCCGCATAGCCTTGTATTCTCCCAAGCCGTTGGGCATCCTAATCCTATGCAGGAATGGAGGTGATCTTCGTTGACATTCGTGCTGGAGCTCGTTCTGTGGCTGGCGCCTCCCGCCTGTGTGGCGCTTGTTTTGTTGCATCGACACGCACCCCGCCGCTGGCTTCCCATAGCGGCAGCTGGAAGTCTCGCCCTTATGGCTCTCTGCGGATGGGCGCTGGGCTCGCCCTGGTGGGAACCGGCACTGCTGCTGGCGGGGGCAGGCTTGCTGGCCGTTGAATGTATGATCCCGGGCTTTGGCGTGGTTGGCACGCTGGGGCTCCTGGTATCCCTGGCAGGGTTTTATCTCACCGCCGGCGGGCAGCATTTTTTGCTCCGCTTGATAGCTGCCCTGCTGCCGCTGGCCTTTTGCCCCATCCTCCGCCACCGGTATGGCCGCCCCGCTTCCTTCCCGGATCGCTTTGTGCAGCAGACGGTGAATGACGCTGCCGCTGGGTATGTGGCCCAGAGCGCCCGGGCGGAGCTGCTTGGCCAGACCGGTGTGGCTGTAACGTCTCTACGCCCCACTGGGCGCGCTCTGATCGCAGGGCAGCGGGTCGACGTAATCTGCTCAGGCTCCTTCCTGGAAGCCGGCGCCTCTTTGCGGGTGTGCTCCGTGGCGCCCGGCAGGGTGGAGGTGGAACGGCTCCCCTAGCGGCCGTCCAGCGGCTTTTCCATCACATAGTTCGTCAGCCGCTCGCCAGAACGTTCCACCTGCTGAGCCCGGACTAACCGGTATCCTCTCTTTTCAAAGAATCCTCTGGCTGTAATGGAAGCATGCGTCGTCATCTTTTCCGCTTTTGCGCTCTCTTCCAGGCGATCGCATAGGGCGGTAGCGACGCCGCATCCCTGGTAGTCCTTATGCACATATAGTCGGTCAAGATAGCCGTCCCCATCCCGGTCGGCAAACCCGACGATTCGCCCTTCTGCCTCTGCTACCAGGGTGGTATGGGCTCGAAAGGATGCGTCCCAGGCCGCAAGGTCGACCTGTCCGTTGGCCCAGGCCCGCAGCTGGCTGGGCGTATAGTCGGCGGCGTTTACATGATGCACGGTGTCGTAAAAAAGTTGGGCGATTTCAGCTACGTCTTCGGGACGATAGCCGCGGATCTGAATCTGCACAGCATATTCCTCCGTCTTCTTTGGTTCTCTATTCACAAGCTTAGAAAATAAAAACCGGCGCTTAAGCCGGTTTATTCTTTATCGGCGCTTTCTAGCGCTGCTCTTCCACTTTCACCCAAGTATCCGGCGTGTTCAGCGCCTTGAATCCCGCATCCCGCATGGCGATTACCTCCAGCGTCTGCTGCCGGGTTACAGGGATCGTTCCATCCGCAAAAAAGGTCAGCATCGCGTCGATCAGCCCCACAAATGGATCGGTGCAGGTGGGGATATGAACGCTGGATTGCTCATAAGCGGCATCCACCGCAAAGTCGCCTCCCACTGTCTGGGTCATAGATGCAACGCGCCCATCGAAATCGATCCACAGGCTGCGGCCTGCCCCTGATTCTATCGCCTTAACGCGTTTGGCGCCACCGCCCATCACCGTATTGATCATTTCCAGTTGGTGGACGCTGTAGTTCTCATACACGCCAGGGCCGGTCGTCGCACAGAATAGCGGCCGCGCTGCGCGGCCCAGCCTGAAATCTTCCAGCTCCCGGGAGAATCGCAGCGCCGAAGAAGAAAACAGCGGCGTGCCATGATCTTGCGCCCGGTCAAAGAGCCGGACGCCGCAGGCTAGATCCGGCGCAAAGGTTTTATCCATATAAACCCGCTTGCCCGATTCGAGGGCCAGGCGCCCCAGGCGTTCGTGATGCTCCGGGTTATCCGGCGACAGCACGATGATCGCGTCACAGGCTTCAATCAACGCTTCCTGGCTTTCCATCCGGCGCATTTGGTATTTCTCGCACCATTCCTCCGTCGTCAGTCCTCGCTCGCAATCAGCCCACGCATAGCCTAGGTCAAGATCCATGCCCCGGGCCTCGGCCTGCTGCCGCAGCCAGGCGGGATAATTATTGGCGTGCCACTCATCTAGGAAGTAATCGATAAAGCCAAGCCGAATCATGATAAGCCCCCTTTGATCAAAGCGCATCCGCCAAAGCAGATGCGCAGTTATTCTCCGTATGACCCCATATGCTTATTCGCGAATGCGGGTAATGTCTGCTCCCAAAGCCTTAAGCTTGTCCACCAGCCGCTCATAACCGCGATCAATGTACTTGACGTTGGAAATCACCGTAGTACCTTCCGTCATCAGCCCGGCAATCACCATAGCCGCGCCGGCGCGCAGATCCGTAGCAGAAACGGGCACGCCCCAAAGCGATTCAGTGCCTTCGACCACTGCAACCCGGTCCTCCACGCGGATCTGCGCACCCATACGGCGAAGCTGATCCACATGACGGAAGCGCCCTTCAAAGATGGTTTCTATCACCATGGACGTACCCCGGGCCGTAGATAGCAGCACCATAAAAGGCTGCTGCAGGTCGGTTGGAAAGCCTGGATACGGCAGGGTCTTAATCTGCACCGGATTGGCCCGCGGAATGCCTTTAACCCGAAGGTAATCTTCTCCCTCGATGACCGTATAGCCCATCTCCGTCATCTTGGCGCTGACCGCCTCCATATGGAAGGGCACGCAATTATGGATGGTAATATCCCCGCTGGTACCAGCGGCAATCGCCATCCAGGTGCCCGTTTCAATCTGATCGGAAAGTATCGAATAGGTGCAGCCGTGCAAGTTCTTTTTGCCCTGAATGCGGATAATATCCGTACCCGCGCCTTTTACCCGGGCGCCCATGGCGTTCAGGAAGTTCGCCAGATCCACTACATGGGGTTCCTTGGCTGCATTCACGATGCTGGTATTGCCCTCCGCCTTGGTTGCCGCCAGCATCACGTTAATGGTCGCGCCCACGCTGGGCATGTCCAGGTAAATCTCCCGCCCCTGCAGCGATTTGGTCGAGCAAAGATAAGAACCCCGGGCTGTGGTAATTTCGCATCCCAAGGCACGCAGCCCTTTAATATGCTGGTCAATCGGCCGGGCGCCGATGTCGCAGCCGCCAGGGAAGGCCACCTCCGCCTTACCGAACCGGGCCAGCAGCACGCCCATGAGATAATAGGAAGCCCTCATTTTCCGGGCTAACTCAACCGGGGGCTGGTAGGAATGGACCCCTCTGGGGTCGATCCGCATGGTGTTGTCCGAGAACTCCACCTGGGCGCCTAGGGCCAAAAGCATATCCTGCATCACCCGGATATCGTCGATATCCGGCAGGTTCTCAATCACGCAAGGGCCGTCGGCCAAAAGCGCGGCCGGCACAATCGCTACGGCAGAATTCTTATTTCCGCTTATGGTCACCTCGCCGACCAGTGGCTTGCCGCCATGTATGACAATTTTCTCTTCCACGGTCTCCCGCCCCGCAGGGCGAGTCACCTCCTCAGCTTTATTTGTATGGGAGGAAAAGGGCTATCCTTATATCCAATTCTGGAATATCACCTCGGTTACAGGAGGGATTAGAACATCTTTTTGCGCCACATGACGATACCGGACACCACCGAAATGCCCAAAGCGATGCCCATCACAATCCAAAATCCCAAAGGATGCCCGGCAAAAGGGATCCCCTCCACATTCATTCCGAAGGCCCCGGTGACCAGCGTGGGCAGAGAGATAATGATTGTGACCGAAGCCAGCAGCTTCATCACGATATTCAGGTTATTGGATATAATTGACGCGTATGCGTCCATGGTACCCGACAGGATATCGCGGAAAATGGCGCACATCTCAATGGCCTGTTTGTTTTCAATGATGACGTCGTCCAGCAGCTCCTCATCGTCGGGATATTTCTTAATATAGGATACTTTAACCAGCCGCTCCAGCACCGCTTCATTGCTCATTAAAGACGTAGAAAAGTATACCAGCGACTTTTCCAACGTCATCATCTGCAGAAGCTCCTTGTTGCGGTAGCTGCGCTGCAGCTCGGCCTGCACCCGATTGCTGGCGTGGTCGATCTGCCGGAGATACCACAGATAGCGCGTGGCATTACGGTATAATAGCTGCAAAATGAAGCGGGTCTTTTTGTTGGTCTCCACATTGCGAACCCGCCCCTCGATGATGTCCCGAATCAGGGACGATTCCATCAAGCATACGGTGATCACATAATCGGGCAGGTGAATAATGGCCATGGGCAGGGTGCTGTAGAGATAGTTTTTCCCATCCAGCTCTACCCGTGGAATATCCACCAGGACCATCGTTTGATCTTCGTCGCTGTCAATACGGGAGCGTTCTTCTTCGTCCAAAGCGGCGCGGAGAAGTTCCGGCAGCACGCCGGTCGCCTCCTCCACCTGGGCAAGCTCCTCTTCCGTTGGAGCGCACAGGTTGATCCAGCAGTCCTCCTCCAGCTGCTGGATCTGAACCAGTCCCTGCGCGCCATTTTTGTAAAAAGCCAGCATGACTTGCTCCTTTCCAAGGGCAAGCCCGGCAGGCGTTACTGTCGTCGGCTTACCCTTTTGCTATCCAATTTTTGATACTTCGCGGGTCGCCGTCCACGACAGTTCACCTCCAAATGTGATCCTCCCGGCCTACTGGCCTGGACATCCTTATTTATTATAGCGGGGCAGCCTGCTAGATGCAAGCAAATTTGCCCTTTTTCAGCCGCGAATGAAAAAATCCGGACATATTGCTAGTCATACCGCCGCCCTTTTTGACGATGTGTAGGTAAAAATTTACTATGCGATATTCCAATTCTTTCCATATTCCCGCTCTGTTGGGCTTCTTTCCTTCTTGCTCATCTTTTCCCGTTCTGCGGGCAAATTATGTAAAATCCCGCTGGGATGACGCCCCCTGGCTCAGCCTTGCGTGCTTTCTCGACCAGACGAATTTTCTACAAATAAGATTGAAAAGCCTTGCGCTTCCTCTATAATGAGAATGGATTTTGGGGACATATCTCGGGCAATTTGAACATACTTTCCACTTTGAATTAGATCATTCTTTGTTCTTTTTTCAATAATGGAAGCATTTTACGTCGATGCCCGCCCGGAGGGAGGCCAACCGATGAAGACCATGACCGAGCAGGGGTTTGAACCACTGGATATGGAAACGCTGCGCAAGTATATCTATCAGCTGAAGGGGATTATGCATGTGCAAGTGATCCCGGACGAACAGGGCAATGTGACGGAGGTCCACGTGATCGCCGACCGCAGCCGTTCCGCCAAGCAACTGGCTCGGGATATCCAGTCGGTCGCATTAGCGCGCTTTAATATACGAATTGATCATAAGGTGATCTCGATCGCCCAGATCGACGCGGAGGAAGATTCGCCCGCTCATTTTTATGCGCGCCTGACCCCGGAGGGCTTTACGCTATCCTTGTCGGCCGACCGGGCCCAGGCTACGGTGACCCTGGCTCACCAGGAGCTTTCTTTTGAAGGCAGCGCCCAGGGTCTGCCCGGCGTGCGTGACCGCAACGGCATCATTGTGCGGGCCACGCTGGAGGCGGTACATCAATATCTCGGCAAAGAAAACATTTTTTCCTTAGCCGAGGTGAAAAATATTCCTGTAGCCGATAGCACAGCTGTGCTGGTTTGCCTAGCCGTACATGCTCCGCGGGAGCAGGATCTGCTTATCGGCACCGCCTTTGTTCGGGATGACCCCCAAATGGCCGCCATCAAGGCCACATTGAACGCCATCAATCGGCGGCTGCCCCTATTCCTCGACCACTGATTTCCCAATTCCATTGTTTTCCTCTTAAGATCCATGCTCCGGCACAGCGACACCCTCTTAATTAAGCGAAGCGGATATAGCATGCCCTACTAGCGTCGGGCAGAGCCTTGATGAAGAAGGAGGCTATATCCCGATGAAGAAGGCCAAGATTGTCGCCGCGCTTACGGCGCTGGTTTCTCTGATTCTGTCCAGCGGCGCTCTGTATACCTGGCGTTAGGCCGGTAGCCGCCCAGTTAGGGCACGACCCGCCGGAGATGGATCTTAATTTTATAGAATGCGGAGGTATCCCATGAAAAAAAGCGCTTTGTGTTTCGCGGTGATGATTGCCGCTGCCGGAACGCTTTTAGGGTTGGGATGCCTTTATCAATATGGTGCCGGGCTTGTAAGCGGCGCATCCCAGGGCACGCTTTTTCAGTTTATCACGCTGACGGTGCTCTTTGTCATCTGCCGGTCCTTACCGCTGTATATTACGCCCAACAGCGCCATCGACATGTCCTTCATGTGCCTCTTTGCTTGTATGTTGCTCTTTGGTCCTTGTACGACCGCCGCCATGATCTTGGTCAGTACCCCTTTCACCTTTGAAACCGAGCGTGGCGAGGGAAGGCATTTTCTTACCATGTTGAACATGTCTCCCCTCAAGACATTGTTCAACATGGGCAACCCCATCGTTTCGGTGCTGATTGCCGGATGGGTCTTCCATCTGTTGGGCGGCGTTGCCGGCGACATCTCCCTGCCGGGCGTATTGCTGCCCGCGGCCGTGTTCGTCGCCCTGGTCATCCTGCTGAATAGCTCGATTCTCTTTGCGCTGCTGTCGCTGAACGGCCAGGCATCGTTCCTTATGGCCTTGCGCAGCGACGTGGTGCAGTTGCTGCCAACCTTCTTCTGTGCGGCTCCTATCGGCTTTTTTATGGCCTTCCTTATGAAGATGCCTTCGGGCACCTACCTTGCCATCCTCTTTATGCTGCCGCTGATGTTGGCCCGCTATGCTTTTAAGCTGTACCTAGCCAATCGTCAAAGCTATTATAACCTGCTGCGTACGCTGATGGCTGCTGTGGAAGCCAAGGATGAGTGCACCAACGGCCATTCCAAGCGGGTTGAGCTCTATGCGGGTATCGTGGCGCGCCAGATGAGCATACCCCTCAAGCAGCAAGAGCTCATTACTACGGCCGCTTTGCTGCACGATATTGGTAAAATCGGTATTAACGATATGATCCTCAACAAACCCGGCGCGCTCACGCCGGAGGAGCGCGCTGTCATTCAGACCCATCCCTCCATTGCAATCAATATCCTTGCCGATTCGGATATTGGTCCGGAAGTGCGCGATATTATCCTGCATCACCACGAATACTATGACGGCCGTGGCTATCCCGACGGTACCAAAGGCGACGAAATCTCCATCCTATGCTATATCCTTAGCACGGTGGACGCCTTTGACGTCATTACCAGCGACCGGCCCTATCGCAAGGGGCGCTCCTATGACGACGCTGAAAAAATCCTGCTGGAGGAGTCCGGGAAGCAGTTTCATCCCGCCTGCGTTCAGGCTCTGATCGCCGCCAAAGAGCAAATCCTGCAAGTTATGGGAGAGCACAAATGATCCTGCTGTTAGGTGTGTTACTGGGTTGGGCTGTTGGCCGCGCCCTAGGTGGTTCCACCATGAGGTTAGCTGACCCTGGGTTTCGATGGCTCTGGCTGCCCATTCTATCGGCGATTTTTCAAATGTGCACCACACCGCTTTCCCAAGTGATCCCATTGCCGGTAGAAAGTTGGTATTCTCTCATCGTTGTCCTCACCTATGGGGCCAACGTGATCTTTGCCCTAGCGAACCTGCGCCCGTTGGCCGGTTCCCTTCTTATTCTGCTGGGTACGGTGGGGAATTTTGCCGTTATCGCCGTCAATGGATGGCGTATGCCCGTGTCGCCCAGCGCGCTGCATTTGCCGCAGTTGGTCGCTCCGGCCGAGCGGCTGGGATACTATATGGCAGACAGCTCCACTCGCCTATTGTGGTTGGGCGATATTCTTCCGCTGCCGCTTCCCTTGGTCGGCGGCTATATGAGCTTGGGGGATATTTTCCTTTTCCTGGGTGTGGCGGTGCTCATTGCGGGGCGTATGCTGATGCCGCTTTCTCCCGGACGGCATCAGCGCGCCACGTCGTCTTCCCATTCCCTATAAGGCGCCTTATAGGCGCGTCCTTCATAAAAAAATAGCAGCAAAAGCTCCCGTACATTCCGAAGCATATCGTCCGTACGGGAGCTTTTGTTGTCCGCAAGTTTTAGCGTCAAAATCCCGCCCAAATAGGCCCTTCAAGCCAGAGGCAATAGGCTTTGTCTGCAAAAATCTTAATCTTGGGCTAGGAGGGAATGATGAACCTCGATTTTTTCGGCCGTGGTAAACGGTAAAATTGCACATAGGCAGTCTTAGCTGCTTATCATGCTTTGCCCTGTCTCCTATTTCGGTGCTGCCCTATCGCATAAAGCAATAAATCTGGGCGCATATCGCCCCAGCTTCCATATGGTTCCTATGCTTTCCAACCGGATGCATACCGATGGATCTGGTTTAACCCGAATGGCTTAAGCAAATGGAGCAGGTTATGCGGCTTCCCTATCAACTGGCGCCTATGAAGTTATGCCATTGTCCGAGTCAGCAATAGCACTTATCATCTGTTCGATCCGCCTTTGAACCGGATGCTTTTATTTCTGCTTTGGATATGGGCATGCAAAATAATCATCGGCGTCTTTAAATCCATCGCCTCATGCATTGCATAGGTTTCTGCCCAATACCGCTGTTATCCGGCGCCCAATGCGCCGAAAACTGGATTTCAGGCTTCATTACACCGAAGCATCCTTCCTTCAAAATCGCCCTATGCAGTGCATCCTTTTTGGCGGCCTTTTATTTGCGCGTCTTACTTAGCTCCCCGTTACGGCTCAATGGACACCGGTGTGCCCAATGGGCACCGAGACCACAATACATCCATATCCCCGTTCTCCAGGGCGATGCACCCTGCGGTCCAATCGCGCCCAGCTCCCATGCCGTGAATCATGATGGCTCCGCCCAGGGCCGTATCCCATGGCGGACGTGCGCGCCGGCGCTGGGCATCGTCAATCTTTCGGTAACACGCCGCCGAAATGACGCCTGCTTTAAGGCCGGCGTCAGCGTCATGACGGTTTGGATAAGAAAGGCCTAGGGCTAGATAATAGCGGCTTGCTTCGTTACGGGTACAGATATAGTATTCGCCTTCGGGCGTGCATCCGTCTCCTTCCAACCGCTTAGGCCCCAGCGGGCTGCTGCCTAAGGCGATGGGGAAGCATGCCAAAATCTGCCCGTCCTGCCACAGTTCCAGTAAGCGCCTGGCCTTTTTTACCACAATATGGGGCCTCGTTTCATCCGGCGCGTGTTCTATCTTCCTGCGGTTGCTCACGTCTTTTCCTCCTCTGGCCATGCGCCATCTGGCCGCAGGTATCGCCGGATCTGGCTGGGGCTGTAGCCCATGCGCTGCCGGAACAGCCGGGCAAAATAGCTTGCGTCCCCATAGCCTACCGCTTCGGCAATCCGGCAAATCGGGCGCTGGGTATTGACCAAAAGTTCAAGCGCCCGCTTCATGCGAATATCCACCTGATACTGGTGCAGCGAACATCCGGTATAGGCCCGCAGCAACCGGTTAACGTGATTTGGATGGAAATGAAATCGCCGGCCGATATAGTCGTACGATAGGTCCTCGGCATAGTGGGCATGAATATAAGCCGTAATCTCGTCGGCTCCCCGGCCATGTTCTGTCTCAAGGCCCGGTTCCGAATGAGCCGCTACCTGCGCGGCCTGCGCCAGAAAAGCCTTCAAAAGCCCGCTGAGCCGCACGCTGCCATATCGCCTGCCATGCTCATACTCCCGCACAATTTCCAGCAGCGCTTCCCGCAGCGCAGGTTCCCTGCGGCAATCCATGGCACAGGGGAATCCGGCAAAATCCTCAAATTCGACAGGCGCCATCGCCTGCTGGGCCTGGAAGCGATTAGGGTCGTAGGGGCCCCGGGGATAGGGCGGCCCCCCGTCGTCCCAATAGCTGAAATGCAACCCGGCCAGCAGGAAAGGAAAATGTGGGTCCGGCAAAATATCATGCTTCACCGCCGGCCTATTGTAAAACAGCCATCCGGGAAGGGCAGGCTTTGGGCCTTCCGGCGTCTTCATCACGCCCCGCCCTTCCAGCACCAGAATGAACTGGTAATCATAAATCATCCTCGGGCCATAGCGTTCCTCGGGCCGGCATTGGATAACGTTGGCATAGTGCACCACAGGGTTGATTTTCACAAAATCTATACCCGCCTGAGCCATCATCCAGCCCTCCCCATGTTCCAAAAGTCCCATCCTTCTGTTTCGTTGCTGTCTGGCCGCCGTTATCCAAAGCTGATATTGTGAAGAATAAAGCGGGCTTTCGCCCGGAAGGAGGATATTCATGCCCACCATTGAAAAGGCTCCGGAAACCATGACCAGCCGCCGCCGCGTAGAAAAAACGCTGAATTTTGAAAAGACAGACCGCGTACCCATCGATTATACCACCAATCCCGGCGTACATGAAAGGGTGAAACAGGCGCTGGGCGCAGCCGACGACGAGGCGCTCCGCCAGGCGCTGGGCGTGGATTTTCGCTCAGTTCATGCGGACTATCGGGGGCCCAACCGCTTCCCCGTCCTGCCCAACCGCCAGACTGACCCTGTATATGGCTACAATATGCGATGGGTGGAAAACCGCTCCGGCGGATACTGGGATTTCTGCGATTTCCCGCTGCAGGGCGCCGACCCGGAAACGATCGCTTCCTTTCCGGTGCCCAGCGCCGATGAATTTGATTATTCCCATATTGGAGAATATATCCAGGCCAATCGGGATTACGCCCTTTATGCCGGAAACGCCGGCATGTGCGATATCATCAACGCTACTGGCCGCGTTATGGGCATGGAAGATACGCTTGTAAACCTGCTGGAAGAGGATGAGGCTACTCTATGCTATGTCCGCCGGCGAGTCGCCATGGAAATCGGCATCCTGGATCGCATTTTGAGCCGCCATGCCAGGGAAATCAGCTTTGTTAAGATTGGCGAGGACCTGGGTACCCAGATCGCTCCGATGATCAGCCTGCGGCTTTTTCGCCGGGTATTCCGGCCGTTGATGCAGCAATATGTGGATCTTGCCTCCAGCTATCGCCTGCCGGTTATGGTGCATACCTGCGGCAGCTCCAGCTGGGCTTATGAGGACTTTATTGAGATGGGCATTCGTGCTGTAGATACGCTGCAGCCCGAGGCAGCCCAGATGGATCCCGCCACGCTGAAAGCCCGCTTTGGTGGGCGTCTCTCCTTCCATGGGTGCATCTCCACCGCCGGGCCCCTGGCCTATGGTACGCCCGAAGAAGTGACCGGCATTTGTCGGGATACCCTTCAGATTATGATGCCCGGCGGCGGCTATCATTTTGCGCCCACCCACGCCATTCAGGATAACACCCCCACGGAAAACGTGTTGGCCATGTACCAGGCTGCCCATACCTATGGGCGGTACGATGCCTAAATCCTATTTTGAGCCGTAAGGCCATAGAAAAGCTGCTTTTTATGATAAAAAGCAGCTTCTTTATTCTTTGATGCGGCGCATCGCTTAGGCTTATCCACGCTGGGGATTTTGATCACGCTTCCCATCCGCCTGGCTGCCCGCCGCCTCCGGATAATAGCGCTCTAGCACCCGGGCCACATCCCAGTCTCCAGGGGTTTCCATCATTCGGCAGTATACCTCGGCGCATTCCGAGCCGCGCTCCAGGCAAGGGCACACATCCAGCACCTTCACCAGCCGCCAGCGAATGATCTGCCCATAAGCATTACGGCCTGTAATCTGCTTGCGAAGCCCCATCTCTTCTGCGCCTTGCCATGCCCGCGCAAAACTCTGCGCCCGGAACATGACCACCGACTCCTCATACATACGCTTATCCGGAGCCGCCTGATCATCCTCTACCTGGCATTCCATTAGGAGCTTAGCCGCGTACCAGTCACGCTCCTGGCCTGCGGTCATATCCATTGCCGCATCAGCTGCGCATAGCCGCGCAGCGCCTCCTTGGCCGGCTCGATATCGGGATGCCAGCGCAGTTCATGTTCCAGCGAAAGCCATCCGTCATATCCCGCCTGCTGCAAGCGCTCCACCGTTTCCCTCAGCGGCAGGTCGCCCCGACCCGGCACCGTTAGCCGGTGCGTCGCCCATGGACCGATCGAGTCCTTTAGGTGCACGTGGAACAACCAGGGCCGGATTGCGTCCAAAGTATAGGCAATGGACTCGCCGGAATATTTATAGGGATGATGCACGTCCCAAAGCACACCGACAGCCGGATGGTTCGCCCGCCGCATAATGGCAGCGATATGTTTGCCGCTGGCAAACTCGCCGTGGGTTTCCAGCAGCACCTTGACCCCCTGGGGGCCGGCGATATCGCCCAAAGCGCAAAGCCCCCGGGCCACACGGTCATAGGCTTCTTCCGGCGTCTCGCCCGGCATGAACCGGTCGCCAAAGACGCGGATATAGGGGGCCCCTGTCTCATGGGCGAGGCGTATATTCCCCTCCGCCTCCTGCTGAAACGCCGTCCATCGGTCCGGCTCGTGAAAATTCACCGAGGTATCCATGCAGCAAAAGGCCAGACCCCGGCGGGCCATGTCCGCCAGCGTTGCTTTCAGGCATTCCGGCTGCAGCGGCGCCAGGCGGGTATTATCCAATTCGTCCTGGATGCCTCTAAGCTCAATGCCTTCGTATCCTTCGTCCTGTGCCATATCCAATACGCCCTGAAAGCTTAGATCCGGGCAGGATAGCGTCGTAAAGGAAAGCTTCATCCAATCACCTCACGGTTATGATTCGCTGTTTCAAGGAAAAATCCTGCCTGGCCAGCCCGGTTTCTCTCCAGCGCGTTGGTTGCATCGGGAAGCGATATTGCGTATAATAAGTCTTTAAGGTGATTGTCCGGCGGATCCTAGGGCAATAAAAGGAGCGTTCTATGCGTTATCATCAGTCCAAGATACTGCGTCGTATCTTGTTTTTTGCTTTGCTTATTCTCATAGCGGCTGCCCTGTGCGTGGGCGGGTATCTTCTCTTCTTTGCCGACCGCTCATCCGCCAGCACGGAGATGATTACACTGGCCGGCGAAAACATCACCCGGGTCGAGGCTGTCGACGATCATCTGCTGATGGTGGACGGTACACAGCTAAACTATATCGATAGCTCCGGCGCCATCAAATGGTCAGCCCAACTGCCCGAGGAAAACATGACGCCCGTGGGCTCCAGCATGCTGAACGCCGCCTATAGCGCCAATCGGGTCATGATCTTTGACAAGGACGGGCGCCCCGTGCTGGACCAGAGCACAGACTATACCATCGTGGACATGGCTTGCGGCAGCGAAACCTATGCGCTGACTACATGGGAGGAAAACCAGCGGCTGGTCCGTGTGATGAAGTTGGACGCCACCGAGGTAGAGCAGCTGCGGTTCCCCTATGAAACGGTGATGGACACCGGCTTTTATACCAGCAACCTGACTCAGCTGTGGACCCTTTCGCTGGATTCTCACTTTACCATTCCCGTAGCTCATCTGAAAACCTTTAATCCCGGCCAATCCACCACTGGCAACGTTTCGATGAGCAACGAGGTCGCCTACAAGGTGCTAGCTTTGGAAAATGAGTTCATCACCATTGGCACCCACAACCTACAGCGTTGGGACAGTTCTGGTAAAAGCCTGTATTCCAAGCTGGTTTATGGCTGGACGCTGATCGATATGAACGTAGACGATAAGGGGCGAGCGCAATTTCTCTTTACGCCTTCCAACACCTCCGACGACGAAGCGCCGCTATCCTCGCTGTGGTATATCCGGATGGATTCCTCCAATACTACCACGGAATACCGGCTTTCCCTGCCGGCCGGCACCTTGTGGGCGTGCCTAGGGCCGGATAAAATCCTAGCCTTCACCGCGGAAGCGGTGCATACGACAACCTATGCCGGGGAGAAATACCGCAGCATGCCGCTGGAAGCGCCGGTTGAATCGGTGGAGGCGGTGCTCTCAGGCAAGATGGTAGTGCTTAAGACGGTCAGTGGATGGAAGCTCTATCCCATCTCCTAATGCCGCAGCTATGCCGGCCTTAGGCCGCCCATGAAAAAGGAGGCTTATCTTTGAATATTATCGATTTGGTGGTCATCATCTTTTTGGGACTTGGCCTTATTATCGGTTGGTATCACGGTTCTGTCCGGGCCGCGGCCAACGTAGGGGCGATTCTTTTAGCGATGGTGATTGGCCTATCCTTTCACGGGGTTATGGCTCGCGGCGTGTTGGCGCAGCAAAAAGTCATTCCCCAGCTGATCTATTATTCCGAAAGCGACGAGTTCCTCCAGGACGTGGAGACCGTACGGCTTCAGGTAGACGCCATCACCCCCGAAAGCTTGGATGCGCTTTTGACGGAGGTTAAGCTGCCCTATCCGGTGGAGTCCCGCCTGCGGACAAACCTGGAAAATAAGGCTTTTGCCGACGATGGCCTGACCATGCTGGGCGAATACCTCTCTATGACCATCGCCCATATGACGGTGAATATCGTCTGCTTTATGATCTTGTTCCTCGTTTCCCTGATCATCCTCTTCCTTGTGGTTCGGGCGCTGGACGTGACGCTGATCTTCCCGGTGCTGCGCTATGGCGACGGTTTGGTCGGCGCAGCCGCCGGATTGGTTGCCTCCGCGCTACTACTCTTTGCGCTGGAGATGCTCGTTCCCGTGGGCTTGTCCTTCGTTCCTTTCGAGGAGCTGCGCACCATTGTGGAAAACGCCGCTACAAGCTCGCTGTTCTACCACTCCAATTTCCTACTGGCGCTGATGAAGGGCGTCATCGCATAGGCAAGCATCCAAAGGCAGCCGGTATTGAACGGCCCCAGTAAAAACGGACAATAGACAAAAGGCCCCCTAATGTAGGAAAATAGAACTACAATAGGGGGTCTTAGTATGTC
>CAJFUN010000037.1 GCA_904420205.1 Candidatus Parachristensenella avicola | reverse complement strand
TGGAACTCCGACATATCCATATCTTCCAAAGAGAACTCAACCCGAATCTTTTTCGAGTCGACCTCACCCTTGGAAAGCAAGACAACAGTCTCCACCCCCGTCGTATGGGGGAACATGTCCACCGGGCGCGCCCATGCAAGGCTGTAGCCGCCCTGCATGATCAGGGCCGCATCCCGGGCCAGGGTGGCAGGGTTACAGGAAACGTATACGATCCTGGAGGCGCCGGCGCTGCACAGGGCCTCCAGGAAAGCGGGATGGCATCCCTTGCGGGGCGGGTCGACCACCACCACATCGGGATGCACGCCCAAGGCTGCCCAGCGGGGGAAAACCTCCTCCGCTGCGCCGACTGCATATTGCGCCTTTTCCAGTCCGTTACGCACTGCGTTAGCCCGCGCGTCGGCCACCGCCTGCTCCACCACCTCGACGCCATAAAGGCTGACGTCCTTGCCATAGGCCAGATACTGGCCTATCGTGCCCACGCCACAGTAAGCGTCATATAGCACCTGCCCGGGCTGCAGGGCGGCAGCCTCGGCGGCCAGGTCGTAGAGCTTCACCGTTTGGGTGGGGTTCACCTGGAAAAACGACTGGGGCGAGAGCATAAAGGATACCGGACCCAGCTGCTCCCGCAGGGCAGGCTGGCCCCAAATCAGCCGGTTCTCCGGGCCCAAAGCCACGTTCGTACGCTGTTCGTTGATATTATGATAGACGCTGACAAGGCCAGGGATGTTCCGCCGCAGCCGCTCCACCAGCGACTGGGCATGGGGCAGCTGTCGGGTGCGCGTTACGATGACCGCCATCGTCTCCCCCAACGTCGTAGTCCGGCCCATCACATGGCGCAGCACCCCTTCATGCTGCGCTTCATCATAGGGCTCAACGCCCTTTTCCCGGGCCCATGCCACCGTTTCCCGCATAACTGCCACGGCGTCCTCATTCTGGATCAGGCAATCCCCGGCAGCGACGACCCGGTGGCTCCGTTCGGCATAGAGTCCAGCGCAGGGGCCCTGGGGGCCTGCGGCAACGGGAAAAAGCCCTTTGTTCCGGTAGCGCCAAGGCGCTTCCATGCCCAGGATCGGGCGTACCGGCGGCTCCTTAACGCCCGCGATGCGCTTCAGGCAGTCGGTGAGCATGTTTTCTTTCAACTGGAGCTGCTGGGAATACTCGATATGCTGCAGCTGGCAGCCGCCGCAGACCGTAGCCAAGGGGCAAGGCGGCTCTGCCCGGTGCGCCCAGGGCTTGCCCAGCCGCTTCAGGGGCCGCCCGACGGCATACTGCGCCGTCACTTTGATGATCTTGACGCGCCACCGCTCCCCCGGCAGGCCGCCGGGCACAAAGATCACAAAGCCATCGGCCTTCGCCACGCCCTGGGCCTGCGGCGAAAGATCCTCCACCAGCACGTCCAATTCCCGATTTTTTTCGATCTTCATCCTATCCCTCATACAAAAGAAGCCGGGACAAGCCCGGCTCCCATGCAGTATTATTTAGAGCTGCCAAGATTCAGCGCCAGATTATAGAGATCCACATTCAGGGTCTTTTTAATTTCTGCCGCTTCCATAATGTCCATGTCGATGATGCGGTTGTTCTTGATGCCCACAACGCGATTGCCGATATTGCGATACAGCAGCTGCACGGCGCGGTCCGTCATCTGCATGGCATAGCGGCGGTCGCGCACAGTGGGATAGCCGCCGCGCTGCATATGCCCCAGCACGGAAACCTTAATATCCAGATTGGTGGCCTCCTTCAACCGGTCGCGCAGCACATAAGCCCGCATCTTCACATCGTACTCCACACCCTCGGCAATCACAACAAGGCCGGAGCGCTGCTTTTGATCCTTTAGCTTCATGAGATGCTTGGCCAACTTATCAAAATCGAACTGCGTCTCATACTGGATCTCAGGGATCAGGATATAATCCGCGCCGGCAACCAGGCCCACCGTCAAAGCGATGTCGCCGCAGTGACGGCCCATCACCTCGACCACGGCTACGCGGTTATGGCTCATCATGGTATCGCGCACTTTCATGATCGCGTCGGTCGCCGTATTGCAGGCCGTATCAAAGCCAATGGTGTTATCGGTATAGCCCAGGTCGTTGTCGATGGTGCAGGGAATGCCTACCGTGGGGATACCGCGCTCCGACAGGCAGCGCGCCCCCATAAAGGAGCCATCGCCGCCGCCGACAATGATGCCTTCCATTCCCCATTCCCGAACGGCTTGGGCCGCTTCGTCACGCCCTTCTTCTGAATACATAGCCTGGCACCGGGCTGTGCCCAGCTTGGTGCCGCCCAGATCTAGAATGCCCTCTACCGACTCGGGCGTTAGCTCAAAGACCTCTTTATCCAACAAGCCTTGGAAACCGTTTTTAATGCCATATACCTTCATGCCACGACTGTTGCAAGCTTTGACCGCCGCCCAAATCATGGCGTTCATGCCAGGGGCGTCGCCGCCGCTGGTCAGAATACCAATTGTTTTCATGGAACCTCTCCTTCATGGAACAAATCCTCTTTTTCGCTATTCCGGACAACATCCTATTCTGCTCCAGTATAGCGTACCAAATTAGTATATCATATCTTCTCAACTTCTTCCAGAGGGTTTCTTCCATTTATAGCGAATCGCGCATCGCTACCTTCACGCAGTCCGCGCCCAACAATTCCCGCAGCTCTTCCAACAGGCTTGGCGTTGCGTCAACCCACAAATCTTTTCCCATCAGGAACTTTTTACCGGTCGCTTCCTCAAACAGATAAACCGCAACACCGCCAGGCGAGCTATGCAGCGCGCCCTTAACCGCTTCCATGACGAATTCCGGCGTATTGACCGACTGCTTCAAGAAAAGCTTATCCACCTGCTGGCGCTTTTGCAAAAGCTGTGCGCTCTGCACCACGAGCTTGCCGTCCTCGCCCTCCCGAAAACTAGCCCGGCCCTGGAGAACCACCAGCTCATCCTGCCGGAGAATGGAACGGTAGCGCTTAAACGTAGCGGGGAACAAAAGCGCCTCCACCGAACCATATAAATCATCCAAGGTAAGGAACGCCATGGTATCGTTATTGCGCGTGGCTTTGGTCGTCAGCTCCGTGATAATGCCCGCCAGCGTCACATTTTGGCCGTCGTGCAGCGTGCTTTCGCCCTCCTCTGGCTCAGAGAAGTGCAGCGAATTGACGGGGAAACGTTCCAGCTGCTCGCGGTAGTCGTCCAGCGGGTGGCCGCTGATGTAGATGCCGGTCATCTCTTTTTCCATAGCCAATAGCGCCCGCTGAGGAAGCTCTTCCACCTGCGGCAGATCCGGATGCGGCTTGAAATCATCCGAGCCGCCACCCATATCAAAGAGGGAAAGCTGCCCCGCCAGGTTATGCTTTGCCTGTTGAGCCGCGCTGTCCATAGCTTGCTCATAGATCTGCAGGTACTGAGCGCGGTTGGCACCCATATGATCAAAAGCGCCAGCCTTAATGAGGCTTTCCACCAAGCGCTTATTGACCACGTCTGCAGGGACGCGTTCCAGGAAATCGAATAGGTCTTGATAAGGTCCTTTTTCTTCTCGCTGCTGCAGGATGGCCTTGACGGCCTGCTCTCCAACGTTCCGCACAGCCGCCAGTCCAAAACGGACATTGCCCGATTCCACCGTAAAGCGCACGCCGGAACGATTGATATTAGGCGGCAGCAGTTGGGCTCCATGCTTGCGACAATAGGCCACATACAGCGCTACCTTCGGCGTATTTCCCATCACGGAGTTCAGCGTAGCGGCCATAAACTCCACGGGATGATGCACTTTCAGCCATGCAGTACGGTAAGCGACTACCGCATAAGCGGCGGCGTGGGATTTATTAAAGGCATAGCTGGCAAAATCCATCATATCATCAAAGATCTTGTTCGCGGTGGTCTCCGGTACGCCGTTGCGGACGCAACCGGGGATCGTCACCTGGCCGTCTTCCACCAGTCCATGGACGAAGATTTCGCGCTCCTTGACCATGACGTCATGCTTTTTCTTGGACATGGCCTTGCGGACCAGGTCGCTTCTCGCCAAGGAATAGCCCGCTAGATCCCGCACGATCTGCATAACCTGCTCCTGATAGACCATGCACCCATAGGTTACTGCCAGCGAGCGCTCCATAAGCGGGTGATCATACACCACTTGATCGGGATGATTCTTTCCCCAAATATACTTCGGAATATACTCCATGGGGCCCGGGCGATACAACGAAATACCAGCGATAATATCCTCAAAGCGGTCGGGCTTAAGCTCCCGCAGGAAGTTACGCATGCCCTGGCCTTCCAGCTGGAATATGCCGTCGGTATCGCCTTCGGAGATGATTCCATAGACGGCCGGATCCTCAAAATCCAGCGCCCGAATATCCACCTGCTCGCCGGTGGAGGCGTTAATCATATCCACCGCGTCGCGGATCACCGTCAGCGTTCGCAGGCCCAGGAAGTCCATCTTCAAAAGCCCCAGTTCCTCTACCGTAGTCATGGGGAACTGCGTAGTGGTAACCTGTCCGTTCCGCGCCAAGGGCAGATATTCCGTCAGGGGCTTTTGCGAGATTACTACGCCCGCAGCGTGGGTAGATGCATGACGAGGCAAACCTTCCAGCTTACGGGCCAACTCCATCAGGCGGGCGGCAGCAGGATCTTCTGCGATCTTCTCCCGCAGGTCGCTGCTCTTTTCCAGCGCCTTCTGCAGCGTGATATTCAGCTCATTGGGCACCATTTTGGCGATCGCATCCACCTCGCCATAGCCCATGTTCAGCGCACGCCCAACATCCCGGATCACCGCCCGCGCCGCCATGGTGCCGAAGGTAATGATCTGGGCAACATGGTCTGCACCGTATTTCTTAATGACATAATCGATCACTTCGCCGCGGCGTTCATAGCAAAAGTCAATATCAATATCCGGCATGGAGATCCGGTCAGGATTGAGAAAGCGCTCAAAAAGCAGGCTGTAACGGATCGGATCCACTTCCGTAATCGCCAGCGCATAGGCGCAGATGGAGCCGGCGCCGCTTCCTCTCCCCGGCCCTACCTCGATCTGCTTGGAACGGGCAAAGCGGATAAAATCCCATACGATCAGGAAATAATCCACATAGCCCATATGCTCGATGGTGGTGATCTCATATTCCATGCGTTGGCGGATCTCCGGGGTTATCGGATCATAACGCTGCGCCAATCCCTCATAGCAGAGCCGCCGAAAGTATTGCGCGTGGTCCTCATTGTTCGGCGTGGGGAAATCCGGCAGATGCAAATGGCCGAATTCAAAATCCACCTGACAACGCGCGGCGATCGCCGCCGTGTTCGCCAGCGCTTCAGGGCACCATCCGAACATCGCCTCCATCTCTTCCGGGGATTTGAGATAGAATTGATCGCCGGTCATGGACATGCGGTCCTGATCGTCTACGGTCTTGCCTGTCTGGATGCAGAGCAAGATATCCTGAGCCTGTGCGTCCTCCTGGTGCACATAGTGCACATCGTTGGTGGCTACAAGCCCGATCCCCGTCTCTTTGGACAAGCGCAACAGTTCCGCGTTAACCTGTCTTTGCTCCGGAATACCATGGTCCTGCATTTCTAGGTAATAGCGTTCGGGCCCAAAGATATCCTTCATCCGCAAGGCCAGCTCCTTGGCCTCGTCATAGCGCCCCTGGAGGATAAGCTTGGGAATGTCGCCGGAAAGGCACGCCGATAGCGCAATCAATCCGCCGCTGTGCTGTTTCAAAAGCGGATAGTCGATCCTGGGCCGGTAATAAAATCCTTCTGTAAAGCCCAGGGATACCATCTTGATGAGATTGAGATATCCCTCTTCATTTTCACAAAGCAGCACAAGATGCGCGGCCTCGCGATCCTGGGCCTGCATATCCTTTCGCGTCCTCGGAGCCACATAGACTTCACAGCCGATAATCGGCCGGATACCCCTGGCCTTAGCCGCTTTATAGAAATCCACCACGCCATACATGACGCCGTGATCGGTAATGGCCAAGCTGTCCATGCCGTCCTGTTTGCACTTATCCAATAGCTCGTCAATGCGCGCCGCGCCGTCTAAAAGGCTATACTGCGTATGCACATGAAGATGGGTAAACGGGGTCATCCTTTCCTCCCTTGATGAAAAAACCGCTGGAATACTCCGGCGGTTTTGTTATTCGATTTCCCGGCTATTCGCCTGTCTCAAAAAACTCCTCCAGCACCTGGGCCGCCTTCTCCTCATCGTCGCCGGTACAGATCAGGTCAAAGCGCGAACCTTTTACCAAATGCATGGACAGCACACCCATGATGGACTTGGCGTTTACGCGTTTGGCCCCTTCTTCAATCCAAAGAAAGGATGTAAACTTGCCGGCCCTTTGCACCAACCGGGAAGCCAGTCTGGACGCATCACCTTGATCGTTCTTAACGACGATTGTTTTTCGGATCATCTTGATTCTCCCCTCTGTCCTCGAAGATCGTTGGCTATATCTACCAGCTTACGCAGCCGGTGATTAACGCCCGATTTACTTACCTGGGGCAGCATATCGGCAATCTGCTGGAGGGTTGCCTGAGGATTTTCCAGCCTTGCCTCAGCCACCTGGCGCAGCTGCGGGCTTAACGTCCGGAACTTACCCATGCGCTCGATGGTCTGGATGGCTTCATATTGGCGCGCGGCCGCGCTCATGGTTTTGTCAAGGTTAGCTGTTTCGCAGTTAATGGCGCGGTTGACGTTGTTGCGGACGCTTTTCTCCACCCGGATATTCTCCATCTCCAACAGCGCCCGAGTAGCGCCCATTAGATTCAGTAAGTCCACAATGTTCTCGCTATCTTTTAAATAGACGACATTGGACTCCTTCCGGATAATCGTATGAGCCGCCATATCGTATCCGCATATCAGGCGCTCAATCAACCTGGCCAACGTTTCATCCCGCGCTACAATTTCCAAATGATAGGCCCGCGCAGGATCGGACAGGGACCCCGCCGCTAGGAAAGCCCCTCGCAGGAAGGACCGCCTGCAGCAATCGGACTCCAGCAACTGATCCAGAGGCTGGGCTTGGTCAATCTCCTGGTCGGCCAGAAGGATGCCTACGTCATCCAGCATCTGGCGGGCGATATCCGTATCCAGCACCCTGACACGGTAGCTATTATGCTTATAGAGCCGCTGGCCCTCCCGCATCTGCACCTCGCAGCCAAAATGGTAAATCTGCCGGATCAACTCGAAGATGCGCCAGGCGATGACGCTGCTTTCGGTGTCAAACCGCAGCTGCAGCTTTCCGCCTGAAAGCAGCTCAATGGTTCCAGAGAGCCTAGCCAACGCAGTTAGCTCAGCCCGTTGGCAGCAGGGCCGGTGCAAAGGGAGCTTAGCCAGCTCCTCCTTGGTTCGCAGCGAAAAGGATATGACGATCCCTCCTAACCTGGATAGTGATATTATAGCATAAATTGCCGCCCTGCACCGCATAAATTTATTTTCGGCGGCGTTTTGAATAAAGATCCATGATCTTCAGGGCCAAAAGGTCGCTCTGATGGCGGATCCGTCCCTTTTTATATTCGGCTAGATCGGCCTCGACCAGCTCGATTCCATCGGCTTTAACGCGCTGAGCATCGTAGGTCACAATTTCAGCGCCGTCCTCTATGTAATGGGCCAAGATATCCTCCGGGATTTTCCCTGACCGATTTACTAGGGCAATATCGATCAAGCCCTTGCCGCAATGGTCCCAGATCGCTTTTAGATGGTCTTGAAGCGTATAACCCTGGGTTTCCCCCGGCTGGGTCATGATATTGGCCACATAGAATTTTATAGCGCCGCTACGCTTTATGGCCGAACTAACTCCGTCGATCAGAAGATTAGGCAGCAGCGAGGTATAAAGGCTCCCTGGTCCAATCACGATGATATCGGCCTGGCGAATGGCTTCCAGAACCTCTGGCAGCGGCTGCGCGCCGCCCGGCTCCAGCCACACACGATGAATGCGTCCCCCTACATCCGCTTGCGCCCGGCCCAGGCTGGACTCTCCCTGCACCAACTGACCGCCGCTCATGATACCGTTCAACGACAGGTTCTCCAAGCTGACTGGCAGTACCTGTCCGGTTACCGCCAGCACGTCGTCCAGCGTCCGAATTCCCTCCAAGAATCCGCCGGATATGTCGCTGGTGGCGACCAGCAGCAGATTGCCCAAGCACTGTCCCTGCAGCGTTCCCTCGGGAAAGCGATATTGCATCAACCGCTCCATCACCGGCTCCACTTGGGAAAGAGCGATGATGCAGTTGCGGATATCGCCCGGCGGCAGCACGCCTAAATCCTCCCGCAGCTGTCCGGAGTTCCCGCCGTTATCGGCTACGGTAACCACAGCCGTCAGGTTGCTGGATACCGTTTTTAGCCCCCGCAGCAGCGTAGACATGCCTGAGCCGCCGCCAATCGCCACGATCCTCGGGCCGTGATCCAGCATTTTTTTGCGAAATATTTCATCCTTCCACCGAGCGGTAGCCATCCCGCTCTGCTTCCGGGTCTGCCATAGCTTCGCCACCAAAGCGCCTACCCCGGCAAGAAAAATCAGCACGCCTAAAGCCATCAGCATAACCGGGCCCCGAAAGCGGCGTAACGATTCGGGTGAAACCTGCGTCCACAGCAGGCAAGCCGCAAGGAGCGCCAGCACGAAACCTGCCACCGTCAGCGATATCAGGCGCTTCATCCCTGTCCCCGGGCGCATCCAGCGCAAAAAGCCGGAATTTTTCAGCTGCGCCCAGCGGGACTTCATCGAGAAGCCTCCTGCTTCAAATCCCGGTGCTCCACATGGATCGCATAGCCGCGATCCCGCAGCCCATCGGCCAGCCGCTGGGCAATCGCCACCGAGCGATGCATCCCACCCGTACAGCCAATGCCGATCACCAATTGAGGCTTTCCCTCCCGGATATACTGGGGAATTAAAAAGTCCAGCAGGTCGAAAAGCTTATCTAGGAACACGCGCGTTTCCGGAAAGCTCATTACATAGTCGCGTACCGGCGCTTCCAGCCCCGAATGGGCTTTAAGCGATTCCACATAATAGGGATTGTTGATAAACCTGGCATCCAGCACAAGATCCGCATCGTTGGGGATGCCATATTTGAATCCAAAGGACACGACGGATACCGGAAATGGCCGCTGGGCATCGCTGGGATTATAAAGCTCCTGCAGGCGCTTTTTTAGCACGCTGGCCTTCAAGTTAGAGGTATTGATGACCTGGTCGGCGCGCTCCCGAAGCTGGTTGAGCATCCTTCGCTCATGGTCGATGGATTCCTTCAGCGAGGCCCCCTCCACCGGATGCATACGTCGGCTCTCCTTGTAACGCTTGATCAAGGTTGCGTCGTCGGCGTCCAAATAAAGCACCTCATAGCGGATATTGGCTTCGTCCAAATTCCGCAGCGCTTCAAAAACAGAGTCGAAGAATGCGCCGCCCCGAATATCCACATTAATCGCAATCCGCCCTTCTTCATCTCCCGCCCCCCGCATTCGTTGGGCATAAAGCTGGATAAAAGTGCGGATCAGATCTGGCGGCAGGTTGTCCACGCAGAAATACCCCATATCCTCCAGACAATTCAGCGCATGAGACTTACCTGCGCCGGACATGCCAGTCAGTATTACAACGCGCATGCTTTTCTCCTATTCCCCGATTCTGCGAATCTCCGGTTCCAGTTCGACGCCGTATTTCTCCTGCACCACCTGCTGAATGTGCTCAATTAAGGTTATCACATCTTGCGCTGTCGCGCCGCCCTTATTGATGATAAAGCCCGCATGCAGGTCTGAAACCTGCGCCTGGCCGACTGAATACCCCTTTAAGCCTGCATCCTCAATCAATTTGCCGGCAAAGTAGCCTTCCGGCCGCTTGAACACGCTGCCGGCTGAAGGATAGCTCAACGGCTGCTTCTCACGGCGTCGGCAGGTATAATCCTCCATCTTGGCCCGAATTGCATCTGGTTTGTCTGCCGGAAGCCGCCATGCAGCGGCCAGCACCACCATGCCCTTGGCCATTGCAAGGCTTGCCCGGTAGCCAAATTCCATCTGTTTCCGGGTATACTGCCCAATCTTTCCCGTATCCGGTTCCAACATACGCACCCATTCCAGATGCTGAGATACCATGCCGCCGTAAGCCCCGGCATTCATATAAATAGCGCCGCCCACGTTTCCCGGGATACCGGAAACCGCTTCCAGGCCTGCTAAACCATCCTGGAGCGCGTGCTGGGCTACAGCCTTTAGTGAAGCGCCAGCCTGCGCGCACAGCAGCCCTTCCTCCGTCCAAATTTTTTGAAATTCGCGCCCCAGACACAGCACAAGCCCCCGGATCCCCTTATCCCCTACCAAAAGATTGCTCCCATTACCGACAACGGTTACGGGGACTTCCTCCTCTCGCGCCCAAAGGCAGGCTGCGGCAGCCTCCTGCTCGCTGGCGGTGGAAAGAAATAGATCCGCCGGCCCGCCAATGCGAAAGGTCGTATGCTGTGCCATCGGTTCCTGCCTTAAAAGCCGCGCCGGCTCAATCGGCATATGGCGCAAGCGATTCTCTAACGATTCGATACTCATTCTGTTCTCCCATCTTGATTCCCTTTATCTATTGTACATGTTTTCCCTCCGGCTGACAACCGATTCCAGGCTAGGGTTTCCATAAATAGACCCCCTGATCCACGCCCCAACCATCCTCTTGCGGCCATTCGCCCTGCGTCAGTATCTCGCGGTTAGGCAGCGCGTATAGTATGCTACCTTGTTCCATCGGCGCCACAACATCGCCGAGTTCATCCGTGGTAAAGGATACGCAGGGCAAGCATTTGGCCTGGGTAATTACCTTTTTCTGCGAGGAGGCCGAAAGCAGCTGCGTTATGGTCTTTCGGCATATTTCATCTTTTTGGCTGTCGCCGCTTTGCTTCGCGCCGATCCACTGGACGCTGCGTAGTCGTGGAAGCTCTTGCGGCCATTCCAGGACAGTCAGCTGCGGCCCGCGGTCTTCCTGTTGACGCCAGGTCAACGTCATTTCTTCCCAAGGCCCGGCTATAAGCATGCTTACATTCCCTTCCACCAGCTGATCCCAAGCTTCCCGTTCGCTATACTCACCCGGAAGGATTGCATCCGCCGCAATCCCCCAATCTTCCAAGGCAGGCCATCTCCCCAGCGCGGCGGCAATGCCATAGACCGTTTGGCTATTCTTTCCCTTGGTTTGATAGGTCAATGCTGACGCCAGATCGATCATTTCCTGCAGTGTCCATCCATCCCCGGGGGCAGACAACTTTTGCGCCGCCAGGCTTGTATCACGGATCATGACCTTAGCGTCGCTGGCTATCCACGGCAAAAAGCTGCTCTCCTCCCCTATATAAGCTTGATAGCAGGGCAGCAAACGATCACAGTCCAGCGCCTGCCAGGCCTCCTGCATCGGAAGCGGGATACCGCCTGGAAAGGATAGGATATCCGGCGATTCCCCCTGGGCCATCCGTTGGCCGGCCTGCTGCGGATCCAACGTTTCAAGGGTAAAATAAACGCCGGGGTTGCGGCCCTCCATCTGATCCAGCACCGCAGACAGCAGCGCCGATGCATTCACGCCCCCTGTACGCCATTGGCTGATATGCCATACGGTGATGGTACCTCGAAAGGCCTCCGCCCGTTTTTGCTCCTCTGCTTCGGCCGAAGTCTGCGGTTCCCGGCGTTCCGGCAGCAGCGCCCATCCCCCCGCCGCCAAGGCCGCGGCGCATAGCAGGCAGATGATCCGCCACAGGATTCTATTTGACGACATGGCAATCCCTCCCGGGATATCCTATGCCTTCATCCCCACCTTCATCCCTCAAAAGCGGGCGATCCTCCGATGTAACATATTCTGGAGTCAGTACGGCGGCAAAAAAAGAAGGGAAGCGCCTCTACCGCTTCCCCTTCTCCGGTATCGTCTTGGACAAGCACCCATTTCTTATTAGGCGGGGCCTTTTCGCTGAAACGTCAAAGCCCCCAGCCATAATCTTATCGGCCTAACCCGGAAGGATCGCCGCTTCTAATCGCTTCGCCTTCATCGTAGGCAGATCTTGCGAATCAGCCCTTTCAAGTAACCTGTATACCGCTGCAAGCCGAGCAAGGAAACGGGAAATTCGCGGCACCCTCAAAACCCCATTCGTGCGAAGATCACTTTTCAATTTCATAGCAAACCTGGCCAATTCATCCGTACCTTTTGATGCGCCTGAGAAGCATCGCGTTTTCCTATGAATGCACCGACATTCTCCCGGTTATAAGCAGGATTATCTCGTCCACCCCATATCTGTGAGCTTCCATCCAATTCCCCGGTAGCTTCAAATTGCAATCTTATTTCTTTCCCCCCACCGGCCGCCATGGTTTCAAATGTCCTTAACCAGGCGCCCACGCAAGACAAGGGCCTCCCGTTCCAAGCTAGTTGATCACAATTTTCCGCATCTGCAACCTACATGCCCGCGCCTTGAAGCGTTTGGCTTAGGATACGGTAAAAAGCCTCGCGGTCCACATCCCTTGCAATTTCAACGTTGCCTGCTGGATCAGCGGAAAATGACGTCCCGCCCATATCGCTCTGCTTCTTTGTTTCTACCTGGACGGAGCCGCGCTCAAATCGGCAGACCTCTGGATGAAAGGCGCAGACCGCGGCTAAGGGATCGTGCAAGGTCAGCTTACCCGCGCTTTCCAGCCACGCATTTCCAAAATCGAAAACAGCGCGCATAAGATCGCTATCGGCCGGCAGCAACGTTCCTGCCCGGTCAGCGTCGATCGTCAGTTGATCCGTCACCTCCAAGGGGATAGCTCGATACACGGCGACATGGGACGCAAACACAAGCTTTGAGGCCAAAGGATCCGCCCAGGCATTCCAGTTGTACCACGGCTCCGGCAAGATTTCCCGGCCAAAATATCCGTTCATCACATAGAGCCCCTTCAGCAGCCCCGGCGCATCTGGATGGGTTTGGAACAGCGTTGCGATATTCGTCATGTTACCAATGGCGATCAGGGTGACCTCGTGGGGGTTTTCCGTGATTTTCTCATAGAGAAAAGCGGCAGCGTCACCCTTTTCATAGCGCCTGTGCGGCCAATTCGCCAGCGCACCGGCGCCCTCGGGCGTAGGGTACACAGGGATCGGTTGAAGCGTCGTATCCAGGCCTGCCACGATCGGGATGTTTCGTCCCGCCGCCCGGCAGATCGCGTCAGCCACCGCCGCCCGTTTTTCCGGCTCCCCGCAAACCGTCGTAATGCCAATCAGCACGCATTGCGGTTCCGTAAGCAAATAGGCTAAGCAAATCGCATCGTCGATATCTCCGCCTATATCCGTATCTAATAAAATTTTTTCCATAGATGACGATTCCCTCCGCAAAATGTGGTCGATAACATCGCCGCCTCTCCCCCTTGCGCGGATGGCCCGGCGCTCAAGGGGACAGCATAGGCTAAACGACATCATCATTTTTCCTAACTGCGAAAAAAGCGGCCTAAACGGCCGCTTTCTGGCAGGTAAATTACAGGTTGCCCGCTCCCATCATCGCCGCGCCAATAATGCCGGCCTCGTTGCCCATAGGCGATAGCATAATATCCGCATACGGGAGATCTTTATAGAAAATATGCTTTTTGACCTCCGGCAGCAAAGCTTCCATCAAGAAATCTCCGGCTTTGGCCACGCCGCCTCCAATGGCGATCACTTCCGGATCAAAGAGGTTAATGAGCGATACGATGCCCATAGCTAGGTAGTGGATAAAATTCTGAAAGATCTCCAGCGCAAAAATGTCGCCCTCTTTCGCCGAGTCTAACACGATCTTTGCTGTGACCTTATCCAAGTCTCCACCGGTTTTCAGCGTAATGCGGCTGTCAGGATGAGCGATAATACATTTACGCCCTTCGCGGATTAAAGCCGTTGCCGAGGTATAACGCTCAAAACATCCACGGTTTCCGCAGGAGCACTGCTCTCCCTGCACCTCGACGATCATATGGCCGATCTCTGCGCCCACATGGTGCACGCCGCCCAAAATGCGCCCATTCATCACAATGCCGCCGCCAACGCCTGTACCCAGCGTTAGCAAAATCACGTCGCTGCGCCCTTTGGCGCAGCCCGCCACCGTCTCGGCCAGCGCGGCTACGTTGGCGTCGTTATCGACAAATACCGGAAGGTCAACATGCTTTTTCAGCTCCGCGCAGATCGGCACATGATACCAGCTCAGGTTGTTGGCAAATACGATTTCACCGGCTTTGCAATCGGCTGCGCCGGGCGATCCAATGCCAATCGCTTTGACATCCTGCACCGTGCATCCGCTCTCGCGGATCACCTTGTTCACCAGCGTGCCCATATCGCCGATGATCTGCTCATAGGGGCGTCCAACGCCGGTAGGGCAGCTGTCCTGATGAATAAGCTCGCCTGATTCGGTCACCACGCCGGCCGCAATGTTGGTCCCGCCCAGATCAACCCCTACATAATACATGATCTTCCTCCTCTATCCTTATGGCATCAGCTGCGAAAAGCGCTTTTCCAGCTCCTTCGCGGCATTATAGCCCAACGCTTTCAGCTGCTGGTTGCTGGCCGCAACCTCCAGGATGATGCCCAAATTCCGTCCCGTACGCACCGGAACCACCAGATAGGGCAGCTTGACGCCTAAAAGCGTCATATACTCCTCCTCCAGGCCCAGGCGATCGTACATTTTTTCATTATCCCATATTTCCAACTCTACCACCATATCGATGGTTTTGGAGATAAGAACCGAACCGATGCCGTACATTTGCCGGACGTCAATAATGCCGATCCCCCGAAGTTCCATAAAATGCCGGATCGACTCGGGCGAAGTGCCTACCAGCTGATCCCGGGCGACACGGCTGATTTCCACCACATCGTCAGCCACCAGGCGATGCCCGCGCTTCACGAGCTCCAGGGCCGTCTCGCTTTTGCCGATGCCCGACTCGCCGGTCAACAGCATACCGACGCCGTTGACATCCACCAGCACGCCATGCCGGGTGATGCGAGGGGAAAGCTCGGCCTCCAGGTAGGTAATAACGTCTAAAATGACCTTGGTTGTCACCGCTTCGCTCGTCAGGATCGGGCGCTTATGGCGCCGAGCCGCCGCGAGCAGCGGTTCGGGCACCTCTAGCCCCCTGCAAACGATCACGCAGGGAATGGGTGCGGAAAACATATCTTCCATCACATCCCGCATGGAAGCCTCTGGAATATGCTCCAAGATATAGGTCATTTCCACCTTGCCGATGATCTGCACCCGCTCGGTGGCGAAATAATGCAGATAACCCGATAACTGCAGGCCCGGCCGGTTTACGCTGGCGGTGGTGATCTCTACCTCTTCCCGCCCGCCGTCGTACAGAATGGCAAGCCCCAGATCCTTGGCAAACTGCTTAAGCTTTAACCGCGCCATTTTGACCCCCTTCGACAGATGTCACTTCTTTTATTATACTGGAGTTTTCCCTTCCTGGCTAGGGGAGGAATGCATCAATTCATAAACCTGACGGGCAATTTTTTCCGTGATCCCCGGCACCTGCATCAGTTCCTCCACAGTCGCCTGCTTCATCATAGCCTGGACAGGATAAGCCTTCAGGAGCGCCTTACGGCGGGCCGGACCGACGCCCGGTATTTGGTCCAGCTGCGTCAGCAGCGCTTTGTGCCCCCGTAGAGACCGGTGATAGGTTATCGCGAATCGATGTGCCTCATCGCGGATACGCTGCACCATATGCAGGGCCGGGGATGTTTTAGGCAACTTTACCGGCTCATCCTCGCCCACTTTGTAGAGCCACTCCTCCCGCTTGGCCAGGCCCACGGCGGGAATATCGCCCACGCCTGCCGCTTCCATGGCCTCCCTGGCAAAGGCCAGCTGCTCCGGTCCCCCGTCGATAATCACAAGATCGGGGAAACGGTTGAATTTTCCCGTCTTATCCTCGCTTCCCAGGGTTTGCCTTTCCTCCAGCCCGTGGGCGAAACGGCGGCCCAGCACCTCGCGCATACTGGCGAAGTCATTCGCTCCTTCCACCGTTTTGATTTTAAAACGGCGGTATTCCTTTGGCGCCGCCTTGCCGTCCAGCATCACCACCATGGAAGCTACTGAATTCGTTCCTTGGATATTGGAGATATCGTAGCATTCGATCCGATGGGGCACTTTCTCCAGCCCCAGTGCCTGCGCCAGATCGATAGCCGCCCCGCCGGTACGCTCCCATTCCCGCTGCTGGGCGATTACTTCCCGCTCCATGCTCTGCCGGGCATTTTCACAGGCCATATCCACCAGTTTCCGCTTTTCTCCCCGCTCCGGCTTGTGCAAATAGACGCGCCCCTGCCGCAATTCAGATAACCATTGCTCCAGCGCTTCGCCATCCTCCGGCATATAGGGCGTCAAAATCCATTGCGGTATTACCTTTGCTGAAGAATAGTAATCCCGAATGAAACCTCGGATCAACTGTTCCGGGCCTTCCTCCAAGTTTTCCTCCAGGCGGAAAGTCTCGCTTCCGTTGAGAAATCCGCCTCGGATGACCAGCAGCTGAATCTGCACGCGGCCTTCCGCCTGGCAGAATCCCAGGATATCCCAGTCCTCACGGCTTGTAATAATGGCCTTCTGCTGGCTGGAAAGCACCCGCTCTACCGCCAGCAGCCGGTCGCGGTAGAGCGCTGCCTTTTCAAACTGCAGCGCTGCCGAGGCCTCCTGCATATTCCGCCTTAGCTCGCTAACCACTTCCTCGCCATGGCCCTCCAAGAACCGGCAAGCCTGGCGCACCAAGGCTTTATATTCCTGCTCATCCACCTTGCCGGTGCAGGGCGCCAGGCAGGTGCCCATATGGGCGTTCAAGCAGGGGCGCTCCTTGCCGGCCCGGGCCGGCAGATCCCGCCGGCATGTGCGAAGGGGGAATGCCTTTCCCACCGCCTCAAGCGCCTGGCGGACAGCCCGGGCCGAAAAATACGGCCCGAAATAGCGGGCTTTATCCTTCTTCATCTGCCGGGCGATCTCCAGCCGTGGATAAGCTTGCTCCATATCCACCCGGATATAGGGGTAGTGCTTGTCATCCCGCAGCATAATATTGTAATGCGGGCGGTACTCCTTAATGAGGTTGCACTCCAGGATAAAGGCTTCCAGCTCGCTGTCTACCAGCACATAGTCGAAGCTTTCGATATGCTCCACCATGGCATCCACCTTAGGCTGCCCCGGATGACGGCCGCGGAAATACTGCCTCACCCGGTTTTTCAGGGATATGGCTTTCCCTACATAGATTACCGTTCCTTCAGCATCCTTCATCAGATAGACGCCCGGATGATCCGGCAGCGTAGCGATCAGGTTTTCCAGCTTTTCCTTCAATTGAACCTCCTGTCAGCGCATTCTCCGCAGCGCCTCCAAGCCCGCCAAAACCGATTCAGGCGCAACAGGGTGGTCGCTGTAGCGGGCTTCGTTATAATCCTCCAGAAGCCGCCGCACTCTGGGATCCTGGATGAACCGCGCGTCCGCCAGTTCCAGCGGAGTCTGTGTGCTGTCGAAATGCTTTTTGCGCCTAAGCTGCTCCCGCAGGCGGCAGAAAAGCCAGCGAACTTTAGCGCGGTCATTGGGCTGATCTTCCAGCTTGGGCCGCGGCCGCGGCTTATGCCGCCGGATGCGCTCGCCCAGCTCTTTCTTCAGCTGCGCCCAGCTCATCAGGCTTTCTTCCTCCTGCTCATATCCGGCCGTCATCTGCCAATGGTTCATTTTCTGCCGGATCCATCCCTTTAGCTGCCGGAAAAGCGACCGCAGCTTATAACATATCAGCCCAAGGGCGGCGAGCCCCAGCGCAATGGTCAGCATGGGGACCACCACATTTTCCACCTGCCGCATCCACTCCGGCGCCTCAATCTCCGGGAAACGGAATCCCTCGCCCGATAGATCGTCGGGCTGGAAGCTTGGCAGCGGCGCCGCGGGCATCGGTTCCGATCCGCCGGAAAATACGCCGATCAACCACTGGAAAAACCGATTGAACAGCTGGCGCAAGAAGCCCAGCCCAGCGATTAGAAGAATGATGCCGACGAGTCCAAGAATCAACGTCGTGTTAAAGGTACGCACCGGCTTGGGTACATCCGGCTGGTTCTTGGTCGCAGCCATCTTGGTCACGAACTGGAAATTGATGATCAACAGGGACAAAACCAACCAAATGGCGCCATAAAGAAAGATGGGCTGCGCAAGGTCGCTTTTATCCTGCGCCGTATACAGGCCGGTCGAGCGATAAGAAAAGTACGTAAAAATATACAACGCAAGGCCAATCCCAAGCTTATAGGGCTCCAGGCCCGCCGCCAGGCCGCGCCGGCACTCCAGCTGGCTCCAGACCATGGCTGCGCCGGCCAGAATCCCCAGAAACGGCGCCATCCAGCTTTGCGGAGCTTGCCCTACGATACCCCCGAACAGCTGGGGCAAGAAGCCGTAGCCTGCGCCGACGCCCAACGCCATGAGCAGCAGAATGCCGACCCATACCGGCCAGTCTTTCGGCAAAAGCAAATCGGCCAGCCAGCCTACCGCGCTCAAGGCGCATAGCGCCGCCAAAAGCAGCGCCAGCGGACCTATGCCCGGGGAACCGGCGGCGATGGCCGCCAACGGCAGCAGAATAAAGCCGTGGCAAAGGGGAATAAGCAGCTTTTTAACCGACGCGGTCATGGGACGCCTCCTTTCGCGCAATGGGATAGTGATATACCGCATGCCCCATGGACCGCAGGGTTACAGCCGCCGCTTCCAGCCCCTCGTTCCAATAGCAGGACAGCACCACCACATCTACGGGATCGAGAGGCAGCAGCCGGGCTAACCGCTCCATATAGCTGTGGAAGCTGACCCGGCGCTGCATAATGATCCGAGCTACCAGCTCCATGCAGTCGCTATAGTGCTGCGGCGAGCTTTGGGGGCCAAGATAGATCTCCTCCTTTTCCGCGCCCTGCAGCTGGCCGTTGCTGGCAAAGCCGCATGCCATACGCTCCTTCCGGCACCAAGCCACCAGGGTTGCCGCCAAGGAAACTGCGTCCTCCAGCGCCTCGCGCTCTTGAAAGGTCAGCACGCCCCATTGATCCTCATCCCTTTGGGCGTTCAGTACAATCAACAGGCGGGGCGATGCCGTGTAATCATGGGTTTTAACCTGCAGCACACCGGTGCGTGCAGTCGCGCCCGCATGAATGTCCCGCCGATTATCGCCCATGCGGTATTCCCGTATTCCGTTGACCAGGAAGGGATCCGGCTGGATCCAACGGCGCACGGCCACATCCCCCTGCCACTGGCGCGAAGGAAGCGCAATCTCTGAAAAGCTTTTCAGCTGCGGGTAGACCAAAAGCTTTGCGTCCAGCGAAAGGGTCCTGTGGGCCGTATACAACCCCAGCAGATCGCCGCTTGTCAGCGTAACCGAGGTCAGGTCATACAGCCCGCGATGGGTGCAGGTCACCTGATACCGCCGGCGGATATGGCGGAAAGGCATAAGCGTGAAAACCGAGCGGTGATAAAATTCATCTTCGATGTTTAAATCCTGCTGCGTGGCAAAGGCCAGCGCCGAGGGGATACGGGATTCCACTCGCAGCCATGGCACGGGGACAAACCTCCGGGCGGTGATATCCTCCACCAGTTCCAGCTGCTCGCCCACATGGGCGCGGCTCGCGCTGAAATAGCGGGTATAGGTGATCCCCTTCTGCCCGGCGGCCCGGAAGACCGCCATCTGGATCAAAATGGCTGCGCAAGCGATGATGAGCAGCCAAAAGACGTTCATGTCTCTTCCTCCGGCTCTGTCGGTACCGGCACCTGGGAGAGCAGCGTGCGCACGACGCGTTCCGTCGCGTCTTTGCCATCAAAGGCATTCCGGCAAAGAATGCGGTGGCCCAGCACCGGCCCAGTCATGGTTTTCACGTCGTCCGGCAGCACATAGTCACGCCCTTGGATGACCGCCCAGCTTTGCACAGCCCGCAGCAGTGCCAGCGAACCCCGAGGGCTTACGCCCAGGGCTACATCCGGCAATTGACGTGTTTTTTCTACGAGATCCACGATATACCGGCGCACCGGCGCACTCACCATAACCTTGGTTACCGCCGACTGGGCTTCGGCAATTTCCTGCGCTGTAGCCACAGGCATAAGCTGGGCCAGCGGATCAGCATCGATAAAGCGGTCCAGCACCGCCACAGCGTCGTCGGTGGGCAGATAGCCCATTTGCGTCTTGATCAAAAAGCGGTCTAGCTGGGCCTCTGGCAGCGGAAAAGTCCCTTGCGTTTCCACCGGATTCTGGGTGGCGATGACCATAAAGGGGGCCTCCAGGGGATAGGTTACGCCGTCTGAGGTAATCTGGCGCTCCTCCATACATTCCAAAAGAGCCGACTGTGTGCGGGGCGTGGCGCGGTTGATCTCGTCCGCTAAGAGGATATGGCAAAATGCCGGTCCCTTCTTGAAGTCGAAGGTCATGTCGCGCTGGTTATACACGCTGGCGCCCGTAATATCCATGGGCAAAATATCAGGGGTGAATTGGATACGGCTAAAGTCCCCTTGAATCGACCGGGCCAATGCCTTGGCCAACACGGTTTTACCCGTGCCGGGCACATCCTCCAAGAGCACATGCCCCTTGGCCAGCAGCGCAGCCAGCATAAGATCCATCGCTTGGCGCTGGCCTACAATGACTTTCGCTACGTTTTCTCGAATTTTTTCCGCTAGCTGTGTCACCTGCATCAAGTCCATCCCATGTTTCCTCCTCTGTTTTGCATCTCCGCCGGGGGATGCTAATATCCTGCCTCCACGGCCTTTTCAAGCACCGTTTGGGCGATGGGCGCGGCAACGCGGCCGCCGGAACCGCCGTTTTCCACAATGACCGTAATCGCCAGAGGGTGCTCGGATTCCTCGATAAACCCAATAAACCAGGCATGCGCTTTCTGAGAGCCGCCCACCTCCGCGGTTCCCGTCTTTCCACACACCGTTACGCCATCCACCGCGGCGCGGGTTCCCGTCCCCTCTTCCACAACGGTACGCATCATATCCTTTACCTGCCCGGCTAACTCGGCCGACATAATACGGTTATCCTGCAGGGCGCTGGTCAGGTTGCTTACGTCCAAGGCCGATGGCTTGACCAACCGCGGTTCCTTCACTACGCCGCCGTTGGCAATGCCTGCAGCGATCATGCACATCTGCATGGGCGTAACGGTATCTTTATCCTGGCCAATTGCCGCCCAACCGATTTCGGATTCGCGGCTGTCAGAGGTTATGCCCAGCTTGCTGGCATATAGGGTAAAATCCTTATACATGGTTTCTTTATAAAATCCCATGCTTTGCGCCGTGCTAACCAGCTTATCCGCACCCAGCTCCACGCCCAGCTGAGCAAAGGCGCAGTTGCAGCTATTGGCGAAAGCCTCTTCCAACGTCTGCTCTCCGTGCTCCGAAGGGCATGTGATGGTGTCGCCGTCCAACTCCAGGGTGCCGTCGCAAGTATAACCCCATCTTTCGGTGATACCATTGTTCAGCGCAGCGGTCAGCGTCACGACTTTAAAGATTGATCCCGGTACGTACCGCCCCTGGATTGCCCGGTTCACCAGCACCGACGATTCCGACGACAAATCGGCATCGTCCATATTTTTAGGATCAAAGCCGGGCGTGCTGGTCATGGCCAGGATCTCACCCGTCTTATAGTTCATGAGGATCACTGCGCCGTGTGCGCCATCCATCGCTTTGTACGCCGTAGTACACAGCGATTCATCCGCGGTTAGGGTTATGTCATTTCCCTTAACCGGCGTTTGCTCCAGGAACTGCTTCATTGTGTTCAGGAAGCTGGCGTTATAGCCCAGCAGGGTGGCAGCATAGGTGCTTTCCACACCGGTGGCACAAAGGCCTTTTGTATCACCGATAATGTGGCACATGGCATACCGCTGGGATTTGTTTTCAAGATAGGTGCGTTGCCCCGAATCGTTGGTGCTGACGATGAGCTCGCCGGTACGGTCATAGATGTCGCCCGGCGTTACCGTAGCGCGCTGCTGCTGCAGCCGGGGATTATAGGGGCTGTTCAGCCATCGGTTGCCCCAGATTACCGCGTCATATACCAGGTATCCGGTAAGCAGGATGAAGCAGACCACCATAACGCCCAGCAGATATTTGATATTCTTCCTCAGCTCCTTCATGCTTCTTCCTCCTCGCCTTCTTCCTCAAGATGAGCCTCAGCCTCCCGGCCGCTGGCTTCTGAAACGGCTTGCAGGATACCGATAAGCATAAAGGTCGCCACCATCGAGCTGCCGCCGTAGCTAACCAGCGGCAGCGTGATGCCCGTCAGCGGGATGAGCTTGATGACGCCGCCGATGATGATAAAGCTCTGCAATGCGATGAGCACCGTACTCCCCAAAGCCAGCAGCGCATGATAGGCGTTCACCGCACGCCGGGCGATAATCGCGCCCCGCACCACCAGCATTACATAAAAACCGATGAGCAGGATACCTGCCAACACGCCCATCTCCTCGCAGACTACCGCAAAAATGTAGTCCGTTCGGTAAGCCGGGATGGATTTAGGGCTGCCTAACCCCAATCCGGTGCCGAACATCCCTCCGGATACAATGGCCATCAAACCTTGCACGATCTGATAACCGCCGTCATTGGCCTGGCTCCAAGGGTTCAGCCATACGGAAACGCGGGTTTTCACATGGTCGAAAAGATGGTAGCTGACCACGCCGCCTACCGCCAAAGCGCCCAGCCCGGCCGTCACATAGAATAAGCTTGAGGTCGCCACAAACAGCATCATTAAAAAGGTGCCGAAATACAAAAGCGCAGCGCCCAGATCTCTAGCCAGCACCAATAGGCATACGCAGATGAACACATAGGCAAACATGGGAATCAGCTGCCGGAAAGTATGATTTTCCCGAAGCCAGAGGGCCAGCACCACCACCAGCACCACCTTGGCGAATTCTGAAGGCTGAACGGACAGCGTCTCCGACAGGCTCAGCCAGTTTTTCGCCCCGCCGATCACCCGGCCCAGCACCAGGGTAATCGCCACCAGAATAATGCCGAAAATCATATACAAGTAGATATATCGACGTTTGAACACATCCTTTAGGACGAGCTGCATCATCACGATCATCGCGATGAGCCCCGCCGCGCAGCAGATCACCTGCTTATAGGCCGTCGAAGAGCTCAACCGGTACTGGAAAATTAACCCAATGGCCATCAGTAGGTTGACGATGACCATGACGTACCGGTCCGCATGACGAAAGAACTGCGGCAGCACCCAATACTGCAGGAACAGGAGAAGCAGGCTAAGCCCCAACACGATAAAAGCCTCGTAATCAATGCCTTCTCCGCGGATAGACAACAGGCCAAAGCTGACAATCTCCAGGATTGCCACCAGGCTCATCAGCATGCCACTGCGCTTACCGATGCTTCCCATGCGCCACCTCCTGCTGCAGCAGCCGCACGCTGCCCCGGGTCAGCCCCATCATCAGGCTATCCCCTTCGTTGATCGGCGTGCGGCTGCGCACCCGCTGCCCGTTGACCTTGACCGGTTTTCTCGACATAGGCATAATATAAAGCTGCCCGCCCTGCAAAAAGATATGGGCATGCACCGGGGCCATGGTTTTATCCTTCAACGCAATGTCGCACCGGTTGGAACGCCCTACCATGCAGTCCTGCAGAATGCCGAATTTTAAACTCTTGCGGTTTTCGTCTCGGATCTCGAGCACGCCTACATAGATCTGCGGCAGCCCCTCGGCGCTTTGCCGCCGCCGCCGGGCGTCCTGCAGCGAAGATCGGAATATATTCAGAAAAATGAGCGCCATTATCAGCACCGCCACATACCGGAACCCGGTAGCGGCAAGGGTATAAATGGATTGCTGCATCATGTCCTCCCTATATTTAAAGTGTTCGCGCGCCGCTCCGGGCGCCTTGGGAGCCGGCAGCCGGATGGTGTTCTTCCATTATACCACACTGCCCCGGATTACCGGTAGATGGCCCCCGCCTGGAACTGAGCCCAGGCCGTTTCAAACCAGCTTTCTTCCTGCGGCAGCGGCAGAACCGTGCGGAAATGACACGCCATATTTCCCTGCCGGAAGCAAACCTGCTGTACCTGCCCATCCAGTGCGCGGTTGGCCGCCCGGCAGCACAGCCAAGGCAGCTCCAGCGTTCCCGTCTTGTCGGCAATCAGGGCAGAGCCGCGGCTCCCGCCTCCCGCCTCCACATAGTCGGCGACGGACGCCGCCATGGCCCATTGCGTCATCAGGAGGTCCTCCACGGTAAAGGCCATCTCCAGTTCACGGAAAGAGCGCGCGGTCATATCCCGCTCCAGGCTGTAAAGCGCGTCTCGGGCAGATTGGGCAATTTCCCGGGCGCGCTCAAGGCTCCGCACATGGTCCATCCCTTCCATCCGGGTCCGCAGCCGGCGCCAGCAGGCGGCCGGAGACACCCCGCCTTCCTGCAAAAATCCCAGCGTCCGCGCCTCCAGGGCTTGCGCCTGCTCTTGCAGCGCTTCATCCCAGGCGTGTTCTGGCATTGGGTGCGCCGCAATCCACTGGGCCGCCCGCATGCTGCCGACTTGGCCGCTGTTCAGGGCTGCGCCGCCCGGACGGCGCACGCCATGGGTACCCGCGCATTCGCCCACCGGATAGAGCCCTTCCAATGGCGACCGCCACCAATGATCCACCTGCAGGCCGCCGTTCTGGTGCTGCGCGCATACGGCGATTTCCAGGGGCTCGGCCGACAGATCCCTCCCCTTGTCCCGATAGAGGGCAAGGGCAGGCGCATTGATCGAGGCCAAGCGGTCGACAGGCCGCTCTCCGGTTACATGGGAGTTGGCAAGATAGCTTCTAGCGGTGTCACCCAGCAGACCCCACAGCTCCGCCCAGCTTAGCCCCAAGGGGTTTTGCCGGAAATCCAGATATACCTTGCGGCCCAGCTGACGCTGCCGCCATACCGCCAGGTCGATGAGGGATGATCCGCTATTTTGGGTTTTCTCCGCGTCAAAGGGCCACTGATACCCTTTAAGAAAGATAGCATCCAGCATTGCGGCCGGATTCGCGAATACCTCGGTCAGGAATTCGTATTCTTCTCCCCCTTCTTCTTGGACGGAAAAATAGCGTGGAATGATCTGCTGATAGCTACCAGAAAGATTCCAGCGCGGATGAAGCGAGGCGATACCATACTGCCATTCCGTCAGGTTTACCGCTGGAGCGCCCGCCATCAGCGCCGCACCCATGCCGCCCAGCTGGCTGGCCGGATAAACGCTGGCGGCATAAAGCCCCGCGCTGGCTCCCACAGCATATACCACGGCGCGGGTCAGAAAATAGGCCAGCTCCACGCGCTTCCGCTTCAGCGCCTTGAGGTTAAGCGCCGCCACACCCTGCACCGCGCCGTCCGCCGTCAAAAGCCGCACCGCCTGATAGCCGCCCCACAGTTCAGCTCCCCATAACCGCGCTTCCTGCTCCAATTGCCGGGTCATATCCCGAGAGGTATAGGGGCCGCAGGAAGAGGCGCGCCCCGCCGGGTCATGATCGGTCTGATAGCCGGGAAAACATCCGTACCGGTCTTGGGGAAAAGGCACCCCGATATCGGCCAAATGCAAAAAGCCCCGGGCGGAAAGTGCCGCCTCTGCCAGCGCCGTGGGACCATCCATAGCGCCGCCGGAAAAGAGCGTTTCCGCCATGGACGCGATACTGTCCGCCTGGGACGAAAGGCCCAGCTTATAATAGGTCTGCTTATCGCTGCCCGTATTGCGGGATGTCCCCCGGTTCAGGCCGCTGCTAATCAGCACAACGCGCTTAAGCCCTTGCTTTTTTAGGCTTACCGCCGCGTTGAGCCCGGCCGCACCGCTGCCCACCACCAGCGCGTCAGCCCGAATATATTGACGCTCGATCATTACCGATGCCATAGCTATCCCCGCCTTCCCAGCCTTCCAATGCGTGCTGCAAGATGCGTGCGATAATACCGCACGCAGGCGCCAAAAAGATAATCATATAGGAAAAATGCCGGCTGCCCCGCTAAGAAAACCCACAAATAAGGCATCTGGCTCCACAGCCCGCGGGCCCAAAACAGCCCTAGGCTCCATACGATGTTAAACCCCAGCCAAGCGAGCAGCACCCGCAGCCAGGGACGGCTTAGCCGCTGCAGGGCTTGCCATGCGAACCCGAAACATCCAAAAAACAGGGCATAGGCTATTACCATCACCTTATCGGGCACAAGGATCAGACCGCAGGCCAGAGTCGCCCCGTAGGAGGCGGCTGCCGGCAGCCATGCGCCCTCCGTCAGCAAAATCATGGGGAGCAGGCTAAGCAGCACCAGCGTACCCAGCTGCCCCGTATCCATCATGCCGCTGGCCACCATTAGCAGCAGGCTGACCGCCGTGATCATCGCCGGCACGGTCACGCGCCGGGCTCCCTTCAGGCCATCCATACGCAACGCCTCAGCAGCAGGGGATGCAGTCGCCGCCTGAGCACTCGCAGCAGCAGTCAGCACAGTACAGCCAACTGCAAACGGTGCAGCAGTCCGGGTTACCCGCTTGGTTGCCATAGCTAGCTTGGCGATACTGCTGGGTAGTCTGGGTCACCTGTTCATAGGCCTGGCGATACTCAAAATTATCCGGATCCATGGAAACCGCCTGAGCCAAGCATTGCTTTCCCTGAGCGAACCAGCCGCGCCTGAGATATAGCGTCCCCCGCAGATAATACCACTCCGCCGAACGGATCTGCATATTATCCAGCAGGTTCTCCGCCATCGCATAATTCCCCATCTGAATCATCTGACGAATATAGACGAAGCTCTGCGGATCGCCGCCGGTCTGCGTGCGCTGCCGGTTCTGTCCGGCTCCACCGCTCCAGGCTGAGGAGGCATTGGCGCCCTGCTTCATCAAAAAGTCATAGGCTTCGTTGATCTCCTGCATTTTGCGCTCTGCCTCGTCCTTCATGGGCGAGTTAGCGTACCGGTCTGGATGGTATTTTTTCGCCAAGTTACGATATGCCTTTTTGATCTCCTCTTCTGATGCGCCTTCATTCACGCCCAACGTCTTCCAGGGATTGTTCATCTATTTCTCCTTTTTGCCTAATTGCGTCAGCCTATAGGGCATACCCGCAAAATAATAATTCTCCAATAGCCCGCGATATCGCTTCAGATCCATCAGATCCAGCGCTGCTGCGGCCTGAGCCGCCGCGTAATCGCAGGCTTCCCGGGCCAGGTTCAAGGCTTCCTCGCGGGGCTGGCCGCTCATAAGCAGCACGTTATAGGCGCCGCTTTGGGCATCCTGATCGTAGTCATCGATGCAGTCGGCCAGGTAGACCCAGCGCCCCGTCTGATATCCCAGCCATCCCAGCGGCTTTTTCGCCGCCTCAGGCAGACCCGGCCCCGCCAAGAATAGCGCCTGCAGCATGCCGCCGGAAGCATCAGCTACCTCGTCCAGCGCGCTGCAACCTTCCCGCTCCAGCTGGGACAGGCGCGTCAAGCATTGGTCCACTTCCTCCACCGTCTCGCGGCCCAGCCGCTCTTGGCTGCCCTTCACGGCCCCGGCCAGCAGCCGGCTGCCGGCTGCCGCCGTAATTCTATGTTCGTCCGCTGCATTATCCTTCAGCTTGCGGTGAGCCAGCAGCAGGCACACATCCGCCGCCACGTCCAAGGCAGGATGATCCACCATCACGGGATGAGCCTTGACCGGCTGGGCTACGCACCGCCGCTTCTCCATTCGTCCCTCCTTCTCGGAAAGGGCCAGCCACAAAAGGGCCGGAAGCACCGCATCGTATTGCAACGCCAGCCGGGGAAGCTGGCCGGCGCGCCGCGCCATGGCTCTGCAGATCCCGCAATATACAGCCCGGTACAGCCGAGCCTCCTTGACTTTCAGTTCATCCTGCAGCGGGCGTAAATAGCCAAACATGATATGCTCCCCCATTTTTGTCTCTCATTGTACCATTTCTGGGCTCCCGCTTCCAGTATCCAGGCCTAACCTGTCGTAAAAAGTTCATAAAGGCGTGTTTCCCCGGCCCTATAAGGCCGCAAAGCGCGCATTCTGGCAGCCATGCCTCCCGCTCGCCCCTCCTCCCTTCAGATGCAAAAAGGGGAAGGTTTTCTTCCCCTCCCCTTTTCTTCACACCAGCTATGTTCCGTCCTGGATTTCGGTAAAATATCCAGCCGCCTGATAACGGGCCAAGGCATCCTTGAAGCGCACTGTCATCTCCTCCTCCAAGTTATCAAGCCCCGCAGTCGTCATATCGCGCATCAGCTTCTCCCATCCTTCGGCCACCGCTTCCTCGCTAGGCGCATGTACCAACTCCCAGACTCCGTGATACCACTCGTCCTGCAACTGAATATAGGCCGTATAGGCTTCCGTGCCAAAGGTAGGCTCGGCAAAGTGGAAAACCGGGCTCTTATTTTTCGCCGCATAGGCCTTATAATTCTGCCCGGCGCGAATTTTCATCGCCCGCATTTCCAGCGCATCCTGATTGGTATAATAGGATACCGGCGAAGAGGCTAGCTTGCCTTCTACCCAGCCGTTATCCATCCAGTTCCAGTATCCAATCCCATGTTCGCGCAAGGTATGGATATCTTCATTGATATAGCTTTCAGGATTGCGGTAATCCTCCCGATAGACGATATGCCCTTCGTCGTCCCGGTCATAATGAAGGCCCTCCACACCCCAGCTGACCAGCTGCGCGCCTTCGCGCCCTTTTAGGAACTGCATAAAGAGAATCGCCCGCTCCGGCTTGAGACATCCATTGGTAATAAAGAGCCCGCCGCGGCCGCGGCTGATCGCCGTATCATCCGCTAGGGCGACCTGCTGATCCGCGGCTTGCAACAGGATCTCCCCCTCATACGTTAGCGGCTCTTCCACCAGCGCATAGGGGAAAGCCTCGTCTTCCGGTCCGGTTTTTTTCCGCATCACATATAGCGCCTCGTTGCTGGAAGCTCGAGTCTCCGTAGCGGTGGCAAACTCCATACCTGTGGTGCCCAAATAAAAACTAGAGGGCCCCGGCGTGTCCTCTGTCCCATAGGCCCAAGGGATGCCCAGGTCGCTTCGCCAGCAGACCTCCATCTCCGGCAGCACCAGCAGCCCATCCCGGTACCAGCGGTTCATCAGCTGGAAATAAGCCAGCCATCCGGGATCCCGCAGAGGCGTGCGCACCGAACCTGCCTCCCCATCCCAGGTAAGGTAACGCCGCACCCCCATCCATTCAGCGATGGGCGACGCCGTGACGGCATACTGCCGCAGCGGGTAGCTCACGCCCAAAGCTTGGCCCTGATCCTTGACAAGCCGCAGCAGCTCTTCCAGCTCCTCAATGGATTGAGGCATATTTCGTCCCAGCTTCTCCAGCAGATCCCGTCGCAGCGTCAGCGTCCTGGGCGGCTGCAGGACGATGGTCGGGTCGTCATAGGCCTCCTGGGTCATATAGCCCTTCCGAAAGGTATAAACATGGCCGTCGGCCTGCTGGTTATTGAGGATCTCCAGCGGATCCAGGCTGTCCCAGAAATCCGGACAGTATTGGGCTGCCAGCTCATCCAGCGGCTGGCTGTAGCTGCGGTCTGAAAGCTGAATCACCTCTTTATCCTGATGGACGAAGAGCAGATCAGGAAAATCATTGGAGGCCAGGATTACATTCAATATGCCTTGGCCAACGCTGACCTCATTTCCCATGATAATATTGAGCTTAACGCCGGTCAGGTCGGTAATCCGCCTGGACACCTCATCCTCAGCCCATAAAGGGAATTGCCCATCCGTATCAAGCCAAACATTGGTGGCCGCCATTGAAAGCGTAACCGGATCGGTCTTCTGCTGCCAGCTGGCCGGCTCCAGCTCCGGTTCCAGCGGCTGGCTTGCCTCGCTGACTGTCTCAATCCGTCCGCCCGGCGTCGAACAGGCTCCGGAAAGCGCAACTACCAGCAGACACAGTGCATAGGCAATGATTCTTTTCATGTTCTTCCCATCCTTTCCGCTTTCTAGTATTTTTATTATAGTGAATTTTTTAATAAATTTATATGATCTATATTGATTTTTTCAATGTTCTATCTTTCATTTTTAGATAAATTATATATTTATTTTCATATTAATTAAGTATGATATTTGTCTAATATAGCGTATGGCAAATCATCATACCGCTGCTCATATTGCTTGCCGCCCAACCCTGCCTATTTCCGGATAATATCGGATTTGTTTCCTGTTCTCACAGGAATTTCCTCGGATACCATGACATACAAGCCGGGATCTGATATAATTGATGGGTGGATATCCCATGAAAAAGGAGGATCATATACGAATGGCGAAGAATCGATACATCGGCGCCTATCCGGTCATCGGTATCCGGCCGACCATTGACGGCCGCCGCGGAGCGCTAAAGGTTCGCGAAGGTCTTGAAGAGCAGACCATGAACATGGCGCGGTCCGCCGCAAAGCTGCTGGAGGAGAACCTCCGCTATTCCAACGGCGATCCGGTCAAGGTCATCATCGCCGATACCACCATCGGCCGTGTGGCAGAATCGGCCGCATGCGAGGAAAAGTTCCGTCGCGAGGGCGTTGCGATTACGCTGACCGTCACCCCCTGCTGGTGCTATGGCTCGGAGACGATGGACATGGACCGCAACACCATCAAGGCTGTGTGGGGCTTTAACGGCACGGAGCGCCCCGGTGCCGTCTATCTGGCCAGCGTGCTGGCTACCCACGCGCAGAAAGGCCTGCCGGCTTTTGGCATCTACGGTCATGAGGTGCAGGACGCCGACGATACTTCCATCCCCGAGGATGTGAAGGAAAAACTGCTGCGCTTTGCCCGTGCGGCTGTCGCTGCCGCCACCATGCGGGGCAAATCCTACCTGCAGATCGGCTCCGTCACCATGGGTATCGGCGGTTCCATCATCGACTCCAAGTTCATCGAGGAATATCTAGGGATGCGTGTCGAATCGGTCGATGAGGTGGAGGTCATCCGCCGCATGACCTTGGGCATCTATGACAAGGAGGAATACAAGCAGCTGAAGGCCTGGGCCGACCAGCATGTGGTGGAAGGCTTTGATAAGAACCCTGCCGAGCTGCAAAAATCCCGTGAGCAGAAGGACAAAGATTGGGAATTCACCCTGAAGATGTATCTGATCATCAAAGACCTGATGAACGGCAACCCCAATTTGCCGGAGGGCTGCGAAGAGGAGGCCGTCGGGCACAATGCGCTGGCGGCGGGCTTCCAGGGCCAGCGCCAGTGGACGGATTTTTATCCCAACTGCGACTTCCCCGAGGCTATGCTCAACACCTCCTTTGACCATACCGGCGCCCGCGAGCCCTATATCCTCGCCACCGAGAACGACGTGCTCAACGGTCTTGGTATGATGTTCATGAAGCTGCTGACCAACCGTCCTCAGATGTTTGCCGACGTGCGCACCTATTGGAGCCCCGACGCTGTCAAGCGCTGCACAGGCTATGAGCTGGAAGGCGTCGCCAAGGAGAACGGCGGTATCATCCACCTTATTAATTCCGGCGCCTGCTGCCTGGACGCCAACGGCCGGGCGGTCAATGAATCCGGCGAGCACCTGATGAAGCAGTGGTTCGACGTAACCCAAGCCGATCAGGAGGAAATTATGAAGCACACCACCTGGAACTACGCTGATCTTGGCTATTTCCGTGGCGGCGGCTATTCCTCCCGCTTTGTTACCGAATATCAGATGCCGGCTACCATGATCCGGCTGAATCTGGTGGACGGGCTGGGCCCGGTACTGCAGATTGCCGAAGGCTGGACTGTCCAGCTGCCGGACGAGGTGACCGATACGCTCTGGAAGCGCACCGATTACACCTGGCCCTGCACCTGGTTCACGCCCCGCTGCGACGGCAAGGAGGGCAGCCCCTTCAAGACCGCCTATGAGGTGATGAACAACTGGGGCGCCAACCACGGCGCCATCAGCTATGGCCACATCGGCGCCGATCTTATCACCCTTTGCTCCATGCTGCGTATCCCCGTAGCGCTGCATAATGTGCCGGTGGAGAAAATTTTCCGCCCCGCCGCTTGGAATGCCTTCGGCATGGATAAGGAAGGCGCCGACTACCGCGCCTGCGCCACCTATGGCCCCTTCTATAAAAAATAGCCGCCGGCTACAGCCGACAGCATAGCAAAGCGCCGCTTTCCTGCACTGGGAAAGCGGCGCTTTTGTCCGTTGCTTATTCGTCCTCCTGGGGACGCTCCGCTTCCGGAGAATCCACCACGATCCGGCGGCGCAGCCGCCCCACCGGCACAGTGCCGGCCAGCGCGCCGAAGTGCTTCCGCAGGCCCGGAACGTCCAAATTGCGGCCGATAAAGGTGATGGCGCAGTTTCCCCTGCCTGGGGCATCCTGCACGCGGCAGTCCCCGCTAACTGCCTGCAGCACCCGCCATCCGCCCATATTGTCCCGAAAAAGCGCCTTCACCCGCATCACTTGGCCAAAGCCGCCGTCATCCAGCGCCGATACCATCTCGACCAGCTGCTTGGGGCGCACAGGCTTGGTCAGTTGGATTGTCGTTGAGACAAAGGGGATTTCTTGATCCGAGGACAAACGCACCACGGGGCGCAGCAGATTGGCCGCCGCACAGATAGCGGCAACGCCCTCCTTTTCCCAGTCTCCGGTGAAAACCGGTACTTCTGGCGCATAATCGTCGATCCTGTCCGCCAGGGAGATCAGGTTTCGTTCCGGCATCCCCTGGGTTTTGGATACTGCGATCGCGCCGGCGTTAAGCAGTTGGTCGGAGAAGAACACGCCCGCCAGCTGCTCCATCATGGCAAAACGCGAAGCGTCCACAATGGTGATGACCCGCTCCAGCAAGCACCGCTGGGCAATGGCGGGCCGCTGCAACGTGGCCAGCACGTCGCTCAGCCGCGCAACGCCGGTGGGCTCCACAATGATGCGGTCCGGCTGCTGCTCCTCGATAAGCTGCAGGATACCCGCCTCAAAGGGGCCCGCCAGCTCGCAGCAGATGCATCCGGACGCCAGCTCCTTCACCGCCAGCGGCGCGCCCTCGCTCAGCAGCGTACCGTCTAGGCCGACCTTGCCAAATTCGTTTTCTAAAACAGCGACACGTTCGCCCTGGCACACGTCTGCCAGCATCTTTAAGATAAAAGTGGTCTTGCCCGCGCCAAGGAAACCGGAAACCACATCCAGCTTAATGGGATTTGTTTGCATTGCCTGCTCCTTCAATTTAAAGAATAAGGCTATTATAACACAGCACCCTGCCGGCGGACAGCAGGGACGCACAAAAAGCGGCAAAATTGCCGCTTTTTGTAAATTGTGCTAAAGCTAAATATGAAATACGATACCGTCATAGGCTACGACGAATCCCTGCGGCACGGCTAATGCGACCATATCGTCGTAATCAGCCCCGCCGTTATGGGAAAAGTGGGTGACGCAGAATATCGTATTCTCATCGGCAATTCCGTCCTTCAGCATTCGTTCGCGTACCTTCAGATTCTCCGGGAAGCCCTGATGCCCGCCGGTCATGCCGGCGCTGAAGCGCCCATGGGTGCAGTCCAGCAGCACAAGATCCAGCCGCTTGCCCTGAAGCATTGCCCAGGTTTCCTCCAGATAGTAGCCGGAATCATGCCCATAGAACATGCGCTTACCGTCCTTCTCCAGGATAAAGACCAGCGGCTTTTGGTTGGGGTCGTGACGGGCCGGGCAGGCGGTCACCGTCATGCCGCCCAGCTCTGTTACCTGGCCGGGCAGCAGGGTCTCAAAGCGTATCTTTCCCTTATCTCCGTAGCCCGACGCTCGCTCCAGTTTAGCCTTGCAGGCCTCGTTCCCCGCCACGGTCAAGGGTTTAAGCTCGTCATAGCTGGCGGTAAATCCTGGCGTACGGCAAAAAAATTCGTCCACATAAAGATGGTCTTCATGATCATGGGATAGCAGCAGCGTGTCCACATTCATAAAGTCCACATGGTGCTGATACATATGCATGAGGCTGTCGGAAGAATATTCGATCATCACATGATCATCCACCAGCACCCCGGAGCGGGTGCGCAGGTTGCGTCCGCCCTTCGCCCAAGCCCGCATGCAGGCGTCGCAGTGGCAGAACAGCGCCGGGAACCCCTCTGCCGCTGCCGTACCCAAAATCTGTACTTTCATATGCCCCTCCCTCTATTCCGGCCGGTAGGCCGTATATCGCCTGCGCAAATCGCCCTCTTGCAGCGGCGACTGCGAAAGGCCGCTGAACGCCTGGATACGCTCAAACCCCGCGCGCTCCAGTGCGTTCATAAGCTCTTCATGGGTATGGGCCCGCTGGCGATGCGTTTCCTCCATTCGCTCGAACAGCCCGTCACCCCGATCGACAAACAGCGTAATATCCATGGTCAACACCCGGGTTTTCAGATCCAACTCATTGCGCCATAAATAAGCGACATCGTCCTCGTCCAGCCCATAAAGCTCGCCGTCCATTGACGTCAGCTTTGCCTCGGTACTGACGTCGAACACAAAAAGGCCACCCGGAAGCAGCGCCCGATAAACTGCGGCAAAGCACTGCGCCACCGCCGCCGGACTCGTTAGATAATTCACGCCGTCGCAGGCGCAATTAACGGCCGAAACCGGCCGATGCAGCGCTAGGCTTGCCATATCCTGGCGCACCCAAGCGACCGGCAAGCCGCCGGCTTTTTGGCGGGCCTGCATCAGCATGGCCTCGTTGATATCCAGCGCCGTTACCCGGTATCCCGCCTGCGCAAGCGGGATAGACAGCGCACCCGTACCGCAGGCCAGGTCCGCTACTGCGTCGCCGGGCGATATGCCGGAACCACGCAAAAGCGCTATGGTGCTTTTGATCCATAGCGTGCGCTCTTCGTCGTCCATTAGCCGATCATAGACCCTCGCCAGGGCCTGATAAGCCTCCATTCTCCGACCTATCCCCCTTTTTCGCCTTGGGAAGGCGGCTGGCCAGGATCCCTCCGATCCGGCCGGCCTGGGAGGAAGTCAACCCACCCCATCCTTCCTGTTCAATGATTTGCTCCAGTCCAAGCTCCCGGGCGATCTGCCACTTCATCGGCGCCCGCGGGTCAAGCTTTTTCTTTTTCGTCCGTTCCATACGCCAAACCTCCTATCCCCCTTAGTATGGGCTGCAGGAGCTGGCCTATGCTTCGATGCTATTTGGCGTCCTTATTCTCGGATTTAGCCTCCGCTTCATCCTCATCCAGGAAGGTCCATACGCCCTTAGGCTCTTCCGGCTTGCGGGGGTTGGGCCTGCGGTCGGTGGCGTGCTCCTCCTCTGGTTTAGCGTCGGCATCTTTAATATGCTTGCGGAAAGAGGCCTGGGCATAGGACGAGAGCATATACTGAATAAAGGCGAAGCCGATTCCCGCATACAGCAAAATGGCTATATAGATCGCCGCGTCCCAGTACAGGCTGGCCCATACTGAAAGGCCCAGGGGCAAAAGCGTCAGCGCGCCGAAAAGCAGCGTATAAGGCAGCCGGAGGATCACTAGGCTAAAGGAATACTGCAGCAGCCGTTTCACCGGCAGTGCATAGGTCACCATCATAGGCCAATAATACAGGTTGATCGCCAAAATGGCCAGGCAGATCACTGCCATGAGGTATTGCATGAAGGTGAAAAACAGCGAGCCGTTTATTTGGCCCATGTAGCCATAAAAGGAAAACGCATAGAAGCCGACAAACAGCACGACCCCGTTGATCAGACTCATCGGGATTGACTGCTTCCAGTTTTCCTTAATTCCCGCAAGGAAGTCCGTCCACACCCAGGCGTGCATGTCCCGAGCATACCGGCTGGTGACCGCGGCCAATCCGCACAGCCCTACGCCGACCAGCAGCAGGCATGGAATCAGCCCCAGCAGGAAGATGAGCACATAGGAAATATAGCTTTCGTCCGGCCCCATGTTGAGCATCGCGGAAAAGTTAATGTTGCCCCACACCAATACGGGGATGCAGAAAACCGAAAACATCAGACTGAGCTTGACGAGATCCCAAATGCGCACGCCAAGGACCTCGAAAAACAACTGAACCGGGCTTGTGGCCATATCCTCCTTTTCCAGATCCTTCCGATTCTTACCCACATAAAGCCGGTTGAACAGACCGCGAAACATATACGTTCCTCCTTCTAGTAGCGTACATATATTATACACACAAAGGCGCTCAACTCCAAGCGGTTTACACAATTTCACCAAATATTGCACCCCTACAGCGATTTTTGCCGAATCTTAACGCCGTCAAGGCCGCGGGTCGATTGACAAGTAAAGGCGTAGGATGATAAACTTGGCTAAATAAAGCAGCATAGTATGGTTAGAGGTGCGGTTTTTGATTAGTAGCCGGTGGAGGACGACAGCCATCCAAAGAAGCCGGCGAAAGGCAGGTTCCGCCGAAGGCGCCCGGGGGCTGTCCTCCCGGCGTCTGGTCGCAGTGGCGAAGAGCGCTGCGATTGTCATCCTACGGGATGGAGCGCTAGCCAGTTGGCATAAAATCGGTCAACCGGGCGCAATGTAGGCCATATCCTCCTCTATCCTCACGGCGCGTCTTTATGGGAAGGCGCGTCGGCGGCGCGCTTTTTTCGTGTCCGGCTTTATGCCCGAAAGGAGAAGTACAGTTATGACACCTATCTTTACAGGATCCGCCACGGCGCTTGTCACGCCCTTTACCGAGGAGGGCGTTTGCTTTGAAGCCCTGGGCCAGCTGATCGACCAGCAGCTTGCCGGCGGTACCGACGCGTTGGTTGTGGCTGGCACCACCGGCGAGCCCTCGACCATGACCGCCCAGGAAAAGGCGGCAGTTATCGAGTTTACCGTCCAGCACGTAGCCGGCCGTGTCCCGGTGATTGCCGGGACCGGCAGCAATTCTACCGCAGCGGCGGTAGCCGCCTCCAGCCAGGCCCGTGAACTGGGCGCCGACGCGGTGCTTGTCGTCACGCCATATTATAACAAATGCAACACCGCCGGTCTTGTAGCGCATTACCATGCCGTTGCCGACGCTGCCCAGCTGCCCGTGATCGTATATAACGTGCCTTCCCGTACTGGGGTCAACGTGACGCCTGCAGCCCTGGAGCAGATTGCCCGGCACCCGCTGATCCGCGCCGTTAAAGAGGCCAGCGGCAGCGTGCCCCAGATGATGGCCATGGCGCGCGCCTGCCCGCAGCTGACTTTTTATTCCGGTACCGATGAACTGAACCTAGCGCTTCTGGCCTGCGGCGCGCAGGGCATCATTTCAGTGGCCGCCAACGTGGCGCCCAAAGCCTGCCATGATCTGGTTGCCAAGGCCATGGGCGGCGATATGGCCGGCGCGCTAGCGCTGCAGCAGCGTCTAAATCCCCTTATCGACGCGCTTTTTGTGGAAACAAACCCGATTCCCGTTAAGACCGCGCTGAACCTGATGGGGCTTGCTGCAGGGCCGCTCCGTCTGCCCCTGGCGCCTATGGAAGAAAAAAATCTGGCCGTACTGAAGTCGGCCATGGCTGAATTTGGATTGATCTAAAGGAGGGCGCTTTATGATTCGTATCATTCTGCAGGGCTGCTGCGGCAAGATGGGCCGCATGGTCACCCAGTGTTCGGCGCTCTTTCCCGAGCTTGAAATTGTGGCCGGCGTGGATCGCGTTCAAAGCGATCCGCCCATGCCCTATCCCGTATATTCCCAGGCCGACGAGGTGCAGGAAGAGGCCGATGTCATTATCGACTTTTCCCGTCCCGAGGGCATGCCAATGCTGCTGGCCACCGCCTGTCAGCGGCATCTGAATCTTGTGCTGGCCACCACCGGGTTGACCGAGGAAGAAAACCGTCTGGTCGACCGCGCGGCCGGCCAGGTCGCCGTTTTCCAGGCGGCCAATCTTTCGGTCGGCGTTAAGGCCATGCAACGTCTTCTGACTGAGGCCACAGCGATTCTTGGTGAGGATTCGGATATTGAGATTGTGGAGACCCACCATAACCAGAAGGTGGACGCGCCCAGTGGGACTGCCCTTGCCCTGGCGGATACGATTCGCCAGGCTTTGGACGGGGACAAGCCTTATATCTTCGGGCGCCACGGCCGCAGCTGCCGTCGCCAAAAGGGGGAAATCGGGATCCATGCGCTGCGCGGCGGCACGGTTGCCGGCGAGCATGAGGTTTTCTTCTTTGGCCAGGACGAGGTGCTCTCCATCAAGCACCATGCGGCCAGCCGCCAGGTCTTCGCCATGGGCGCGCTGAAGGCCGCACGCTTTCTGGCCGGCCGGAAGCCCGGCCGCTATAATATGGATGATCTTCTTGGGGAGGACAAGCCTACTCTTTCCTGCCGTGACGGTCTGACGCTCTTTTCCCTGCCTGCAACTGAGTGCCGTCCGCTAATAGAGCTGGCCGCTCGGGATCACCGCACCCTCGATTATACCTGCTTTGCCGCTGGACAAATGCTTTGTGTGGTGCCCGAGCAGGATGCTGCTGCTTTTTATGCCCTTACAGGCACGCAAGGAACCAAAGCTCAGTATAAGCCCGTCTTTGAAGCCGCATTCCAGGGGACCTCGCTACCGGAGGATCTGGCGTCCCGGGCCCTTCAAGCCTTGGACGGCGCCATGGCGCCGCTGGCCCTGGCCCAAGAAAAGGGGCGGCTGCGCCTATGGCTGCCGCTGCCCTGCCGTCCTGAAGCCGAAGCTATCCTTAGCGCGCTGATCGGCTGATCGCTTCCGCATTTTTCGCCGCCGCCCTTCTGGGCGGCGGCCTTTTTGTCTTCTGCCTTCCGTAGGAGCCTCGCAATCGGACTGTTACGTCAAGCTTTGAGACATGTAAATTTCTCCTGAATTTTCATGTTTTTTATGATCCATACTAAGGCGCCTAGGTAGCGCTGGGAAATCTTTGTCGCTTTTTGTGCTCCGGCCATTGACATTCCGCTTCTTTTATGATACAAATATATCGTTTGTTTAGGGAAACTAAACTTTGTGTTTAGAGAATGCAAACCTTCTTTACCCCTTACACTGGCTGCTCCGCCGGTCCGCATGGGCCCGCTGGGCGGCCGCCCTTTTGGTCTTAAAAAAGGAGGAATGAAATGGAGATCGGCAGTAAGATCCGCAGTCTCCGCTTGACCCACGACATGACGCTGGAAGATCTGGCCAGCCGCACCGAGCTGACGAAGGGTTTCCTTTCCCAGCTGGAGCGGGACCTCACTTCCCCCTCCATTGCGACGCTGGTCGATATTCTGGAGGCGCTAGGCACCAATCTGACCGAGTTTTTCACTGAAACGCCCCAGGAAAAGGTGGTTTTTACCGCTGCCGACGTATTTGAAAAGGTGGATGAGGACGCAGGCTTCAAGGTGGAATGGCTGATTCCGAACGCCCAGAAGAACCTGATGGAGCCTATCCTGATGACGCTAAACCCCGGGGCCAGCACCTCTCGCGAGGATCCCCATGTGGGCGAGGAGTTCGGTTACTGCCTCTCCGGTTCGCTGGCGGTTATTCATGGCGGCAAGCGGCACCGCCTAAAAAAGGGTGAATCCTTTTATTTTCGTTCCAATATGCCCCATCAAATTGTAAATCCGGGCAAGACGCCCGCTACTTTTATCTGGGTGGCCCATCCGCCAAGCTTCTAATTTCTTTTTAAGGAGGTTCTCCGCGCTATGGTTGAAGATTTCCGCCTGATTGAGCTTAAAGACATTACGAAGGTTTTTACAGACGCCGACGCTGAAAAGGTAGCGCTGGATCATCTGAACCTCTATATCCGAAAACGCGAGTTTGTCACCCTTCTAGGTCCTTCGGGCTGCGGCAAGACTACGATGCTGCGGCTGATCGCTGGTTTTGATACGCCGACCAGCGGCGAGATCTTGATCAACGGCAAAGATGTCAGCGCAATCCCGCCCTATCAACGGCAGGTCAATACGGTATTTCAGCGCTATGCCCTTTTCCCCCATCTTAACGTAGCCGATAACATCGCCTTTGGGCTGAATATTAAAAAGATGGATCGCGCCGTCATTGAGAAGAAAGTGGCGGCCATGCTGGAGTTGGTAGGGCTCAGCGGCTATCAGAAGCGCAAGGTGACGAGTCTTTCCGGCGGCGAGCAGCAGCGTATTGCCATTGCCCGCGCCTTGGTTAACGAGCCGGAGGTGCTGCTGCTGGACGAACCGCTGGGCGCGTTGGATCTGAAAAAGCGCAAAGAAATGCAGATCGAACTGAAGAACATGCAGCAGCAGCTGGGCATCACCTTTATCTACGTTACCCATGACCAAGAGGAAGCGCTCACCATGAGCGACACTGTAGTGGTCATGTCGGGTGGCCGTATCCAGCAGATCGGCAAGCCGCAAGACGTATATAACGAACCGAAAAACCACTTTGTCGCCGACTTTATCGGTGAGAGCAATATTTTTCCCGGCGTGATGATCAAAGACGAGCTGGTGCGGCTGGGGAATCTGGAGATGGACTGCGTCGATAAGGGATTCGCCCCCAATGAACCCATCGAAATCGTCATCCGTCCCGAGGACATCTATATGGTTAACCCGGAGCACGCTCAAATTACCGGCATCGTAGAGTCCGTGGTATTTAAGGGCGTCCATTACGAGATGATGATCCGCGATACCCAGGATCATTTGTGGATGGTGCAGGATACGACCTTCCGGGAAGCCGGCGCGTCGGTCGGTTTGATCATACGGCCGGAGGATATCCATATCATGAAGCTGATGGAGGCGTAGCATGAAATTCAAGACCCGCTTCTTCGCCTATCCCTATCTCATCTGGATGGTTATCTTTACCTTAGCGCCCATCGCCCTCATCGTGTATTACGCCTTTACCGATAAAAGCGGCGCCTTTACCCTGGCCAACCTAACCAGTGCCCTTGATCCGGCCTATATGGGCGTGCTTTGGCGCTCGGTGGGGCTCGCTTTCCTATGTACGGTGATCTGCCTGGTGCTGGCCTATCCGGCGGCCTATATTCTTTCTCGGCGCAAGAATGGCGGTGTGCTCTCGGTGCTGTTCATGCTGCCGATGTGGATGAACTTCCTGCTGCGTACCTATTCCTGGATGACGCTGCTGGAAAACACCGGACTGATCAATACCCTGCTGCAGGCCATGGGGCTTTCCACCGTCACCTTCCTCTATAATGCTAACGCAGTGCTGCTGGGCATGGTGTATAACTATCTGCCCTTCATGATCCTGCCTATTCTGACGGCTTTGCAGAAGATTGACCACTCTTATATCGAGGCGGCCCAGGATTTGGGCGCGTCCCCGGCCCGCGTTTTTCTCAAGGTAATCCTGCCCATGTCCGTTCCCGGCATCATCTCTGGCGTGACCATGGTATTTATGCCGGCCGTCACGACTTTCGTGATCTCCCGCCTGCTGGGCGGCAGTCATTTTATGCTCTTTGGCGACCTCATCGAGCAGCAGTTCCTCACCAGTGGCAATTGGAATCTGGGCAGCATGATGAGCCTGTTCATGATGGCCATTATGCTGGTATCCATGGCCATCATGAACCGCTTTGGCGGCGATACCGAAGGAAGGGGGCTGATTTAAATGAAGCGGGCGGTCAAGAATATCTATATGGGCCTTCTGCTTGTCTTTCTGTACGCGCCTATCCTGGTGATGATCGTACTTTCCTTCAATAGCGGGAAGTCCCGTGGGAATATCACCGGTTTTTCCTTCCGCTGGTATATTGAGCTTTTTCAGAACGAGCAGATTCTGCAGGCGCTCTACAACACGATTGTCATTGCGGTTTTAGCTGCCCTGCTGGCTACGGCCATTGGGACGCTGGCTTCGGTGGGAATCTACGCGCTGAAGCGTAAGCCCCAGGCCCTGGTGCTGAATATCACCTATCTGCCCATCGTCAACCCGGAGATCGTCACCGGTATTTCGCTAATGATCCTGTATCTTTTCATGCAGCTGGAGCTGGGATTCTTCACTATGCTGCTCTCGCATATCGCCTTCAACATTCCCTATGTGATTTTCTCCGTATTGCCCCGGCTGCGTCAGATGGATAGCAACCTATACGAGGCGGCATTGGATCTAGGCGCGTCGCCGCTCTATGCGCTGCGCAAGGTCATTCTTCCGGAGATCATGCCCGGTGTGGTAACTGGCGCGCTTATGGCCTTTACCATGTCCATTGATGATTTTATCATCTCTTACTTTACTTCTTCCGGCGTACAAAATCTGTCCATTTACGTCTATTCCTCCGCCAAGCGCGGCATCGAGCCCACGGTATACGCGCTCTCCACCCTGATGTTCGTTACCGTGCTTACCCTTTTGCTTATCCTAAACCGCCGCTCTGCACGAGAGCGTTCTGCGGCCAAGGTATAGACATTATCTGAAAGGAAACCGACAAGAATGAAGAAGATCATGAGCGTTGCCCTGTGCCTGGCGATGGTGCTGTCCATTGCACTTTTGTCCGCCGGCTGCGGAAGCAGCCAGCCCACCATCAGCGTGTATAACTGGGGTGAGTACATCGACATGGACGTGCTGAAGCAGTTCGAGGAGGAGACGGGAATTAGGGTCAAATATGATACCTTCGGCTCCAACGAGGAAATGTACACCAAGATCAAATCCGGCGGCGGAAAATACGACGTGCTGATTCCCTCCGACTATATGATTGAGCGCCTGATTCAGAACGACATGCTGCATGAGCTCAATTATGATAACATTCCCAACGCTAAATATATTATGGAAAAGTTCCGCGACAGCGCCTTTGACCCCGGAAATAAGCACTCGATCCCCTACATGTGGGGTACCGTAGGCATTCTCTACAACAAGACCATGGTCAACGGTGAGATTGATTCCTGGAGCGCCCTATTTGACGAGCAATATGCCAAGAAGATTCTCATGTATGATTCCGCCCGCGATTCGCTGATGGTAGGCCTGCGCCAGAACGGCTACGACATCAACTCCCGCGACGAGCAGGAGCTGGCCGAAGCCACCCAAACCCTGATCGATCAAAAGCCCCTGGTACTGGCTTATGTAATGGACGAGGTGAAGGATAAGATGATCCAGGGCGAGGCGGCGTTGGCCTTGGTCTATTCCGGTTACGTGATCGACGCTATTGAGGAGAACAGCGATCTGGCCTACTGCCTGCCTAAGGAAGGTTCCAACGTTTGGATGGACTCCATGGTCATCCCCGCTACCAGCGAGAATCCGGAGCTGGCCGAAAAGTTCATTGACTTCATGTGCCGCCCGGATATTGCCCTGAAAAACATCGAATACGTAGCCTATTCCACGCCAAATCAAGGTACCTATGACCTCTTTGACGATTCCATGAAAAACAATCCTGTAGCTTATCCCAGCGATGAGGAGCTGGCCCGCTGCACCTTCTTCCACGATCTAGGCGATTATAATGAAAAATATGACGAAGCCTGGCTGAAGGTGAAGACCTCCAACTAATTCCCCATCTAGAAAAAAATGCTGGCAGACATTGGTCTGCCAGCATTTTTTTGTTGAATTATCCCATTACGATACGAATATGTCGCGGCGGCGGCATAAGGCTGATGGGGCCCGGCGCTACGGCTCGCCCGTCTGCCTCCTGGGAAATTATACCTTGCTCCACATGATGGGGATTCTCTACGGTTATGGCAACGATCGCGCCTTGCACCGGAATGCGCGCGGTAAATCCATCCCATCGGGATGGGATGCACGGCGAAATGGTCAGCTGCTCACCGCGTATGCGAACACCTAGAATCTTCTCCAGCGCCACCACATAGAGCCAAGCGGCTGATCCCGTATACCAAGTCCACCCTGCCCGCCCTTTGTGCTGCGGGTGCGTATAGACATCTGCCGCTACAGCATAGGGCTCTCCTTGGTAAAGCTGGGCATCGGCCGGCGTCATGCTATGGCTGAGCGGCAACAGCTGGAGCCACAGCCTTTCGGCTTCTTCTCCACGGCCATCCTCTGCCAGCGCCGCGGCCATCCATGCCGCGCCATGGGTATATTGCCCGCCGTTTTCCCGTATACCCGGTAAATATCCCTGAATATATCCTGCCGCATCGCCATCCTGCCCAAAGGGCGGTGTCAGTAGCGCCAGGATACCGGCATCTTGGTCCCACAGGGCTCGGAGGGCGGCATCCAATGCTGCCCGGGCTCGGGCCGGCGGAGCTACACCCGAGAGCACTGCCCAGGATTGCGACAAGCAGTCAATGCGGCAGGCGGCGCTTTCTCGGCTTCCCAGCGGACGGCCTTCGTCATTATAGGCTCTTCTGTACCACGCTCCGTCCCAGCCGGACTGCTCCAGATCCTTCTTAAGCTGCTCTAGCCTCGCCGGATAGGCGGCAGCCCGCTCCGGTTCTCCGGCCCACTGCGCCAGTTCCACGCATTTTTCAAGCACGTCCGCTAGGAAAAATCCCAACCAGACGCTTTCACCCCGCCCCTTCATGCCAACCAGGTTCATGGCGTCATTCCAGTCGCCACCACCCATAAGGGGCAATCCATGCTCGCCAAAACGGTCCAAGGAGTAATCGACCGCCCGCAGGCAATGCTCCAGTAGACTGGCCTTTTCCGCTGAAACTTCCGCGGCGCCATAGGCATCCTCCTGCCCCTCTTCCAGTTGCGGCGCGCATAAGAAAGGCGTCTTCTCTTTCAGCACGTCCCGATCTCCACTGTGGGCCACATAGGCATAGGTAACATAGGGCAGGAACAGCCGGTCGTCGCTGATACGGGTACGAATTCCCTGGTTCGGCTCATGCCACCAGTGCTGCACGTCCCCCTCCTCAAATTGATGGGCTGACGCCCGGAGCAGATGCGTCCTTGCCTGTTCCGGCATTATCCATATCAGAGCCAAACAATCCTGCAGCTGGTCGCGGAAACCATAGGCCCCTCCCGCCTGGTAGTAGCCCGTACGAGCCAGGAAACGGCTGGCCAACGTCTGATAAGGGAGCCACCGATTCACGAAAATATCCATAACCCGGTTAGGTGTAGCGGCTTGAAACCCTGCTAGCCGGCGTTCCCATGTTTGCCGGACCGCGGCCAGCCGCTGGTCAAAGGGCTCGGTCAATCCCCAGCGGGCCATGACGGCCGGAAGATCCTCACACCGCTGCAGGCATCCCAAAAGCAGCAGGCAGCGCACCGACCCGCCCGGCTGTACGGTCAACCGCCGCCGTAGGGCTGTAATGCCGCCGCAACCTTCATTAAAGTCCGCATCCAACGCCCCGGCCAGCGCCGCGGCCGGCGGTTTGTCCATGGCCCCAAGGCCCCAAACGCGTCCTTCGTCGCAGGAAGCCGATTCCATTCCCTGAGCAATGCCATGGAAGGCCATCCCTTCAAATCCATTCTCCAGGGGGTTTTCCACCCATAACACCCTGGGATCCTGGGCCCGGCGCACTCGAAGCTGCGCGCCGTTGCCTCCATATCGATCCCCGAGCACCCAACGAACCGCATGGGTTAGCTCCAGTGTACGCGAGCGCAACGTCTGATTCTGAACCGTCAGGCAGCTGACCTGCACGGCTGCTGAATCGGCAGGTACGAACTGCTCAAGCTTGAGCGCCATCTCTTCATAAGCCGCTTCCGTCACGACATATCCCAGGCCATATCGCGTTTGACGCCGACAGGGCGCGGACCAGAGCTGATCCCAAGGCGTAAATATTTCGCCAGAGTTGGTATCCCTTAACAGCAGCAGCTGGGCGCTGGGATCCCGCAAGGGGTCGTTAAACCATGGGGTAAGTTTGCCGGTCTGGCTATTGCCGTACCAGAGATAGCCGCCTCCCGCACCGGTCACAAGGGCGCCAAACCGATCATTGGCTGTCAGATGGCTCCAAGGCATAGGCGTTTGCCGCTCTCCCTGGTTTCGGATCACGTAATCATAGTTCTCAATCGTAAAGCCTCCGTAGCCGTTGGGATAGAGCAGCTCCTCCTCATCCAGGCTGCCAGGGCCCTGCTGCGGAACGGTTGTTGGGCGCAGCAGGCATGATTGCTCGTCGCTCTGCAGCTGATAAGTCATGGTGCTTCCAGCCTTCAGCACTACCCGCGCGGCTGCACGGAGAGCACCCATCTGCGCTGCGCTGCATTGATCTTGATCGATTAGGTAAACGCCGCCGGTGCGATCCATCCGCTCCCGATCCGGGCCTGATAGGATCGTTTGATATAAACGCTCGCGCAGGGTTCGCTGATAATCGCCATGATCCCGATAGATTACAGCCAGCGTCGTTTCTACGCCATGAATGCGCAGCCATGCATGAGCCTTGACAAGGTGCAGCACTTGCTCGGTATGGGCTGCGTCGGAAAGCTCCATCAGTAAAATCGGAGCTTCCCTAGAAATCCCCAGCGGCCAAAGGGCCGATTCCTTGTGCTCGTTCTGCATCCTAGCTTTTGCCACAGCCCGCTGCACAGGCCGCCCATACAGCGCAAACGGCAGCAACGCGTGGAAAAAGGTCAGCTGATTGGGCCGGATACCCAGGTAGGAAAGCACCGCCTGCTCCCGAGCCCAGGCCATATCCAGCCCGTCCCGCAGCAACATGCTTTTGGCGGCGCCTGCCGCCGTATCGGCACTTTCGCCCATTGCCAGGGCATAACGGAGCACCGCCTGCTCCCCGGGTGCTAAGGTGAGCTCCACACCGGTCGCCAGGCAGGGATCCAGCACGCCGCCGGTAGTGCCGCTTAGCCCCTGCTCCAGCAGCCTAGGGTGGGCGGCAGATCGGCCTCGTCCCAACGCGCGCTCTCGCGAGGTATCAAAGCTGAAACGTGCAGACTCTGCCGCCTGTACCTGCAGCGCGCAGGCAAGGGGTTCTTCCTGCCGGCTCCTTTTGCGCCGCTCCGCCGTCAGCAGCCGTTGATTCGCGTCAGCATCCGTCTGCACGAACAGGTTATGAAAGCCCGGATGCGCTTCATCGGCCTGCTGTTGCTGAAGGGCCAGTTCCATATAGCTGTATATGGTGACCGTCTCCGGCCGCGCCCCTGTATTCTCTAAGGTTATGCGGCGTATTTCCCCGTCGTATTGGCCATCCACATAGACCTCCATCGTGGCCTGGATGCGCTCCGCCTGGGTGGTAAACAGGGCCCGATGCGGCTCAAAAACCGTCTTGCTGGGCGCCCGGCTATCGGTTTCCAGGGGAAAAAGCCGCCTGGCCTGGGGCAGTGCATCTTGCTTAATGTAAAAATTCCAACCATATTCTGTGCGGTATACGTCGTCGCGCCATCGGCTGACAGCTGCCTGGCGGTATCGGCTAAAGCCGCATCCTGATACGTTCAGCATGATGTGATAGCGGCCATTGGAAAGCAAGTGCGCCTGCGGCGGCCACAACCCCTGGCTATTCTCATAATGCCGCGCCTGCCTCAGCTCCCGGCGGGGCAGCTTGGCCCGCCGCCCGGCCTTGACGGTGGGGCTGGATCGGTCGATCGCCTGGTCGCGGGTCGCTGTCATTTCGCCCAGAAGCGGCTGCACGGCACGCACCTGCGGTATTTCACCAAAGCTTTCCTGCAAGAGCCCCCCTTGCAGGGCACTGGCCACGCTGAGGAAGCCCATCGCTTGATGGTGAACCATGTAGCTGGCTACCAGCTTGTAGTTGGCCCCAGGTTCAATCCGCGTTGCGGTAAAGTCCACTGCTTCAAAAAATCCGTAATCCCCCAGCGCCTCCAGTTCCATGAACCGGCGCATGTTTTTCCAGCTTTCCAGCGGCGCGAAAGGATAGGCCATCAGCGTCGCATAGGGCGCGATCACCTGATCCTGCTCCAAACCTGACTTCATGCCCAACTGCGGAATACCGAAGGCTCTGTATTGGTACTGCATGTTCAAGTCAAATTCATAATAGCCCGCCTCTGACACGCCCCACGGCCGTCCTGTCACCGAGCCGCGGGCAATCTGCTCTGTAACCGCGCCTTCGACCATATCGCCCAGCAGCGTACCCGGCTCATGGGTAAAGAACAGTGTGGGAAGCAGGTATTCAAACATGGTGCCGCTCCATGACCAAAGGCTAATGCCGTCGCCAGCCAGCGCTACAGGCCGGGCCAGCCTCCGCCAATGTTCGGCCGGCACATCGCCCTTTGCAATGGCAACCAGGCTGAGGATCCGTGCCTCCGAAGCCATCAGGTCGTAGCATGCGCCCTGCTCTGGCACCGGCCCGTCAGGATCCAAGCCAATAAGGAACAGCCCACGCTTTTTATCATATAGTGCCGTAAGATCCATACGGCACGCCTCCTTAATCCGGTCGCGCAGTTGCATAATCCGGTCTCGGGTTGCGTCGCTCCAGGCGGCCCCTTTCTGCAAAAGCCCGGCCTTATCCAAGGCATCCAGCTGCGCGGCCAGAAGCCCGCCCCAGCCTTCCTTTTCGCCTTTTAGGGCCCGCTGCAGTCGATGAGCCAGTTCAGGCATCTGTGCTTCGGAGCCCGCAGCGCGCAGTTGGGCCGACAGCGTATCCTCCGATACCTTTCGCCGAATACAATGCAGCGTCCAGGTATCAGCCCAGCCTTGAATTTGTCCGGGCAGTATCGGCCCTACTTCCAGCGCCCGCAGCAGCAGTGCGTCCGTCATCCAAAGGCAGGCTAGGAGGTTTCCACTATCCACCGAGGAAATGTAGCGCGGCGGCAGCGGCGCTCTTGTAACGGTATCGTACCAGTTAAACCAGTGCCCCTTCCATTTTTCTAGCGATTCCATGGTTTGAAGCATTCCTTCCAGCTTTTGAAGCACGGTATCCATGGCGCTATATCCCATATACCAGCCGGTGACAATGCTGACCATCGCTAAGCCCATATTGGTGGGCGAGGTACGCGATGCCACACCCTTAAAGGGGTCAAGCTGCACGTTGTCCGGCGGCAGATATCCATGGGCAGGCTCCACGAAACGCTCAAAATAGTGGTAAGTGCGCCGTGCGACAAGCCGGACATCCAATAACTGGCTCGCCGAAAGGGGCTCCGGTTCCTCCTTCCGTCTTGGAAGGCTGACATGGTAGGCCCACAGGGGCGCGAGCATCCAAAATACGCCCAAAATGCCGCAGCTGGCCAGTTGCCCGCTGAACCATCCCGCAGCAACCACCGCCGCACCGGTCAGCGCAGCGCCGCGCCAGCGCCGGTATGCCTTCCACCATCGGTCAGGCGCACCAAGCTCCGCATCGGCGGCCGTGGTCCACTGCAGCATCCGGCGCCGGGAATGAAGGCGTCCTAGCGTGCGGCATACGGCATCCAGGCTCAGATAGCTTTCAATGGGTAGCAGCAGCAAGCCGCGCAGTGTGCGACCGGCGGCCTCCCATAGCGGAAGGCCCCGCCCCTCGCCTCGGGCCCACTGGCGTAGCGACTGTCCTAGCCCTTCCATCAGCGCGGCGATCGCCATGAGGGTAAGCAAAGGGCCCAGCCCTCCAGCCAAAGCCGAAATCAGGATCGCGCCCAACATTGCCGGGGCCCTCAGGCTACGCACCAGGTTATCGGCCATCTGCCAGCGGCACAGTGCCGGCAGCGGATTGCGCCGGGGGCCTTTTTGCGTGGGGATATCCCGCCCCATATAGGGGATGAGTTGCCAATCCCCCCGTATCCAGCGGTGGAGCCGGGAAAAGTAACCGTGTACCGTAGCCGGGCAACCGTCCATTAGCGTAATATCGCTGGCTAGGCCCGCGCGTAGGAAGCTGCCCTCCAGCAGGTCGTGGCTAAGCACGCGATTTTCCTCAATAGCGGTAGCCAGCACCTCGTCATATGCTTTAACCGAATAGATCCCTTTACCGGTAAAGATCGCCCTGTGGAAAAACTTTTGATAGAAATCGTACCCCGCCGTCATATAGGGTTCCACGCCGCCAATTCCGTTAACCTGCTGTGCAAAACTGCTGGCCGCCGCATCCTGAGCCATTACCCGCAGGCGAGGTTGAATCAGTCCATACCCGCTTATCACGCGGCCCCGCTGCACCACGGGCTGATGAAGCGGATGCATCATCGTTCCCACCAGGGGGCGCAGCGTGCCGGGAAGCAGCACGGTATCCGCATCCAGCGTCAGCACATAGGCTACGTTTTTCAGGGCTGGATAGGCCTGGGCCGCTTCCAGGAAGTCGCCGCTTTGGCCGTGGGCAATGAGGTTGTTCAGCATCAGCAGCGCGCCGCGCTTGCGCTCCCATCCGGTCCACTTACCTTCCAGCTCACGGCGGCTGCGCAGCAGAAAAACGAACTTATGAGCCCCCCATCGTTCGTTCAGGGCCCGAGCCGCCTCCAGACCTGCCTGAAGCACTTCATCGTCCCCCTGCGCCGTCACCGTGTCCGCCTGCGGAAGGTCTGCTAGCAGCGCAAAAACCGCATGCTGTTCCCGGTTACCCAGATAGAAGGCCTCCAATCGCTTAAATAGCGCCCGGCATTTTTCCGGCGTCGACACCAGGGCAGTGATAACGACGCAGGTTTTTCCCCGGGCTGGAATACCGTCGGCCAATGCCAACCGCGGCAGCGGCATGACGGGTTCATCCTGGGTCAATCCCTTTTCCACCAACCGGCGCACCCAGTAATATAGAGCAGGCAGCAGTAAAAGCGCTATACCCACTGCGGCCGGCCATGGCGTCATCCGGCTTAAGATCAATCCAAGCTCCGCCGCCAGGAAAAGGGCCAGCAGCATGGAGGGCGCCTGCCAGCGCGTCAGTTTTTCCCGGTAGGTTATCGGCTGCATACGATGATGCACGCGCTGCGCCAATTGCTCGATTCCCTCCGGATCCATCAGATACCAGCCGATTTCATCCCCTGGATGGCGCCCCTTACGGGCGCAGTCCAGAGCCCGCCGGCAAAGATACCCCTCCTGGATTCCCCAGCGCCGCGATAGCGTCCGCACCTGCTGCCGGTAGCTTTTTCGGCTGGCTTCGTCCATGGCGGGATAGATGCCTCCGGGATCTTGCCGCAGCAGCTGCTCTACCCGGCTGGACTCCTCAAAAACCTCCAGCCATAGCTGCCGGTCCAAGAACCATAGCGAATTCATCACCGTACTGATCCGGCTATCCTCCTCAGCCTGACGGCGATGCTCCTCCAGCACCAAATCCTCCAGCATGCAGCCGCGCCGCTCCAACAGCTTGTCCAGGGCCATCAGGGCATGATGCGTCTGCCCCCCCTGCTCCATGAGCTGACGGGAGAGGCTTTCCACGAAAATCGTATTCTCGCCGGGCCTATCCAAAGGACGAAGTTCCTCCAGGATTGCTTTCACCTGATTGGGCGGCTGGCCCATCAGCCGGTCGCAGACTTGCTGCGCCATGTCCCAGGTTGCCCGGGTGCGCTCGGCATCCTGCGCCGACTGGGCGGCGCGCTCCAGCAGCGCCAGCCGCAAATAGAGCGGTAACGCCCAAATTTCATCCATGCACAGCGTCCCCCGGCGCTGCAGGGAAACCAAAAGATCTACAAGGCTCTGGCGCTTCAGCGGCCCCTGGCACCGTTCCAGCACCGTCTTGGCCACCTGCGCCACCCGCAGACCTTTCCCTTGAATTGGCAGCCGTTCCGAGCGCCGCGTGGCAAATTCCCTCGCCAGCTGTACAGCCTGCTGCCTCAGGTAAAAGGCATTATCATCCAGCCATACCATAGCGCCTGTCGCGTCCGTTCCCTGGGGAAGCTCCATCTGCTGCAGCTGGCCAAAGATATCGGCCAGCGCTCTGGCCGCCTGAGCGCTGGCCGTATCAGCCGCGCATCGCTCCAGCCTGCGGTGCTTTTCGGCCAGCGTCGCCGGCGGAGCCAGAGGCGTCCGCTCCACTGTACGCTTTGCGCGTCTGGCAATCCAGGCTACGGCAATCAGCGAAACGGTTGCCAGTATGAGCAGAAAAAAAATTTCCATGGTAACTCCTCCTTACTCCTTATGGCCTATATTGTGCCTTGGTCGTGTCAGATTTATCCTTTCCCGCTTCGTAAGCTCTATCGCTTGCGAACATCATGTCGAGTTTTCTTCACGCCCGCCGCTTTTATCTTCCGCATGCTATGGTATAATAAGGAAAAGCCTTGTAAGGAGGTGCTTCATGTCCATCATATCTTTCGAGGAAAATGGCGTTCATTTCGCCTTCACTGCAGATCCCGGCGAGCCGGCGCTGCTGCTGCACTGTTCATCGCTGCCCTTTGACCCGGCGCTGCTGCATCCCGGCGCCCGACCCTTTATGAATATGGCTCAGCTGCATGCCGCCGGGGAGAACCAAAATGACCACCACGGAAGTAAACACACCGGTAACATGCCTTCTGGGCGCCTTATCTATCAGGGCCATCAGGATGAATATAACGCCCTCGGTCGGAGTCTGACCGTAAGGCAATGTGCAGATGGTGTCACCGTCATCAGCCATTATCAGTTCTATACAGATATTCCGGTCATCCGTGCCTGGACGGAGGTCGTGAATGTTGGCGGGGAGCCTCTAGGTTTGGAGTATGTGGCCTCCTTTGCGCTGACCGGTTTGGAAAAAGAGGGCTTACTACCCTGGAAAGATAAGATGCAACTTGCCGTACCTCATAATACATGGGCTTATGAGGCGCAGTGGCAGCGCTATACCCTGCCGGAATTGGGCCTTTACCCGAAGAACGACTTTTCGCTCAAACGTATCGCCTACAGCAGCACGGGATCCTGGCCTTCCTCGGAATACCTGCCTATGGGCTACCTGGAAAATACACAGTGTGGATCCGCGCTATTGTGGCAAATTGAGACCAACGCCTCCTGGAACTGGGAAATCAGCGATTTGGACGGCCATCTATATATCCAGTTATCCAGCGCCAGCCAGCAGGAAGGGCATTGGTATAAGCGGCTGGAGAAGGGCGAAAGCTTTATCTCCGACCCGGTAGCTATAGCTGTGGTGTCCGGTGGCATGGAGGAAGCGGTAGGCGCGCTTACCCGCTACCGTCGGGTAATTCGACGCCCCAACGAGGATAATCAGACCCTGCCTGTTATTTTCAACGACTATATGAACTGCTTGATGGGCGACCCCACTACCCAACGGGAGCTCCCCTTGATCCAGGCAGCGGCTGAAGCCGGCTGCGAATACTATGTTATCGACGCAGGTTGGTATTCCGACGGGCCTTGGTGGGATGGCGTGGGTGAATGGCTTCCCGCGCCCGGCCGATTCCCTGGAGGGCTTCGGGCGCTGCTGGATGAGATTCGACGGCAGGGTATGATTCCCGGCTTGTGGTTGGAAATTGAGGTTATGGGCATTCACTGCCCACTAGCGGCTACGGTGCCTGAAAGCTGGTTTTTCTGCCGCCATGGCAAGCCTGTAATCGATCATGATCGCTATCAACTGGATTTCCGCAATCCGGATGTGCGCGCCCATGCCGACGCTGTAATCGACCGGTTGGTTCAGGAGTACGGCGTTGGATATATCAAAATGGATTATAACATCAACGCAGGTCTGGGTACCGAGCGTTCGGCCGACTCCTTTGGAGACGGTCTGCTATCCCATACCCGCGCTTATCTAGCCTGGCTGGACGGTGTTTTTGCCCGATATCCGAATCTCGTCATTGAGAACTGCTCCAGCGGCGGTATGCGCATGGATTATGCCCTGTTGTCCCGTCATAGCATCCAATCGACCAGCGACCAAACGCGGTATCTGTATTATCCTTCCATCGCTGCGGCCAGCCCCACGGCGGTCACGCCGGAGCAATCGGCTGTGTGGAGCTACCCCTTGGCCGACGGTACGGTGGAAGAAACCGTATTCAACATGATCAATGCCATGCTGCTGCGCATTCATCAAAGCGGTCACCTGGCCAATCTATCGCCCCAGCGCTTTGCAGTGGTGCGGGAGGGCATCGCATATTATAAATCCATTCGCCGCCTGATCCCGCAGTCGTTGCCGATATGGCCGCTGGGCCTGCCTCGCATGGGCGACCCTTGGGTTTGCTTTGGGCTGCAGGTGAAGGGGAAAATTTTCCTGGCCCTTTGGCGTTTATCCTCTTCGGAGCCCCAAATCACCCTGCCATTGCCCAAGCTTAAGGGGCGTCAGGTACAGGTTTCCTGCGCCTTCCCCAGTTTTTCCCGCACCCGGTTTGAATGGAACGCCTGCGCAGGCTCGCTGAGCGTCATCATGGATGAGCCCAACACCGCGCGCCTTTTTGAGCTTGGTTTCGAGGAATAGGTCCGATCACAACGACAAGGAGGAAATGACATGAACGAAGCGATGAAAAATCTGCTGACCCGCCGGAGCGTGCGTTCCTATGCAGACCGTCCTGTGCCGGAGGACGCGCTCCGGGCCATCCTGCAGGCAGGCGCTTATGCGCCTACAGGCATGGGGACCCAAGCCTGGAAAATGGTGGCCTTACATACGCCGCAGGCTATGGACGAATACAGATCACTTTGCCAGCAGCAGTTGGGACGCTTTCCCTACTACGATGCGCCTGCCATCGCTTTGGTATTCGTCAGAAAGGACGTCGTGGCTCCGGTAATGGATGGCTCCGCCGCGCTGGAAAACATCATGCTGGCTGCCGCTTCTCTGGGTATTGGTTCCTGCTGGATCCATGCGACTTCGGCACTGTTCGCTACCGAGGCTGGGCGGCAGTTCCAGAAAAAGCTGGGTATTCCGGATGATTATCAATGCATTGACGGCTGTGCCCTCGGCTATGCACAGGGCGCTTGGCCGGAAGCAAAGCCCCGCGCGGAAGATGTTATTCTTTTGCGTTGAGGAATTACCGCAAAGTCAAGCTTCACGGAAGAGGTAGAGTAAAAGGCAGGAACGGATTGAACGGCCCCAGTAAAAACGGACAATAGACAAAAGGCCCCCTAATGTAGGAAAATAGAACTACAATAGGGGGTCTTAGTATGTC
>CAJFUN010000036.1 GCA_904420205.1 Candidatus Parachristensenella avicola | reverse complement strand
GGGGCAACATTTGAGGGCAGAGGCCAAAAAGCCCATAAAATCAAGGAAAACCGGCGCTAAACTGTACGCCAGTACGGCCTCAAGGCAGCCCGTCGCGCGCCTCAGTTCTCCAAGCGTTAATCAATTATGCGGACAAAAAACTCCCCGGCAAGTGTCGGGGAGTTTTTATTTTGGAAGGGAGCATCCAGGATATAAAGCTGGCGGACGCATTTATGTAACATAGCGCTAGGACGAAGAACGCTTTGCTTCCAGCGAAAGGAGCAGGGAAGCTTTTGCCTCCGAGGAATGATAGGGAACACCCCGCAGGATAAAGCATGCACAATACATGATAAGCTCAGAAGGCTTGGGCTTCACGGGCATCGTGCATCCGATAATCAGATTAAGCGCCTTGTTGTTGCCGTCCATCCAGCAGGCGTCTACCGCCCGATAGATGGCGCGCTCCACTGAGCTATAGGAGCAGCAGCATAGGGCGGCGACGGCAGGATATACCTGCTTTGTGAACTGAATATCCTCCAAATGGATCTTAGACGCGAGCTTACAAGTTTGCTCAATGGCGAGCGTAAAAGGACGACGGCCGGCAAAGCGAATCGATGGGGCGATACAGTCAACCAGCTTTACGACATCTTCCATAAAAATCATCCTTTCTATGATAGGATACTTTTATGATATGTAATATTCAGGTTAAACTGCACATAACAGACATTATCCGACGTTATGAAAGCAAATTCGCCACCGAGGACAAGGGAGGAGAGAATTTACCTCGCACTGGAATATATAAAAATATAAGGAGATATTTTTGCAAAGCCGCACAATATCCTATGGAACGAATGATATTTTTAGAATCTCTCGAATGCAATCATTTCCAATAAAATGTGAGGAAAGGACATTTTACTACATTCCATTGGTCAATAACTCTATAGTGCTGAACCCATTTTGATTACGGATATGTCAAAGAGGCCCATTGTGCGGAAATACGCTATGCTGTAAGATAAAAAAGTGATTGAGGAGGAGCGATGTGCGCTTAAAGGAGGGAACGGGATGGAGGAGGACCTGGAGATTCGGCTTCAGGCCCTGCTTGCTGAAGCTAAAGAGGTTGCGAATGGTTTTATAGCCCTACGGGACCGGGCGATGAAGCTGGAGATCACTTTTTCAGATGGCCGGCATGGGTAAAACATTCCGGAGGCAGTAGCCGAAAAAAAGAAGCGCTTTGCGCTTCTTTTTTGTTGCACGAAGCCGTATGCAACCCAGAAATCGCACTTTTGTGTCGGATATAAAAAAGCAAGCATCGCTAGCAGATCAACTAACGATGCTTGGCCGGTAGCGGAAAAACTAGTTCTTCCGAGGCTGACGTTGTGCTGATTCCATTCTGCGAAGACGAGACAGGATTTCCGCAATAACCTCCTTATTGGGCAACGGGCGGCCTGACACGCCCATGTCCTGCTGCTGGTTTTGCACGGTAAGACGAATGTTATGCTCCACCGATTGCTAAGAGGTGTGATATAGCTGGGCAACTTCCCGGTAAAGCCATGTGGTAGCGACAGACTCTTCCGGAGTATCCAAGGCTATTTTTAAAGCGTCAGCCAAGGCATAAAAGCCCTTTGTCGTAGGGGAAAAGGCGTTCTGAATTAAGAAGGATTGTATCTGACGGATATCCATGCTGTTCGTCCCCCCTTTTCTCATAAACCCAGTATAAAAAATTAGACGGGGATCATGCAGCTATAGTACCGATCGGGCAAGAATATCGCTGAAAAAACCAACAAATGACAAAATCATCCTAGTATCGTGCCCCGTCCAGGTGAATTAGCCGCAGCGATTGGTAAAAGTAAGTGGTCAACGGGCGATTTTTCGCATCAAAGGTATGGGAGGTAAGCATGATATTTGAAACGCTGGACGTATCGCCCGTTCGGGTTACTAGTAAAGAATGGGCATAATTTACGCCGTCGAAGCTAAGTTGAATTACATCTCCAGGCTCTGCGGCCTCCAACGGTAATTGGCGTCCATAGGGGCCGGGCCCCTGGTTTGTGGTAAGAAAGGTATAAAGATACTGTACCCCGGTCCAGGCAGCGCTTCGGTCGTTCAAGGAAAAGTAGTACCAACCGACGTCCTTTGTAATATTCATTACTTGGCAGCCAGCGTACAGGCATTGGGAAACAAAATTGGTGCAGTCCCCGCCCATCAGGTCGAAATTGGCGTATTGGGGGTTGCGCTTAAAGGCCCAGCGAAGGGCATAGTCGACAGCGCGGGCGCGGATATAGGCCATGTTACTTCACACTCCCTTTGCTGTTATCGTATGATCACGCATAGGTGCAGGTGAAAAAGGGCCGCGCCCAATGGCACATGGCGCGGCCTAAAATGGGGAGAGGAGGAAAAGCAGCGTTACAGCGCGCTACTGCGGCGCGCTGCGCGGGAAAGCCGCCGCGGAAGCTGTAATTCTATGGCTTCAGACGGATCCTGAGAGATGTGAAGCCGGATCATATTCTTTTGCGCCTCGTTTAGCAGCCCAGCACAGTGCCCCCGATACATTTGAGTGACAACTAACCGGTCTTCAGCGCATAGATATGGCCGAAGTTCAGAGGCGATTACCGCAGCCGACACCAGAGAATAGCAAAGCGTAACCCCCGGACAAATTTCGAGGCATTGTCCCAAAGAATCCAGGGCTTCAAAGAAGCCGCTATAGCATTCAGGTTCACGTTTCATCCCATATGCAATCAGAAACAGCACGGTTTACACCTCCACGAATAAATGTTCTGGTTATAGGATAGAACATTTATTCGGAAAAAGCAAGAGGGGGAAGGTATAAAAAGAACAAATATTCCCATGGGCTTGCCTTGCCAAGGGCAGGGATTCTGTGTATAATGCCTTGTAACCAAAGGGGGATGGGAAAGTATGGACGGTAAGGTCATCTTGACTACGCTGGTGGTGATCGTGGATCGGGCAAAACAATGCGTGCTGCTGGTGCGCCGGCGTAAGCGGAACTGGCAGGGATACGCGGCGCCGGGCGGTCATGTGGATTTTCCCGAGAGCCTGATGAATTGTGCTGTGCGAGAGGTGCGGGAAGAAACGGGACTTTGCGTAAAAAATCTAAAGCTAATGGGCGTATCCCATTTTGCCGGATTAGATTGTGGGGAAGAATACCTTGTGTTCAACTATTTGACCGATACCTTCAGCGGGACGCTGCAGCCTGGACCGGGGGAGGATCCCGCAGTTTGGGTGCCGCTGGACCGTCTGGACGAATATCAGCTGGCGGAGGGATTTAGGGAACGGCTGGAGGCGATGCTTGCCGGGCGGCATGTGGAATTCTATAAGCCGTGGTCCAGCACAGGCGATGGCACGGTGGAAGCCATTGAGATGTAATAAAGGAGCAAGCCATGAAACAAACGGAACTATTGATCATTGGAGGCGGAGCCGCAGGGCTGACGGCGGGATTATACGGCGCACGGGCCGGACGCCAGACCGTGCTGATTGAGCGGATGTTTGCAGGAGGTCAGATTGCCACCACCCATCGACTGGAAAACTATCCTGGGTTCCCCCAGGGCATTGGCGGCGTGGAAATCGGCATGGCGATGATGGAGCAGGCAGAGCGCTTTGGACTGCAGATCCAATATGATACGGTGAATTGCCTGGAACTGGAAGGCGCGGTCAAGACGGCGCGGTGCGATGGAGAAGATTGGCAGGCAAAGGCAGTCATCCTTTGTATGGGCGCCGAGCCTCGGCAGCTGGGCGTCGGCCGGGAAGATGAACTGCGTGGGCGCGGCGTATCCTATTGCGCTACCTGCGACGGCGCCTTTTATCAGGATAAGACGGTGGCCGTGGTAGGGGGTGGCGATACCGCTTGCGAGGATGCGCTCTATCTGGCGGCGCTGGCAAAGAAAGTATACCTGATCCACCGGAGGGATGAGCTTCGGGCTGCGGGCATCCTGCGTCAGCGGGTGATGGAGAATGATCGTATTCATATGCTGTGGAATACGCAGGTGGAGGCGCTGTTGGGCGAGGAACGGCTGGAGGGGCTTGTCTTAACCGGTGAAAACAAGGGTGAACTCCAGTCAGACGGGCTGTTTATCGCCGTGGGCACGTTGCCGCAGTCGCAGCTTGTACAGGGCGCGCTGAAGCTGGACGCACAGGGCGCAATTTTGACGGACGACCGCATGCGCACGGAACTGCCCGGCGTGTATGCGGCCGGTGACGTACGGGCTACTCCACTGCGGCAGGTGGTGACGGCTGCGGCAGACGGAGCAGTGGCTGCCACGGAAGCGGCCAAGTACCTGATGGAGCGGGCGTAGCGATGGCGCGCCTTTTTGGGACAGACGGCGTGCGGGGGATTGCTGGGCGCGAACTTTCCTGCGATATGGCCTATGAGCTGGGCCGGGCGGGAGCAACCGTGCTGACGCGTGGGATGGGCCGGCCCCGTATCTTGATCGGACGGGATACCCGCATATCCGGGCACATGCTGGAAAACGCCTTGATTGCGGGCATTTGCTCGGTAGGCGGAGACGCCTACCGGGTGGGTGTCATTCCCACGCCAGGCATCGCCTACCTAACGCGAAGGTATTGCTGCGACGCCGGTGTTGTGATTTCAGCCAGCCACAATCCCTATGAGTTTAACGGGATCAAATTCTTTAACCGGGATGGATTTAAGCTGCCCGACCATGTGGAGGATGAGATTGAGGCGCTGATGGGACGGCCGGACCGCGTGGCTTGCTGCTGCGGCAGCGCGGTCGGCATGGTGCACGACATGACCTCCGCCCGGCAGGATTATATTGAGTTCCTTCGTACGACAGTGGATCCCGCCTTGGATCTGACAGGCATCAAGGTAGTGCTGGATTGTGCCAATGGCGCCGCCAGCGTGATCGCGCCGGAGCTTTACGACCAGCTGGGCGCCAATGTGATGAGCATATTCGACCATCCTAATGGTTTGAATATCAACGAGGGATGCGGCTCCACACATATGGATACGCTGGCTCGAATCGTCGAGGCGCTGGGCGCCGACATTGGATTGGCCTTTGATGGGGATGCCGACCGGCTGCTGGCGGTCGATCATCAGGGCCGCATGGTGGATGGCGACCAGATTATGATGATTCTGGCCGACCGGCTGAAGGCAGAGGGGCGGCTAAAGCAGGACACACTGGTCGCGACCGTTATGAGCAATCTTGGACTTCATCAGGCGGCCCGGCGGGCGGGAATCACGGTAGAAACCACCCAGGTGGGCGACCGGTATGTGCTGGAAACCATGCTGAAGAAGGGATATTCGCTGGGCGGCGAGCAGTCGGGCCATATCATTTTCCTAGAGGAAAATACCACGGGAGACGGACTGCTGACCAGTTTGCATTTGTTGCAGGCAATGGCTGGCAGCCAGAAGACGCTGGCGCAACTTGCCCAGGTGATGACGCCTTTACCGCAGGTTTTGGTGAATGTGCCGGTGACGCCTCAGCGGCGTGACACATGGCAGCAGGACAGCCGTGTGACGGAAAGAATTCAAGCGCTGGAACAGGCATACGGCGATTCGGGCAGAGTATTGGTACGGCCCTCCGGCACGGAACCGCTGATCCGCGTCATGCTGGAAGGTGAAGATCAAGAACGCATCTGTGCGGATGCTGAAGCGTTAGCCGCCTGCATCCGGAACGAAGCGGAAGCAAGCGTCCGATAACATAAGCAGATTTTGCACCGTAAAAGAACCGCCTAAGGGAGAGGCTTCGTAAGGAAGTTCTCTCCCTTCGGTTTTTGTAGTCAGCCGGAATGATTGGATTTGCAGGAAAAACAATCAT
>CAJFUN010000035.1 GCA_904420205.1 Candidatus Parachristensenella avicola | reverse complement strand
CCATGAGGGCATATGGCTGGGGAACAAGGATTCGAACCTTGACAATACGAGTCAGAGTCGTAGGTGCTGCCGTTACACAATTCCCCAACGGAAGAACAGCAATATTCTATCATGATACATGATCTTTGTCAAGCGTTATTGGAAAAATATAGCTGCAATCCTGCAGTCATTTTGTACGGGGCAGCAAGTTGAGAATAGAGCCGCGCAGCATTAGGGGATAGAGCTGCTCAGGCATGCCGCTGCAGGGTACTTTGCAGGCTGTATGCATTTGGCAGAATTCGGAACAAATGGCTTTACTCCTCTGCTAGAACGTAAATTTTGCATACCTTATTTGCCCTGCTTTAATCAATCCAATTTTTTGCAAGCAAAAGAAAAAACTGAGCCGGAAATGCAAAAATTGCGCCTGCACTCAGTTTGCTTGGCGCGCCCGAAGGAATTCGAATCCCCGACCTGCCGCTTAGGAGGCGGCCGCTCTATCCTGCTGAGCTACGGGCGCATAAAAACTTGACGGAACGGCAGCAGAAGATTGCTGCAACAAATTTGACCTATCTATTATGCCAGCTGCGCGAGCATTTGTCAATCGTTCAAAACCGAACCAGGCAGATCTGCGCATCCTGCTGAAAGCCCAGACGGCGCAACAAGATCCCGCCGGCAACGCTTTTCCTGTCGATGCAGCAAAATACAGGTAAGGAAGCTTGGCGCAGCAGCACGATAGCCTGGCGCAACAGGGCGGCTCCCAGGCCACGATGCCGATAGGACGGCGGGAGATAAGGCTGCACCAGGACGCCCACCGGATGCACCAGACAGCAACCCATTAAGCGATTGTTATGGAAATAGCCGACAGCGGGCATAAGGCGAAGGCTGTTGGCCAGATCAGCGTATAAAAAGTCATGCCGGCCCTGCTTGGATAAAAACTCCGACACAGCGGGCAGATCGCCAACCGAAAGCGGCCGCACCCCCTCATAGCTCGGCGGCGTGACCGGCTGAAGCGCCGGGAGCCAATACTGGATATAGCCAGGCTCCAGCGCCGCCGGACCTAGGGGGGATAAGGAAGCCAGCAGCGCGCTTCGGCTCTCAGGCGCGTGAAGGATGCTGTATTTTGTACCCGCCCGAGAGGGCAGCGCGAGGAACTCCTGCAGATCGGAAACGCTTTCCAGCGCGATCAATGCGCTTCGGCGGGCATCGTCGACGGGGAAAAGGCACATCAAGCTGGACCCGCTGCGATAGACCTGGGCCAGCCCAAACTTTTTTGGGTTGCGCAAAATGGAAATGAGCATATAATGATGAATAGAACCGTTGCCCAACATGGCCAGCGCCTGGGTGGGCGTTACACGATCAATCATTTGTTTTTCCCCAATATTATTTTCAATCACCGTTATCATATCATGCGGCGGCGAAAAGTCCATTGAGTAAATAGCCCTATTACTATAGCTCATTCGACCCTGTTGAGTTGAAAGCTATCGGCCACTATGGATTCAATTGCGCGATGAAGCAACCCGTTGCTGGCCAGTACGTTGCCGGTCTGCAGCGCTCCGGCTTCCGAGGGGAAACCGCTGATCCGGCCGCCAGCTTCCTGTACGATCAACACCCCGGCGGCGATATCATACAGGTTAAGACCGGGCTCGATATATCCGCCATAGGCTCCCTCGGCCACCCGGCACAGATCCAGTGCAGCTGATCCGGAACGGCGCATATCGCCAGCCTGGGCCATCAGGCGTTCGATCATTCGTTGGATGCTGGACGCAAATTCCGGATTGCGGTGGGCGAAGGCCATGCCGATAACGGTTTCTCGCAAGCATTTATCGGCTGAGACGCGAATGGGCTGTCCATCCTTCCAAGCGCCTTTCTCCCGAATCGCCGTATAGAGGCTGCCGGTCCGGGGGCAGTATACTACGCCTACCGCCGGCTGGCCGCCACAGAGATAGGCCAGCGAAACAGCATATTCTTCCATCCCCCGGATATAGTTTGTGGTACCGTCAATGGGATCCAACACCCAAAGATGGTCTTCATCGCCAGCGGCGCCGTATTCCTCGCCCCAAAATCCGTCCTGCGGATAGCGGGCAAGAAGCGCCTGACGGATATGTCGCTCGGTGTCCTGATCTACCTGGGTCACATAATCATTGTCCATTTTATGGCCAACGACAAGATGAGCTTGCGCGCGCCGGGCCTCGTCTCCGGCGGCAGTTACGATACGGATCGCGTCGTCCAGACGCTGATGCCATACTTCCATGATCTTACCTCCAAAGGAAATCAATGTACGATGCAAATACTGGATTTTCACACGCATATCGGAGATATTCTCCGGATCAACGGCGATGCGCTGATCGAGGGGCACAAACCCTTCCGGTACGGCTTTGATCCGGACGCGCCCTTTCGGCGCTTCCGATATCATGGACAGGCGCTTGCCGAGGCGATATACCGCTTAGAGCCCATGGCTCGGTCTCTTGCTCGGGCGGAGCGCAGGCGCAACGAATGCGCTACGCTGGAAAACCATGCTCGGCAGCAGGATGAAGCCGGCGTTAGCCTGTCCTGCGTAATGCCGATTGCGCCCCATGTATCCTTTAGCGCGGTGGCGGAAGCGGCACGGAGACAGCCGAAGCTGCTGGCCTTTGGAAGCGTGGATTTTACGCAAGGCGCAATCAGACGGCAAGTGGAAGAGCAGCTTGCACAGGGCGCTTGGGGATTTAAGCTGCATCCTATTTTACAAAAAGTCGCGCCGGACGGTCAAGCGGTCCATGAATTTCTTAAGGCATGCCCGGACGGCTGCGTGATCTTGATGCATACCGGAATAAGCTGCTATTATGCGCGGGAGGAACGGGATTGCGAGCGTCCGGAGTATGGCGCGGTAGAGCCGTTGGTGCATCTTGCCGCCGCCCACCGGCGGCTGCGCTTTGTGGCGGCACACGGCGGGCTGGATGAATACCAGATACTCGCTCAAGGCTTACGGGAACTGGATAACCTGTACGCCGATACTTCCTTTCTTCCAGCGGCGCGTCTTCGCCTATTCCGGTCGGCGGCTGGCAGCCAGCGGCTTCTTTTTGCCAGCGACTGGCCCTACGGCTTTACGCGCACGGCCCTGGCCTGCCTGGAGGAAGCCTTCGGGCAGGAGCGCCGGGTGATGGAAAATATCCTTTTCGACAACGGCGCAGCGTTGCTGTTGTCGGCGAATCCCGATAAAACCCTTCTGTAAAAGCAAAAGAGGAGGAGAACAGCATGCCTATGATCGACATGCCCCTGGAGGAGCTGAAAAGCTACCAGGGCGTAAACCCCAAACCCGAGGATTTCGACGCCTATTGGGACAGGGCGCTTCAGGAGATGCGCGCGGTGGATAGCCAGGTGGAGATGACGCGCGCCGATTTTCAGGCGCCGGGAGCTGAGTGCTATGATCTTTGGTTTACCGGTGTGGGCGGTTCACGCATCCACTGCCAATACCTGAGGCCTGCGGGCAAACAAGAACCCCATCCAGCCGTGCTGATGTTCCATGGGTATGCAGGCGATGTGGGCGACTGGAGCGGTAAGCTGGCTTATGTGCTGGCGGGATTCTCTGTGGCCGCTATGGATGTGCGGGGGCAGGGCGGGCGCTCGGAGGATAAGGGTAGCGTCGGCGGGAATACGCTTCACGGCCACATTATCCGGGGCCTGGACGATGGACCCGAGCGCCTGTTGTTTCGCTCCATTTTTCTCGATACAGCCCAGCTAGCCGGCATTGTCATGGGGCTTCCGGAGGTGGACGAGACCCGTGTGGGATGCATGGGTGGAAGCCAAGGCGGCGCGCTCACCTTGGCATGTGCTAGCTTAGAGCCGCGGATTAAGCGGGCTGCGCCCCAGTATCCCTTCCTCTGCGATTATAAACGCGTATGGGATATGGATCTAGATAAGGACGCATATTCGGAACTGAAAGAATATTTTCGCCGCTTTGATCCGCGGCACGAGCGGGAGGATGAGATTTTCCGGACCTTGGGCTACATTGATCTACAGTTCCTGGCGCCCAGAATACGGGCAGACGTGGTGATGTACACGGGACTGATGGATACGGTATGCCCGCCGTCCACCCAGTTCGCTGCCTATAATCATATTACGGCGAACAAGCGGATGGTGCTTTATCCGGATTTTGGGCATGAAGGATTTCCGGGTCAAGCGGATCTTGTATTCTCCTGGATGATGGGATTATAGCGTCGGTGTGCACTAAAATCGCCTACGGCATGCGCCGCAGGCGATTTTAGTTTATATCGAACGAAAACAGATATTCGCCCAGCGCTTGATATACCTGGCTGGGTCGGCTATAATGCCCTTATATGGTGTAAGGAAGTAGGAGCAAAAGATGCTGAATATTGTTGCAATCGGCGGAGGCGAGTTCAAGACCCGAGGGACGCTGCCTATCGACCAGGCGATTGTGGCCATGGCGGAAAAGGAGCGCCCACGGGTGCTGTTTATCCCTACGGCCAGCCAGGAGAGCGGCGGCTATATAACCACCTTCCGTCATATATATGGCCAGCAGCTGGGTTGCAGGACGCAGCCGCTGATGCTGGGAAAGGGAGAACCCAAATCGCGGCAACAGGTGCTGGATAAAATCATGGCCAGCGACATTATCTATGTTGGCAGCGGAAACAGCCGCTATATGCTGGAGCAATGGCGGCGCTTCGGTGTGGACGACGCGCTCAAGCAAGCCGCAGCCGAGGGCAAAATCCTCTGCGGCATTTCGGCTGGAGCCATTTGCTGGTTTGAGGCCTCCTGGAGCGACTATCCGGTCTTGGAGGGGACGGGCGGGTATACGCTGCTGCCGGCGTTGGGCCTGTTACCGTCGCTGGTATGTCCCCATAGCGATGAGCCGGGGCGGATGGACGGCCTGGAGCAGGCCGTGCGAGAAAGCGCAAAGGGCTGCTTGTGCCTGCCTAACGGCGCGGCCATCTGCATCCGGGGCGACCAATTCAAGGTCATCCGAATTCAGGGGGCAGCGGCTCCTCAGCGCATGGAGCCCGACGGACGGCTATGGACCCTCCCGGAAGGCGGAACCTTACAGCAGCTGGGGCTGGAGGGCGCGATATGACCGAACTGGATCGGGTGCTACAGACGCTGGCAACCCTGCGGGCGCCTCAGGCGGCCCAGGAGGCTGAACTGCAGCTGGCGGTGGCGATGTGCCTTGAAGATTTCGGCATTCCGTACAGGCGCGAGGCGATGCTGGGCCGGGGATGCCGGATCGACTTTTTAACCGATTCAGGCATTGGGATTGAGATAAAAAAAGGGCGGCCGAGCAGCCGGAGCCTGAGAGGGCAGCTGGAACGATACGCAGCCAGCGGGCAAGTGGCGGCTTTGGTGGTATTGACACAGAAATCGGCCCTCTTACCTGCCAAGATAGGCGGCAAGGCCTGCGTGCAGATAAGCCTGAACCAGCTATGGGGGGTGGCACTGTGAACGACGAATGGATGCTGCCGGAAGATGACGGCTGGGCGTTGCCCGAAGAGGATGAGGGCGAAACGCAGCTGCCCGGGTACCTGAAAACGCCTGGACGCTTTGGGCAGCCCATTGGCGTCGTCAAATACAACCGGAGGAAAAAGGCTTGGACGGTGGAAGGGGACCCTTCGGTGACCCAGCTCATAAAGCGGCTATTCCCAGGCGCCGACCAAGCGCGCCGCGGCCGGGTGACATTTCCGAATCATTGGCGCTATGTGGCGGATCTAAATTGGGTTATGCTGCGGTTCCCGCTCGAGATTGCCGAGCGCGATACTGAGCGATGGCAGCAGGCTATAGACCGAGCGCGGGAGCGGATTTTGCGCCGGGACGCCTGGCTGACCCGACCCGGAAGAGCGGAACCGGCGCCCAGTCAGTTTAATGGGGAACTGACCGACTTTCAAAAGGAGGGCGTTAGCTTCTTGCTGGAGCAGGGCAGGGCGCTGCTGGCTGACGAGATGGGTCTAGGGAAGACCGTGCAGGCACTGGCGGCCTTAGCGATCCGCCAGCAGTGGCCGGTGCTGCTGGTTGTGCCGCCGCATCTGGTGACCAACTGGATCCGGGAAGCGGAGCGGTTTCTGCGGGTGGAATCGCAAGATCATTCGATCCCGCTGATCCATGTGATTCGAGGCCTGACGCCTTATACGCTACCGCCGGCAAGGATCTATCTGATCCATTACCTGCTGCTTCGGGGGTGGAAGAAGGCGCTGCCGGCTCAGGGCTTTGATACTGTGGTTTTTGATGAGATCCAGGAGCTGCGCCACAGCGGCACGGAAAAGTATTCAGCAGCCAGCCTGGTATCGGACGCAGCGCAACAGGTATACGGGCTTTCCGGTACGCCTATTTATAACGCCGGCGGCGAAATCTATAACGTTATGAATATCTTGGATTTTCACTGCCTAGGCGATTGGGAAGGGTTCACCCGGGAGTGGTGCTACGGGTATGGCAATGATATTGTCGCTCATCCCGATGAGCTGGGAGACTATCTGCGGCGGGAGGGCCTGATGCTGCGCCGGCTCAAGGGCCAAGTGCTCAAGGAACTGCCGGCCAAACGCCGCATTGTCCAAGCTATTGACTGGGACGAGCACATCTATCAGCGCGAGATGAAGCCGGTCTATGAGAAGCTCCGCACCCTGATGGCCCTGGGCGCCGAGGCAGACGGTGGTCAGCAAGCGCTGCTGCGGGAACAGATTGTGGCCGGAGAACGCCAGGCCACGGGACTTTCCAAGGCGCCATGGGTCTCGGCCTTTGTGCGGGCCTTGCTGGAGGCTGGAGAGCGGGTGCTGCTTTTTGCCCATCACCACAGCGTATTTGACTGCTACCGCCAGCAGCTGCATGCATATCGGCCCGTCTTTATTACGGGAAGGGAGACTACCGCTCAAAAGGATATGGCGGTGGAGCGGTTCATGGCGGGCAAGACAAATCTGTGCTGCATTTCTCTGCGGGCTGCCTCAGGGCTGAATTTGCAGGCGGCTACCTGCACGGTGTTCGGCGAACTAGATTGGTCGCCGGCGGTTCACTCGCAGGCCGAGGATCGGGCGCACCGAATGGGCAAAGAGGATTCGCTCATCTGCTACTATTTGGTATGCGCCAAAGGGACGGACCAAGACATGCAGGAAGCCCTAGGCCTAAAAGTTTCCCAGTTCAAAGGGCTGATGGGCGAAGCGCCGGAGGATGATCGAATGAGCGATATTTGGGAGGCGCAGCGGCACATGGATCAGGTGATCGACCGGCTGCGGCAGGCTAGACCTGACGGCATGGGAACGGAATGCACAGAGGATGACGCACAACGTACATCCCATTCATAAAGTGAATTTTTGCTATATACTGTCAATTTGTGCGATTTTCAGCAAAATAGGGCGCGACGGCGGAAACAAATAAAAAGCATAAAAAAATACTTGCAATGATATAAAGACCGTGTTATACTACATTTTGGAATTTATAGAAAGGAGGCCGGTAAAATGTTGAACATCCGCTTGGTAAAGAGAATCAATGGTGGAGAGAAGGGGCGCGCTTCTTCGTCTTTTCGATACCGGCTTGCCGTCATGTGAGTAAGATTCGCATAACCGCAGGCTAGCCTGCGGTTTTTTTGACCCATTGGGGGAAAAGGCTGCAGGCGAGAAGGCTATGCAGCCTTTTCCTTTTCTCCATCAGCATAGGGCGTCCGCTTCACTTAGCAAGCCGGCGTTCCGGCCGCACAACGGCCCAACAAGAAAGGAGGTCGATCGACCTTGAACCGTTACCGATTCAAAGTGCTCTGGGGCTTTTCAAAGGGGCACCGCATGCAGTTTTTGCTTGCGTTCCTTTTTGCGCTGGCAGCCACGGGCATCGGGTTTATCAACCCGCAGATTACCGGAAAAACCATTGACTCAGTCCTGGGAAGCGAGCCGCTGACGTTGCCAGATTGGATCATGGCGCCCCTGAACCAGCTGGGCGGCGTGGAATGGCTGCGCGCCAACCTATGGATTTTGGGCATCATCGTGGTGGGGCTGGCCCTTATCAGCGGCCTGATTAACTTCTACAAAAGTAAAGTCATAGCCGTGGGCTCCGAAGGTATGGCCCGGGACATTAAGGAATCTTTATACGCCCACCTGCAACAGGTCGAATTTGATTATCATGTGGGAGCGGAAACGGGGGATCTCATCCAGCGCTGCACCACGGACGTGGAGACTACGCGTCGGTTCCTCTCGGTGCAGGTGATCGAGTTTGCGCGTATTGTGATCATGGCAGTGCTCAGCTTTGTCATCATGTTCCAGATGCATGTGGGGCTCTCGCTGCTGGCAATGGTGCTTATCCCATGGCTCATTCTGTTTTCCTACCTTTATTTTAGAAAGATTCAAAAGAAGTTCACAGAAGTCGAGGTGGCGGACGGTACCCTGTCGACGGTGATGCAGGAGAACTTTACCGGCGTGCGGGTGGTGCGGGCCTTCGGACGGGAAGCCTATGAACGCAAGAAGTTCGACGGAAAGAACGACGACCTGCGCGATAAGGTATATTCCCTTAACAAGGATTTTGCCGTTTTCTGGTCGGTGGGCGATATTTTTTCAGCGCTGCCCACCATGGTGGTTACCATTGCCGGATTATATCTCACGGTTAAAGGCGAACTCACTCTGGGACAGCTGACGATTTTCTTCTCCTATTTGGGTCAGATGATGTGGCCGATCCGCCAGCTGGGACGAATGCTGGCAGATATGGGCAAAACCCTTATCGCGGTGGGACGTATCGACGAGATCCTGACGCTAAAACCCGAGGACAGCGGAGAGAACCCCCAGACGCCGCCGCTGAACCGCGATATCTGTTTCGATCATGTGAGCTTCGCCTATAAGGATGGCAAGCCAGTACTGCGAGATCTATCTTTCACGGTTAAAAGCGGGGAGACGGTGGCTATCCTGGGACCTACGGGAAGCGGCAAGTCCACGCTGATGCAGCTAATGCAACGGCTGTATGATTATACAGAAGGATCGATCCGCATCGGTGAAGTGGAGCTAAAACATATCGACAAACATTACCTGCGTTCGCGCGTGGGCTACGTGCTGCAGGAGCCCTTCCTTTATTCCAAGACGATCCAGGAGAATATCGCCATAACCCAGCCGGACATTGAGGAGAAGTTTATCCATGAGGTGGCTCGGGTGGCAGCCGTGCACGATGTGATTACGGAGTTTGAAGAAGGCTACGGCACGGTAGTTGGTGAGCGGGGCGTTACGCTGTCAGGCGGCCAGAAGCAACGGGTCGCTATTGCTCGGACGCTACTGCCGGAGAGCGATATCCTGATCTTCGACGATTCGCTCTCGGCAGTGGATACGCAGACGGACGCTCAGATCCGCGAGGCCCTGAAAGAGCGCCGCGCAGGCACGACCACCTTTATCATTTCCCATCGCCTGTCGACCCTGATGCAGGCTGATCACATCCTGGTGCTGGACGAAGGACGGCTGGTGCAGGAAGGAACCCATGAGAGCCTTCTTCAGGAGGACGGCCTTTACCGGCGCGTATGGGAGATTCAAAATGCGGCGCAAAAGGAGGTGAGCGAAGCATGAGCGCGATTCGCGAAGAAGAATTTCAATCCAAAAAGGTAGAATGGAGCACCTGGAAAAAGGTGCTGCACTACGCGATGCCCTATAAGCGGGATCTCGTAACCATTATGCTTTGCATGACCATGAGCGGGATTACCGATGTGTTGATGCCCATGTCTACGGCTTTTGCCATTGACAACTTTGTCATGCCGGGCAGGCTGGAGGGCTTGCCATGGTTTGCCCTGGTCTATCTAGGGCTGATCGCCATTGCGGCTGCCAACGTGTACAACTTTAGCAAGCACGCTGGAAAGGTGGAATGCTACGTCAGTCATGACATCCGCAAGGCTTGCTTCGACCGGCTACAGGAGCTATCCTTCAACTATTATGATAAGACGGCTGTCGGCTACTTAATGGCGCGCATGACCAGCGATGCGCAAAAACTCGCCGATACCATCGCCTGGTCGCTGGTGGACCTGGCATGGGGCTTCGTTTTCATGATTATCGCCGTGCTGGGGATGCTGCTGATGAATTGGCAGCTGGCGCTGTGCATCATTGCCCTGCTGCCCATTATCGCCGTGGTGGCGTTGGTGTTCCAAAAATATATCCTGAACCACCAGAGAGAGGTGCGCAAAGCTAACAGCCGCATTACCGGCGCCTTTAATGAGGGCATTATGGGCGCAAGAACCACCAAAACCCTGGTGCGCGAAGAGCTGAACGCCAAAGAATTTAACGATCTGGCCGCTCAGATGGAGCGTTCCTCGGTGAAATCGGCAGTCATATCCGGCATGTTCTGGCCGGTCATCGGATGCTTTGCAGCAGTGGGGACGGCTTTTGTGCTGTGGGTAGGCGGCAACCATGTGCTCTTTGGCGGCATGACCGTCGGCCAGCTTTCGTTTTTCCTTCAGCTGTCGGGCTACTTTTTTGAGCCGGTGCTAAACTTCGCTCGCATCTTTTCGGATCTGCAGTCCTCTCAGGCGGCGGCAGAGCGCGTGATGGCGCTGATCGATACCAAGCCGCAGATCACCGATAGCCCTGAGGTGATTGAGCGCTATGGCACATGCTTTGAGCCCAAGAAGGAAAACTGGCCGGAGATATGCGGAGATGTGGAGTTTGAGGATGTCAGCTTCCAATACGATGGGGGCGAAAAGGTACTGAGCCACTTTAACCTTAAGGTGCGGCATGGGATGCAGATTGCTTTGGTGGGTGAAACCGGGTCGGGCAAGTCCACCATTGTGAACCTGATTTGCCGCTTCTATGAACCCACTTCCGGGCGCATCCTGATCGACGGCGTGGATTATCGGGAGCGCAGCCAGTTGTGGTTGCATTCTAACCTGGGATATGTGCTGCAGTCGCCCCAGCTTTTCTCCGGAACCATCCGCGAGAATATCCGCTATGGACGCCTAGAGGCTACCGACGAAGAGGTAGAAGCGGCCGCGCGATTGGTAGGCGCCCATGAATTCATTGAAAAGCTGGATAAAGGATACGATACCCAAGTGGGAGAAGGCGGCGGACGGCTTTCAACCGGCGAGAAGCAGCTCATCTCCTTTGCGCGGGCCATCGTGTCGGATCCGGCCCTATTCGTGCTGGATGAGGCGACCTCTTCTATCGATACAGAGGCGGAGCAGCGGATCCAGCGGGCCATTGACCGGGTGCTGGAAGGGCGGACCAGCTTTATCATTGCCCACCGGCTGTCTACTATCCGTAATTCCGATCGGATCCTGGTTATCCGCGGCGGTGAAATGGTAGAATCGGGCACCCATGACGAGCTTATGGAGCTTAAGGGCTACTACTATCATCTTTACACCAATCAATTCCAGGATGAACAAACCCAGCAGATATTGGGCGCTAAAGGCGCGGGAAGCGGCGAAGAAGCTGAATAATATACGGCGGGCTGCGGGAACAATAAAGAATGGAAAAACCGGCTCAACATGGAGCCGGTTTTTCCATTGGGAAGAATAAGCGATTACGTCCAGATTTCCCGCCAGTCGCTGGCGCCAGGCCAGAGGAAAACTTGCCCCTTGATCAGACGGCAGTCGCGCTCGGCCTCTTTGAGAACCGCAAGATCTTCCGGGGTGAGGGGATCTTCGGTAATGCAACGTAGATTGGCAAGATAGTTGGCCGGGCGGGACGAGAAGGGGATAGGCAAAGCACCCATGGCAACCTGCCACTTTAAGCATACAAGGGCAGGATGAATATGATGGCGGCGGGCAACCTCCAGCACCTCGGGCAATTCCATATCGTTTACATCCTCGGCGGTCCGGTCCCTTTCGGGACGATTGGGCGAGCCGAGGGGACAAAAGCCCATGGGTTGGATGTGGTGCTGCCTGCAATAGTTCAGCAGCTGACGCTGCTGGAACGAGGGATGCAGCTCCAACTCTAAAAGCGCGGGCTGAATACGGCAATGGGGCAGCACAGCCTCTAGCTTGGAAATTGTCATATTACTCATGCCCAAATGACGAACCAGGCCCAGGTCGTGGACACGCTCCATCTGACGCCACAACGCGATAAATTCTTCGGCGTCAAAGGGACGAGAATCGGGGTTGCGGCTGTCACCGTCGCAGCCGGGGGCGTGATAATTGGGAAAAGGCCAGTGGACAAAATAGGCGTCGATGAATTCCAATCCCAGATCCCGCAGCGTGCATGCCAAGGCTACCAGCACGTCCCCGGGGCCATGCATATCGTTCCATACTTTGGAGGTAATAAACAGCGCATCCCGCTGAACAATTTCCTCATGGAAAGCGCGGCTAAGCACCTGGCCGATCTGCGCTTCATTACCGTATACCTGCGCGCAGTCCAGCAGCCGATATCCGGCCTTAAGCGCGCCATAAACAGCTTCGGATACCTGCTCAGGAGAATAGTGATCGGAGCCAAAGGTGCCAAATCCCATGGCCGGGATGGTTTCCCCATCCCGCAGCGTAAAGCGAGGCACCTGGTCAGGCTTCACGGCTTCTGTCACTGGGCGCGCTCCTTTCCAGACTGAGGATCCTCCGTCCCATCAAAAACTACGGCCACCTTGCCGCAATGCCCGGAAGCCATGAGCGCGTAAGCCTGGCTTACATTCTCCAAAAGGAAGCGATGGGTGATGAGATCTTCCGGGTGCAGCCCCCAGCGGACCAACCGCTCCACCAAATCCTCCATGCGCCATAGACTGGTAACCCAGCTGCCATAAATGGTTTTCTGGCCATGGATAATATCCGGGCTGGGCTCAAAACGGGTGGTGCCGCCCTCGCCCACATAGGCGATTTTGCCCCACTCACGGGTAGCTTGGATGGCCAGCGTACGGCCGGACTCATTGGCGCTGCAATCCACGGCTTTTTCTACGCCGTGACCACCAGTGAGGGCGCGGATATGCGCCAACGTATCCTCGCCAGGGGCCAAAACGTGGTCGGCAAGGCCCAAGCGTTTAGCCAGCTCGATCCGCTCGGGAAGGGCCTCCACACCGATCAGCTGATTGGCCCCCATTGCCCGGGCCAGCATCAACGCGGCCAGACCGACCGGCCCCAGGCCGACGACCAGCACCGCATCGTTACCGGATACGCCAATTTTCTCCAGTGCTTCATAAACGGTGCCGAATCCACAGGCCACCTGGGCGCCGTCGCAATAGGTAAGCTCATCGGGCAGGGCAATCAGATCCTTTTCGTCGGCCAGAATATAGGGGGCCATGCCGCCGTCGCGCTGCCAGCCGTAGGCGGCCCGCAAGGGGCTTGTGCAGGAAATCTGGTAACCCATGCGGCAGTCATGGCAAAGACCACAACCGGAGATATGATAAATGATGACGCGGTCTCCCTTTTTAAAGCGCTTCAGATGGCTGCCTTCTTGGACAATAACGCCGCATGGCTCATGGCCGGCAATGGTGCCAGGCTGGTATCCCTCGGGCCCTTTTCCCACATGAGCGCGATAGATGCAGCGGATATCGCTGCCGCAGATAGTCGAGGCCATCGTTTGGACCAATACCTGACCGGGGCCAGGCGTTGGGATGTCAAATTCATGCAATTCAACGGTCGAATTTCCTGGCAGGATTGCTCCAAGCATTTTTTGTTCCATCCTCATGCACATCCTTTCCCAAAGGCTTCAATTTTGAAGCCCGTTTACAATTGAATGATAGCGCCTTACAGCGGAAACTGTCAATAGGTGAAGATGAATTCGGCAATTTCCTACCGATCATGCAAAATTCGGTGGATTACTGGCTGCGCCAGATGAAAGCATATCGCAAAGAAGGTGCGCAAATACGCGATATTTCCAGGAAACGCCTGGAATGGGTCAGGCAAATATGATATACTAAAAATAAAAAGATGAGATGGCGGGAGATGCGGCGAATGGATAGAGAGAAAAAGCAGGAAATCAACAGATTGCTGAGGGAAGCTTTTGAACCGGGGGTATGGTATCCGTTCGCCAAGGCGGCAAAATATCTG
>CAJFUN010000034.1 GCA_904420205.1 Candidatus Parachristensenella avicola | reverse complement strand
TCTAATTTCGTATTTCTATCCACGCTCCCCATGCGGGGAGCGACTCGTGCGATCATTTGGTTCGGTTGGCCTTGCGGATTTCTATCCACGCTCCCCATGCGGGGAGCGACGGCGCCATAACGGTCGTAGCCGGCATGACCCGCTGGATTTCTATCCACGCTCCCCATGCGGGGAGCGACTCCAGATAGCGCTCCAGGAATTCGGCGTCTGTGATTTCTATCCACGCTCCCCATGCGGGGAGCGACGCAATAGCAAAAAAATGTGGTATTGGCGGCACCCGATTTCTATCCACGCTCCCCATGCGGGGAGCGACAGATAGGAGGTTTCATCGCATGGCTCACACATGCAATTTCTATCCACGCTCCCCATGCGGGGAGCGACCGTTCAATCTTAGGTGCATGACCTCGTTTTCCGCATTTCTATCCACGCTCCCCATGCGGGGAGCGACGCGTGGGGCTTGTCGGCGTTACGCTTAATGCTGTAATTTCTATCCACGCTCCCCATGCGGGGAGCGACAGCGAAACTACATAAATATGCTAAAAGGAATATTGACGGAATAGACAAATAAAACACATAAACACTAAAAGTTGATCCGATATTACCTACGTTACGCCGCCCTGATGCTACCGATTATGCAAAAACACGTTCTATATCTGTGCGAACCTACTGGAAAAGTCTGCGAACTTGGACTTCGCATACTAGAGAATGAGCGGCTCCTCTGGGGCATAGCCGGTTTTAGCTCCGAAATGTTCAATCTTCGTTTGGTAACGATCCCCTAAATAATAGAAACGTAAACTATCTTTGACGGGATCCATGATGTCGCATAGCCGTGCCTGCAATAGACGGCACTGAGCTGCATCCAGCAAGCATTCAAATACGGAATTCTGAACACGCTGTCCGTAATTGACGCATTGCTTGGCGATCTGCCGCAGCCGCCTGCGCCCAGATGCATCTTGTGTATTGACGTCGTAGGTAATGACTACCAGCAAATAGGACACCTCACTTCCACAAGAATGGCGGGTAGCCGTCCAGATCATTCCGCAGATATCGAGCTAATAATAAGGCCTGGACATATGGCACCATCCCCCATGGTAACTTCTCTTTCAGATAGGGGTGGGTGAGCACCTCTTGCTTTTTCGATTGCCAGGCTTTCAAGAATGTCCGGCGTGCTTCATCCGTCATCAAAACCGCACCGCTCTCGCGATGTTGAAAGTCATTGGGGCTCATCATCCGGTTATGAATCAGCGTCAAAACAAAGCGGTCCGCCATGCAGGGCCGAAGTTCCTCCATGAGATCCAAGGATAGGGAAGCGCGGCCTGGTCGGTCACGATGAAGAAAACCTACGTAGGAATCCAGGCCAACGGCCTCCAATGCTGAGGCGCAATCATGAGCTAACAGGGAATATGCAAAGGAAAGCAGTGCGTTCATGTTGTCTAAAGGCGGACGGCGGCTGCGACCATGAAAGAAGAAGTCGGATTTATCCCGAAGGATCATATCGTCCATCACAGCGAAATAGATGGCTGCTGCTGTCCCTTCCAGTCCGCGAAGAGCCTCTAAACTCCGAACGCTTGCAACAGCGGGCAATAGCGCTTTTAGCTGCCCCGAGACTGCTTCTAAGCGGTCTGTGTTCACGCGCAACGCATGATCGCGCCGGGTGCGTTCCACGCTCCATCGGGCGTTATATATCTTACCAAAGATAAAATTCCGGGCGATTCGGCAGCTCTGTTCTGGGTCGTCGGCTATTCGATATTGGGCCCGCCGCAGAAGAACATTGCCATGGCTTTCCCCAAGGGATCTGGCCAGGAATCGACCTCTCGGGGTGCAGAAGGTAAGGCTGATACTCCGCTGAGCACAGGCACCCATCAAGGCGGGCGAAGCCCCTGCATAGGAAAAAGAGATAATCGCACTGAGCGTGTGGAGCGGAAATCGTCCTAGCGGCAGTTGACCACGGGTTACTACGATGTTCTCCCCATCTAGGGCGAGGTAAGCGTCCTCGGTGGTGACAAAGAGCGTGTTCAGAAGATGCCTCATGACCTTCCCTCCATGTTCTCCTGTAGATACTCCGTCACCGAGCGGATGTTCATCAGCCGAGGCAAGCATGCATCTTTGAGAGAGCAGGCATTACAAGCCTTAGAGGGCTTGACTTTAGGGGTATATCCTCGATGGTACAGATCATGCATCGCCTTAATACAGCCGCACACCTCGTCGCGCAGCGCTTTGGAGAATTCAATGCGCTGGCGGTGCCGGGTTTCGCCATAGTATAAAGCACCCACGGGGATATCCGTGCAAAGCATCTCTTCCAGGCACATGGCTTGGGCGCAAAGCTGAAGTTCGTCAGCACCTCGATCGTTTGGGGAGCCTCGTTTATATTCTACCGGGAAGGGCTTCCAGAGATCCTCATGCCCTTGCAGCGGGATGCCGCTAGGATCCCGATGAAACTCCACCACATCGCATTGACCGGAAATCCCCAGTGTGGGAGAGAATACTTGCATGCCCCGCGTCATGATAAGGTCGCCCCGACTCTCCCGGAGATCGGCATCATGGGCCCGTTGGTGCATCAGAGAGCCATCGGCAGTGCGGTAGTTCTCTGCCCATAGCTGCTCGATGTGGATCAGGGCCCATTGACGACGGCAAAATTTGAAATGTTGCAGGCCGGAAAGGGAGAGCCACTCTTCCTCAGGATACATGGTCACCCCATGCGGATGCAGCGAACACCAGCGGGGATAGCGGTTTCGTCCACAGAGACAGTATAGTCCGAATAAGCCCGGGCGGGGCCAGAGGGAGACGTAGCAGCGCGGGTAATATGGATGGCATCGAAGAGCTTCCAAGCGGGGGCGTTGCCCAGCTCACTGTCGTGCTGGAATATGATCAGCTCCCTGACAGCCATCTTGCCCCGTGCAGCAGAGCGGTCATTTTCGAACATATTCAGGATAGCCTGCCATAGCAATTCCAGATCCTCAGAGGAAAAGCCGGTCGTCTTTCGGGCCAGGTTGGCGGAGATATAGCCTTCCGCCCGGTAGAGGCCATAGGGAACGATGTACTTACGCCCCATCTCCGTACCTTTTTTCTCAGCGTCGGCTTCTGTGGTGATGGCCACGCGCGTAATCGTCACCTCCTGAGGAACGATGGGCTCCACACTACGGGCAAACCCAAGCTGCACGGGGCCGCGCACCTGGCCACAGTTCAAGGCGCCTTTGACGAAGGTAGTCATGACGGCGCCGAAAGTACGAATGTCAAAGAAGTTTCGGCACATATAGTCCCGGAGTTTTCGATCCAGATCTGGATCGCCCTTCTTGGCGGCTTTAAGCCCTTTATCATCGGTTGGAACGCCCGCATCGGCACATGCCTCGGCATCGCTGCGGTTCAGTGGAACGCCGTCCTTCACGTAAATGCGGTAACCCGTTGCGCCTTCTTTCGCGGTTTCCACATAATTGCGGATCTTGCGCTTCAGGCATACGTCTGTAACAAGGCCCAGTCCGGTTTCAGGGTCAACCCGGGGCATGTTGCCCGCATCGGGGTCGCCGTTGGGATTGCCGTTCTCCACATCGAACAGGATCATGAATTCATACCGGTTCTTGATGGGTTCGCTCATATCAATTCTCCTCCTTTTTGTCACTCGAATAGCGGATCTGCGTTTGCTGATAATAGCCCAGCTGGAAAGATCCCTGCTCCGGCAGGCTCAGATGGGCAGGAAGGCTGGTCCCCAGCGTTTTGACCAATTCCCCGATTTGCCGGTCATAGTAGATCGCCAGCCCTTTCTCCAGCTTGCGCAGATGCTTCTGACTCAAATTCAACAGGATGGGGAAAATGGTGGCTGGCGTAGCGGAAGCGGAGCTGAAATACTTGTCCTTGATGGTTGCGTTGATGCCGGGATTGGCGGACTGCTGAATAGCCTCCAGCACAGAGAAGAGGCGCCCAAGGGTATAAGGTACGTTTTCAGGGGCGTTTTGGGGATCAAGTTTCACGGCTAAAACCTCCTTTGGACAGTCGGAATGTGGGTTCCTCAAGTAATATGCCTTAAGAATTGCGGCACGCCCCCGGGTGATCTGGCGATCAGCCCGGATGCGGAGCTGAACCGCATTCAGCAATGTGGCCGGATAGGGCGCTCCGGTGAGGATGGAGCGCAGGACGTCGCCGGTGAGCTGGTGACTAGGCTCCTTGTTCGTAGATTTCTGATTTACCGTTTCCTGAAGCAGGTCCCACAGGCTTAATTGCTCCCGATGATCGAAGGAAGGGCGGACGATTTCCAACTGCTCGTAGTGTCGGTTTATGTTTTTTAGGAGGCCTCCAAACGTGTCCTGCCAGAAAAAGCGCACGGAAAGGCGGGCAGCATTGGGGGAGAGCCCCAATATGCAGAAATGCGTATTGGGATGCAGCACGATGTTATGAATAGGATAAGGACGCCCGTCGGCCAGCGTACGGAATAAGTCTTTTAGATCCGTATCTGAGACGGTTTGCTGCGGCTTTCCCGTCAGGGCGGCCATGATTGCGTCTTGATAAGCGGGCTCGCCGCCCTCCGCCCAGAAAACAACCGTCGTGTCTCCGATAACCTGCCGATGCGCATGATCTGCCAAAAGATGGTTCAGCGCGGCGCCGTAGGCGAAAGCAGCGTACTCGCCGGTAGGGGCATTGCCGCCTTGCTCATGGTCATAGGACTCCAGCGACGGCGCGTTAAAGGAAACCAAGGACGCGCCGCTGGACTGAGCGCCGGGTACCCCTTTAATGGCGGGATGCAGCGTTGCAGGGACATTTTTTTCTCCTGTGACGAGACAAACAGCGGGCTCGCCCGTGCCTCCCTGGTCATAGTGACGCTGCCAGGCAGCTTGGATAGCGGGATCTTCCTGGACAAACTGATCGAGCCCCACCTGAAAGACAAGGTTGGCGCCTTGCTTCAGTTCATCCAGGTATTCGGATAAGGCCGGATGGGTTTCAGCGGCCGTAGGCTCCCATCCGGAGAAAAAGGCGCGTACGGCGGTGGCTGCAGGAGTATCCACGCCATCCAGCAGGTGGAGGTGCAATTCCTGGGCAGCCTGAAAACATGCCAGCGTCCGCTTCGGATTCCCTTTGTTGTCCACCCCCAACAAGTATCCCGCATTGTCGCAGAGAAAATTGGCCCGTATGCCGGAGGACCGCTTTTCCTGGGCAGGGACGGCTAGTTCCCGCGGTGCCAGCACAGTCTTTTGGCCCATCTGCCGTTCCGACTTTAGAGAAACGACCTGCGACAGGGTTCCGTCCTCCCGAAGACGGAGCGCGAAAGCGACCTTCGCCGGACTCCATCCGGGACGCTGTGCCTCGCCCCGTTTTACCAGATCCTCGTAGTGGCGCACCAAGGCCTGCAGAATCATCGCCGCACCTCCTCGCTATCCCAGGGCGGCACGTCAATAACGCCATCCCGCATGACTGCCCGAAAGAACATGGATTGGATATTCTGCGGATCGGCATAGTCCAGGTCGTAGAGCATCCATCCCAGGTCACGCTCTCCCCGTAGCTCTTCCGGGCAGGGCGGTGGGGTAACACAAGGCTTAAAGCTGGCAGGAAATTCTCGCGTACCAAAGCAAGGCTGATGATAGCACTGCCCTCGCTCGAGCCGGCGGCGGACGATATCCTGAAATTTGCCGGGATTATCGCCGGGGGCGGCTTTATCCGTTAAGTCGAAGTGGGCGTCGATCACGTAGCGCACATCGGTGAGGAGCATGGCGGAGCGCTGGATGATGTCGTTGGCGGTATACAGGGCCAATGGCCGTGCGCTTCCCTGCATGGCGGAGCGTACGTTGCTGGCCAAAATTTTGCTCTTGACCTCGTTGCGCCGTACATTGGTAAAGCGGATGGGGGCGCACACCCGGATGCGGTCGATGGTCCACCGTAAGCCGGGGTGCCAGTAAATGGCCTCAATAAGACCCCGGGCGGCCGACGGCGTTATCACGTCATAGGAAACCCGCTCTGTCTTTAACTCCGGGCGGTTAAAGGAAGCATAGGGCCCCCAGACTTCCACCGAGATGGGCATGAATTCTTCACTCCTTCCATTTAATTTAATCGTGTACTGGTCTTTTTACCGAAACAGGGCACTGATTCAACCGGATGGATCCCAAAGAGAACGCTGTGCTTCGGTTGAGATCAAGCCTCGCATTGGATGAAAGCTTGAAATCTTATCTTTATATGAACAGCGCCATCCCACAGTCGCCCTGAAGCGATAAGCCAGTGTTGGGGTGATACCGGCTTAAATCTGTCAAAATAGCGGCATCTTCATCCAAAAGATCAAGGGCTCCGCTCTCATAGAGCGAATGAAAATGCTGAGGATATACGTTGACGCTATAGGCGGCTAACTGGCGGAACAGGGAACGGGAACGTTCGCCTGCCCGCAGCCGCTCCGACAGCGCCAGGCCGCAGCTGTCCACTGGCAAATAGATGGTTTTGGTGGAGGAGTCAATGAGATGGAAACGCTCTGCTACGGTACGGAAGGGCATTAGATGTCCGTCCATACCTTGCGCAAATGCGGAGAGAATGCCCAGCTTATCCTGGGCTGATGGCCCGGCATTGTTGCGCAGGCAGCGGAAATACGCGGCGATCGCCTCAGGAATCGCTACATCCGGGAAAGCGTCCGCTACGGCGCGGTAGGCATCCCGCTGAGGTTGAAAGATGGACGGCACGCCATCTTCGGGCTGAAAAATGTATACAAAGCTTTCACCGGCGGGGCGGCATCCTTCGCGGTTACAGCGGCCGGCCGATTGGAGGATGGAGTCTAATCCCGCCTCTGCCCGATAGACAACCGGGAAATCAACGTCTACGCCGCACTCAATAAGGCTGGTGGATACTACCCTGCAGGGGAGCCCGTCCTTGAGCCGCGTGCGAATCTTAGCCAGCACGGCCCGACGCTGGATGGGCGGCATCAGGGTGGATAGGTGAAAGGCGCTATCCGCATCCAGCAGGCTATAGACGTCCTGGGCTTGCCGGCGGGTGCCGACCACGCATAAAGCCTGCGGGTGGCCATTTAACCGTTCTGCCAAGGCGGCGGCATTCATCACGCCCAGCCGTACGAGCGTCGTTCGGCGAAAGGCCGCATAGAGGGATTTCGTCATGGGCGCGATTTCGGACAAGGATAAGCTGGGGACGAACTCCGAGAAGAGATGGCCTAAATCGGGCTGGGTAGCGGTGCACAGCACGGCGGATACGCCATAGCGCTGCACGAGCTGAGCGATAGCGGCTACGCAGGGGCGAAGATAAGAAAGTGGAAGCATCTGAGCCTCATCGAAAATGACAACGGAATTAACGATATTGTGAAGCTTCCGGCACCGCGATGAGCGGCTGGCATAAAGGGATTCAAAAAATTGCACCGACGTGGTGACGATGACCGGAGCGTCCCAATTCTCCGTGGCTAAAGCCTTGCGGAGTTGATTTGGATCGGCAGATTGGCCTTCTTCTACGGTATAGTCCACCCCAGAATGGTGCTCCAGCACGGCATCGTCGCCCAACCACTTGCGGAATTCGTCCGCGGTCTGCTCAATGATGGAGGTATAGGGGATAACATAAATGACACGGCGCTTACCGAATTTGGCGCCATGACACAGCGCATAAGCCAAGGACGCGATCGTTTTGCCGCCTCCGGTGGGGACGGTCAGCGTTCTAAGGGGAGTGGAATCTTCTCCTGCCTGGACGCATGCCCGGAGAATGGCGCTGCGCCGCCCGTTCAGGGTGGTTTCATCCCGGTTTTCTAACCAAGGACGGATCTGTGAAAATAGTTTATCTCGCAAAGAATTCAAGGGCTCTGAGTTACCGCGAGGCTGGGGCCCATTCATAAAATTTTCCGTGTCCAAATAGTCCGCATCCACCAAGCAGGAGTAGAGCATCCGGGTAAAAAATGCGTCCGCAAAGGAATCTTTACCGAAAAAGGACGGCGGTTCAGCAGCGGGGAGACGAATTTCACAGCTCCATGGGGAATAATCCGGCAGTTGTCCGTTTCTCTCTTTGGCCAGACGGGAAGATAAGGTTGTCTCCTCCGCACCGGTCAAGTCTGGCAAGCCGCCGTGATGCCCCGCTACCGCGGCGGCGGCCCCGGGATAAGATGACGCATCCAACGCCTTTTTAGCGCCGGCAGTGGAATGATCGACCCTTGGGCCATTCGCTAAAAGCCTTCGTTGAAATTCGAAGGAATACTTTCCTATATCGTGAGCAAGCCCCACCAAATACCCGAGGTCTGCCGCTCCAAAGGCGCCTGCGAAAGCCGAACAGAGATTGGCCGTCGCTTCCAGATGGTCCTTCACGGTTTGCCTATCGCCTGATTCGGTGATGTGAGCCCAAAATGTGTGCGCTGACATATGGCTCTCCTCAGAATATTGAATATATAAATATAACATACTACAACTTTTGAAAAAATGGAATAGCTTTTAGGAAAAAATGTAGAAATTTTGTTGTCTCCGACAGAAAACGGAAGGGCGTGCAGACTTAGCGGCAAATTGCAGGCACTACAAAGATGCATTCTGTCTAAATAATAGAGAAAAATCGAGAATTAGTAAAAACGCTGGCTGCGCGTTGCTCCCGATTCCTGGGGCAATTGTCCTCTTCAATGAAAAAATGCTGATTCAAAGACGACGATAAATGAAATGAACCATAAAAATGCGGATCGATTTTGAAAAATCAATCCGCATTTTATATCTTGTGTTGTTGGATAATTTATTGCTCTTTATGAAGAATGCAAACGCCGTCCTGTACCTGGGCAAAGATCTCGTATCCCTGCTGTTGGTGCTGGGCGATTAACGCCTGGGCGGTGGTGGACTGCCCGTTTATCTCGGTAATGCGCCCGGGCCGGGTATCGATAACCAGGTATTCGCTGTCATGCGTTGAAGGGTACATGTAGGCTTCATCCCGCTGGGAGACTTGGGGAAGAAGGTAGGTCGTAGCGGTGACGGATGCGCTGGAGGGGATTTGCGCCAGCGCCGTATCGATTTGATGATGCAATTCCCGGTTGGCCAGGTAACTATTCAGAATGCCGGATCGCTGGAAGACCAAACCCAGATGAAAGAAAAGGGAGGCCAGCGCCATGGATAGGGCGACGGTACGGCGCCAGCGGCAGGGTAGACCAGGCAGGTTTTCCATGGCTAAATAGAGTAACAATGCCATGGAACCGAAAACATACTGGAAATAGATGGAGTGCTGGTAGGGATAATTGCTCATCAGATTGACCAGCACAAAGGGAATCCACAGAGCCAGCTGTCCGGGGCGGCGGAGCATGGCGGGTGCAAAAGCGAGCGGGACCAACATGCTCAGGGTAAAGATGAGCTTTTCCTGAGTGAAAACCTGGCTGATCAAATAGGCTGGATCCACCAAAAGCGTATGGAATACGCTGAGCAGCCCCAGAGAATCGTTACTAATAAAGTTATCATAGCGGTTTGTCATCACGCCATGGCCCTGCGCCTTCAGTATGAGCAGCGCAAAGGCAAAGTAGGCAACCGAGCCGGCCAGCAAAGCTGCACCCCGCTTAACCTGGCGTTTGTCCAGCAGCCAGTAAAGCCCGACACAGGCCACATAAACGGCGGCGTCCTCCTTAACCAGCAGCGTAGCAAGGGCGATGAGCCCTACCAACCAGGGACGCTTCTGCGCCGAGAGGGCCCATAGCAGCCAGAGCAGCAGCGGCGCCAGCATAAAATTTTCATGAATATCGTAAAAACAACCGCCCATCAGCGCCGGGGATAGGCAATAAGCCGCGCCAAGGCACAGGGTAACGGCCGGCGAACAGCCCTTAAGCCGACAGAGCTTATACAGCGGCAGAATGCCGGAGGCCAGAAGCGCAGCCTGCAACACCTGCAGCGTAATGGGGCTTGGCGCTATCCAATAGAAGGGCAGAAGCAGATAGTAGGCTGGGGATAGATGAATGGCAAAATGGGAAAGCGCCATGTCGCGCTCGCAGGTCGTAACCGGCGTCAGGCGTGTTTTCATGGAATAGAACATCTGCGCGAAAATGCCGAAGTCATAGGTGGAGGTAACATGGGATAAATAGCGGCAGACTGTCACGATTCCGATTAAAATAGCGCAATAACCGGCCAGCAGGGCCAGCGCCCATTTTACCTGGTTAAAGGTGAGTTGCAGCGACAAGGGGAAGGGGCGCTTGGCCAGGTAGCATACGGCTAACACGCAGGCCAGCGTGAGGCCTAGAAGAAAGTAAAACTCCTGATGCAGCAGCAGGAGGGTGCACCCATAGCCCACGATGGCGGTTAGCAATACCGAACGGTCGGTATCCTGATTCGGCAGCACAAAACGCACCAAGGAAAGCAGCAGGAAAAAGAGCGCAGCCAACAGAAGCAGGACCGGCAGGCTGGCACTCCGGCTGAAATCCAGGCTGGTAAAGCTTGCGCCGGTAATGGCCAATTGCAGCAGCGCGGCCAGCAGCCAGCTGGCAGACAGGCGATAGATGATCTTCTCCATGGCTTACTCCATCGGGCGGTTGTCGATCACCGTAGTACCGGAAAAAGACTCAGCCGCTGTGGTTGTGGCGGTCGTGGTGGTGCGATACGGGCCTTCTGCATCCAGCTGGACAGCGCCGGAATAAAGCGCGATCTCCTGATCGGAGGGGTTGGCGATAAGGAAGGAATAGGCCCCGTCCTCCGGCACGGTGAAGCGGCAGACGCCCGAGGCAACGGAACCGCTGAAGAACAGGCTCAAACGCTCTCCGTCGCGGCAATAGCCCAGTTCAACCGGCACATCGCCGGACATATTTAAGGACAGGGATACCGTGTCTCCTGCCTGCAGCATCCAGCCATCGGGCGCGTTGCCGCCGGCAGGGAGAAGCGCCACGGCAGCGTGGGCCTTCAGGCCCAAGGCAGGTACGGCATAGGCCTCCCCTTCACGGCTTGACAATGGCAGGCCGGCAGCAGAGGCAAAGGCTGAAGGCAATTGGGCAGGGACGGTGGTGGAAAGGCGGGATGAATTCTCCAGATCGCCGGGACGACGCACAGCGGTAGCATATGTTTGGGATTGGACGGCTGTGGTAGAATAGACAACAACTGTAGTGGCCTCCGGCGCATCATCCGGGAGGACCGAAGGGGAGAGAAGGTAGAAATTCGGATTGGCGGGGTCGAAATAGGCGGGGCTATAGTCGTCTGCACTGGCGTAATGGGGGGCTGAAAGCGCCGAGGCCTGCCCCAGCAGCGCACCGGAGAAAATCAGTACAGCCGATACGCAGGCAACCACGGCCAAGCCCTCGCGGCGAGGCTGTCCATCGAAAAGGTGGCCAAGCCGGCGCTGCAAAGCCTGCTTTCCGCCGCCCATGCGAAGCGCCGCCACAGGATCGCGGCCCCGGCCTGCCTCAGCAGCCTTCAGCAGCGAATAGCCATAGCGGGCGCGGAAGCGGGCATCCTGCCGCTCCACGACCCGGCTATCGCAGGCCAGCTCCAGATCGTTGCGGGCTAAACGGGCCATAACATGCACCAGTGGGTTGAACCAATGCAGGCCCTGCACACAGAGCAGCAGCCGCTTGTACCAAAGGTCATGGCACTTTAGGTGGGAAAGCTCATGGGCAAAGACCAGCGCAAGATCGTCGGGCTCCATCTCCTCGGTGGGGAGAAGCACGGTGGGGCGAAACAGCCCTTGCAGGGCAGGCCCCGGCAGCAGCGGGCAAACCAGCAGCCTGACGGGACGCCGGATGCGTAGACGGGCCTGCGCCTGACTGAAGATGGTAAGCGTTTGCTTGCGCCGGGCTGGATGCGACCAGCGGCGCAGCCTGCGGTGAAAGAACAGGCCATTGATCGCGTAATACCCAGCAAACAGCCCGGCTCCGGACCAATAGACAGGGATCGCCCATCGCTTCCAGCCGGCGATGGGCGCTTCGGCTGGCGCTTGCGCCGCTGCCGGTGTCTGAGCTTCGATTGGCGTCAGCTCCACCTGGGTTTGAGCCTCGGAAGCTTCCAGCACCAGCGGAGCCTGGGGCCAAGCGGCAGAATAGGGGACAAGCAGACGAAGCGCCAGCAGCAGCCAAACCCAATACCACCAGCGCACGCCAACCGCCCGAGAAAGCCACGGCGAGAGCACCGCCACCAGGACAAAGGCCAGCGAAAAGGCCAGGGAGGCCTGGATTAAAGCAACCAATGCGGTATATCCCCCTTTTGCTTTTCTTTTTCGTCAATATACCGCCTTAGCTCCAGCAAGTCATGGTCTGAAATGGTATGGTTATCGTAAAGCGAAGCGATCAAATGACGCACCGAATTGCCATGCAGCTTTTTTAAGAAGCTAGCGTTGGCCTCCTTTAGATATTCCTCCTGGCTAACGACCACATGATAGCGGTTGGCCCGGCCAACCTTTTCCACGCGGATAAATCCCCGATCGGTCAACCTGGAAAGAAAGTTCAGCACGGTAGTCAGTCCCCAGCTCTTTTTTCCTTCCAGGGCAGCCATAATCTGGCTGCTGGTCATGGGATCCGGCTGGCTCCACAGCACCATCATAATATCAAGTTCGGCGTCAGGCAGCTTCATGGCGAGTTCTTTCGCTTGCTTCATTTTTATCCTCCCCTTCAGGATTTTCTTATATTCTACACATGTCGAATATACATGTCAATGGATTTTTGCGCGATAGGATGTTAAAATATAAAACAGGTGAAATAACCGTCAGGCGGGAGGCTGCAGAGGCGCCTGCCCGGCGGCGCGATAGGAGATTGCCGATGCGAAGAGCGGACAGGCAAGTGACGGATCCAGCTAGGATCCACGCCATTGTGGAAGCCTGCGACGTATGCAGGCTGGGCTTATGCGAGGGCGGGATGCCCTACGTGGTGCCGATGAATTTTGGATATCGGTTCGGCGCAGATGAGCGGCTTACGCTGTACTTCCATTGCCATGGGGAGGGACAACGGCTGTCCATGCTGCAGGCCAATCCCCGGGTGTGTTTTGAGATGGACTGCGGACATCGGCTGGTGGGTGGCGATACCCCCTGTAGCTGTAGCATGGATTATGCCAGCGTGATCGGTTATGGGACAGTGGAAATCGTCTCCAACCCTGAGGAAAAACTCGATGCGTTGACACTGATTACCGGCCGGTTTTTCGATTTTCCAAGCCAGGCGATGGAATCTATGCAGCTCAGCGGCGTCATGGTGCTCAAAGTGGAAAGCAGAGACTATACCGCCAAACAGAGGGGAACGCAATTCGGACCGAACCAGCAGGGTTGAGAGAAGGAGCAATGCCCATGGAATGTATGACCTGCCCATTTTGCGATTTCAATGTGAAAAATGGCGAACGTTACTGTATGTATGCACGAAAGCGCGTAGAAAGAGGCGATATATGCCCCTTTGATACGCCCGAAAACAATAGAAAGATCGAAAGGAGCGATACGTATGGCATGTAGGGATTTCGCACAGTTTGAGATCTGGAAGGGCGAGGGATACTGCAACTATTTCCGAAAGAATACGGAGGGCAGCGATACCTGCTCCCACGATACCAGCGGAGGCGGGGGATGTTACATCACCACCATCGTTTGCCATGCCCTTGGATATGCGGATGACTGCCCCCTGATGCAGACGCTGCGGCGCTTCCGGACGGAGGTGCTGCAGGCGAAGCCTCAATACGCGGATATCCTGAGCCAATATGACACGGTGGGCCCGCTATTGAGCCGGCGCATTCAGCAGGATACGGAGCAGGTTGATCTGGCGCGCAGCACTTATACGCAGTACCTGCAGCCCATTGCCGCGCTCATTGACGGACAAAAGGAGAAGGAGGCAGTTGACCGCTACCGGCAGATGGTGAACGCGCTGGGCCTGCGCTACGGGGTTGACGTATCCGCTTAGCCGGCTGCCGGTGAGCGGATAGGCCCTAGGGGTTAGAGGACTACAGCATCCCGCCGCAATGCCAGTCGGCGGGATGCTTTATGATACCGATTTTACGAAGGAGAATCGATGAAGGATATTGAGTTGCTGCTGGAACAGCTGACCCTTCAGGAGAAGGCCGCGCTTTTGGAGGGTTATCACACCTGGATGACGCATGCCGTGCCAAGGCTGGGAATTGACGCGGTCTATATGACGGATGGGCCGCTGGGCGTGCGGAAAAAGCGCAGCGTCCGAGGCAGCGGGGTTATGGGGCTGGGCGGTACCCTGCCTTCCACGGCATTTCCGGCTCCGGCGGCGCTGGCCTGCGGTTGGGATACGGCCCTGGTAGAGCAGGTCAGCCGGGCCATTGCCAGGGAGTGCCGGGCCTATGATGTGCAGATTCTGCTGGCGCCGGGGCTGAACTTAAAGCGCGACCCGCGATGCGGTAGAAATTTTGAGTACTTTTCCGAAGACCCACTGCTGGCCGGCGAGCTGGGCGGGGCCTATTGCCGGGGCGTGGAGGACGAGGGCGTAGCCGCATGCGTAAAACATTTTGCCTTGAATAACAGTGAAAATTACCGTTATATGGGCGACTCGGTGGTGGACGAACGGGCTGCGCGCGAGCTGTATCTTAAGGTTTTTGAGATTGCTATCGAAAAAGGGCGCCCCAGGGCGGTGATGTGCGGCTATAATAAAATTAACGGCGTGCACTGCTCAGAGAATCGATGGCTGCTGACCGACGTGCTGCGTGGGCAGTGGGGCTTTCAGGGGCTGGTCATGACCGATTGGGGCGCGACCCGCGACCGGGTGGCCGGCGTACAGGCGGGCCTTGACCTGGATATGCCCGGTGGGATATGGCATAATCGCCGAAGCATCCTGCGGGCGGTGTCAGATGGCCGCCTGCAGGACGACGCGCTGAATGCTTCGGTGCGGCGGGTGCTGAGGCTGGTTGCGTCGCTTAAGGAAGCGGCTCCAAAGAAGGAGGAGCCGATAGATCCCTTGTTTAAGCCGCACCATCAGCTAGCGGTGGAGGCGGCCTGCCAGTGTGCGGTGCTGCTGCAGAACGACGGGATTCTGCCCTTGGATCCAACGCGCAAGGCACTGGTGGCCGGCCGGCTGTTTGAGCGGATGCGCTACCAAGGAGCGGGCAGCAGCGCGCTGCGCCCCGCCCGGCTTGTCTCGCCCCGCGAGGCTTTTGACCAGGCGGGCATCCCCTATCAGTATGTCCGAGGTTATCGGACCCGGGAGGGAAAGGTAGATCATACGCTGGTAAACGAGGCGTTACAAGCGTCCGAGGGGCATGATACGGTGCTGGTTTTCGCCGGGCTTACAGAGCTGTATGAAAGCGAGGGGTATGACCGGCGGAATGTTAGGTTGCCTGCCAACCAAATTGCCCTGATCGAGGCGTTAGCCAGCGCCGGCAAACGGATTGTACTGGTGCTCTTCGGCGGAGCGGTGGTGGAGCTGCCCTTTGCCGAGCGCATGGCCGCGATCTTATCGATGGCTTTGCCCGGACAAGGAGGGGGCGAGGCGGCCAGAAGGCTCCTATTCGGCGAGGCCAACCCCTGCGGCAAGCTGAGCGAAACGTGGATGCGCAGCACGGAGGATATCCCCTTTGGAGCGCACTTTGGCCGGCGCAAGATTGAAGTGTACCGGGAAAATATCTTTATGGGTTACCGGTTCTATGACGAGGCGCCGGAACGGATACGCTATCCTTTTGGGCATGGTTTGTCCTATACCAGTTTTGCCTACCGCGACCTAGATATATCCCCAAAGGACGCTTGGGTGGAAGCGACGCTGACCGTGGAAAATACAGGTGGACGCGAAGGTGCGGAGGTGGTGCAGCTCTATGCTGGGCGCAATGCGGATAGCGCGGTATTTAAGGCGGCGAAGCAGCTGTGCGCCTTTGAGAAGATTTGGCTGATGCCCGGCGAAAGCCGCCGCGTTTCCCTGCGCTTTCCTTTGAAACAGTTATCCTACTATCATACCGGCCTTCAGCGTTGGATATTGGAGCCGGGCGTATATCCCCTATGGGCAGGAGGATCCAGTCGGGTGTGTAAGCTGCAAGGTGCGGTGACCATAACGGAGGGGGAGGCAGTTGCCGGCCCTTATCATGAAAGGGTTATGGCGGCATACCGCCAAATCGCCCGCTGCGATATTCCCGACGCCATTATGGCCGAAACGCTGGGCGGCAATTTACCGCAGGAGCCGCCGGTTATGCCTTACACTTTGGAATCGCCGCTGGAGGATTATAAGAACAGCGCATGGGGGCGATTCGTTTATCGGATCGCCGAATGGGTAGTTGCCCTGCAGGCCAGGGGGATCCGGCGCATGCCCGAAGGCGAAGCAAGAGAAGCGGAGATCCGAAATTACCGGTTTGTCCGCGCGCTGATGCCGCGAAATTCCCCTCGCTCCTTGGTGCAAAGCGGCGGAGGCATCGTGCAGATGAATGCGGCACGGGCGCTGGTAGCTCTGGCGAACGGACATCCCTTTCAGGCGCTGCGGCTATTTTTGCATCATGAAAGTCCTCGCCGGCGGCCCTAGCGTGGCCGCGCGGGTTAATATGGCAATTCAGATCAAGCAGCGCGCTGAAATTTCGGATACCATGATAGCCAAAGCCGCTCATCCGGCGGTGAGAGAGGAGCGAAAACGATGACGTGCATGCAGCGATGGATTGAGGCGTTCAACGGTCTGGGGATTCGGGACATGGATCAAGTTACGGGGCTGAACGCCCTGAAGGGCGATTATATAAACCTGACGATGAAGATGCCTAACGGACAGCGGGCAAAACTGCTCGATGATGCGAAAACGTACTATGGGACAGAGCTGTGTAAGCGGGACGGCAGCGGCCGCTGCTATGGGTTAGTGGCAGATGAGGGCCAGCTGTTGGTGGTCGAATATGGCGCGGGTGGTTCAGACGCCGAACTGGTGGTGTGGAAGCGGCTATAAGCCCAGGCAGAAAGGCCTAATATGTAGCGGCTATGGAAAGGCCGACGCATTGGACGGGGAAAGAATAGCGCTCAATCCGCAGTTTTGACCTAAAATGTGCCTTAGGCCTATAAAAAAGAAAACCCGGTCCTGCACACAGGGACCGGGTTTTAGGATTAAGCGATCAGACATAAAAGCCCAAAGGACAGAGAGCGGCAGAGGAGGAAAGGCATCCGGCAAAAGCCTCAATCGGCTGAACAAGGAAGCGGGGCGATAGAGCCCTCCCTACAGCGGGCATTTGGACGGAAAACGCGCCGGTGAAATGAGGCGTAGGCCGGCAGCCTCCGCCAGCTCCGGCGGCACATCTGCGGGAAAGACCAGCGACACGGCCCAAAGCAGAGGATGGGAAAAACCGTAGCGGCGGTTCAGGGCGTGGTCCCCATAGAGGTCGTCGCCCAAAAGAGGATGCCCCAAATAAGCGAGATGGGCTCGGATCTGGTGTGTACGGCCGGTGAAAAGGTTCACCTTCAGGCGGCTAAGCGATTGATCGGATGCCATGACCTGGTAACCGGTAATGATCTCCCGGGCTCCCGGCACGGACGTAGGCAGCACCCGCACACGGGCGGCCTCAGCGTCCTTTTTCAAGTAAGCGGTGCACCGGGCATTCGGCGGTTCCGGCCGTCCGCGGACGATGCATTCATACTGCTTCTCCAGGCTGCGGCTCCGGATCAGGCGCCCCAAAGCGTCCTCGGCCTCATCGTCCAGCGCAAAAAGCAGCACGCCGCCGGTATGCACATCCAGCCGATGGACGGGACGGGCTTGCGGATAGCCGCCGCGCCGCAAAAGCGCCGTAACCGTTAAGCCAGGTGCGTCGCATACCGCTAGGCCCGGCGGCTTTTCTAAGGCCAGCACACGGCGCCCGGCAAAGATCGGCGCGGGCAGGGCGGGCGCCAGGCGGGCAGGCAGATAGACCGACACACGGTCGCCAAGGGAAAGGATAATATTTTCTCGCGTCCTGCGCCCGTTGACTTTCACCTGCCCCTGGCGGATCAGATTGCCGGCAGCCTGGTTCTTCAGGTTCAGCTGGCGCAGCAGCGCGGCTTTCAGCGATTGCCCGCCTGTCTGCTGGGTAAATTCTTCCATCGTCCACCTCCATACTATTCATTGTAGCATTTTCCCAAATCCGCGGCAAGCGGGTCTAGCCACGGGCGCTTTAGTGTGTTAAAATAAACCGAAAGGCTCAGATGGGAGGCATGGAGATGGACTATCAGCCCGTAGTAAAAAATGAGGAGACAGACCGGCTTTTTGAAGGGATTCTGCGGCTTAGCTCCTTGGAGGAATGCTATCGCTTCTTTGAAGATCTGTGTACGATAAAGGAGATCTGTTCCATGGCGCAGCGCCTGGAAGTGGCCGCCATGCTGAAGGAAGGCGTGACTTATCACGAGATCGTGGAAAAGACGGGGGCCAGCACCGCGACCATCAGCCGCATCAACCGATGCCTCACCTATGGAACCGGCGGATACAACCGGATTCTGCAGCGCTTGGAGGATAAAGGGGAAGGGAATAAAGAAGATTGAACCACACAATATTGGATAAACTAAACGATGAGCAGCGCAAGGCGGTCCTAGCGACCGAAGGGCCGCTGCTTATTCTTGCCGGCGCCGGTTCAGGTAAGACCCGTACGCTGACGGCGCGCATCGCCCATCTGATTGATCAAGGCGTATCACCTTACGAGATTTTAGCCATTACTTTTACCAACAAGGCAGCGGGGGAGATGCGCACCCGCATTGAAGACCTAGTGGGAGAAGCTGCCCAGCGCATGTGGGTCTATACTTTTCATGCCATGTGCGTACAGATCCTGCGGCGCAATTTGGACCGGCTGCCGGGCTATACCCGTTGGTTCTCCATCTATGACGACGACGACTCCCAGACGGTGATCAAGGCGTGCCTCAAAGAGCTGGGGATGAACGACCAATATTATAAACCCCGATCCATGATGGCTTTTATCTCCGATTGCAAGAACCAGCTGAAAAGTCCGGAAGAGGCGGCCAAGGGGATGCAGGGCCGCGACCAGCGAGCCGATCAGCTGGTGGCGCTTTACAAACTTTATGAGGAGAAGGTGCGCGCGGCTAACGCCTTGGATTTTGACGATATTCTTGTACGGACGCTGGAGCTATTCGTGGAATGCCCCGACGTGCTGGGCTATTATCAGAACCGGTTCCGCTATATCCATGTGGATGAATATCAGGATACCAACATGGTGCAGTATGAATTGGTTCGGGCGCTGGCGGGCATCCATGGCAATCTATGCGTGGTGGGTGACGACGATCAGTCCATCTATGGATGGCGCGGGGCCGATATCCGCAACATTCTGGAGTTTGAGAAGGATTTTGCCAACGCCCAAGTAATCCGGCTTGAGCAGAATTACCGCTCTACCACCACCATTTTGGACGCGGCCAACGCCGTGATCGCCCATAACGTGGGCCGGAAGGAGAAAACCCTTTGGAGCGAGCGGGGCAAAGGCGAAGCGCTGCGTTATTATCAAGCGCCCGGCGACCGGGAAGAGGCGGCTTACATCTGCCGCACCATCCAGGAGCTGCTCAGCCGGTATACGCTCAGCGACATGGCGGTGCTTTACCGCACCAATGCCCAAAGCCGCGTGCTGGAGGAAACGCTGATGCGTGCCCGTATCGCCTATCGCATGGTAGGCGGCCTGCGGTATTATGACCGCAAGGAGGTTAAAGATCTGACCGCTTACCTGCGGCTGATCATTAATCCCAACGACGACGTTAGCTTTGCCCGCATTGTTAACGTGCCCCGGCGGGGAATCGGCGAGGCAACCGTGGCTGCTGTGCGCCAGGCTGCGGCCCGGGAAGGGCGCGGGATCATGGACTTTATTTGCGACAGCGAGGCGGTGGCTTCAGTGGCCAGCCGCGCGGCAAAGAAGCTGAAAGATTTTGGCGATTTGATAGCTGAGTTGAAAACCCAAGCGGAGCATATGACCCCGGTGGAGTTTGTAAAGCTGGTTCTGGATCGATCAGGTTATGAGCAAATGCTGACCGATGAAGATACGGATGAAGCGCGGGGACGATTGGAAAACCTGGGCGAGTATCTCAGCGCGGTGGAGCAGTATATGGCGACTGCGGAAGCGCCGAACCTGGAGGACTTCCTGCAGAATGTGGCCTTAGCTACCGATTGGGATAAGACGGAGGGACAGGAGCGGGCGATTACCCTGATGACCATGCACTCGGCCAAAGGGCTGGAATATCCGGTGGTCTTTGTGATCGGCATGGAGGAGGGGATTTTCCCCCACCAAAGGGCGCTCATCGATATGGACCAGATGGAGGAGGAACGGCGGCTTTGCTATGTGGCGATCACCCGGGCTAAGGATCTGCTCTATTTGACCAGCGCCACCCAGCGGATGCTGTTCGGAACCACCCAGTATAACGCGCCCTCGCGCTTTCTGCGGGAGATCCCAGGCAGGTTGATCCAGCAGGAAGGACTGGGCGAGACCCCTGCGGGAAGCCGAAAACCTGCCGCTGCCCCATCTAAAGCGTCCGGGACCGGCGGCTTGCGCGGCGGTGGGCTGGGCGGCGGTATATCCAGCATGAAGCGGCCCCAGCCCGCCGGAGGCGAGAAACTTGCGCCCGGCGACAAGGTGAGTCATCCCACCTTCGGCGAAGGGACGGTGATCGCTGCGGAAGGGCCGGCCGGCCGGCGCAATGTGACGGTTGCCTTTGCCGGAAAGGGCATTAAGCTGCTGAATGAGGCCTTTGCGCCTTTGAAGAAGATCATAAAAGAAGGAGACTAATCCATGGCGGACCGGATGCGCGAACTGGTGGATATGCTTAATCACGCCATCTATGCCTACTATACCCTGGCCGAGCCCATTATGGCCGACCGGGAATATGATGCGCTGTACGACGAGCTGGTGGCGATGGAAGCCGGCGAGGGCAGGCGCTTGCCCGATTCACCTACGCAAAGAGTGGGGGCAGCGCCGATTGAGGCCTTTGAGCCGGTGGAGCACCTGGCCCCCTTGTATTCGCTGGATAAGACCAAGACGCTGGACGGGCTGCGCCAGTGGGACGCTCGGGTGCGGAAGTTGGCCGAAGAGCAGGGGTTGCCGCCGGTGCGCTATGCGGTGGAATATAAATATGATGGCCTAACCATCAACCTGCGCTATCAGGGCGGGCAGCTTATCCAGGCTGCCACCCGGGGTAATGGGATGACCGGCGAGGGAATCCTGGCCCAGGTGAAAACGATCTATTCCGTGCCGCTATCCATCCCTTTTGACGGTACCTGTGAGATCCAGGGCGAAGGGATCATGCGCCTGAGTCAGCTGGAAAAATACAACGCGACTGCCGAAGAGCCCCTGAAAAATGCACGCAATGGCGCGGCGGGCGCCCTGCGCAATCTGGATCCCCAGGTAACGGCGGCGCGGCATTTGGATGCGTTCTTCTATAACGTAGGGTATATTGAGGGGAAAGCGCTGAAAGATCAGGTTGAGATGATGGATTTTATCCGGCAGATGCGGCTTCCCTGTCCGGAGTTTATGCCGGTATTCGACGACATTGAGCAGGCGATTCAAGCGGTGGAGGAAGTGGCGCGCCGGCGCGGCGAATTGGATTATCTCATCGATGGGGCCGTCGTTGAGGTGGTGGATTTTGCTACCCGGGCGGCGCTGGGCAACACGGTGCGATTCCCACGTTGGGCGCTGGCTTATAAATTCGAGGCTGAGGAGGCCACGACCCGCATTGAACAGGTCATATGGCAAGTGGGACGCACGGGAAAACTGACGCCCGTGGCCGAGCTAGAGCCTGTGGATTTTGCCGGCGTAACGGTACGGCGGGCTACCCTGAACAACTGGGACGACATTCAGCGCAAGCACGTTTCCATCGGGGCTTTGGCTTGGGTGCGCCGCTCCAATGACGTGATTCCGGAGATCATGGGTGTGGTCAAGGAGGAAGGCGCTTTTCTGCGCCCCGTGGAAAAGCCGAAGGTTTGCCCGGTGTGCGGCAGCCCGGTGGAAGAAGTGGGCGCTCATCTCTATTGTCCCAACGGAGCGGAATGTCCGCCCCAGATTGTCTCGCGCATAACCCATTATGCCAGCCGCAACGCTATGGATATCGAAACCTTCGCCGGGAAAACGGCGGAGGCCATGGTGGATGCACTGGGGATCAGCGATCTGGCGGATCTCTATGCGATTACCCGCGAGCAGCTACTGAGCTTGGATAAATTCGGCCCCAAGAAAGCCGATAATCTGCTCCGCGCGCTGGAGGCCAGCAAGCACCCAGCGCTGGCACGGTTTATCTATGGACTGGGGATCCGCAATGTAGGCATCAAAACGGCACGGGATCTGGCGGCGACCTTTGGCACCCTTGAAGCGCTGCGGGCCGCCAGAGAGGATGAGATGAGTCAGATTGACGGCGTTGGGCCGGTGGTGGCATCTTCCGTATACGAATACTTCCGTCACCCGGGTACGGCAGACATGCTGGACAGGCTGCTGGCCATGGGCGTACAGCCGCAGGCAGGCGAGCCCCAAACATCCGGCGGCAAGCTGGAAGGGCTTACCTTTGTGCTTACGGGGACGCTGCCCACCCTAGGCCGCCGGGAAGCAGGCGAGCTGCTGCGGGCGCAGGGCGCTACTGTGACGGAATCGGTCAGCGCCAAAACCAGCTTTGTGGTGGCCGGGGAGAAAGCGGGATCCAAGCTGGAGAAAGCCCATAAGCTCAATATTCCGGTTCTGGATGAGGCGGGTTTGAAAAAGCTGCTAGAGGATAGGATCTAGCATATTCTCTATCTGGATAGGAGAGGGCCATGATATACGACGTAAAGGCATATTTGCACGGGCTGCGGGATACCTACCGCGAAGAGATACAAAGCGGCCTGGATTTCTGGGCAGAGCATGGTGTGGACTGGGAAAAGGGAGGCATCGTCACCTATCTTGACCGTCGAGGCAACTGGTATCTGGATGAAAAGCAGGGATGGTTTACCGGACGGGCGATGTATTGCTTTGCGCGGGGATATCATGACATCTGCAAGCGCGAGCGTTGGCTTGAGGCGGCGCTGAATATCTATAATTTCCTCGCGGCTCACCAATTTGCCCCCGATGGGCGGCTATACTATAATATGTCCCGCGATGGAGCGCCTTGCGATACCAACCCGATCGGAGGAAGCTTCAGCGCCCTGATGCCTTCGCTTCACTGCGAGAGTTTCGCGGTTATGGGCCTTTCAGAGCTGTATCGTGTCACGGGCAGGCAAGATGTGAAGGAAACGCTGCTTCGGATCTTTGACATGCAGCAGCGCATTTACCGTAACCCGGAATATGTGACGACAGGCAAGATGCGCCCGCCAGGGACGCCTCAACCCAAGGTGCCGCTGGCTTGGCTTATGTCGCTGCTGTGCAGCGTGCAGACGCTTCGCCAGGCGTTGCCCGAGAACAAGGAGGCCTATACGGCGCTGTTATCCGAATATATTGGGGAGGTATTCAAATACTATTGGGACGACGAGCTCCAGACGCTCATGGAGGCGGAGATCGATTGCCCCGGGCACAATATGGAGGTCGCATGGTTCATGCTGGCCGAGGGGCTGTATACGGGAGATAAAGCGCTTGTCGAGCGCTGCGCCCGTATCGTGGGCGATATTTACCGCTATGGCTGGGATCATGAATGGGGCGGCCTGTACCTTCATGTGAATATGCGCGGCAATCCCGGCTTTGTCCCCACGGCGCCGCTCAAATACTGGTGGCCCAACAACGAGGCGGAGATCGGGCTCATGTATGCCTTTATCGGTACCGGGGATTTATCGTATCTAGAAAAGTATCGCAAGGTGCACGAGTGGGTGTTCGCCCACTTCCCGGATCGTGATGAAGGAGAATGGTTTGGATATCTGAATCGCGACGGCACGCCGATTTCCACCAATAAGGGCGATAATCAAAAGGGGCCTTATCATCTATATCGCAGCTTCTTTGCCATTCACGACGTAATCGGGGCTTACCTTGAGGCATAGAGCAATTTTGCCTCAGTGCAACCTTTTCATTTGAACGCAAAATCCCTCTCTTTACCGGAAGGGGGATTTTGTGCTATAATAATAAGCCATTCGAGGAAACGGATGGGAGGAAACTATGGCCATATTGAGCATGACGGGATTTGGCCGCTGCGAGCTGGAGGCGGAAGGCCGCCGGGTGGTGGTCGAGATAAAAAGCGTCAATAACCGTTATTTGGATGTGAATATCCGGCTTCCCAGGGCGATGTCGCTGCTGGAGGAGGCGGTGCGCGGGCAGATCAAGGCCCGCCTATCCCGCGGCCGGGTAGACGTATTCGTCCACTATGAAAACCTGCGGGAAGACGCCAAAAGCGCCCAGGTGGACGTAGCGCTGCTGCAGGGATATATGGCGGCGCTTGCGGTCATGGAAAAGGAAAGCGGGCTGGAGAATAATGTGACCCTGGCGGATCTGATGCGTTTGCCGGAGCTAATCACCCTGTCTGCCGCCAGCGAAGATGTGGACGAGCTGGCCCGGCTGATGGAAGAGGCGCTGGATAGGGCGCTGGATCAGTTGGTAGAGATGCGACGGGCCGAGGGCGAAAAGATGCGGGCCGACATCGAAGAAAAGCTCAAAGCCATTGAGGATAAGCGAGCCGAGGTGGCCGTCCGCGCCCCGGTTGTAGTGGAGGAATATCGCGCCCGCCTATCGGCAAGGCTGGAAGAGCTGCTGGGCGACGTAGCGCTGGACGAAGGGCGGCTGGCCAATGAGGTGGCCCTCTTTTCCGACCGGTGCTCCATTGCCGAGGAGCTGGCGCGGCTCAATTCCCACATCGAGCAGACCCGCGCCATGCTGGCAGCCGACGAGCCTGTGGGACGTAAGCTTGATTTTATGATGCAGGAGTTCAACCGCGAAGTAAATACCATCTGCTCTAAGGCCAATGATCTAGCGATTACCAATGCAGGCCTTACTATGAAAAATGAGATTGAAAAAATGCGCGAGCAGGTGCAGAATATTGAATAGAGGGAGGCAGCATGAATCTAATCAATATTGGGTTTGGCAATTTCGTATCGGCCCAGCGGGTGATCGCCATCGTTTCTCCGGATTCTGCGCCGATTAAGCGGATTATCCAGGATGCGCGGGATGCGGGCAACCTGATTGACGCGACCTATGGGAGGAAAACGCGAGCGGTGGTGATTACAGATTCCGATCACGTGGTGTTAAGCGCGGTGCAACCGGAAACGGTGGCCAGCCGCTTTGAGGAAAGCGAGGAAGAGCAATGAACAAAAAGGGTCTTCTGATGGTGCTGTCCGGCCCTTCGGGCGTAGGGAAAGACGCCGTGCGCCTGGATTTTTTGAAGGAATGCCCGACGATCACCTCGTCGGTTTCCGCTACGACCCGTCCGATACGCCCCGGTGAGATCGACGGCGTGGATTATTTCTTTATGAGCCAGCCGGAATTTGAAGCGATGGTGGAGCGGGACGAATTTTTGGAGTATACGTTGTATAACCAGAAATCCTATGGTACGCCCCGGCAATTTGTTTACGACCAGCTCATGGCAGGCAAAGACGTGCTTTTAAAAATTGACGTTAAGGGCGCGTTGAACGTAAAAAAGTACTTCCCCGACGCCGTGCTGGTGTTTTTGGCGCCGCCTTCGATGAAGGAGCTGTGGCGGCGCATTGTGGGCCGCAATAGCGGCACGCACGAGGATCGGGTCAATCGATTCCATTTGGCCTACAGTGAACTGGATTTTTCCGGCCAATATGATTATATCGTGGTCAACGATTGGCTTTCCGACACGGTGGACCATCTCGTTAGCATCTATACCGCCGAAAAGATGCGTCAGCGTTTTAACGGTGATTTCTGTGAGAACTTGAAAAAGGAGTGCATTGAAGATGAAATTTCCTCCAACCAATGAGCTTTTAAAGAAGGTGGATTGCCGTTACTCGCTGGTCGTGATGGCCTCCAAGCGTGCACGGCAGCTGGTAGCCGGATCGACGCCGATGGTGGATGTCGATCCCAATGAAAAGCCGGTGAGCATTGCGACCATGGAGATCTACGAGGACAAGGTGCGCAGCGAAAACGCGTTGCCGGCCTATCGTAACGACCAGGCCTAAGGAGGCACGTATGGGCAAATGCGTGGTACTGGGCGTGACCGGGGGGATTGCCGCCTATAAGTCGGCGGAGATTGTTTCCAGGCTGGGCAAAGCGGGGGTGGAAGTTTACTGTATCATGACTCGTCATGCACAGGAATTCCTAACGCCGCTGACCTTGGAGACGCTTTCCAAGCATCCGGTGGTAACGGATATGTTCCGGCGCGATACGCCCTGGGAAGTGGAGCATATCGCCCTGGCTCAGCGTGCAGACGTGTTTGCTATCGCCCCGGCGACGGCAAATATCATAGCCAAGATCGCTCACGGCATCGCCGACGACATGCTTTCTACCACGGTCATGGCAACCCGTGCGCCGATCGTAGTGGCCCCTGCGATGAATACCGGCATGTGGGAGCATCCGGCGACGCAGGAGAACATGAAAACGCTGCTAGGCCGGGGATGCCGCCAGGTGGGCCCGGGTTCGGGCCTGCTGGCTTGCGGCGATGTGGGCGCAGGGCGGATGGCTGAGCCCGCCGAAATTGTTGAAGCGATCCTAATGGAGCTGAATCAGACGCGGGATCTGGTGGGAAAAACCGTGCTGGTAACGGCGGGCCCCACCCGGGAACCGCTGGATCCGGTACGTTTTATTACCAATCGCTCCTCGGGGAAGATGGGCTATGCGCTGGCGGAACAGGCTGCTCGCCGGGGTGCCAGCGTTATTCTGGTATCGGGGCCTGTGGATCTGCCTACGCCGCATGGCGTGGAGCGGATCCGCGTGGAGACAACGGAAGAGATGATGGAGGCCGTGCTGGCGCATTTTTCCGAGGCGGACGCGGTGATCAAAGCGGCCGCCCCCTGCGACTATCGTCCGGCTCAGGTGGCCCAGCAGAAAATCAAGAAGCACGCGGGAGCGGATATGACGCTTTCCATGGTCGAAAACCCCGATATTGCCGCTGAACTGGGCAGGCGTAAGGCAAGCCAGGTCCTGGTGGTCTTTGCCGCAGAAACCGAGCGTGTGCTGGAAAACGCCCAAGGCAAGCTGGAACGGAAAAACGCGGATCTGATGGTTGCCAACGATGTGACGCGTCCAGGGGCGGGTTTTGACGTGGATACCAACGTCGTGACGCTGATTACCCGGGCGGGTGAAGTAACGGAACTGCCCTGTATGCCTAAACGCGAGGTGGCAGGCCGGATCCTGGATAAAATAGCCGACATGATGGCGAAGTAGCGCTGGAAGCGGCGGCTTGAGCTTGTATACAGGGCGAGGAAAAATGGACGTCCTTCCAATGCGAGGATGGCGCCAATAGAAAATCAGCTTGCAAGAGCTGATTTTCTGCTAAAAGGAGAAACGCGTGGGGCGAGCGTCCCGACGTCGGGGAAAAGGAGGATGCGTATGGCCTATGCCCAGGTGGTCGTAGAGATTGCCAGCGCCCAGGTGGATCGGGTCTTCGACTATGTGATACCCGAGGAGCTGAGGGATCGGATATGCCCCGGCATGCGGGTACGGGTCCCCTTTGGCCTCAAGGAACTGGAAGGATATGTTATGGCCATAACAGAGTCTTCCGATGTACCGGCGGGAAGGCTCCGGCCCATCGGAAGGCTGCTGGACGATGATCCGGCCATTTTGCCGCCGCTGATGGAATTGGCGCGCTGGATGGTCAGTCAGTATCATTGCCTTTGGGTAGAAGCGCTACGGCTGATGATCCCGGCCCAGATGCGGGGACAGCGGGTGAAGGAAAAAACAGCCCGGGCGGCGCGGTTGGTTTTATCCGGGCCCGACGCGCTGTCGCTAGCCCAGCTATGGCAAAAGCGGGCGCCTCAGCAGGCGCTCGCCCTACGGTCCCTGGTTGAAGCCGGCGGAGAAGGGGTATGCGCTTCACTGCCCGGGCCGGCGTCCGTGTGGCGGGCGTTGGAAAAAAAGGGCGTGGTGACGCTTTTTGAGCAGCGTATCTATCGCACGCCTGCGCGCCTTGCCACGCCCGAATGCCCGGTTACGCTGACCGGAGAGCAGCGCGCGGCCCTGGATAAACTCATCCCAGCGCTGCAGACGGGCGGGGGGCGCTTCCTGCTGCACGGGGTGACTGGGAGCGGCAAGACGGAGATTTATCTGGCCTGTGCCCGTCAGGCTCTGGCTATGGGCAAGGGCGTTATCATCCTGGTGCCGGAAATCGCCCTAACCCCGCAGATGGTAGCCCGGTTCACCGGCGCTTTCGGGGCCCTGGCCGCAGTGCTGCACTCGCGGTTGTCGGCCGGAGAGCGGCTGGACGAATGGCAGCGTATCCGCCAGGGCGAGGCGCGAGTGGTCATTGGCGCGCGGTCGGCCGTGTTTGCGCCGCTGATGTCGCCGGGGTTAATCGTGGTGGACGAAGAGCATGAACCCAGCTATCTTTCGGAGCACCGGCCCTGTTACCATGCCATTGAGGTTGCCGACCAGCGGTGTAGGCGGGAGGGGGCGGTGCTGCTTTTAGGGTCGGCCACGCCGAGCCTGGAGCATTACCGGCAGGCCCAGGCCGGTGGGCTGACGCTGTTGCGGCTCTCACGGCGGGCGATTGCAACCGGCGGCATGCCCCGGGTGGAGCTCGTCGATATGCGGCGGGAGCTAGCGGCAGGAAACCGCTCGGTTATCAGCGGGAGCCTGTACGATGCGCTCTGTCAGTGCTTGGCCCGGGGCGAGCAGGCGCTCTTGTTCCTGAACCGGCGGGGATATGCTTCCTTTGTGTCATGCCGGGCTTGTGGATATGTGGAGCGTTGCGAGCTTTGCGATTTGTCCATGACCTATCACAAAGGGCGGGATGAGCTCATCTGCCATTACTGCGGATCGACACGGCCGGTACCGGAAATTTGCCCCAGTTGCGGAAGCCGGTCAATCCGCTATTTTGGCGGTGGTACGCAAAAGGTGCAGGAAGAAATGGAACGGCTTTTCCCCGAGGTGAAAACGCTGCGTATGGACGCGGATACGACCTCGGGAAAAGAGGGACATTTGAAAATTTATGAGGCTTTCCGGGATCATCAGGCTCAGGTGCTGATCGGTACGCAAATGATCGCCAAAGGGCTGGATTTCCCCATGGTGACGGTGGTAGGCGTAGTAGCGGCAGATCAGACGCTGTTTCTTCCCGATTACCGGGCGGCGGAGCGCACCTTCCAGCTGGTGGCTCAGGTGGCGGGCCGGGCGGGGCGGGCCAGGCGGCCGGGCAGGGTGATCGTGCAATGCTATACGCCGGAGCACTACGCGCTGAAAGCAGCGGCAAACCACGACTACGAGGGGTTTTACCGCCAGGAGATCGAAATTCGACGGGCTGACGGCTTCCCGCCTTTTACCCGTTTTCTGCGTTTGGTTTTCTCCCATGAGGACGAAGATGCTTGCCAGAAGGATATGCAAGAAGCGCTGAGCCAGATGCGGGTGGCATGCGCTCAGCATATTGAATGGGGCAGCTCCATTGTGATGCTGGAGGGGACGCCGGCGCCGCTGACGAGGATTCGGGCGCTGTATCGCTATCAGCTGCTCATGAAAATCTATCCGGAGCCATACGGACGCCAGATCGAAGAGGCTCTGGCCGAAATGGCCCGGCGTTCAGCCCCATACGGTTCCCAGGTGGCTATGGAAATCAACCCGCAGAGTATGGTATAATTATTTGAATGAATATGAGACGCTGCCAGGAGGTATAGGAAAATGGCTCTTCGCACGATTTTGACTGAAGGCGATCCGACACTTCGGAAGATATGCCGGCCGGTTACGAAATTTGACGAGCGTTTAGAGACGCTTTTAGACGATATGCTGGAAACCATGTATGCAGCGCCAGGCGTGGGCTTGGCAGCCCCGCAGGTGGGTATCCTGCGCCGCGCCGTGGTGATCGATTGCGGGGACGGCCCGCTGAAGATGGTTAATCCGGTGATTGTAGAAAAGGAAGGCAGCCAAAGCTGGGTAGAGGGTTGCCTGTCCGTGCCAGGCAAGCAGGGCAAAACGCACCGGCCCGAACGGGTACGGGTAGCCTATCAGGACGCCAGGGGGCAGGATTGTGAGGTGACCGGGGAGGGGCTGCTGGCTGTATGCCTGTGCCATGAGCTAGATCATCTAGACGGCAAGTTATACGTCGATATCGTCGAAGGCGAGCTGATGGATGCCGAAGCGGAGGAAGAATAAGCATGCGGGTTCTTTTTATGGGAACGCCGGAATTTGCCGTACCCAGCCTGCAGGCGTTGGTTCGCGCGGGCTATGAGGTGATTGGCGCGGTTACGCAGCCGGACAGGCCTGCGGGCCGAGGCCATAAAATGGTTCCCTCGCCGCTGAAAGTAGCGGCGCAACAGCTAGGCGTTGCCGTGTACCAATACGAACGGATACGGGACGCTGCTGCCGTGGAGGAGATGCGAAGCCTTAAGCCGGACGTGATGGTCACGGCCGCCTATGGCCAGATTCTATCCCAACGGGTATTGGATATTGCGCCGATGGGCGTTGTAAATGTGCATGGAAGCCTGCTGCCCCGCTATCGGGGCGCGGCACCCATACAGTGGGCGGTGATCGATGGGCTGCGCGAAACGGGCGTTACCACCATGCTGACCCAGCGAGGCGTGGATACAGGGCCCATTCTGATGCAGCAGCGGATGGAGATCCTGCCCGGAGAGACGGCTGGCGAGCTCAGCGTGCGGATGGCTGAGGTAGGGGCTCAGCTGCTGTGCCGAACGCTGGCAGCTTTGGAGCAAGGGGCTCTTATCCCTGTGGAGCAGGATCCCCAGCAAGCGACCCAGTGCCCCATGTTGACAAAGGAGCATGGCCGAATTCCCTGGTCGGATCCGGCGGAGGCTATCGCCAACCGGGTGCGCGGCGTAAATCCATGGCCCGGTGCGTTCTGCTATTATGAAGGCATGATGCTAAAAATTTGGAAGGCGACGGCGCTGACTGGAGGCGGTGGCACACCGGGAAAAGTGCTGTGCGCCGACGCGCACAAAGGCTTGGTAATTTCAACTGGCGAGGGTAGCTTGCGCATCGATACGCTTCAAATGCCAGGGAAAAAGCCCATGTCTGCTCAGGACTTTCTTCGCGGCCGCGCCATTGCCGAAGGCGGATTTTTCCGGGAGGAGCCCGCTTCATGCTGACTTTGATGGATATGTCGCCCCAGGAGATTCAGGATGCCTTCCGGCAGCGCGGCCTGCCTGCCTTCAGGGCCAAGCAGGTGCGGGAATGGCTGCTTAAAGGTGCGGATTTTGATGACATGACCAACTTGCCGCTGTCCCTTCGGGAAATGCTAAAGCGGGATTTTGCGCTGGGCGGCTGTAGGATTGAGCGTAAGCAGGTTTCTGCTCTGGACGGCACAACCAAGTACCTTTTCGCGTTTAGCGACCTGAACATGGTGGAAGGCGTGCTGATGCATTACAAATATGGCAATACGCTATGCATTTCTACCCAGGTCGGCTGCCGGATGGGATGCGCTTTCTGTGCTTCCACGCTGGAGGGTAGGGTGCGCAACCTTACAAGCGGAGAGATGCTCGGCGAGGTCATCGCCGCCAACCGGGACGCCGGCGGCGGCAAAGAACGGGCCATTACCAATATCGTGCTGATGGGAAGCGGCGAGCCGCTGGACAATTACGAGGAAACCATGACCTTCCTACGCCGGGTAAACGATCCGGAAGGCATGGGGATCAGCTTGCGGAATATTTCGCTGTCTACCTGCGGACTCGTACCTCAGATGCGAGCCCTGGCCGACGAAGGGATAGGCGTAACGCTGTCCATATCGCTGCATGCGCCTACCGATACGTTACGGCGCAGATTGATGCCGATCGCCCAGCGATATACCGTCGCAGAGGTGATGGAGGCGGCGCGGTACTATGTTGAAAAGTCCGGACGGCGGGTTATCTTTGAATATGCGCTGGTGCAGGAATTGAATGATTCTCCGGAGGACGCGCGTGCCCTGGCCGCTTGGCTGAAGGGGCTGCAATGCCATGTCAACGTCATTGCCCTTAACCCAGTAGCGGAAACCGGTCTGGTGGGAAGCCAGCCGCACCGCGTGAAAGCTTTCATGGATGAGCTTGCGCGATGCCATGTGTCCGCTAGCCGCCGGGTGACCATGGGAGCGGATCTGGACGGCGCCTGCGGCCAGCTGCGCCGCCGGGTTTTGAAGGAAAAATCATAATCGTCAAATGAGGTGGGGAAGGATGCATATCGAATATGCCGGCAGCTCCAGAATCGGGAAGCGGCGGCGCAATGAGGATCGCTATTATCTGCCGGCGGAAGGAGGGCCTCCGGATCTGATGATGGTAGCCGACGGCATGGGCGGCCATCAGGGCGGGGACGTAGCCAGCGCCTTTGGCGTGCAGGTGGCCTGCGACAGCATTCTTCATTCCCATGGCAAGGACCCGGGGGAGCGGCTGGTTGAGGCCGTTCGCGAGGCAAATCGCGTCATTTTCCGGGAATCGCTGGAGAAGCTGGAATATGACGGTATGGGTACGACGATGACCCTGGCGCTGACTGAAAAAAAGAAATGGTTCATTGCCCATGTGGGCGACAGCCGCGCATACGCCTATGAAAACGGCGTGATCCGGCAGGTGACCGAGGATCATTCCCTGGTAGCGGAGATGGAAAAGGCCGGCAGCATTACCCATGCCCAGGCGCGGACGCATCCACACAGGAACATTATTACGCGAGCGGTGGGGACGGAGCCGGAGATCGATGTGGATCTCTATGAGGTGCCGATGACGGCAGGGCAGGTGCTGATGCTTTGCTCCGACGGATTAACCGACCCAATCGACGACGACGAACTGGCCCAAATGCTTGGTAGCGGCGCCGCCCTTTCGGAGATTGCCGAAACGCTGGTTTATATGGCGGAAAATTTAGGCGGTAAGGACAATATCACCGTAGTTTTAGCCCGGGTAGAGGAGGAGGTAAGCGCCCATGGCTGATTGGATCTTAAAAGGGCGATACCTGATGGGCGATGTTATCGGTAGCGGCGGCATGGCCATGGTATATAAAGCCAGCCGGCTGGATACCGGCGAAACGGTGGCTATCAAGATGCTGCGGCCGGAATATATGGAGGATGCTTCCTATGTGCGTCAGTTCCGTAAGGAAGCGCAGATTTGTATCGAGCATCACCACCGGAATATCGTCGATACCCTGGAGATTGGCGAGGACGAGGGACGGCTGTTCATCGTCATGGAGTATGTGGCGGGGCAGACGCTTAAGGATTATATTCAAAAGCACCACGTGCTCAGCCATGAGCAGGTCGTAGATATTGGCGTGGAGATTTGCGACGCCCTTTATTATGCGCATTGCCATCAATTGGTGCACCGGGATATTAAACCGCAGAACATCATGCTGACGACCAACCATACGGCGAAGGTAACGGATTTCGGCATTGCCCGTTCCGCCGCGTTGTCCACGATTACCATGGGCGGGGATAAGGTGATGGGTTCGGTCCACTACTTCTCACCAGAGCAAGCCCGCGGCGGGTATACCGACCGCAAGACCGACCTGTATTCGCTGGGCATTGTGCTCTATGAGATGGCGACGGGCCAGCTCCCCTTTCAGGGGGATACGGCGGTGGCGGTTGCCATCAAGCAGCTGCAGGAAAAGCCTGTGCCGCCCAGCCAGCTTAACCCCAACATCTGCAGATCCCTAGAGGATATTATCCTTAAGGCCATTGAAAAGGATCCGCAGTGCCGATATGATTCCGCACGGGAAATGGCCAACGACTTGATGAAATCGCTGCGTAACCCCGATGGCGATTTTGTGAAAAAGATCCCCCCGCCGCAGCACGAGGAGGGGGAGACGGTGCGCATGCCCAAAGTGCGCAGCGGCCCCATTGGGAACCGGGCGCGCACGCCTGAGCGCATTAGCCACGAGAGCGGTTCGGTCCCGCGGGTGAAACCGCGGCAACGGCGCGGGATGTCGCCCGGGAGCATTGTGCTGATTTCCTTCCTTGTGCTGCTGCTGGTTGTGCTGGCGGTGGGCGCCGCCTATCTGCTGGGGCGCATGCAGGATGAGCAGGCGGCAGTGCGGGTCGTGCCCGATGTGATCGGGAAAACTTCCAATGAAGCGCAGCTGATTTTTGATCGGGAGCAACTAATCGTCGTCACTCAGGAGGAATATTCCGACCAGCAGCCAGCGGGCCGGGTTATCCGATGCGAACCCGGCGTGGGTACGTCGGTGAACACATCCACCACGATTACGATGTTTGTCAGTAAGGGTACGGAGAAGTTGACCGTGCCGGATCTAGAAGGCATGTCGCTGGAGGACGCCACCGAAAGACTGCGGCAGGAAGGGCTTGAGATCGGCGATGTGCGGCAAAGCAGCACTGCGGATAAGCCCGATAACGAGGTGGTTCAACAGGATCCCGTGGACGGCACCCAGGTGGACAAGGGATCAAAGGTGGATGTATGGATTGCCAAAAACACCCAGAGCCAAAGCCAGACCCAGCCGGAACAGCGAATCATGGATAATTATATTGGCCAAAAGGAGCAGGATGTGCTGATCGCCTTAGAGGGCAGGGGCTTGGTAATCGATCAGATTACGCGGATGGAAAGCAACGAGCCGGTGGGTACGATTATCCAGCAGGATCCTGTGGAGGGAACGCCGATCGCTGAGGGCGACCGGGTGAAGCTTTGGATCTCCAAGGGCCTTAGCGACAGCACAACCGCAGCCCCTGCTGCGGGCGCAGACTGGGGTGAGTCGGTAGAGGTAACGGTGCCGGAACCTTCGGCCCACGTCAGGATTCAGCTGCTGGCTGGCGAGCAGGCGCATACGCTGGTGGATGAAGTGCGAGAGGCTGGGGTATACAGTTATCATATTAAGCCGGATGAGGATTATGCTGGAGAACAAACGGCCGTCATATGGGTGAACGATACGGAGGTACAGCGAGTGGTCATAGCGTCATGAACGAGGGCAGGATTATAAAAGGCGTGGGGGGCCTGTATTTCGTAGAAGAGAAGGGGACGGCTTATCCATGCCGGGCTCGCGGGCTGTTTCGCCTTAAAAAGCTGACGCCCATGGTAGGCGATTGGGCGGCCTTTGAACCGCCCAAGGGCGAGGATGCGGAAGGCAGGATTGTCGACATCCTGCCGCGACGTAATGCGCTCAAGCGGCCTGCTGTGGCCAACCTTGATCTAAATATGATCGTCATCGCCGCCGGGCAGCCGCAGCCGGACTGGCTGCTGGTAGATCGCCTTCTGGCTCAGGCGGTGGAGGCGAAGCTGCCTGCCGCGCTATGTATCAATAAGGCTGATCAGGCTGATGCGGCCACGATAGAAGCATGGCGGCAGCAGTATCGGCATCTGCCGGCCGTATATGTGACAAGCCGGCTTCAACCGCAGAGCTTGGCGGCCTTAAAGGAAGCGCTGGCAGGGAAAACCGTTTGCTTTTGCGGCCAATCCGGCGTGGGGAAATCCACCCTTATCAACGCCCTCTCCTCCTCGGGAGATATGGAGATAGGCGATATTTCCATGCGGACCCGTAGGGGACGGCATACAACCCGGCACGCCCAGCTGCTGCCGCTGGAAGGCGGCGGGTATGTGGTGGATACGCCGGGCTTCTCGCTGCTGGAGATGGATCTCATGGAGCCCGCTCATTTGGCGGATTGCTATCCTGATTTCACGCCTTATGGGCAGGGCTGCCGCTTTATCGGCTGCCTTCATGACCGGGAGCCGGACTGTGCGGTGAAAGAAGCGGTAAAAAGGGGACTGGTTGATTCGGAGCGTTACGCGCGCTATCGCCTGCTTCTGCAGGACATGAAGGAAAGGTGGAAATCACGGTATGACTAATCGGATTATCGCGCCCTCGTTGCTGGCGGCGGATTATGCGCGTTTGGGCGATGCGGTTTGCCAAATGGAGGCAGCCGGAGCGGATTGGCTGCACTACGACGTCATGGACGCAAGTTTTGTGCCGACCCTTTCCTTTGGCGCCGGCGTATTAAAGGCTATCCGTCCCCTGACCTCCCTGCCGATGGACGTGCATGTGATGGCGGTTCATCCCTATAAGTTAATTGACGACCTGATGGATGCGGGGGCAGACGGCATTACCTACCATATCGAGACGGTGGAGGACGGGCCGGCGCTCATTGAGCGGATCCGGGCCCGAGGGCTTCGGGTTGGCGTTACGCTGAACCCTGCCACACCGGTGCAACGGCTGCTGCCGGTTCTGGATCTAGTGGATATGGTTTTGGTTATGACGGTCAATCCCGGGTATGGCGGGCAGAAGATGATCCCGGAATGCCTGGATAAGGTGCAGTGGATTCGGAGCCGCTGCCCTGAGCTGGATATTCAGGTGGACGGCGGCATCAATCGGGATACGGTCGCTATGGCATATGAAGCCGGGGCCAATATAATCGTGGCCGGGTCGGCGGTGTTTCATGCCCAAGATCCGGCCCAGGAGATTGCATTGCTTAGGGAGGCCGGGCGATGAAGACGCTGATCGTGCTGGGAGGCGACCCGCCGGACCGAACGCTGGCCGAGCGGTATTTTGCCTGGGCGGACCGGGTGCTGTGCACCGACAGCGGCGCGAACGCCTTGACGGCATGGGGATTGTGGCCGGATCTTTTAATTGGCGATATGGACTCCATTGCTCCGGACGCTTTGGCGGCCATGCAGCAAAAGGGCGTGCCCATTGAGCGACATAATCCCCATAAGGATCTGACAGATGGGCAGCTGGCCTGCAGCTTGGCCCTTGAAATGGGCGCAAAAGAAGTGACGATATTGGGCGGCTGGGGCGGCCGGGCTGATCATAGTTTTGCCAATTTGATGATGATGCGCTATATGGCAGAGCAGGGCGTCTGCGTGCGAATGCGCTGCCCGGAGCAGTGGGTGACGGTGTGCGGCACCGGACGGCATGAGGTGAAAGGACCTGCCGGCGGCACCTTCTCTTTGTTACCGATCTCTGACGGCGTGGTAGTTCGGTCGATTGAAGGCGCGGAGTATCCCCTTTTGAAGCCGACTGCAATGCCGCTAAGCCCGACTTTTGACCTCCCCCTGGGATTATCCAACAGGCTTTTAGCAGAATCCGCCTTCTTTGAGTTGGCGTCCGGCTGGATTTTGTGCTTTTCACCCGCTTATTGATGCATCATTGCACGCCCCTGACACGTAAGATACAGTAAGGTGCAGGAGGGGGTGTTTTGATGCAGATGTGGCGCTGCTGGCCGCTGCGGCGGTGGCTGGGTATTGCTCTGATCGCGGTAGGCGTGATTCTGCTGGTGATCTTTATCCCGGTGGAATTCTGGACGATCGTCTTAGGCATATTGATGATCCTGGCTGGCATATTCTGCCTTTAGGGAGGTGGAAGCATGAAAACCATGTATATCAAGATGCCAGGGTTCCTCAAGCGATGGCTGCGCAACAGGAGAAAGGAAACCAAAAAGGACTGAGCCAAAAACTGTGCAAACAAATGCTGGATGACACATATCCCCTGATGAGGACGGAGCGGCCCGTGCAAACGGGCCGCCTTTTTGCTAGTTCAAGATCGGTTCACGCCTACGGAGGCCTTGAGGTACGGATATCACACTTTGGGCTATGGACGAACCTTCTTTTTTTATTGTAAAATAGATGGTGATAGATCGAGCGAGCAGCAAAGGCTGCAGGATGGAGAGAGATGAAAAGGATTGCGAAATTTGAAAAAGTGACGGCAGCGCGTTTTTTAGCTGATTGGATGGAGGCCTTTGGCGGCAATGAAGCAGAGGCGCAGGCCATATATGACGCCATTCGCCTGCCAAGACGGGCGACGGCTGGATCGGCGGGATACGATTTTTTTGCGCCGGCGGCCTTGTCGTTGGCGCCCGGCCAGGAGATCCGCATTCCGACGGGAATCCGGGTGCGTATGGAGCCGGGTTGGGTGCTGCAATGCTATCCGCGTAGTGGGCTTGGCTTTAAATACCGCCTGCAGTTAAATAATACCGTGGGGATCATTGATAGCGATTATTATGCCTCCGATAATGAAGGGCATATTTTTGCCAAGCTGACCAATGACTCCCGACAGGGAAAGTCAATCGTTCTATCGGCTGGCGAAGGTTTTATGCAGGGAATATTTTTGGAATACGGTCTGACTGAGGACGACGATGCGCAGGGCGTCCGCAACGGCGGATTTGGCAGCACAAGTGGCAGATAAGGATCCGGCAAGGGCGGGAGGCATAAAGCGCATCGCAAGGGAGGCGCCTACGCCAAATAGATGAACAATAGAAGCGCGCTATGCGGATGGTATCCCATTCGCATAGCTTTTTTCTTTTCAAATTTCCCTCGTGTATTGGGTTCGGCATCCATATCAAATACGGGAATTCGGAGGGAAGCCCTCAAATATGTTTTCCTATAAAAATGCCGCCTAAAAGCAGAACATACGCATCGATTGCTTGCCCAAGGGAAATGGTTGTTTCACAAGCATACATTGGTTATGATATAAGATATATAATGCTTAGGAGGCATGCTAATGGAAATTCGGGTTCTGCGATACTTTTTAGCTGTGGTGCGGGAAGAAAGCATTACCAAAGCTGCTGAATTGTTGCATATAACGCAGCCTACGCTGAGCCGCCAGATTGCTCAGATGGAGGAAGAGATGGGGGTGAAGCTATTTGATCGGAGTACACGGAAGATTGTTCTGACCAACGAGGGGCTTTTACTGCGTCGTCGGGCGGAAGAAATTTTGGAGCTGGTGGATAAAACTGAGCGGGAGCTATCCGAACAAGATGAAATGGTAGAAGGAACCGTAGCCATTGGATGCGGTGATCTTGCTGCCGTACAACTGCTGCCAGACTTGATTCGTTCTTATCATGAACGTTATCCCGCCGTTACGTTCGACCTTTATACCGCTACCGCCGACCATATCAAAGATCGAATGGACCGAGGGCTAACGGATATAGGCCTATTATTGGAACCGGTAAGCATGGAAAAGTATGACTATATCCGCCTTGACCGGCAGGAGCAGTGGGTCGTGGCGATGCATCCGGACGCCCCATTGGCCCGTTTGGAGCGGATCACTCCCCAAGATTTGAAGGGACTGCCGCTGATTCTCCCCCGTAGGCTGAACATCAGGAGCGAAGTGGCTCGGTGGTTTGAAACGGACTTTGATAAGCTGAACGTTTTACTTACGTCAAATCTTCCGTCCAATAGTTCGATCATGGTGCATCATAAACTAGCGTATGCCATCGTCGTTAAGGGATCGATCTCTTTTTGGGATAAAGGAAAAATTATCTACCGTCCGTTATCCCCTCAATTGACAACAACCAGCGTATTGGCTTGGAAGCGAAAGCAACCCTTTGCTTTGGCCGCAGAGAAATTTATTGAGTACTGTAAAGCCGCCTTGCCGCAAATCCAGAAACCGTAGAGAAATGAATGAGTAATTTATGCTTTAAAAGCATTTAAATTCATAATAGATAAGTGTTAGACATGAAAGCTGACCTAACCTATAATGCAAGTGTAAGCAGGGAAAGAAATTTCCCGATGCTGCGCTTGCATTATTTTTTCCTTTTCGGGAGGTTAGCATGACGCTGCAGGAGGCAAGCCAACGCTTTTGCATTAGCATGGAATCCCTTCAGCTTTACGTGGAAAACGGACTGCTGGCAGGCACCATAACAGAAAACGGAATATCTGACTATAAGGAAGATGACCTGCGGCGGGCCGTGCAGTTCCGTTTTCTTCTGAAAGCCGGGATGGACGCGGGGACGCTAAAACGGTTGATCCATCTTACGGAGACGGAAGGCGCACTGGCCGAACAAATAAATCTTCTGCGGAAATGCCGGTATCAGCTGCTGGAAGAAATCCATGGTAAGCAAAAGTGCTTGGATGAGCTGGACTACTATATTCATGAGATGAAACGGAGAAAAAAGGAGGCGTAAGGCTGATGAAGAAAACGCTGGCCATATTATTGACGTTGATGATGATGGGCTCTATAGCGGCATGCCAGCGCCGGGAAGCATCGCCTCCAGCGCATAGCGCGATGCCGACCAAAGTAAATCCGACGGTATCAGAGCCGGATGCCAGCAAGCCTGCAGCATCAGAAAGCGGCCATGTTTTGATCGCCTACTTTTCCTTGGGGCGCAACGCGGAATATCCTGAGGGCACTGATGCCAGCACCTCCGCCAGCTTGGTATTGGATGATGCGGAAATGGTGGGTACTACGGAATATGTAGCCCGATTAATCCAAAACATGGTGGGCGGGGACTTATACTCCATTGAAACGGTAGCCCCCTATCCTACGGATTTTGACAGGGTGGTCGATCAAAACCACGAGGAAATGAACGCCGGAACTTTACCGGAATTGAAGGCAAGCAATTTCGACCTTGCCCAATATGATACAGTGTTTATCGGCTACCCGGTGTGGGCGACAAACGCGCCGCAGGCGATTTTTTCCTTCCTTTCTCAGTATGATTTTTCAGGAAAAACAATCGTTCCGTTCTGCACCCATGATGGCTATGGCGCAGGAGGCAGTTATGAGGATATTGCAAAAGCCGTTGATGGGGAGCGGGCAGTCTTAGAAGGGCTGGCAGTAGAAGCGCCGGGCGTGACTGAAGCGGAGGATACGGTTGCAGGATGGCTGAGCGATATAGGCATAGATGCCCAAATCAACGATTCCGATGACGCGGAAGGAACGGCTATCACCATCTCCATAGGCGGCGTCGTGCTGGACGGCGTCCTGTATGATACGGCATTGGCCCGTGAGATCCTTGGGTATCTTCCCTTAACGATCTCCATGGTGGGCTTTGGGGGACGGGAGTATTACGGGGGCGTAGACTTTTATCCGGAAAACGTAGAGGGCGGCCGTACCACCTTCAGCAACGGTGATATCACCTACTGCGAAGCGCATCATAACATGGCTATTTTTTATGCGCAGACCGATGATCCTATCCTTTCTGTGGAGGTCATTCCGATCGGTAAGGTGACTTCGGATTTGGCGGCCTTTGAAGAACTGCCGAATCATGTAAACGTTACCTTTGCACTGGCAGAAGAATCTTAAGGAGGCATATTGCGATGAAAAGAATTGTAGCGATGATTTTAAGCGGCATGATGCTCGTCCTTGCAGCTTGTAGTGGAAATGGAACGCAGGAAAACGTTCAGCCGGCATCCGTTTTGGGCAGTGAGCAAACGTCGGCCCCGGAGACGCTTTCTGCTGCGGCGGAACAGCCTGCCACATCCTCCGAGTCCCTTACTTCTGAAGTGCCTGCTGATGAGAACGCAGGAACAAATATGTTGGTCGCATACTTTAGCTATGCGGAGAATGCAGATTTGCCGGATGGTACGGACGCATCCGCTTCAGCCAGTATCCAAGTGTGGAATGGCGAGACGACCGGTAACACCGGTGTGGTGGCGGCTATGATTGCAGAAACAACCGGAGCGGACTTGTTTTCCATTCAAACAGTGGAAAAATACCCGGACACATACGATGCAACCATCGACCAAGGGCAGCAAGAGCGAAATGCGAATGCCCGTCCGGCGTTGGCTACTCACGCGGAGGACCTGGATCGTTATGATGTAGTTTTCCTTGGGTTTCCCAATTGGTGGGGCGACATGCCGATGGCTATGTATAGCTTTTTGGATGAGGTTGACCTCTCCGGAAAGACAATCGTCCCCTTTGTTACCTCCGGCGGCAGCGGCTTTTCCAGAACCATCAGTACCATTGAAAGCATGGAATCAGGAGCCAATGTTCAGGAAGGCCTGTCGATAAGCGGATCCAGTGCTACCGAGGCGCAAGCCCAGGTAAACGAATGGCTCACTGAATTAGGATATGCTGAGTAAGCAGGAGGAACCAAACATGATTACCCGTATTCTTGGAAAACAGCATGCTTTGACCGTATCTGCCGTTGGGCTGGGCTGCATGGGCTTTAGCCATGGCTATGGCCCAGGCCCGGATCACGAGGAAGCAGTTCAGCTTATCCGAGCCGCCTATGACCTTGGATGCACGTTTTTTGACACGGCTGAAGGTTATGCAGCGGGCGAAAATGAAAAGTTGGTGGGAGAAGCGATTAAGCCTTTTCGCAAGTATATCATTCTGGCCACCAAGCTGCATATCCCGGAAGATAGAAAGTTGGAATCGGCAATCCGGGAGCATTTGGACGCCTCCCTTAAGCGGCTGGATACGGATTATGTGGACCTATATTATCAGCACAGGGTCAATCAAAACGTCCCCGTTGAGGAAGTAGCCGTCGTCATGGGCAAGTTGATTGACGAGGGGAAGATTCGGGGATGGGGTCAGTCGCAGGCCACGGAGGAAGAAATCCGGCGAGCTCATGCGGTCGTTCCAATTACGGCGATTCAAAGTGAATATTCCATCATGGAGCGCATGTTTGAGGCAGACGTCATCCCCGCATGTCGGGAGCTGGGAATCGGCTTTGTTCCGTTCTCTCCCTTGGGCGCAGGATTTCTCAGCGGTCAATATACCAGCCGGGACGTCTATACCGGCGATGACGTACGTCGCGTGATTACGCGCTTTTCTAAAGAAAACATGGACGCCAACCAACCGCTGCTGGATTTGCTCCATCGATTTGCGGATGATAAAGGGGCGACGCCCGCCCAAATTTCGTTGGCCTGGATGCTTCACAAGTGGGACTTTCTTGCGCCGATTCCCGGCATGCGGAAAGTGGAGCGCATGAAAGAGAACTTTGGCGCCGTGGATGTGACGCTTACGGATGCAGAATTTCAACAACTGGAAGCAGAGCTCGCTCGAATTGAGATTCATGGAAACCGCACGGACGAAGATATATTCAAGCTGAAAGATATGATCTGAAATGAGAACGCGGCCATTGGAAAGGAGGAGACAGATCGTGAAAAAAGCAATTTCTATTTTTATGACGCTTATGCTGACCATGGCCTTTACGGCTTGCAGCTCAATCCCGAATACCCAAGAAGCATCGAGTACCACGCTATCCACTCACGGTGAAACGACTTTTTCGGAAACAACGGCTGAAGTGGCGCAGTCTGCTCTGCACGATGAATCCATGCTGGCTTCGATAAGCAGCGAAACACAGCATATCTTAGTCGCATACTTCTCCTGGGCGGATAACGCGGTCATAGATGGCGAAGTAGATGCAGTAGCCTCTCCCAGCGTAACTGCGCCGGGGCATGTCGCCCAGCTGGCATCTTGGATACAGGAAGAAACAGGCGGGGATTTGTTTTCCATCCAGGTGACAGAGCCTTATTCCAGCGATTGGGACGAATGCCTTGCTAGGGCAAACGAGGAACGCGCTCAAAATGCGCGGCCGGAGCTGACCGAAACCGTCGAAAATATGGAAAGATACGATGTGGTTTTTCTTGGCTATCCAAACTGGTGGTATGGTGCGCCAATGGCCCTCTTATCCTTTGTGGAGGAGAATGACCTTTCGGATAAGCAGATCTACTTATTCTGCTCCCATGGGACGGGCGGGCTGGCCGGAAGTGTAGAGGACATTGAAAGCGCCTTGCCGGATAGCGCGGTTGTTTCGGATGATGTTTTTGATGTGTATGAAGAGGATGCATATAGCGCTCAGCACGATATCCTAAATTGGCTATCAAATTTGGAATATTGAGAAGGGATAAAGTCATGTTGATATACCGATAATGACCTCAGCGGGAAGTGCGGATTCATGTGGTAGGGCTTTGGAACGGCGCCATTGGCGCGGACAGTGGAAAGGTGCGCTCATGACGGCGCTGGGATAGAAGGAAGGCGGTTTGAGTGAAACCAAGGTTGATGCTAAAAATGGGCATAGATCTGATGATGACAATCTTGCTGCTCTGCCAAATGGCATATATGCTGATAGGAGAAGCGCTTCACGAGTGGATGGGTACGGGGATGTTTGCGCTGTTCCTGCTGCATCACGTTTTGAACTGGCGATGGTACAGGCAGCTGGTAAAGGGGAAATATACCGCCCTACGCACGCTGCAAACCATTGTGGATTTTCTCATCCTCTTTTCGATGCTCGGCCTGATGGTCAGTGGTATCATGATGTCAAGGGAAGTATTCGCCTTTTTGTCGATTGACGGAGGAATGGGTTTCGCCAGAATACTTCATATGCTGGCCGCCTACTGGGGCTTTATCCTAATGAGCATTCATCTTGGCTTGCATTGGGGGATGGTGATGGGCGCTGTGCGGAAAATGACTGGCAAGGCAAAGGCTTCTAGGGCCGGGGTTTGGATTCTGCGGGGCTTGGCGCTGATGATTTGCGGGTTCGGCGTTTACGCCTTTATGAAACATAATCTTTCCGACTATTTATTGATGCGCAGCCAATTTGTATTTTTTGATATGGAGCAGCCTTTGCCGCTCTTTTTAGCAGAGTATCTTGCCATGATGGGACTCTGGTGCTCTATTGCCTATTATTCAGCACGGATCCTACAAAGACTTTTCAATAAGAAAGATATGCCAAAAACAAATTACAGATCAAAAGCATGATGGGCGGCTTTATCTATGCTATCAGATATTCCCCTGACGGTACTTCGGGAAACTACCCGACGGGATACGGTTTAGGCTTTTGTCCCAATATTTATGCTGCCGTGAGGCGGCCGATGTGCCTGAAATCAGGCTGCTTTGCCATAGGAGGAGCACCCAGATATTCCCGGAATCCTTGCCGCGAAAATAAACGGCGGCAAAGAACCATAAAAAACACGAAAGCAATTGGAAAAAGAACAGAATGACCATCGTCATGGAAAGGATGTGCGATATGAATAGACTGAATATTGATACGATTTTCGATATCGGAGCAGAAAACCCCTTCGGCCAATATTTTGTTGGCCAGAGCTACTTGAAAATGCTCTGTACGCAAGGCGTTTCCATTGGCAACGTAACCTTTGAACCAGGATGCCGGAACAATTGGCATATCCATCAAGCCCAAAAAGGCGGCGGACAAATCTTGCTTTGCACAGCGGGACGGGGCTGGTATCAGGAATGGGGTGCGAAAGCCCGGGAGCTGCATGCGGGTGATGTGGTTGAAATCCCTGCAGGCGTGAAGCATTGGCACGGTGCGGCAAAAGATAGTTGGTTTGCGCACTTGTCTATTGAGATTCCCGGCGAGGGAACAAAAAATGAATGGCTGGAGCCGGTGGACGAGGCGGAATACCAGGCGCTAAAATAAGCCAAAACTTAGGCTGATGAAGCATTTACATGGATTGATCACAAGCATTAGACATAGGTCCTTTGGTGCAGTATTCGATTGAGCGAAACGCTGCATTTGGAAACTGAAGCGGCAGCTGGCAGGATAACCAAGCTGCCGTTTTATATGAAGGAAGATGATTGTTTGAAACGCTTTATAGCATGTATGATGAGCCTAGCGCTGCTTATTTCTCTGGCAGGCTGTAAATCAGAGCAGCAGCTAACAAAAGCGGAAAGTGCTCTTTTTTCGATGAACACGTACATGACCTTTACCGCTTATGGTGAACATGCACAGGCGGCATTGGATGAGTCGATAACCCTGATTGAAAGGTTGGAGTCTCTCTGGTCCGTAATGGATGAGGAAAGCGAAATTTATAAAGCCAATCACAACGGTGGCCAAGCATTATCCGTCAGCCAAGAGACGGCGGATCTGATTGCCTTTGCGCTGGAGATGGCGCAAAAAACAGGCGGCGCCTTGGATCCGACGGTTTATCCGGTATTGACTGCTTGGGGATTTACCACCGATAACCGGCGGGTACCCCCTGATGAACAGATTGAAGGACTGCTTGAAGCCGTAGGTTATGACCGTATCCAATTGGAAGGCACAAGCCTGACCGTTCCCGAAGGGATGGAACTGGATTTGGGCGCGGTCGGTAAAGGATATACCGCTGACTTGGTGACGGAGGTGTTAAGCAGCCATGGGGTGGAATCGGCCGTTATCAGCCTGGGTGGGAATATCCAGGTTATCGGCTCCCGTCCGGACGGCAACGACTGGCGTATCGGCATTCAGGCCCCTTGGGAGGAAGGCAATTTGGGCGTGCTGGAAGTCAGCGATGCGGCAGTGGTAACCTCTGGCGGCTATGAAAACTATTTTGAAGATGAGAATGGGAATATTTACTGTCATATTTTAGACCCATTTACCGGCTATCCGGTGGACAACGGTCTGAAGGCTGTCACGATCATAGGGAAAGAAGGCCGGTTGTGCGATGCGCTCTCTACGGCGCTGTTTGTTATGGGAGCGGAACAAGCGGAAGCGTATTGGCGTGAGCATGGCGGATTTGATATGATGCTGATTACGGATAAAAATGAGATTATGATAACGGACGGAATCGCAGATCGCTTTACCTTAAACGAAGGGCGGCAAGAAACTATACGGGTATTAAAAGCATAAAGGGGAAATAGCGCCTTTTATTCTGCTTGTAGGCCTTCTGTTTGTCAGAATCTGAGACAGCATTTTGGTGCTGAAGCGGCCTTGCGTTGGAGAAAGGCAGAAAAGCACGAGATCAGCTTGATCTGACGCAAGTAGGGGGCCAAACCATAAAGGTGAAATTAGTTGTGGAGAAAACAATGCCCGCAGCCCGGTTCATCGCTTGTATGAAGAATCTGGAAGTTCATGGAAAGCAAAAAGAGCGAGTCAGAATATAGCTGCAAAAAATAAACTGGAGCGTTATAATAAAGGCACCCCTCTATTTGGCTGCTCAACAGAAGGGAAGAAGCCAATATATCTTCTGATTCCAGTGCGGAATAAGGATGAGGTCTTGTACGTCCAATTAGTTCAGAACGATGCCTTAGGTAGAGAAAATCAATGCCATGAGCGAGCCGGTGTCTCTTTTGCGTGGATTGGGATCGTCCGGTTATTTATAGAAGCCGAAATTGCTAGAAGCGGCTTTCCAAGGCTGGGATTTCAGCGGATCATAAACAAACCATATGGAGGGTAACAGCATATTCGCCGCGATGCCAAACCAAGCTGAATAAGGGCGATAGGGGCGGCGGTATGGATTATCTTTTCCGCTAAATCCCTTTGATCTGCCACGGCCAGTGACGGATACGCGCGCCGAAGGAAAAAATGATCTTATGATGCGCAAAAGGTGTCCAGCGGCGATTTCAAACAAGCCGGTGAGCAAAATCATGCTGGCAAGGGAAGCGGAAGAAGATGCGCGTAAGAGCACATCCTTCGACTATGCCGGGTAACCGCCCCTCCCTTTGCGGATTAGGGGAAATCGCTAACGCACCGAACCTGTCGCGATCCTTGCTATACCGTTTCACACCGAGAAGCATGTTGCTTCTTGGATCGCCGCTTCATCGACTGGCCGACTTTTATGGGAACGGAAAGAGCGCCCGGCAGGGCGGAAGGGAGACTACGATGCAGGGCTATAATTTAATTGCCGTATTGTCACCGGATGGAGAACGTATGCTGATGTGCCGGCGGAGCAAGGACCCCTATCAGGGGTTATTAAATTTGGTAGGCGGCAAAATTGAACCTGGAGAATCGGAAAAAGACGCCGCCTATCGGGAACTGCAAGAGGAGACGGCCATTGCCCCGGAAGATATCCGGTTGCTGCATCTTATGGATTTTATGTATCCGTTGGACGATTGCTATGTGCAGGTTTACGCCGGCGTGCTTAGAAAAACGGTAGCGCTGCAGGAAGAGGTAAACGCGCTGCTTTGGGTTCCGACACGGGGCGAGGATTTCTTTTCTATGGCCCGCTATGCAGGCGAGGGTAATATCGGTCATATTATGGAACATATCCGCATGAACTGGGAAAGAATCTTGCAGGCATGATGGGATGTGCGGTTATCGACGCCCACGGCGCGGCGGATTCTTACGCGAGGAAGGTCATATTCTTCTAGAATAGGGCAAGATCGATTAAGGGCGGGGTAACCCTATACGAATTATATGCCATAAACGAACGCTTAAGAACGAGGTGCATCGGGGCGCAGGAAGGAAAAGATGATTCGTGAAAGCCATTTTCAGATATGAAAATTTGACGCCACGATAGAAGCGAGGCTGGATCCAACGGCTTTCGCGGAAAAAATATAAGACCAACAAAAATGATTATTACCCTTTCCCGAAAGCAATCGAGAAGCTTTTCGCAGAGGGAAAGCCGTCGCAGGAACGGGCTATCGGCGGCAGGCATCCAATAGATGGCACAAAAAATCCGCCGCAAAGGTTGTTGCGGCGGATTTTTTGTGCCATCTTTGATAACAAAGAGGCGTCAATTAAGCCTTCAGGGCAGGATTCCACTGGCGGCGCAGCTTTTTAAGCATACGGGTAACCGGGGGAATAAGATAAACCACCAAGCAGATGATGGTGTTGGGCACCATGTAGCTGGCATTATAGCCCAGCGAGTAGATAAAGGCGCTTTGCCCTTCAGGCGCATAAGTGCCGAAATATACCCATCCGGAAAGAAAGTGCATCAGATAGCGGACAAAGCATGCCAGCAAGATCCCGAAGGGGAAACCCTTATCGCCGCGAAAGAGGCCGGCCAGCCCCAATGCCGCGAAGGGAAAAATATAGTCCAAGAGGAATTGCAGCGGATGGATGACATAAGCGCCGGCGATCATGCCCAGCAAGCCGTGGATCACGCCGGCGGCAATGCCGGGGATGACCCCATAAGTCCATGCAAAGAACATGACGGGCAGCATAGCCGCCGGGGTAATTCCGCCGCCCTGAGGCAGCTTATAGAGCGTGATGCAATCGAGAATAAAACTCAACGCGATGCACAGCGCACCGGATGCCAGCATCTTGACGGTCCACTGTGTCTTACGCAGCAACGCGACGAGAACGACCAGGCCCACCAGACAGACGATGACCGACCAGAAGGCCGGGGAATACAACCAGCTTGCGGTGGTAACACCGCCAGATTCCAGGTCGGCGCTGACAGTCGGGATGGTGAGGTAGCAGGCGGCCACTAGCGCGGCCAACAGCAGCGCGCTGACGGCGACAACCGCCGGCTTAGGCGCCTTTTTGACGCCCATGACGATGAGCACGACGCCCAACACCACCATGAGCCCCAGGACATACCATGTGGCGGCAGGAAGTTCGGAGAACTTCTCGATTAAGTTGCTCCACCAGGTTGACATAAAAATTCCTCCCTCTTTCACAGCCGGGAGAAATGGAAACCCGCACCCAGAGTGCGGGAAGTGTTCGGAAAAAAATCCGCCGCTTCCCTGCGTAAGCATTATCTTACAGGTTCCAAGGGTCGGCGTGCCTACGCCTCTCAGCCTTCCAGCTCCCCCAGCGTTTTGTTGAATTGCGTCGCTCATTATAGTATAATGACGGAACGATGTCAATAAAGGAGGGCCAAAATGCGGCATTTTTTTGCCTATATGGCGCGGATGCGTTATATTAACCGCTGGGGTCTGATGCGTAATACCCAACAGGAGAATATCCAGGAGCATTCCTTGCAGGTGGCCATGATTGCTCATTGCTTGGCGTTGATTGGAAACCGAATCTATCAGAAGCATTATGATCCGGAACGGATTATGGCCTTAGCAGCGTATCACGAGGCCAGCGAGGTCATCACCGGCGATATGGCTACGCCCATTAAATACTCTAGCCCAGAGCTACGGGACGCTTATAAGCATATGGAGCGGATTGCATCCCAGCAGCTTCTTAAGATGCTGCCCGAGGAGCTTCGGGAGGATTATGAGCCGCTGCTGCTGCAGCAAGAGGATGAAAATCATCGGATTGTCAAAGCGGCCGACCGTATTGCCGCTTACCTGAAATGCGTGGAGGAGCTGAAAAGCGGAAACGGCGAGTTCGCAGACGCAAAGGAGAGCATCCGCCAAGATATCGATCGTATCCCCATGCCGGAGGTGGCTTGGTTTATGGAGCGCTTTGCGCCAAGCTTTGCTCTGACGCTGGATAAGATGAAAAGCATGAGATAACGGCGCCGCATTGGGCGAAGCCGGGGAGGGCATGGTTGAAAAAGGATATGAAATTTATCCTGGGATGTATCCGCAAGGCGGACCAGGACTATCACATGATCGCAAAGGGGGATCGGATTTTAGCGGGGCTCTCTGGAGGGAAGGATTCGTTGATGCTGGTTCATGCCCTGGCGCTTTACCAGAAATTCACCCAGGACAAATTTGAACTGGTGGCCGCCACGCTGGATCTAGGCCTTAAAAAGCTGGATTTTCTGGCGTTACGCCAATTCTGCCAGGATCGCGACATTCCCTACTGGGTGGAAAAGACCAATATTGGCGAGGTGGTGTTTGAGGCGCGGCAGGAGAAAAATCCCTGTGCGCTTTGCGCCAAAATGAGACGGGGCGCGATGACCACATTGGCCAACCGCCTGGGATGCAACAAGATTGCCTTGGGCCACCAGCGAGAGGACGTGATGGAGACATTCCTGCTTTCGCTGTTGCATGAGGGACGGATCAGCACCTTCGCGCCGGTCACTTGGCTGAACCGTACCGATATTGTGCAGATTCGCCCTATGGTATATGTACCGGCTAAGCGCATCCTTTCAGTGGTTCGGGAGCAACAGTTCCCCGTGCAGCAGGCCGCCTGTTCGGCTGCGGGCGAGACAAAGCGCGAGGACATGCGGGAGATGCTCAAGGCGTTTAACCGCTACCAGCCGAACGCAACGGAGCTTATTTTCCGGGCGATTTCCCACCCGGAAAGCTATGGCCTCTGGGATAAGGTGAAGAACCGGCCGGAGGGGCTGCCGGATACCCGGCCGCGGCCTGCGCTGGATGCGATCTTTCCGCGGCAGGAGGGCGAATAGCCTCGGTTGCGCGGACTACCGGCAACGGACTTTGGGGGGATAGGCCTATGATCATAATGACTTCGGACGGATTGTCCTCCGGCAGGCTGATGCAGGAGGCGAAGCGATATGTCAGGCCGGGAAGGGCGGCGCTTGTCGTAACAGCGGACCCTGTATATAAGGAAAGGAATTATCATGTACCGCGGCTCACAAGAGAGCTTGAGGCATTGGGCCTTTCAGTCGAGCTCTTCGATTTTGATACCCAAATGCCCCAGGACTTAAGCGAGTACGGCGTTGTTGAAATGATCGGTGGCAATCCCTATTATCTTCTCAATGCTATCTTAACCCGAGGATTTAAGGCGGCATTGACCGAACTGGCACAAGAACGATGCCTGATCGGCTGCAGCGCCGGATCGGTTGTGATGACGCCAACACTGAAATTGATCGATCAGTATTCGCCTGAAATGAACCTTGTAGGGTTGGAAAATTTGACTGCCCTTGGACTGGCCGATGTGCAGATTCTCCCGCATTACAGCAAATTTCTCGCTCGCTACGAGCATTTTGAAGGTAAATGCGCACAGTATGAGCGGGAAAACCAATGCAGCGTAATCCATCTCAACGATGGAGAGGCCGTTATCATAGACCAAGGCCGCCTGATGGTGGCGGGTGGTGAATTCCAGACAAGAAAATAGCCCCCTTGACGGTGTTTCCCGTACCCGTCAAGGGGGCTATATGGTTGAAGGGGACTACATCAGCTGCTCATACAGCGCCTTGATTTCAGCCACGCTGGTATCGCGAGGATTACCGGGACGGCAGGCGTCGGCATAGGCGCTTTCCGCCAGGAAATCCAGATCCTCGGCCTTGACGATCTCCTTGAGGTCGGCAGGGATTCCCACGTCGATAGCCAGCTGGCGCACGGCGTCCACCGCAGCCTTGCGGTATTCCTCCTGGCTCATCTGATCCGTACCTTCCACGCCCATGGCCTTGGCGATATCGCGGTATTTTTCGCCGGTAGCGGGTGCATTATAGGCCATTACCGTGGGTAGCAGAATGGCGTTGGCCACGCCATGGGGCGTATCATATACCGCGCCCAGGGAATGGGCCATGCTGTGCACGATGCCCAGGCCTACGTTGGAGAAGCCCATGCCCGCCACATATTGAGCCAGCGCCATGCCCTCGCGGCCCTCAGGCGTATTGGCCACAGCGCCGCGAAGATGCTGTGCGATTAACTCAATGGCACGCAGATGGAACATATCCGTCATGGCCCAGGCGCCTTTGGTAATGTAGCCCTCAATGGCATGGGTTAACGCGTCCATGCCGGTGGCGGCGGTCAATCCCTTGGGCATGCTGCTCATCATATCGGGATCAATGACGGCCACTTCCGGAATATCATGGGTGTCGACGCAGACAAACTTACGCTTCTTTTCAACGTCGGTGATAACGTAATTAATGGTGACCTCAGCGGCGGTGCCAGCAGTGGTCGGCACAGCGATGGTGAATACGGCATGATTCTTTGTAGGCGCAACGCCCTCCAGACTGCGGACATCGGCAAATTCAGGGTTCTGGGCGATGATGCCGATAGCCTTAGCGGTATCCATCGAGGAGCCGCCGCCGATGGCGACGATGCAATCGGCGCCAGAGCTCTTGAAGGCGGCGACACCGGTTTGCACATTTTCGATGGTGGGGTTGGGCTTGATGTTGGAATAAATTTCATAGGGTATCTTGGCGGCATCCAGCACGTCGGTGACTTTCTGGGTTACGCCGAACTTGATCAGATCCGGGTCGGAGCAGACGAATGCCTTGGAGTAGCCGCGTCCCGTGATTTCGCCGGGGATTTCCTGAATTGCCCCTTGACCATGATAGGATACCGTGTTGAGCACAATGCGATTTGCCATGTTGATACAGCCTCCTTATTGCTCCGGGTAGAACCCCGTACTTTTGTTATTATTATAACAAGTTGTAGGCAGAATATCAATTTCCCGGTCGCATAGAATAGAAAACTTTTTGTGGTTTCCATGAAAACAAACCATGAACGCTTTCGCTAACGAGGTAAGGACGCCATAATACCTCCAACCGAATGACCGCGATGGGTAGGCGGCAGACGAAATTTGCGGCTAATGGCGTGGATGACGCCGCCCGATGGATTGAAGCGACTTCTGCAGAGCGGGCGTTGCGTGAACCACGTAATCGCGAAAAGGGGCGGTTTTTCAAGCTGAGGCAGGAATTTTCCATATTCCAGGGCGCAAACCTTGCCAGGAAGCGATCCGGTATGCTATACTATTGCTGGCTTTTTTAAGGAGGATGGTATGATTCTTCAACGAATAGAACGGCTCCTAGCTGCGCTTGAGGCCATGGGCGCGGAAGGCTGCATGCTTCATGCTCCCGAAAACATGCGCTATTTCAGCGGCTATACCGGGGAAGGCCTGATCCTGCTGGGCAGGGAGGGTCGTATGATTCTGACCGACTCCCGCTATACGGAGCAGGCGGTGCACCAGGCGCCAGACTATCAGGTGGTCGAATATAATGCGGCGCTACCCTTTGAACGGGCGGTGCGAGAGGCAGCGGAGGCGCTGAAGGTGCAGCGGTTAGGCTTTGAAAACGGTTGTGTCAGCGTGGCCGAATTTGAACGGCTGAAGCTGATCCTGGAGGGCTTTACCCTGCTGCCGGTAAACGACATGGGGATGCAGCTGCGGGCCGTGAAGGATGCTGGCGAAATTGAAGCTATCCGCCGGGTATGCCAGGTGACGGATGATGCCTATGAGGCGCTGAAGACGATGATCCGCCCGGGAGTCAGCGAGCTTGACGTGGTTGCAGAGCTGGGATATTATCTGCAGAAACGCCATCATACGAGGATGGGCTTTTGCATCGTAGCCAGTGGAGAAAACGGCTCTATGCCTCATGCCATTGCCAGTGAACGGCTGATTCGGGCCAATGAAGCGGTAACGGTAGACTTTGGCGGGATCCTTGACGGTTATCAATCGGACATGACGCGCACCTTTGCCGTGGGCCGGTTGTCGGATACCATGGCCGAAATCTACCAAGTAGTGTTGGATGCCCAGCTGGCGGCAGTAGATGCGTTGGCACCGGGTAAAACAGGACGGGAGGTAGACGCTGTTGCCCGGACGCTCATCGAGCAGGCCGGATACGGCGCATACTTTGGCCATGGTCTGGGCCATGGCGTGGGTTTGATGGGGCACGAGGCGCCCCGGTTAAGCCCTGCCAGCAACCAAGTGCTGGAGCCGGGCATGGTGGTAACCGTGGAGCCGGGGATTTATCTGCCGGGCATCGGCGGCGTTCGGATCGAGGATACTTGCCTTGTTACGGAAACGGGCTGTGAGGTGCTCTTTACTGCGCCCAAGGCTTTACAAATGATATAATGGAGGAAGAATATGATTAGTGCAAGTGATTTCCGGAAGGGCGTTACCGTCGAGATCGACGGCAACATCTATACAGTGGTCGATTTTCTGCATGTAAAACCGGGTAAGGGGTCTGCTTTCGTGCGGACGAAGATTAAAAACATCATTACCGGCGCAGTGCTGGAGCGTACCTTTAATCCCACCGATAAGATGCAACGCGCCCACATTGAGACGAAGGAGATGGAATATCTCTACAACGACGGCACGTTCTATTACTTCATGGATCCTGAAACCTATGAGCAGGTGCCGCTGGAGCACAGCCAGGTAGAGGAAGCGCTGCCCTATATCACCGAGAATATGTCTGTCACCATTCGTTCATACAAAGGCGAACCTTTTTCTGTGCTGCCGCCGAACTTTGTGGAGCTGACGATTGTGGAGACGGAGCCTGGTGTACGCGGCGATACGGCTACTAACGTCACGAAGCCCGCTAAGCTGGAAACGGGTTACGAGCTGAACGTACCGCTGTTCATCAATCAGGGCGATAAGATTCGGATCGATACCCGCACCGGTGAATATATGGAGCGAGCCTAACATTATCCATATGGATTTGGGCCGGCATAAAGATGCGCCGGCCCTTTGTTTCGGTATGGGGTAATACCCCAGAAAACCCTTGGGGAGAAGGAAATGCATAGGTAAAGTTAAGACCGCATCCGTTGGATGCGGTCTTTGAATTGCGGTGATGCAATCCAATGCCCTCCGCTTCTGCCGATACGGTTATTCCAGCAAATGAATAAACTGATTATACAATTTGGAAACGATATCCATATCAAAACAAATGGCTTCATCAAATTCATATAGGGAAAGGATATAGCGAACGAACCGGCAACCAAGATAATACCCCACGTCACTGTGGCCGTGATACGATACCCAATCGCCGAAATAACGTTGGCTCTCCCGTGTCATTGTTTTCAAATCCTGGTTAAAATCTTCCTTTATTTTGTTAAAATGGTCGTCACACCAGCTTTTCCAACCGCCTTTATCCTGATGATAATAATGTGGATCTCCAATTAGAATTTGTTCAAAATACATAGCGATGCCCTCTGTGAACAGCTGCCAAAGAAAGCAGTCTGCGTGATCATTAAATGTTCTATGAAGAACCCCATACTGTGCTTGGTAGACGTGCCCGAGCTCATGATAGATTAATCCATACATATCATTGATCCCGCACCAATTCAGTTCCATTATTTTTTCGATTCCGAGGAAAATCGTTTTCTTGCCTTGATACTCCGTCACCCATCCGGCGGCATTGCAAAGCCCGAGATAAAAAACAATATCGACATCAAGATCTTTGCCAAATTGATCATATATAGAACGCGCTAAATGATCTGTCGCCTTGCGGAAGGATGCGTGTGCTTCCGCCCGCAATTCATCATGAAGCATAACGGCATTCAATACGGGCAGATAATCCTGTTCCCACGAGAATTTGCCTGCTTTCAAGCATTGCTCCGCATCTGAAATAAATAGTGAAGAAGCGTTTGGCAGAACGGAATCAATATAGGACTTCCACTTTTCAAAACAAAACGTAGTTCCCTCATATGATGAAGCGATAGCGGGATAGGTATCTACGATTCTCATAGTTTGCCCCTCTCTTGTCGGTTGCGCTGCTACAAGCATTATAGCGTACAACGCGGTGAAATTCATCCGCCTATCCGCGCAGACGGTATGTTATTGGGCGATATAGGCTGAAATGGGGCCCTGGGCATTCCTTGATAGCAATGCCTTGGGGCTTTTTTTATTTTGGGCAAAAGGGCAAAAATGCGCGTATTTTGTCTTGTGCCGTTTACAGTGATATCTGTATGTTGGCCGTCATAGATTGCAACAGGAAAGGAGGGACATGCAGATGACCATGGAGAACCGCTGGCAGCAGGCGCTCGCACCCTACCTGCCGCAGCCTTGGATGCGGGAGCTGGCCGGCCTGGATATCCAACTGCAGGCAGGGCTACAGGAAATTCGGCTGCGTAGCGGTGCGCCGGTGATGCTGACAGTGAGGGGCCAAAGCCGCCTCTTGCGGGCAAATCCGCCGCTTATATGCAGCCAAAGCGAATTGGAGGCGCTGTTTCTAGCGGCTTGTGAATATTCCCCGGCCTCGCGGAACGAGCAGATTCGCCGCGGCTACCTGCTGCTCCGTGGCGGATTCCGCATGGGTATTAGCGGGAGGTGCCTGCGGGAGGAGGCTGGGATTCGTACGATCCACCCGATTACGGCGGCTAATATTCGTATCCTACGGGAGATACCCGGCGCTGCGCGCACGGTGCTGCCGCAGATCAGGCGATCAGACGGCATTTATAACACGCTGATCCTGGCGCCTCCCGGAGGGGGGAAGACGACCCTTCTGCGCGACATAATCCGCATGCTGTCCGATGGGCTGGACGGCAAGGAAGGAATGCGGATTGGCGTGGTAGATGAACGGGGGGAGCTGGCCGGCAGCGTGATGGGTATCCCCACGCTTGATATCGGGCGGCAGAGCGACGTAATGGATGGATGCGCGAAAGCAGAGGGCATGCGGCTGATGATTCGGTCCATGGCGCCGCAGGTCATTGCGGTAGATGAGCTGGGCGAGGCGGAGGACGGAGTGGCCCTGGCTGAAGCTGCGCGTTGCGGCGTTTCGGTCATCGCCACAGCCCATGGCGCGGGCATGGGCGATCTGCAGCGGCCACAGCTGCGCCCTCTGGTGGAGCAGGGCCTTTTCCAGCGGGTGATTTTGCTGGGCGCTGTTCCGGGCGGAACGGCTAAAGTAGAGCGTTTGGAGCCGGGCTCATGATAAAAGGTTTATTGATATGGATTGTTTTCTCCTGCTGCGCTTGGGGCGGATTCTATCTGTATCGGTATCTGAAGGAGCGCGCCGAGACGCTGGAAACGCTGGCGGATACAGTAGCCGCGCTGGCCGAAGCCATGGATCAAGACGGGCTTACCCTCAAAGAAGCGCTTCAATGGCTGCAAAGTGCCAGCGCCCAGGGGGATGGGTGTGCATTGGCAGGCCATATGCTGAGCGCATGGGCTTGCCCCGGACCGCTGCCGCAGCGTTGGAGCGAGGCCGCCGAGCGGCTTTGCCAGCAGGAGCGGGGATTCCGGCGCCTGAACGCCCAGGAGAAGGCGTGGCTCAAAGCAATGGTGCAGGATCAGGCGGCAGCCGCAATGGATCCGGATCATACAAAGCGCGGTTGGGTGCGCAAATGGCAAGAAAGGGGTCTCCAAGCACGGGAGCAATATGAAAAGAAAGGGCCGCTGTATGGAAAGCTGGGCCTGCTCATCGGAGCCGCCCTGGCGATCCTGATGCTGTGAGGAGAGAAAAATGCAGGTGGATATACTGTTCAAAATTGCCGCAGTTGGGATTCTGGTCATGATCATTAACCAGGTGCTGGCGAAATCGGGGCGGGACGATTTGGCGACGCTTGCCTCCCTGGCCGGCGTGGTCATCGTGCTGATGATGGTGATGAACTTGGTCATCTCGCTCTTTGATAATGTCCGCAGCGTATTCCAGTTCTCATAGGAGGCGGCCATGCTGCTATTCAAGATCATTTCCGTTGCGCTGGCGTCCCTTGTGCTCTGCTTGGTGGTGAAGAAGCACAGCCCCATGGCAGCCATGGCCGTAGCAGCTTCCGGGGGTATGGTCATGGTGCTGCTGGTATGGGAACCGGTGACGCAGCTGATTCACACCCTGGAGTCCCTGGGCACGCAGGCAGCGCTGCCGGAAGGCTACACGCCCTTAATCCTCAAGGTCATGGGCATGACCCTGGCCTGCGAGCTGGCGGCTTCCCTTTGCCGCGAGGCAGGGGAAGAGGAGCTCTCCCGGAAGGTGGAGTTTGCCTCCCATGTGCTGCTGCTGTCGATGGCCATGCCCGTGCTGCTGGCTGTGGTGGAGATGATTACGCAATGGGCCGCGCTGTAGCCGGGCGTTTAGCAATCCTGCTGGCAGTATTGCTGGCGCTGCTGATCATGGCATCGGGTGGCACGGCGCTGGCGGAAGAAGCGATCAGCTTGGAGGATCAGGACCTTTCCGCCTGGGAATCGCTATGGGCGGAATATTTTCCCGGCAAAGACCTTATCGATTTTCTAAAGAGCGTTATGGCGGGTGAAAGCCCGGATTTGGGCGCCGTCCTTCACGCAGCGCTGGAAGGCCAGGGCGAAGGATGGATTCGCCAAGGAATCTCCGCCGTGGTGCGCCTTATCATTCTCGTCGTGCTTGAGGTGCTTACGCTGTATATTTCCCAGGGCATGCAGGGCGCATCGGCAGCCCGGGCCGGGCATATGGTGGTGCTGGCGGCCGCCGTGCTTTTTGTAGGCAGCCAGTGCTTGGAGGCTATGCGCACAACGTTGGCAGCCCTAGACCGGCTTGGCGGATTCCTTAATGCGGCCATTCCCGTGTTGACGCCGCTGCTAATAGCTTCAGGCTGGACGGCGACGTCAGGTTTACTGCAGCCGGCGACATTGGGCCTGTCATCGCTGATGAATTACTGGCTTAAACCCATCCTTTCCCAGGCCGTCAGCATGGCGATGCTGCTGCGCATGGCAGACAGCTTTGCCAAAACTGAAAAGCTATCCGGCATCATTGGGCTGATCAAAAGCGCTGTGCAGTGGTTTCTGGGCCTGTGCTTGACCGGCTTTGTCGCCATTGTGGGCATTCAGGCCTCGGCCATGCTTAGCTACGATTCGTTGGCCCTGCGTTCGGCCCGCTATGCGGTGGATGCCACCATTCCGGGAGTCGGTGGGCTCTTTGCGGATATGTTGGATACGGCGGTAATCAGCGCACAACTCATTCGCAACAGCCTCGGCGTAGCCTCGCTGTTGGCGCTGACCATGGCCTGCCTGGAACCGGTTTTCCATCTGCTTATGCTGATTTTATCGCTGGAAGCTGCGGCCGCACTGGGCGGCGTGCTGGGCAAAACGGCCCTATCGGCTCTGTTTAAAGATCAGGCGGAACTGGCTAAGCTGATGCTCTATAGCCTACTGGCGGCGGCGCTGTTGGTTCTGGTCATGGTATCGTTGGCCTGTATGGCGGGGGTGAGAGCATAATGAATATCCGAAGCTGGGTTTTGCATACGGCAATTTTGACAATTCTGATTGGTGTGTCGGAATCATGGGTGGAACGCTTTAAATTGGCGGGAGCAGCCCAGTGGCTGCTGCGGCTTATCCTGCTGGGACAGCTGCTTATTCCCCTGGACGCGCTGATTCGTTGGATGAAAGGAGGGTTATGATGGAAAATGCCCTGGAACTTTTTCGGCGCAATCGTTTTTGGGTGATGCTGGGGGCTGTCGTCTTAGCCGCTTTGGCGCTGTATTGGGCGCTATATGGCGGTGGAGGCACGCCTGCCGTACAGGGCGACGCGGTATTTGTTTCCCAGATGAACGAAGAGGAAGCGCGGCTGGCTCGTATCCTGTCCTCCATCGAGGGGGCGGGGCAGGTGGAGGTAATGATTTACCAAACGGAGCAGATTCAGCCGGCCTTTTCCGAATCATCGCCGGAACCTGCACCTGAGCAGGGCGTGATCGTATGCGCTGAAGGCGCGGAAGATATCGGGATTAGGCTGACGCTGCAGCAGGCGGTGGCTACGGCGCTGGCTCTGCCAGTCGACCGTATTGAAATATACCCATTGGCGCAAAACGACAAGGAGGGAACCTGACATGTTGAGTAAAAAGCAGAAGATGATCTCGGCCGGCGCGCTAACTTGCCTCATTATCCTGGCGGCAGCGCTGAACTTCACCCTGGCCCGCGGTGGCGATAAGACCCAACCGGTGGCTGCCGGCGTTGCCGCTACGGCGACGCCGGCCCCGACCACGCCGGACAAAGCCGTGCCGGGTGAGCTTGACTTTGTCACGAGTTATAAAGATCAACGCAGCCAGACGCGGCAGCAGGAGACGCAGTACCTGGAAACCATCCTTAAAGATGAGAAAACCGATGATACTACACGCAAGGCCGCGCAGGAACAGCTGATGACGATCGTGGCGAATTCGGAGTCGGAGCTGGCTATCGAAGCATTGCTGGAGGCCAAAGGGTTCGCTGATGTGGCGGTTGCCATCCACAACGAAACGGTCAATGTCATCGTGGGCGCGCAATCCCTTTCCGACGATCAGGTCGCGCAGATTTTGGATATCGCCATGCGTGAAGGCAAGGTATCGGCTGAAAACGTGAAGGTTATTCCGGCTGCCGCCAAAAACAGCTAAAAAATGGCTGAAAGCATCGCTGGTTTGTTGATAAAGCACACAGAAGATGGTATAATACACGCGGAGGTGAATAAAATGTCTGAAATTCGCAAGAATGAGGTATCCACTATAACGGATCATGGCAGTATCAATTATGCCAGCGATGTCATCGCTGTTATCGCCGGCTTGGCGGCCAACGAGGTTGCCGGTATCGCCGGCATGAGCGGCAGCAGCTTTGCTGAGCTGCTGGGGCGCAAAAATATGACCAAGGGCGTTAAAGTAACGATTAACGAGGACAATGTATCCATCGATCTTGCCGTTACAGTGATCTATGGCAACCAGATTCACAAGCTGGCCGAAGAAGCGCAGAGCGCGGTGGTGAAAGCGATCGAGAATATGACGGGGCTGACGGTGTCCAGCGTGAACGTGAACGTTACCGGTATCCAGTTCGAGAAAGAGCCCGCCATCGCTGCGGAAAGCTCCGGCGAGGAGAACTAAAACCCTGCTATACTCAAAAGCTCTCCCTTTGGAGAGCTATTTGAGCTTGTGCGGGAAGATGGAGGATTCCATGCGATTTAAGCTGATTGACCGTATTTTGCTTATTATCCTGCTCATTGCATTTTTAGCGCTATCGGTGGGGGCCATTGCCTTTGGCCTGCTGCTTTTCCCGGAGGAACGGGTTAAGCAGGTGATTGAGTACGTCTATGTCTACTGGCCCAATTCAGTTATGATTATCGCCATAAGCCTAGTGGCGCTGATCATCATGCTACGCATTTTCTATGTCACATGTTCATCGGGCGGCCGGCGGGCGCCGGCCAGCGTTGTCATCAGCCACGATGACGGTGGCAGCGTTAACGTGACGCTTTCGACCTTGTCGGCCATTGTAGAGCGCACGGTGTCGGGAACCGAGGGCGTAAAGAGTTGCCGCAACAGCATCCTTCCTAAGGAAGAAGGCATGAATATCGTGCTGAGGGTAACACTAAACGAGGACGTACCGATCCCGGAAAAAACCGCTGAGATCCAGTTGAAGCTGAAGGAATCGGTGCAGCGCTTGACCGGGCTGACGGTGGCGCAGGTTCATGTGATGGTGGACCAGGCGCCCGCTAAAAAGACGGACGCCCAGTAAGAGAGGGCAGGATGAAGGAATTCTTGCGGGCCTGCGTCCCATATCTGGGGCGGATTGTGTGTTGCTTTTTGGGCATTGTAGCCGCGGTGTTGTGGATGCTGCTGGGCTTTTGGCGTGCCCTTTTGCTGGCGCTGTTGGCGCTGGGCGGCTATTTTATCGGCCTATCTATTGATAATAGGGAGAAATTCAGATCCATTCTTAACAAAATAAAACTGATATTTGAACGGGAATAATCGGGGAGAGACGATGATCGAAGAAAGACGGTTCGCCCGCTCCAGCGCGATGCGGCTTTTATACAGCTGGTCGATGGGCGATGAGGAGCAGCTCACCACGCTGAAAATGCTCTATGAAGACGGAAACATGACTTTGGACGCCGCGCAACAGCGGTATATCGACCGGATTGTCGACGGCGTGAAAGCCAATTTGGAGCAAATCGATCGGCATATCGATACGCTGGCCTCTGGCTGGAGCGCCGAGCGGCTGCCTAAAGTTGATCTGGCGATCCTGCGCCTGGGCATTTACGAATTGGGTTGGTGTGATGAGATTCCGGCGGGCGCTACCATCAATGAGTGCGTGGAGCTGGCCAAAGAGTATTCGGTTCCCCAGTCGGGCGCCTATATCAATGGGATTTTGTCCAGCTATGAGCGTGACAGACAGGCAGAAGCCGATGAAAGCAAGCAGACGGAACGGTAATAGAGGCGTTGAATCCTGCTTCTGATCGGAAGCAGGATTTTGTGCACGCTGAAGGAGGAAATATGGCTGCAGAACGGATAGATGGTAAGGCGATTGCCAGGATGATCGAATCGGAACTGAAGACACAGGTAGCGCGATTCCGGGCAGAAGCCGGGCGCGCGCCGGGGCTTGCGGTAATCTGGGTGGGAGACAATCCTGCCTCGGCTGTTTATATTCGCAACAAGGAGCGGGCGGCCAAAAGGGTAGGAATCGAATCGGTCACCTACCATATGCCGTCCGATACGGCTCCACAGGTGCTCATGCAGAGAATAGAGCAGCTGAATCAAGATGCCCGGGTGGACGGCATTTTGATCCAATCCCCCCTTCCGGCCGGCTTTGATGAGCGTGCTTTTGTGGAGGCGATCGAACCATCCAAGGATGTAGACGGCTTCCATGCGGTAAACGCGGGCAACTTGATGATCGGCAGGCCGTGCTTACGGGCGTGCACGCCCAAAGGCGTGATCCGCCTGCTGCAGGCGGCTGATGTAAAGATGGAAGGACGTCATGCGGTGGTGGTGGGCCGCAGCACGATTGTGGGCAAGCCGCAGGCGCTGATGTTGCTGGAGCAGAATGCGACCGTTACGGTGTGCCATTCGCGCACGCCGGATCTAGGCGCCATCACGCGTCAAGGCGATATCCTTGTGGTCGCAGTGGGCCGGCCCAACCTGATCCGTGGCGATATGATTAAGCCTGGCGCGACAGTGATTGACGTGGGCATGAACCGCACTGAAGCGGGCCTGTGCGGCGATGTATGCTTTGAAGAGGCGGAGCAGGTAGCCGCCAAGCTGACGCCTGTGCCCGGCGGAGTCGGCCCCATGACCATCGCGATGCTGATGGAAAACACGCTAGAGGCGGCGCAGCGCCATGGCTAACCGGATCTTTTCGGTTTCGGAGGTCAACGGCTATGTGGCGCGTAGCCTAGAGATGGATCCAATGATCCGGCAAATCGCAATCCGAGGCGAGGTTTCCAATGCCCGGCGCTATGCATCCGGCCACTGGTATTTTACCTTGAAGGACGATGCGTCGGCCCTGCGGTGCGTTTGGTTTCTTTCCAATCAAAAGGGCGCTTCTGCGCGGCTGGAAGAAGGCGACCGGGTGATTGCGCAGGGCAGCCTAGGGCTCTATCTGCGGGACGGCCAGTATCAAATGAACGTGACCCAAGTACGGGCCGACGGCGTGGGGTCCTGGTATGAACGCTTTGAACAGCTGAAGGCCTACTGCCAGGAGAGAGGATGGTTCGACGAGGATAAAAAGCGGCCGCTTCCTGCCTATCCTCGGACGATCGGCATCGTCACCTCGCCCGACGGAGCAGCGCTGCGGGACGTGATTCGCGTTGCCCACCGACGCATGCCATGGGTCAATCTGCTGCTGGATCCGGTGCTAGTGCAAGGCGAGCAGGCTGCAGAACAAATTGCGCAGGCCATCACCCGGTTAGGCCAAAGCAAGGAATGCGATGTGATTATCGCCGGCCGCGGCGGCGGTTCGATGGAGGATCTATGGGCGTTTAACGAGTTGCCGGTGGTGGAGGCGATTGCAAAGTGCCCAGTGCCCATCGTTTCAGCCGTAGGCCATCAGACCGATTTCACCTTGGCGGATTTTGCCGCTGATGTCCGGGCGGCTACGCCCTCGATGGCGGCGGAGCTGGCAACCTGCGACTGGGAAGAACTAAGAGAGGCAATCGCTCGGCGTCAGGAGCGGATGACGGCGGCCGTACGCCGGCTGATTGACCAGCGGCATACCGGGCTGCTGCAGGCGCAGCAACGATTGGATCAGGCAAGCCCCACGGGCGCCTTGGCCGCCCGGCAGGAGCGCCTAGATCAATACCGCCACCGCTTAACCCAAGCCATAGCCCGCCAAATGGCAGACCGTCAGGCGGACCTACAGCGTTTGCGGGCCCTTTTGGATGCCATTAATCCCATGACAGTGACCGGCAGGGGATATGCGCTGGTACGCCGGGCCGACGGTGGGCTCGTCACCGATAGCGCACAGGTCCAGCGGGGGGACAGGCTTCGGATTACGCTGGCCCGGGGCGGGCTGCAGGTCGCGGTAGAAGAACAGACCATAGAGGAGCCATAAATGGATTACGAAAAACAATTTGCCGAGCTGGAGCAGATTTTGGCGCGGCTGGAAAAGGGGCAGCAGCCGCTGGAAGAAGCGCTGAAGGACTATGAGCATGGCTTTCAGTTGGCGCAGGATTGTGCCCGTATGCTGCAAGAGGCCTCTGGAAGGATCGAAAAGCTGGGAAAGGGCGAGCGCGTCGCGCTGGATGAGGATGGCAATGAAACAGAAAAGTAGCAGCCTGGCGGATCGGCTGGAGGCGGCGCTGGGCGTCGTCGTAGCCTCCATATGCCAGGAGGACGGCTTGGCCGAAGCGATGAATTACAGTTTGCTGGCTGGCGGCAAGCGCCTACGCCCCAGAATGCTGCTGGCGGCTGCCGCTATGCTGGGCGCAAGCGAGGAGCAAGCCATGCCCTTTGCCCTAGCGCTGGAGATGATCCACACCTATTCGTTGATTCACGACGATTTACCGGCTATGGATAACGATACTCTCCGGCGGGGCCGGCCGACAAGCCATGTGGTTTTTGGCGAAGCGGAGGCGATCCTGGCTGGAGACGCGCTGCTAAACGGCGCGTTTGAACTGATGAGCCGCGCATGCCTGGAGGCAGATAGCCACAATCGCGAGGGGTGCCTGCGGGCGATGGGTGCCATCGCCGAAGCTGCAGGCGGGCGGGGCATGATCCGCGGCCAATGGTTAGATATAGCCGCTACCAACCACGCCATTACTCGGCAACAACTGGAAACCCTGCATTTGAATAAGACGGGCGCGCTATTTTGCGCGGCACTGCAGGCGGGCGCTTATCTGGCGGGTGCAAATGACGATGCGCTAGAGCGCCTGACGCGATATGGCCGTGCTTTTGGTATGGTCTTCCAAATGACGGACGACATGCTAGACGTCAGCGGCGATCCTGCCCGGCTGGGCAAATCGGTCGGAAAGGACGCCCAGGAGCATAAATGCACCTATGTAACGCTTTTGGGGCTTGAAACAACCAAGCGCTTGGCGGCCGAGGCTTGCGCCCAGGCGAAGGCGGAGCTCGAGCCTTTTTCCGGCCCGGAAAAGCAGTGGCTTTGCGAGCTGGCCGATTCGTTATTGAACAGGGATCATTGAGAAAGAAAGGAGGCACGGCCGTGAAGGACGTGGCTATATGGGATATTTTTACGAATCCGGTATTCGCTCCGGCCATCACGGCCTGGTTTATCGCTCAGTTGCTGAAGGTGATCCTGACCTGGGTTTCCAGCAAAAAGATGGATATGAGCCGTTTTATCGGCTCCGGAGGCATGCCGAGCTCCCATTCGGCGCTGGTAATGGCGGTGACTACGGCGATCGGCCTGGGGCAGGGTTTCGATTCCTACATGTTCGGCTTGGCCCTTACGGTGGCGTTGGTCGTGATGTATGACGCGGCGGGCGTAAGGCGGGCAGCCGGCGATCAAGCCAGGCTCCTTAACCGGGTTGTCGGCTTTATCTTCCATGAGGAGGAGTTTAATCATAAGCAGCTTAAGGAGCTTTTGGGCCATAAGCCTATCGAGGTGCTGGCCGGCGCTATCCTGGGCGTCGTCACCGCTGTGGCCTTTTATCTGGCCTGATCCCAATTGAAGGAATGCATAGATGGAGTATCCGTATCTGAATCAAGCCCAGGATCCTGATCGGCTTAAGGGAATGTCTATGGAGGAACTTAAGCTGCTGGCGCAGGAGATCCGGGGAAAAATTGTAGAGGTTGTGGCTCATAATGGGGGGCATCTGGCTTCTAACCTGGGCGTGGTAGAAGCTACGCTGGCCCTTCATCGCGTCTTTGACATTGGCAAGGACCAGATAATTTGGGATGTGGGCCACCAGAGCTATGTCCATAAGCTGCTGACCGGGCGGCAAGAGAATTTTGATACGCTTCGCACCCTTGACGGCGTAAGCGGCTTTCCCAAACGGGCGGAGAACCCGGCGGACGGCTTTGATACCGGGCACAGCACCACTTCTATTTCGGTCGCGCTGGGCATGGCGCGGGCTCGTGATCTTTTAAATCAGAAGCATCATGTGGTGGCTTTTATCGGCGACGGATCCCTGACGGGCGGTATGGCCTGGGAGGCGATGAACGACGCGGGACACAAACGGGAAAAGCTCATCGTGATCTTAAATGACAATGAGATGTCAATCAGCCGCAATGTGGGGGCGCTGTCGGCGCATCTGGCCCAGCTGCGGGCGCAGCATTGGTATACCTCGTTCAAGCATTGGATTCGGGATCGCGTGGGGCCGATCCCGCTGATCGGCCAGCCAATTTACCGATTGCTAGGCACGATTCGCGACCATACCAAATATACCCTGCTTAGCCGACAAGGCGGCATCCTCTTTGAGGAGATGGGGTGGACCTATATTGGCCCCATTGACGGCCACGATATCCGGCGGATGGAAGAGGTGTTGGAGCAGGTCAAGGACCTGGATGAGCCGGTGATCGTGCATATCCGCACTCAAAAGGGGCGGGGATATGCACCGGCCCAGCAGCGGCCTGACCGGTTTCACGGCGTAGGCCCTTTCAACGCGCAAACGGGTACGCTGCCGGAGCGGCCCAAAGGATACAGCGACGTGGTGGGCGAAACGTTGGTAGCCATGGCTTGGAAGGACAGCCGCGTATGCGCCATTACTGCCGCCATGCCTGACGGCTGTGGACTCAACCTGTTTCGCGACCGGTTCCCCAGGCGGTATTTTGATGTGGCGATCGCCGAGCAGCACGCGGTGACGATGGCGGCTGGAATGGCAGCTGGCGGGCTGCGCCCGGTAGTCTGCATTTATGCCACCTTCATGCAGCGGGCCTACGATCAGCTGATGGAAGACGTGTGCCTGCAGCGGCTCCCCGTGGTCTTTTGTTTAACGCACACGGGAATTTCCGGGGAGGATGGTGAAACGCATCAAGGAATTTACACGCTCTCCTACCTCAGTGGACTGCCCAATATTCAAATTCTCATGGCCTCCAGCGCAGGCCAGCTGCGGGCGATGATTGGCTATGCGCTTACACAGCCGGATCCGGTAGCGATCTGTTACCCGAAAGCTGGCCCTATGGGGCAAATGGATAGCTATTATCGGCCGGCATGGGCCAGGGTATGGGGCAAGGGAAACGCCCCGGTAGCCCTGATCGCTACCGGCGTGATGGTAGAGACGGCGTGCGCCGTAGCTAAGCGCCCAGACATCCAGGCCGACGTATATGACGCCTCCATTCTTAAGCCGCTGGATACGGCCATGTTGTCATGGATCCTAAAGCGCTATAAACGTGTATACACGTTGGAGGACATGGTGCCCGCCGGCGGCCTTGGTCAGTCGGTTTCCGATTATGCCCAGCAGTGCGGATCAGAAGCCGCCCTTTACGCCTTACGCCTGCCTGACGCCTTTATCCCCCATGGGCAAGCGGCCCAGCTGCGGGCCCGGTATGGGCTGGATGAGGAGGGGGTATACCGTGCAGTACGGGAAGGAGGCGCACCGTGAGGCTGGATGCGTTGCTAGTACAGCGGGGATTGCTGCCCAGCCGAGAAAGGGCCAAGGAGGCTATTGCTCGCGGCGAAGTCATGGTCGACGGCCGGCCGGCGCGCAAGGCATCCCAACCGGTTCAGGAGGATGCCGCGCTGCAGGTAACGGTGCAGCCTGGCTATGTCAGCCGCGGCGGCCTGAAGCTGGAGAAGGCGCTGCGCTGCTTTGCAGGTTTTTCGGTGACGGGGGATCGGGTGCTGGACATCGGCGCATCCACCGGCGGCTTTACCGACTGCTTGCTTCAGCATGGCGCTGCGAAGGTCTATGCCATCGACGTGGGAACAGATCAGCTGGCGGCGCGGCTTCGCGCAGATCCGAGAGTGACATCCATGGAGGGCGTCAACGCCCGCGCCTTAACTCCAGCGGATATTGGAGAATTGGCTGATGGAGCGGTGATGGATGTTTCCTTTATTTCCATTACCAAAATTATTCCGGCGCTGGAGCGGTTGGTCGTTCCTGGCGGCTATCTGATGGCTTTGGTAAAGCCGCAGTTTGAATCGGGCCGAGCGGCTGTCGGGAAGCATGGCGTAGTAAAGCGGCCGGAGGACCACCGTGCGGCGCTGAGGTCGGTGACGGCTTTTGTGCGGGAGCAGACAGATTTTGCGCCGGTGGGACTGGACGTGTCCCCGATCCGGGGCGGAGAAGGCAACGTAGAATTCCTCATGCTGTGCCGCCGCGGTGCAAAAGGGATGGATCTGACGGCGGAGGCGGACCGAATGGAAGAACTTATCCGTATCGCCCATGCGCATGCATAAAGCGCTATACAGAAAGAGCCTAGGCCCGCTGCAAAGCGAAGCCGGGGCTCTTCTTTCATTAGAGCAAAAAATACTCCTGGAAAATGGAGAAATTGCCGGATGCAAGTAGAAAGAAAAAAGCATTGCTTGTATCCGGCTACAGGATGGTTTATAATATTTATGCATCCTATGAGGAAACGGGGCTATGAATTTTATGCAGCTTGGAATATGGCTTCACCATAGCAAGGATCCGGAGTTAATCGTAACCCGAAGGGTTACGGAATACCTTTCATCCCGGCGGGTCGAGTGCTACGCCCGGACGGATCAACATTGCGCGGGCCTTGACGGGGTGCGCGCGCTGGAATCGGAGGCTTTTTTTACAGGGTTGGACGCGCTCATTGTGCTGGGGGGCGACGGTAGCATGCTGGCTGCGGCTAGGGAAGGCGCGCGCTACGGCGTACCCATGCTGGGCATTAATTTGGGGCATCGTGGATTCATGACCGAGTGCGAACCGGACGAACTGGAACCGGCGCTTGATGCTTTGGTGGAGGGACGTTTCCGGGTGGAAAACCGAATGATGCTGCGGGCTACCTTAACGGATTCCCAAGGTTGCGCGCTCTGGCAGGTGGATGCGCTGAACGATGTGGTGCTGTGCAACCGTGCGCCGGTGCAACTTATTCATGCAGCGGCCAGCATTGAGGCATGCCTGCTGGAACGGTACGCCTGCGACGCGATGATTGTCTCGTCGCCAACAGGCTCTACAGCCTATTCCATGGCAGCCGGCGGGCCGATCATTAACCCGCAAATGCCCTGCATGGTGCTGACACCGGTATGCGCCAGCTCACTGACGGCCCGGCCCATGGTGCTGGCGGAGGATGACCGGCTGACGCTGACGCTGACGGACCCCTCCCAGGAGGGCCTGGCGGCAGCTGACGGCCAGAATCGCTTCCCGGTCGCCTTTGGGCAGCGGCTTTTAATTGAAAAATCTCCTTATACGACGGGCCTGATCCGGATTTTCCCCCACAATTTCTACCAAGTATTGCGGGATAAGCGTGACGAATGGGCCAAGGATCAATACTTAAAGAGAGGATAAGGGTATGAAAAATCGACGACATCTCATGATCATGGATATCATCGAAAACATGTGCATTCAAACCCAGGAGGAGCTGGTGGATGAGCTGCGGCGCCGTGGGCAAAAGGTTACCCAGGCGACCATATCGCGGGATATTAAGGAGCTTCGGATGGTGAAGGTTACGGATAGCAAGGGCAATCATCGGTATGCCATCACCAGCGGGTCCGAGCAGGAGCTGACCGACCGGCAGATGCGGATCTTTGCCGATTCGGTCATCTCGGTACAGCAGGCGCAGAATATGATCGTCATCAAGACAATTTCCGGAAGCGCGAATGCGGCAGGCGAAACCATCGATGCATTTAAGTGGCCTGAAATTGTTGGCACCATTGCCGGCGATAACACGATTTTCCTGGTTGCGCCCGATGAAAACGGCGCCAAAACGGTGGTGGAGCGATTCAAGGGCTATCTGCACGGATAATAAGGAGGTAATACGCCTTGCTTTACCAGTTATCCATCCGAAACGTGGCGATCATTGAATCGGTAGAGCTGTCCTTCGAGCCGGGATTGAATATTTTGACCGGTGAAACGGGGGCGGGCAAATCCATCCTCATTGATTCGCTGAACCTGGTGCTGGGCGCGCGGACCAACCGGGAGCTGATTCGTAAGCCGGCCCAGAGCGCCAGGGTGGAAGCGGCCTTCGACGATATCGGCCCGCGGGCCGAAGCGCTGCTGAACCAGTGGGAGCTTGCATCAGAGGACGGTAGCCTGATTATCAGCCGCGAAATCTTTGAGAATGGCCGCAGCACAGCCAGAATAAACGGCAACCTGGCGACGCTAACTCAGGTAAAGGAGTTGGCGTCGCTACTGGTGGATGTGCATGGCCAGCATGAATACCGCTACCTGTTGGATCCGGCCCAGCATCCGCATATTCTAGACGCCTTTTCCGGAGAGCCGGCCACCCGCCTTTTAAGCCAGTTGGCGGCGGTGTCCGCCCGGTATAGCGAGGCGTCCGGAGCGCTGGCGCAGCGCTTCGGCGACGAGCAGGAGCGCCAGCGGCGGATGGATATTCTTCAATATCAGATCCATGAAATTTCCGAGGCCAACCTTATCCTGGGCGAGGATGAGCAGCTAGAGAGCGAACGGAACCTCATGCAGCATGCCGAGCGGCTGAAGCAGGCTGTGGAGGGCGCTTACCGGTTGCTTTATGAGGGTACGGAGAATGCTACGGGGGAAGGGCCCGGCGCGCAGTGGCTGGTGGATCAGTCGGTGAATCTTCTGGAGCGGGCTGGGGATATTGATCCGTCGCTGGGTGAGCTGACCGCTCAATTGACCAGCATCAGTTATGAGCTGGAAGATGCAATTGAAACCCTGCGCAGCGCATCAGAGCGTTTTGATTTTGATGATTTCCGCCTGGAAGAGGTGGAAAATCGCCTGGCGCAACTTAAGCAGCTCAAGCGCAAGTATGGTGCGACCTTAGAAGAAGTGCTGGAATTCGGCCGTCAGGCCGAGCGCGAATATGATCAATATCTGCATGCGGAGGAAAATGTTATTGCATTAGAAGCGGAGATGCACGATTTATCGGTGCGATGGGCCCAGCTCAGCGGGCGGCTAACCCAGGTGCGTGCGGATGCGGCAAAGCGCTTTGAGCAGGCGGTGATGGATCAGCTGAAGGATTTGGGGATGGAAGACGCCAAATTCCAGGTGCGCCTCATTCCCCGACCCCAGGAGGAAGGGCAGCGTAGTCTACCAGCATGGGGGGCGGAGCGCGTGCAATTTTACCTAGCGGCGAACCGAGGCGAAGAGCCGGGCCCACTGGATAAGGTGGCCTCTGGCGGCGAGCTTTCCCGGATCATGCTTGCGCTCAAGGCGGTGGTCGCAGCTATGGATGATGTCCCAACGATGATATTTGATGAAATTGATTCCGGCATCAGCGGTAATATGGCCCGTATTGTGGCTCAAAAGCTGGCGCTGATCGGACGGCAGCGCCAGGTGATCTGTATCACCCATACGGCGCAGATTGCCGCCATGGCCGACGCTCATTATTTCATAGAAAAAGTGACGGATGAAAACCGCACGCGCACCCAGGTAAGCGCGCTGGCGCCAGAAGACCGGTATCGGGAGATCGCCAGGCTGGTAGGCGGCGATATGGCCGGATCCGTGGCGGCTGAGCATGCCCGTGAGATGCTGAAATGGTGCCGGCAATATAAAAAAAGTTTATCATAATATGAAAAGGGCGCTGGAATGTTTTCAGCGCTTTTAGTATCTTTTGTAATCCTTTTGCCTGCGGTATATCATGATGCGCCTTGCCCAAAACTAAGGCCCGACGATGATGAAAAAGGCGGGGCGGTTATGAATCAAAAAATGCGAAAGGCTATGGGATGGTTTCTATCCCTGTGTGTGATGGGCGTATGGGCGACGCCCATATCCAGGCAGATTTATTCTTTGCCGGATGTGCTTTATTTAACCGAAGGCGAAGCGAGATCCCTCACGCTGGGCTTCCCCTTTGAGGTCAAAGTGCTCGACGAACAAGTGGTGGATGCGGAGCAGAGCCAGAGCGCTACGACCGGCGAACGGTTCTTCTCCAGCGGAGAGGTGGTGCTGACCAGCAACGAAGAAGGGCGGACGCAGCTGGAATTATCGCTTTTCGGTATAATTCCGCTGCGGCGCGTGGGCGTAACGGTGCAGAAGGATCGGATGCTGATTCCCGGAGGGCAGTCTATTGGCGTAGCGATGCATACGCGGGGCACGCTGGTCGTCGGAAGAAGCGAAATTGTCGACGAGCAGGGCAAGGCTCACAATCCGGCGGAAGAGGCGGGGCTGAAGCCGGGTGAGGTGATTACTGAAGTAAACGGGCAAGCAGTCGAAAACTCCAAGCACCTATCGGAGCTCGTCAACAGTAGCCAGGACAGCCGGATTAAGCTTACGGTGGAAAACGCCGGCAAAGCCCGGACCGTTACCATCGAGGCCGTGAAAGACCGGCAGGACGGCCTGTACCGGCTGGGCATTTGGGTGCGGGATTCCACGGCGGGCGTCGGAACCCTCAGCTATATCGATCCCGCCAACATGGCATTTGGCGCGCTGGGGCACGCCATTACGGACCTTGATACCGGAAAGATCTTAGAAGTGGGCGATGGCGAGATCTTTGAATCCCAGATCCTATCCATTCAGCAAGGCGCATCGGGGAATCCGGGTGAGCTGAAAGGGGCCTTTGACGGAAGCGCAGCGCCATTGGGCCGTATTGATAGCAACCAGCAATATGGGATATATGGCTTTATGGATGAGCTTCCGGAAAATAGCTGGGAGGCAGTGCCGATCGCCAGTCATGACCAGGTACATTTGGGCGCGGCTACTATTCTCTCTACGGTGGACGACGGCGGCATAAAGGCTTACGATGTTGAGATTACCCGGCTATATCCTCAAAGCAGCGCGGCTGCCAAAGGGATTGTGCTTAAGGTGGTTGATCCCGAGCTGCTAGATAAAACAGGCGGAATCGTACAGGGGATGAGCGGCAGCCCCATCCTGCAGGACGGTAGGCTGGTAGGCGCCGTAACCCACGTTTTTATTAACGATCCGGTCATCGGGCATGGCATCTATATCGACTGGATGCTGGAACAAAGCGACGCCATGGAAAGCAGGAATTAAGGCAGGCGGCATCGAATATATCATTTTTGTCAGAAACATGGTATGGTGATAAGAAGCTTTCGTTCAGTAGGATGATATAGATGATGCGAGCAATTATAGTGGATCATAATCCGGAAATCTGTGAATTAGCCCGGGAGAAACTGGAGCAGGCGGGAATCTGCGTGGAAGCCATCGCCTACGATGGGGCCACGGCCCTAAATGAGATTCGGCATCGGATGCCGGATCTTATTTTGCTGGATATTATCTTGCCCTATATGGACGGCGTGGGGCTCATTGAAACCTTGCGCGAGGAGGGCATGGACAGGCTGCGGATCTTCGTCATGACGGGGATGAATTCCAACGACCTAATGCGCACGCTCAACAAGCTGGATATATCAGGATTCTTTCTAAAACCCTACGATATCGAGCTTTTGGTGCGCCGGATCCTGACTGTAATGGAGCCGGAGCGGCCGCTTCCGCCTAAGCCCACAGGAATGGTCAGCGCCCTGCTCTCCAAGCAGACGGCCCAGTGGCTGCACCGGATGGCCGTACCACCTCACGTGAAGGGGTATAGTTATCTGATGCTGGCTATCCCTATGGTAGTAGAAGATCCGGAGCTGATTAACGCCATGACCAAAGTGGTCTATCCTGAGATAGCCCGGCGCTATCATACCACTGCGGCGTGTGTGGAACGCAACATGCGTCATGCCATAGAAATGGCTTGGAACCGCTGCCGCGTAGAAGAAATGGAGGCTATATTTGGCAATACGCTGGACGTAAACAAGGATAAACCCAACAACAGCGAATTTATCGCAATGCTGGCCGACCATATCCGGCTGGAAAGGATGTATTAAAATGAGCCGAGTGATTTGGATTGTATTGGACGGCGTCGGGGCAGGAGCAGCGCCCGACGCCGCCATTTTTTCCGATACCGGGGCAGATACGCTGGGCCATGTGCGCGCCAAGGTGCCCGAGCTGGCCCTGCCGCATCTGGACGCGCTGGGCTTCTCGCGGCTGTATGGCGGCGGCCAGCCGGCCCTAGGCCAATACGGCAGGGCGCGGGAGCTATCCATGGGGAAGGATACGACGACCGGGCACTGGGAGATGATGGGCATCGTGCGGGAGGCGCCATTTCCCACGTATCCGCATGGCTTTCCACCGGAGGTGATCGACGCCTTCAGCCAATCGGTAGGGCGGGGCGTGCTGGGCAATGAGCCGGCCTCCGGCACGGAAATTATCGCCCGGCTAGGAGAAGCGCATCTGCGTACCGGCCGTTATATCGTCTATACTTCGGCCGATTCTGTGTTTCAGATCGCCGCCCATGAATCGATCGTTCCACGGGAGGAATTATACCGCGCATGCCAAAAAGCTCGGGCGCTGCTAACTGGGCCCCACGCGGTCGCCCGGGTCATTGCTCGCCCCTTTACCGGTACGGCAGGCCATTTCGTCCGAACCGACGGACGGCGGGATTTTTCCCTCCAGCCGCCCTATCCGATGCTGCTGGATGCGCTTAAGGAACACGACGTTCCAGTCTGGGGCGTGGGTAAGATATCCGACATCTTCTGCGGGCGCGGCCTGGCGCGGCATCTGCCAAGTCATAGCAATGCCGAGGGAATCGAGGCCACGCTGGCGGCCATGGACGAGCTTCCCACGGGAATGATTTTGACAAATCTTGTGGATTTCGATATGCTATATGGACACCGAAGGGACGTGGAGGGCTTTGCCAAAGCCCTTGAGCAGGCCGATCAGGGGGTTGGACGCGTGATGGCGGCCATGAAGTCGGAGGATACGTTGATCCTCTGTGCGGATCATGGGTGCGATCCCACCTATGGGGGAAGCGATCATACCCGGGAGCTGATTCCCATATGTATCTATGGCCACACGTGCCCGGCGGATAAAAATCTAGGCACGCTGGAAGGATTTTGCCACCTGGGGAACTGGGCGGCGCGGCTGCTGGGCGTGCCCTTTCAAGCAGGCGCAACCACATGAAAGCGAGGTAACAGATGCTGAAAGCGACGAATTTTGTGAAAAGCCAGCTACAGGCGACTCCAAAGGTAGCAGTTGTGCTGGGTTCCGGCCTGGGCGAGCTGGCCGATTTGGTGGAGGGGCAGGTAGATATCCCTTATGAGGAGATCCCGGGGTTCTTGCGCTCCACCGTTCCAGGGCATGCGGGCCGGCTGATCTTGGGCCGGCTTGCGGGTGTCGAGGTCATTTTAATGAGCGGACGGTTCCACCGTTATGAAGGCTATAGTCATCGGGATATCGCGCTGCCGGTACGAATGATGAAAGAACTTGGTGTGGAAGGCTTGCTGCTGACCAACGCGGCCGGCGGCGTCAACCTTTCCTTCCGGCCCGGCGATCTGATGCTCATCGAGGATCATATTAATTTGTCCGGAGATAATCCATTGATTGGGCCGAATGACGACCGTGTTGGCCCGCGATTTCCCGACATGAGCCGCGCATACAGCCGGACGCTGTCGGCATTGATCCAGCAGGCTGCCGAGGAATGCTGCATCCCGCTGAAAAAGGGCGTGTATATGCTCTTTAACGGCCCAAGCTTTGAGACGCCTGCGGAGATCCGCATGGCCAGAACGCTGGGGGCCGATGCAGTGGGCATGTCTACCGTGCCGGAGGTCATCGCGGCCAACCACTGCAGCCTCCCTGTAGCTGCAGTCAGCTGCATCACCAATATGGCGGCCGGTATCCTAGATCAACCGCTGAGCCATCAGGAAGTGGTGGAGACCGGCGAAAAGGTAAAGGGCAAGTTTTCAGCGCTTCTGCTTAAAGCTATTGAGCTGATCGGCCGCTTGTAAAAAAGGCATATCCCTCCCGGGGTCAACCATAGGTTAGAAAAAAGGGAGGGATTTTTTATGCGGAAAATATGTATTGCTTTAGCCGCGGCATTTCTGCTGCAGCTGGCGTTGGCGCCGCTTGCCAGCGTTTATGCCGCGCCGGCCCCTTTGGGGGAAGATGCGATTACCAGCAAGGCGGCCATCCTTGTGGATGCGGCCACCGGCACCGTGCTTTTTGAAAAAAATGCCGACGAGGCCTTACCGGTGGCGAGCATCACCAAAGTCATGACGCTGCTTCTGATTTTTGAGGCGCTGGACGCCGGACGTTTTTCCTTGAATGATACGGTAACGGTCAGCCAGTATGCGGCCGGTATGGGCGGCTCCCAGGTGCTGCTGGATGCCGGCGGCAACTATTTGACGTCCGATCTCATTAAGTCCATCATCGTGGCCTCGGCGAACGATGCTTCGGTTGCCATGGCGGAATACCTCTACGGAACAGAGGAATCCTTTGTCGCTAAGATGAACGAGCGAGCGAAACAGCTGGGGATGGAAAACACGCTTTTTACCAACTGCAACGGCTTGCCAAACGCGGACGAGGGGATGTCGGCTCGCGACGTAGCCACCATGTCAAGGGAACTCATCCGGCACGATACGTATTTCCAATATTCTAAAATATGGCTGGATGAAATTACCCATGAGGGCGGCCGGGTGACGATGCTGACCAATACGAATAAGCTGATCCGCAACTATGACGGGTGCGACGGCATCAAAACGGGCTTTACGAACGCAGCGGGTTTCTGCCTAAGCGCCAGCGCTCAAAAAGGCGATACGCGCATGATTGCGGTGGTGCTGGGCGGAGCTGACAGCAAAACTCGCTTTGCCGAAGCGGAAAAACTGCTCAATTATGGATTTTCTAACTATGAAACCAAGCGCTTTTACGCGGCCGGGGACGTAGTTCAGGAAGGCGTTGAGATTCCGGGCCTGACGGAAGGCGTCTTTAATGTGCTGGCCAAGGAGGACTTATCCGCCCTGATCGAAAAGGGGGAGGCCGAGCCGGAGGTTGAGATTACCCTGCAGGAGAATATTGAGCCGCCCTTGATTGCCGGCGACGTGATAGGCAAAGCGCGCATCCTGATGGGGGAAGATGTGATTGCGGAAACGGATCTCGTTGTCGACCGGGACATCGCCGCACCGGGGCTGGTCGATTATTGGCGGAACCTGCTGCGTCAGTGGCGTGGCGCTGCCTGACGCCGGCGCGAAGGCTTGCCTTTTCCATAAAGACCGTGGTATAGTTATAGGACGAATTTTGACAGATAGGGATGAACGGATGGCCTACCATGTATCGCTGGAGAGCTTTGAAGGCCCCATGGATCTCCTGCTGCATCTGATCAGCCAGGCACGCATCGAGATACGGGAGATTTTTGTATCGCCCATTATAGACCAGTATCTTGATTTCATGGAGCAGATGCCGGTGGAACATATGGATCGCACCAGCGAGTTTGTCGCCATGGCCGCTCGGCTGCTGGAAATTAAGTCCAGATGGCTGCTGCCTAAGCCGGCGGCTGCGGAGGAGGATCCGGACCAGCTGGAAAACGACCTGATCCGCCAGCTGGAACTATACCGCCAATATAAGCAGGCCAGCGGCTTGTTGCGCCAGAAGGAACAGCAGGCGGCCCTTGTTTTCTATCGCCTGCCGGAGGAGCGTTACCGGGAAGAGCGAATCGAACCGGGTAATCTGACGCTGGAAAAGCTGGTAGCTGCCTTTGAGAAAATGCAGCTGCGCTTGGCACAGCCGGAAAAGGGCGGCGCCCAGGAGGATCACATCCAGCGCGACGCCTTTACCGTGAGGGAAAAGGTTCTGCATATTACCCAGCGGTTGCGGCGGTCTGGCCGGGTAGGTTTCCTATCGCTCTTTGAAGGCGCTTCGACCCGCGAAGAAGTGATCGTCACCTTCCTGGCCTTGTTGGAAATGGCCAAGAATAACCTTGTCCTTGTGGAACAGGGACCGGAAGATAAAGACATTCTCATTATGCAGCGAAAGGAGCAAAAGCCAGATGGAGCTGAACCCGTCCCAAAAGATCGCAGCAATTGAGGCGCTCCTTTTCGCGGCAGGCGACTCGGTGGCATTGGATGACCTGGGCCGGGCTGTGGGCCTGACGCCCCTGGAGCTGGCTAAGACGCTGGAGGATATGCATCTTCGATATGCGGCGGAGGAAAGCGGGCTTCAGCTCAAATATTTGGAGGATCGGGTGCAGTTGGCCACCAAGGGCATCTATGGGGAGCTGCTTAACGAAGCCCTCACCCCTGTGCGTACGCGCAACCTTTCCCAGTCGGTATTGGAGACGCTGGCCATTATCGCCTATCAGCAGCCGGTCACCAAAGGCGAGATCGAGACGATTCGGGGCGTGCGCAGCGAATACGCCGTCAGCATGCTGGAATCACTGGGCCTGATCTGCGAAGAAGGCCGCAAGGATACGCTGGGCCGGCCGATCCTTTATGGCACAACAGAGGAATTCCTCCGGCGCTTCGGGCTGGAGTCGCTGCAGCAGCTGCCGGATCTAAATACATTTTTATCGGCCGCTCAAGAAGAAAACGAATAAATACAACTTTTTGCCAATGCGGTGCAGGGAAATTTTCCTTGCGCCGTATTTTTTTTCGCCGGCATGGGAAACTATCCCATAAATGGGAGGAGGAATGCCGGTGCTGACGGGAATTCTCATTGCCGTGGCCATCGCGGCAATATTGATTATGCCCCTGGCGGCCAAAGGGGAAGTGATATGGCATGAATTTGCTTTGCATTGCCATATTCAGTTCTATTTGGGGCCCGCGCCGGTGGTCAATCTCCAAGCTGCGGCCGCCCTAGAGCCGCTGGCGTTGAAGGCAAGCTTAAACGGCGTAGAGATTCGGAAGCGACGGCGCCCCGCGCCAAAAGCGAAGTCGGCCAAGCGCCGGACGTTTTATTTGCGCACGCTGGCCAACGCCGTGCGTTGTCGAAAGCTGCAGATGCACTTTGACCTGGGCGTAGCGCAGAATGCAGCGGCGACCGCCATTGGATATGGGACGCTCAGCGCGCTGACCAATATGCTTCTCGCCTGGGCGAAAAGCCGGGGCGCAGCGGGATGCTCCGGGCTGGTCAAAGCGCATTTTGACAAACCCCAATATGAGGGAAGCATCGAGGGTATATTCCAAACCAACTTGGCGCACATTATGCTTGGCGCAGTAAAAGCATGGAGGGATCGGTAAAATGGATCAGAGGCAACACCCCATCGAGCAGATTATGGAAACGACGCTTGAAAACCTCAAGCAGATGATTGACGTAAACACCATCGTAGGCGATAGCATGGTTATGGCGGACGGTACCATGATCGTACCCGTTTCTAAGGTCAACCTGGGCTTTGTTTCCGGCGGTGGCGAGTATCCAGACAAATCAAAGGCAGGGGGAAAAAGCGCACAGCCGCCGGAAGCGCAGCAGGACGGCAAGGATAAGCTGCCCTTTGCCGGCGGCGCCGGCGCCGGCGTATCCATCAATCCTATGGCATTTCTGGTGGTCTCCGGCGGGAAAGTGCAGCTACTGCCTGTGGAAGGATGCACGCCCTATGACCGGCTGGCCGAACTCATTCCCCATATCTTTGCCGATATTAAGGATATGATTCAAAACCCTAAGGATGAGCAACCCGCGCCTATGGCCTAGGGGAGCGAAAATGAATCCGCTGCAATGCATTGCGGCGGATTTTTCTATATCCTCATTTGAGGCCGATCGGGAAGGAGCCGATGCCGCTTTCACTTTGCTATGATTTCTGATATGATATTAGGAAAAGTCAGATGGGGAATGAAATGGAAAAAATACGGTTGCAAAAATATTTGGCCCAGTGCGGCATTGCCTCACGGCGCGCCTGTGAGGACATGATTCGTGCAGGACGAGTTACGGTGAATGACGAAAAAGTGACGGAGATGGGGCTCAAGGTAGATCCGGAAGCGGCGCTGATCTGTGTGGACGGGCGGCCCGTGTACTTGGCTGCCCATAAGGTTTATTACATCCTGAACAAACCCATGGGTGTAATCTGCGCCGCCAGCGATCCCTTTGGCCGCCGAACGGTTATCGACTGTCTGGAGGGCGTGACAGAAAGAATTTATCCAGTGGGACGCCTGGACTATGAGACGGAGGGATTGCTTCTTTTAACCAATGACGGCGATTTTGCCCATCGGGTACTGCATCCCTCTTTCGAGGTGGAGAAAACGTATTACACGGTTGTGATCGGCCGCATGACGCCGGAGGCGGCGCGGCGCCTGCGTCAAGGCGTGAGACTGGAGGACGGCGTTACGGCGCCGGCCAAGGTGCAGATTCTTCACCGTTCGCCTACCAGCACCACGCTGGCGCTTACGATTCACGAAGGGCGCAACCGGCAAGTGCGCCGGATGATGGAGGCCGTGGGCTACGGGGTGCAGTATCTGCGGCGGGACAAGCTGGGTGCGCTGACGCTGGAAGGTTTGCCTACCGGAGCATGGCGCAGCCTGACGCAGCGCGAATTATCGTGCTTTATGCAGGAGAATGACCAAAATAACCTGCGATAATTTGGATGTGCGCTTTCCAATTTGGGGAAGGAGAAATGGAAGGCATGGTGAATAATAGAATTAGGGTAAAGATGGTATTCTTCTGTTTTGAATTTCTATCTGAACCGAGGAAACCAACAAGATATGGAGGTTTGCTGAATGACTGATGTCCTGACTCCCATGGAAGTCAAAAAGGCCCTGTTGGCCGGATGCGAAGAAAAAATCGCAGACGAGCACAAAAAGGGCAAGCTGACCAGTCGCGAACGCATCGCTCGCGTGCTGGACGCGGGAAGCTTCATGGAAACCAACGTATTCATGAAGCGGGCGAACGCGGCCTGCTGCTCCGGCGAAGATCAAGCTGGGGAGAGCGTGATCACCGGATACGGCACGGTGGACGGCCGCCCGGTGTATGTCTATGCCCAGGACTTCACCGTAATGAGCGGCGCGCTGGGCCAGATGCACGCCAAGAAGATCTGCAACGTCTATGATGCCGCAATGAAGACCGGGGTTCCGGTGCTGGCCATCATGGATACCGCCGGCGCGCGCATTGAAGAAGGCATGTCTGCGCTGGATGGATATGCGCAGATCTACAAGCGATCGGTGGACGCTTCCGGCCTGATCCCGCAGATTGCGCTGGTTTGCGGACCCTGCCCGGGCGCCGCCGCTTTTGCTGCTGCGCTGTGCGATTTCACGATTGTCGTCGACAAAAATGGCGCGGTATTTGGCCGCGGGCCGCAGGTGATTTCGGCCGCCGAGGGCAAGCAAGTATCCGCCCAGGATCTGGGCGGGGCGATGGTTTCCAGCGAAAAGAGCGGGCTGGCTCAGATTTTCGCCACCAACGAGGATGACGGTATCGCTAAAGCCCGCATGCTGCTGAAGCTGCTGCCCTCCAACAACCTAGAGGATGCGCCCGCCGACCTATGCGAGGATGACCTGAACCGTGAATGCCCGGCGCTTAACGGTTATGTGGCCGGCGAGAGCGATATGCATCTAACTGTGGAGGCGATTGCCGACGCTGGTAGCGTGCTGGAGATTATGCCCTACTATGCGCTCAATATGGTTACGGCGTTGGCAACGGTTAACGGCCGGTCTGTGGGCATTATCGGCAATAATCCGGCCGATAAAGGCGGTATCGTGGATATTGCGGCCGCCGACAAAGCCGCCCGCTTTATTCGTGTATGCGACAGCTTCAATCTGCCCCTTATTGTGCTGGTCGACTCCATGGGTCTGCCGGTGGAGCTCAAGCAGGAGCACGGCGGGCTGATCCGTCATGGCGCCAAGCTGATCTATGCGCTGGCTGAGGCTAGTACGGCGAAGGTCGTCGTGGTAGCTGGCCATGCAATTGGCAGCGCGTATTCTTTGATGGCCAGCAAATCGTTGGGCATGGATATGGTTTATGCCTGGCCGCAGGCCTCCATCTGCGCGGTAGAGCCGGAAGCGGCCGCCACGCTGCTTTACGAAAAGGAAATTGCGGCCTCTGCCAATCCCATCGAAGCCCGCAGCGAATACGCCAAGCAGTATGCGGCTGAGCAGGGCGGCGCTTTGCGGGCCGCTGAACTGGGCCTGGTAGACGATGTGATCGAGCCTGCCCTGACCCGTCCGGTGGTAGCCAGCGCCCTGGAGCTGCTCTGGAGCAAGCGGGAGAATCGCCTTCCCAAGAAGCACGGCAACATGCCGCTGTAGAAAGGAGGCTCTATGAATAACATGATTCTCAACAGCCTGATGACCAACCTCAGCAACGGTGTGGTAACCTTTGTGCTGGGAATGGGCATCGTGTTCATCGTTTTGATTTTGTTGATCTACATTATCAAAGCGATAACGGCGATTGTTCGGGGTAAGCCTCAGCAAGAAGTATCTGCGCCGGCTGTTCAGCCCGCTGATCCGGTTCCGGAGATTGTTTCCGCTCCGCCTGTCGAGCAGCAGGAAGATGAAGAGGAGATCGTCGCCGTCATTGCAGCCGCAGTAGCGGCCATAGCTGCGGCGGAGGGTACGCGGCTGAATATCCGCTCTTTCCGCCGCGTAGGCGCTCAGGCCCCTGCCTGGAGCCGAGCCGGCCGTGAAGACATCATGGCCAACCGTTTCTAATACCGACTTTGAGGAGGAAGCTATACCATGCGTACGTTTAAAATTACTGTCAATGGCAAGGCCTATGAGGTTGAGGTTGAAGAAGTGGGCGGCATGACGGCCGCTCCCGCCCCTGCACCGGTTGCCGCTCCTGCGCCCGCGCCTGCTCCGGCCCCTGCGGCAAAAGCTGAGCCCGCGGCCAAACCTGCTCCGGCTCCCGTGGCCGCTCCTGCCGGATCGACTGCCGTTAAGTCCCCCATGCCTGGCACCATCCTGGATATCAAAGTAGCTGCGGGTCAGAAGGTCTCCAAGGGCGATGTGCTGGTCATCCTGGAGGCGATGAAGATGGAAAATGAAATCATGGCGCCCTCCGACGGCACTGTGGTCGCGATTTCCACCTCCAAGGGCGCTTCCGTCAACTCCGGAGATGTGCTGGTTTCCCTGGGTTAATCGTTCATCTCTGTAGAAGACGGGAGGGAAAAGAATGCTCGAACAGATTGGAAATGCAATAACTGGTTTTATTGAATCCATGGGCCTCCTTCAGTTCTTCCAGGGTACCGGATGGCAGAACCTGGTGATGATTCTTATTTCGCTGGTTCTGATCTATCTGGCCGTGGTAAAGAAGTTTGAACCCATGCTGCTTCTGCCGATTGCCTTTGGCATGCTGATGGTGAACCTGCCTTTGTCCGGCGTTATGGATCCTCCGATCTACGAGGTACAAAACGGCGCGCAGGTGCTGGACGCCAACGGTAATCCTGTAGTCAAGCAGGTCGGCGGTTTGTTCTACTATTTGTATCAGGGCGTCAAACTGGGCATCTATCCGCCGCTTATCTTTATGGGCGTCGGTGCGATGACCGACTTTGGACCGCTGATCGCGAATCCCAAGAGCCTGCTGCTGGGCGCTGCCGCGCAGCTGGGTATCTTCGTGGCCTTCTTCTTGGCGCTGTTCTGTGGCTTTAACCTCAATGAGGCTGCCTCGATTGGTATCATCGGCGGAGCGGACGGCCCCACGGCGATCTACACCACCACCCGGTTGGCGCCGCACCTGCTGAGCGCCATTGCCGTCGCAGCTTATTCCTATATGGCGTTGGTTCCCATTATCCAGCCGCCCATCATGCGCGCTTTTACCACGAAAGAGGAGCGCAGCATTGTTATGGAGCAGCTGCGGCCTGTATCCAAGAAGGAAAAAATCGTTTTCCCCATTATGATCACCATCGTGGTTGCGCTTTTGCTGCCTTCGGCGGCGCCCCTGGTCGGTATGCTGATGCTTGGTAACCTATTCCGGGAGTCCGGCGTGGTAGAGCGCCTGTCCAAGACCGCACAGAACGAGCTTATGAATATCATTACCATCTTCCTGGGCTTGACGGTAGGCGCTACGGCCAATGGTGCCACCTTCCTGCGTTGGGAAACGATTATGATTATTATCATGGGCCTCTTGGCTTTTGCCGGCGGTACGCTGGGCGGCGTGCTCTTTGGCAAGATCATGTGCAAAGTCACCCACGGCAAGGTCAACCCCCTGATCGGTTCTGCCGGCGTGTCGGCCGTTCCTATGGCGGCCCGCGTTTCCCAGGTGGTCGGCCAGAAGGAGAACCCCGGCAACTTCCTGCTGATGCACGCAATGGGGCCCAATGTGGCGGGCGTAATTGGCTCGGCTGTGGCCGCCGGTGTGTTCCTGTCCCTGTTTAGCTAATAAAGGAGGAAATAAGAATCAATGGCTCAAGTAAAGATCTGTGAAACGATCCTCCGTGACGCGCATCAGTCTCAGGCTGCTACTCGTATGCGCCTGGATGAAATGCTCCCCGTAGCCAAGCAGCTGGATAAGGTTGGCTACTATGCCCTGGAAGCCTGGGGCGGCGCCACCTTTGACTCCTGCATGCGCTATCTGCACGAGGATCCCTGGGAGCGTCTACGTGCCCTGCGTAAGGCCATCCCCAATACCCGTTTGTCCATGCTGCTGCGCGGGCAGAATATTCTAGGTTATAAGCACTATGCCGACGACGTGGTAGACGCCTTTGTCAAGGCCTCCATTGAGAACGGCATCGATATCATCCGCATCTTCGACGCGCTTAACGATACCCGTAACATGCGGGCTGCCGTAGAGGCCACCAAGAAGTATAAGGGCCATGCCCAGCTGGCCATGAGCTATACCACCAGCCCGGTGCATACCTCCGAATACTTTGTCAATCTGGCCGTCGAGATGGAGAATATGGGGGCAGATTCCATTTGCATTAAGGACATGGCCGGTCTGCTGCTGCCCTACGAGGCCTATGACTTGGTTAAGGCCATCAAATCCAAAGTGAAGGTGCCTATTGACCTGCATACGCACTTCACCACCGGTGTAGGCAATCTGACGCTGTTGAAGGCGGTGGAGGCGGGGGTAGATATTGTCGATACCGCCTTATCCCCCCTGGGGAACGGCACGGCTCAGCCGGCGACCGAGCCCTTTGTCCGCGCGCTGCAGGGCACGCCCTATGATACGGGCATTAAGATGGACGACCTCAACGAGCTGACCACGCACTTCAACAAAGTCGCGGCTCGCCTGGCAGCCGACGGTTTCCTGGATTCTCGCGTACTGAAGGTGGACATCAACGCACTGCTCTATCAGGTGCCCGGCGGAATGCTGTCGAACCTGATTTCTCAGCTGAAGAACCAGGGCGCAGATGATCGCCTGCTGGAGGTGCTGGAAGAAGTGCCGCGTGTGCGGGAAGACTTCGGTTATCCGCCGCTGGTCACGCCTACCAGCCAGATTGTCGGTACCCAGGCTGTACTGAATGTGCTGATGGGTAAGTATAAGATGATCTCCAAAGAATCCAAGGGCCTGCTGCGCGGTGAATATGGACGCCTGCCTGCCCCCACCAATCCCGAAGTCGTGAAGCTCGCCTTGGGCGAGGACGGCAAGGTTATTACCCACCGTCCGGCCGATGACATTGCGCCGGAGATGGATAAATACCGCGAGGCCGTTAAGGGCGTGATGGAGCAGGAAGAGGATGTACTCAGCTACGCGCTGTTCCCGCAGGTGGCCTCCGACTTCTTCAAGTATCGCCAGGCTCAAAAGTATAAGATCGATTCCACGCTGACCCCCGACGCCGCTAAGGTGCAGCCAGTATAAAACCGATCCCTAAGCCCTGCGCGAAGGGAGATAGGTAAACAGCAAATCCTCCGCATGATTAAAATCATGCGGAGGATTTTTTTATCGGCAGCATTCAGCGGCCCATAGCCCATGCCAAAGGGACTATGAATCTTGACATGGCAACATCATGCTATGGGCAGGAAGGTCTTCATACCGGTAAGTTCATCTTATCTTACCTGCCTTAGTTCGGAGCGCGACGCCATGGCCGAATGATCGAAAGCATCTGTCCCGCCCAAGGTGGCTAGAAGAGCCATTCTTTACGGTTCAGACGAGATACTATGTTCACATGTCCTTTTCAGTGCGCTGGGTGCTTATACTGCAATTGACAGGATGAGGTCTATTATGATAGACTAAACTCGGGTCGATAATTATAGACCAAAGGAGGAACACAATGGAAGAGATGAAGCTGTGCGAGAGCGACTACCGTTTTATGTGTGTAATATGGTCGCACGAGCCACTTCCCTCTCGGGAGCTGGTGGAACGCTGCGCCCAAACATTGGGTTGGAAAAAATCTACCACCTATACGGTTCTGAAAAAGCTATGCGACCGGGGATTCGCTCGCAATCAGGATGCGGTGGTGACATCGCTGGTGCCTCGCAGCGCAGTCCAAGCATATGAAAGCAAGCGCCTGGTGGATCGCGCTTTTGCAGGCTCGCTGCCCGGCTTTCTTGTGGCGTTTTTAGGCGATAGAACCCTCTCTGAGAAGGAGGCTGAGGAACTCAAGCGGCTTATTGACGAACATAAGGAGGGGTAAGATGGAAGCTGCATTTCTTCAGACGATGGGAATGAGCCTAAGGGCCTCTTGGGTGATCATGGCCGTAATCGTGTTCCGTGCGCTGCTGAAACGCGCCCCCAAAAAATATGCCTACCGGCTTTGGGCCGTAGTGGGTTTTCGGCTATGTTGCCCTGTTTCCTTCCAGTCGGCTTTCAGCCTTTTTTCTTTGGTAGGGCCAACGACCCATCCAGCCGCATCCGGAAATGCTATCGCTTCGACGGCGCCGGCGGGCGCCCTATCTCCAGCGATAGGGCAGCTCATTCAAGCCGGGCATATCGTTCAGGAGACGGAAACCGTAAAAGCGGCCTCTACGGTCTCAAATGGATGGGTCCCCATCGCTGCGACCCTTTGGTGCTTGGGCGTTTTGCTGTTCATCTTATGGGGGATAGCAAGCTATGTGCGGCTGAGCCTGCGGCTCCGCAGCGCGGTGCGGTGGGCGCAGGGGATCTATCAGTCGGAGTGCGCTGGTACGCCTTTTGTCATGGGCTTTGTACGGCCCCGCATCTATATTCCTTATCATATGTCGCCGGATTCCCTGCACTATGCCATTGCGCATGAACGCTGTCATATCCGGCGTATGGATCCCCTCATAAAGCTTTTCGCCTATCTGCTGCTGGCGGTTCATTGGATGAATCCGTTATGCTGGGCGGCTTTTTTCCTCATGAACCGTGATATGGAAATGAGCTGTGACGAAGATGTGCTTGCCAGAGAGGAAAACGCCCAAAGTGCTTACAGCGCCGCGCTTCTTGACGTAGCCCTCAGTCAGCGTCCTGCCGTATCTGGACCGCCGGCCTTTGGAAAGCGTGTGCTAAGGGCGCGCATCCGCAATGCCCTACACTGGAAGAAGCCCTCGCGTTGGATGACAGCATCGGCAGCGGTGCTTTGCGCGGCAGGCCTCTTTTTCCTGGCGGCGAATCCGGCCGAACGGGCGGGCAATCCTTTAAACGCGGCCTATCGGGTTATTTCAGTTGAATATAGCGCTCCGCAGTATTCCTTCGCCTATACGCCAGAAACCGCGCCAAGCTATTGGGTTGGAAGCGACGGCAGCCTATGGGCTTGCGGCGGCGGAGTGGAGGGCTGGGAGCGGCTGGGAAAGCTGGAAGAAGTGCCCTTGAGCGCCGCGGGTTTTAGCAGCGCATTTAAGGAGGCGGAGAATTTTAACCAGGCGGCCGAAAGGCTCTGCCGTGAAAATAGACGGGCCTGGCAGATGTCCGCCGGGGGTGTGCGGTATGATTTGCTGCAGCAGGATAATGGCGACCTCTATCTGGCATATGGATATGAAGAAGCGGAAGGGAGCGCTCAGGGCAATACGGTCCGGTGGCTTTTCCGGCTGGAAAGAAGGGATGCGGCTCTGTATTATATGGATGCCCAACATATCTACCTTAGCCCGCTGAGCAGTTCTTGGGCGGAAGGCAGCCAATATCAATATACCCTTGCGCCTACAAGCTTTGCTATACAGGAGCGGGCAAGCGGCCGCGAATGCTTTCGCTGCACCGGGCTTACCTGGGCATGGCAGCCGCTGGATGACAGCGCGCCCCCATGGGGCACAGAATTTATGCCGGAAATTGGTATGCCGGACATTAGCGGATATGAGCAGCGTGAGGTTCTGGTGCTTTCGGAGGAATACAGCCTGCTGCGATTGGACGCGGAGCTGTGGATCGTGCAGTATAAGGAAAATCCGCAAATGGGGCGGTATGTGTGGAGTATTCACGCGCTTTCCAAAGAAATGGCGCATAGCGCATAATGAAAGAGCAATGGCAGCTAGCCATTGCTCTTTGCCGACGATGGGTGTCAGATGCCCAGTAAATCCAAACGGGTGTGTCCCTATTGGGCGGATAGTACTTCGTCCAGCGTGGGCATAGCGGGAATCGCGCCGGGCCGGCTGGTGGTCAGGGAAGCGGCACGGTTGGCAAATGCGATAAACGCTTCCAGCTTGGTCGGCGTCAGGCTTCGGATCTCCTGCATGCCCATGCCGCGCAGCTGATAGAGCATCGCACCCAGGAAGGTATCGCCTGCGCCATTGGTATCCGCCACCGTTACTTTATACCCCGGTACGTATCCGCAATATTGACCCAAGCGGAAGAAAGCGCCCTTTTCTCCCAGCGTAACCAAAATCAGGCCAGCTCCATACTGCGCCAGGGCACGACTGCCGCTTTCGCAGTCCTGCTCGCCGGTCAGCAGCAGCATTTCTTCATCGGATACTTTAACGATGTCCGCCAGCTTCAGCCCTTCGGTCATATAATGGAGGGCCTCCGCCTCGCTATCCCACAAAGGCGGCCGGTAGTTGGGGTCATAGCAGATGATCGCGCCATGCTCGCGGGCGTATTGAGCCGCACGCAGCACAGTAGTGCGGGAGGACTCGCCAGCGAGGGCAACCGAGCCAAAGTGCATGAAATGTCCCTTTTCTAGCAGGCTCAGGTCGATATCCTCCCAGGTCAGGCGGATATCCGCGCCGGGCTTCCGGTAAAAGGTAAAGGAACGCTCGCCCTGCGGCGTAACGCTGACAATGGCCAGCGTGGTGGGGATCGTGTCGTCCTCGGCTAAAGACCTTACGTCCACACCGTTATGAATTAACGTATCCCGAAGGAAGAAACCGAAATTGTCCCTTCCTACCTTCCCGATAAAGGAGGCGGAAAGGCCCAGGCGAGCGGCGGCTACGGCCACATTGGCCGGCGCGCCGCCAGGGTTTTGAGCGTATCGCTGCGCGCCCTCCGCGGTAACCCCGCAGGGGGTGAAGTCAATCAGCAGCTCTCCGATGGCGACAAGATCAAGCATGGTTAACCTCCCATTTGGCAATCCGTTCCGGTTAGGGTGTATTCATAGGCGCAGCGCGCCGTGTCAGCAAAAACGGTCATCGCCTCCGCCGGGTAGTCGCCCATGGCGGTTTCCCCGGTCAGCATAATGGCGGCGGCGCCGCTGACTACGGCAAACGCGATATCCGTCACTTCAGCGCGGGTGGGGACCGGCGCGTGGATCATGGAATTCAGCATTTGGGTGACGACCAAAAAAGGGCGATGGCGCTGGCGGCAGCGGCGGATGATCTCCATCTGCAGAACCGGCAGGGTGCTCAGGGGAACATGGGCGCCAAGATCCCCCCGGGCGATGACGATTACATCCACCTCATCCATAAAACACTCCAAAGCCTGCACCCCGATGGGATCTTCAATCTTGGCAAAGATCTGGAGGGGATCCTCCGTCAGCGTGGCCCAGTATGTCCGGACGGCCTGAATATCTTTTGCGCTGTGAACAAAGGGGAGCATCACCTGGCGAATTCCAAGGTTAACGGCCAGCGCCAGATTTTCATAATCTTGATCGCTTAAGGCAGGCATATCTACCGGCCGGTTCTCGGGCAGGGCTAAGCTTTTGCGAGGCAGCAGCATACCGCCACGGATTACCTGGACAAGCGCCGACGCACCCTCGGCTTCCAGCACCTTCCATAGTTGGGCACCGTCGTCTACGGAAATAAGGTCGCCAGGCTGCAAGGCGGCAACCGCCGGAGCGGGGGCAGGAATGCCTCCGTCTCCCAGGGAAATCAGCTGGCCGGGCTCCACGTCAAAGGCAGCAAAATCACCCAGGCGAATTTCAGGTCCCTGCAGGTCAATCAGCAAATCCAATTGCTGGCCGGTCGAGCGCTCGGCGGCCCGGACCTGCTCCAGCCAGGCGGCGCAGCCTGACAAAGTGCCGTGGGAGAGGTTGATGCGTAAGCCGGTCATCCCTGCCCGAATAAGCTGGATCAGCATATCCGCATCTTGGCAAGAGGGCCCAAGCGTACCATAGAGTCCGGGCATTTGTCTGTTTTCCATGTGCACATTCCTTCTTATAAAATTTCAATAAGGCTTGACCCATCGATCAGAAACAAATAGAATCAGATAGGAGCAATACGATTATAGCATATCCCAGCTATGGGAAAAAGAATAGAGGAGGAATTATGCCGACAATTGAGCTAACGCCTAAGGGAATGAAGCGTTTTCGCGGCGGCCATCCTTGGGTTTTCCGCAGCGATATTGCCCGCACCGATCCTTCGGCTAAGCCAGGGCAGGTGGTGGAAATTCTCTCCCCGCAGGGGGCCTTCTGCGGAGAGGGGTTTTATAACCCGCATTCCCAAATTACGGTTCGGCTACTCAGTTACGAACGTGAACCGGTGGACGAGGCCTTTTTTGCCACCCGGCTCCAAGCTGCATGGGCGCACCGGCTGGCTTTTGCCGACCCTGATAGTTGCCGACTGGTGCATGCGGAGGCTGATTTTATACCGGGGCTTATTTTAGATAAATTCGGTGATTATCTCGTGATGCAGTGCCTTTGCCTCGGTTTGGAGGCCTTTAAGCCTGCCCTTGCCCGCATTGCCATGGAGATTACCGGCGCGAAAGGCGTCTATGAGCGCGACGACCTTGCGACGCGGGGGTTGGAGGGACTGAAGCAGAAAAGCGGCGTGCTAGCCGGCGAGGTACCGGACATCGTCGTCATGAAGGAAAACGGGATCCTTCTGCATGTGGACATCGCTGAGGGGCAAAAGACAGGATATTTCCTGGATCAAAAGGAAAACCGCGCCGCCATCCGTCCTTATGTGAAGGATGCCAGGGTGCTGGACTGCTTCTGCCATGTAGGCGCATTTTCGCTGCACGCCGCCCATTATGGAGCGCGGGAAACCATTGGGGTGGATATTTCGCAGGACACTTGTGAATGGGCGCGGCGCAACGCGGAGCTGAATGGTTTCTCCGGTATCTGCAGCTTTATATGCGATAATGCCTTTGACCGTCTGCGCGCTATGGCCCACGCCCGTGAACGCTTTGATGCGGTTATTCTGGATCCACCAGCTTTTACGAAGTCCCGCAGCACAGTGGCCGCCGCCACGCGGGGATATAAGGACATTAACCTATGGGGTATGCGCTTGACAAAACATGGGGGATTCCTGATAACCTGTTCATGCTCGCAGCACATGCTGCCCGATCTATTTCAGCAGACGATACAGGCTGCAGCGCGGGATGCCGGATGCGTTTTGCGTCAGATGGAGTTCCGTGGTCAGGGGCGGGATCATCCGGTTTTGGCAGCGATGCCTGAATCCCATTACCTCAAATGCGGTATTTATCAGGTGTTTCATAAAAATCAAGGATAAGAGGTTTTTCTACTATGCAGATCACCATACGCATTATTACGCCGCAGGGGCAGCGGCAGCTGCAGGCTGTCCGTGGGGAAAGCCTTTATAGCTGCCTGACCCGCGGCGGCATTACGTTGGATGCACCCTGCGGGGGGCATTGCTTTTGCGGGAAATGTAAGGTGCAGATTGAGCCGGCCGGCACGCCGGGCGAACAGGAGGCAGCCCTGCTGACGCCCCAGGAGATCGCCCAGGGCTATCGCCTGGCCTGCGGCGTACGGGTAGAGCAGCCGATGTTGGTGCGCCTTGCCCAACATCAGGGCGAAGCGGTCATATTGGCCGAGGATACGGCGGAACAGACGCAACCATGCCTTCGGCTGGCCTGGACCTATGCGCAGATACCGGCGGGCACCATTGACGAACCTCTGGGGGATCGAGAGTGTCTGCGCCAGGCGCTCGGGGTGGATTTGGTTCCGCTTTCGGTGCTGAAAAAGCTGCCGGATGCCTGTAGGGCCGACCAGGGACGCGTATCGGCGCTGTTGGAAGGAAACCGTTTGGTGGATATCCGGCCGGGGCATAAGGAACAGCCGGCTTATGGGTTGGCGGTAGATATTGGTACCACTACGGTAGTGGCCTATCTGGTGGATCTTCTTACGGGGCGGCAGCTCCAGGCCGCCAGCATGATGAATCCACAAAAGAGCTATGGGGATGACGTCATTTCCCGGATCGACTACGCCTCGGAGAGCATGGCGGCGATGGATACCCTGCGGGACAAGATCGTATCAGGGATAAATGAGCTTATCGGCCGCCTCTGCCGCCAGCAGGAGATAAGCGAGGACCGGATCTACCGTGCTGTATTGGTGGGCAATACGGTGATGATCCATCTGCTGGCCGGCGTTTCACCGCTTAATATCGCCCGGTCGCCCTTTATTCCAGCTTTCACAGGGGCGCTTTGCATGAGCCCCCAGGAGTCGGGCCTGCGCATCGCACCGGCGGCTTGCGTTTACACGTTGCCCAATGTGGCCAGCTATGTGGGCGCGGATATTGTCGCCAGCGTAATGGCTTCCGGCTTGGATGAGGACGACAAGCTGACTTTGGTGGTGGACATCGGCACGAACGGAGAGATGGTGTTGGGGAATCGCGATCGGATGCTTGCTTGCTCCACCGCCGCCGGACCGGCGCTGGAGGGCGCTCATATTAGCTGCGGCATGGGCGGCGTAACAGGAGCGATTTCTTCGGTGCGCCGCTTGGGAGATGAGATTAGCTGCGGCGTGATCGGCGATACTGCGGCTAGAGGCCTTTGCGGATCCGGCTTGGTGGATGCCGTAGCCATGCTGCTGGATGCAGGAGCCTTAGATGAAACCGGCCGTTTGGATCCAGATGAGGGGCCTGACGGTTGGGCGTCCCGGTTTACCTGCGAGGGCCGTAATACCATTTTTAAGCTGATGGACGGCGATCCTGCTGTGACCCTTTCCCAAAAGGATATCCGTGAGGTGCAACTGGCTAAAGGCGCGATCGCCGCCGGCATTGAGGTGCTGGCCCGCGCATATGGCGCGCAGGTGAATGATATCAAGCGCGTATGCCTAGCCGGCGGTTTCGGAAATTATATTGACCGGGCCAATGCGTGCCGTATTGGCCTGCTGCCCGCCGCCCTTTTAGATCGGATTGAAGGTATCGGCAACGGAGCCGGGGCCGGGGCCAGGATGGCACTGCTCTCCGAAAAGGAGCAGGATCGGGCGGAACGTCTGGCCGGGAAGATCCAGTATATCGAACTTTCAGCAGTGAAGGAATTTCAGGATCTATTTATGGATAAAATGATGTTTGAATAACTGTGACCAACTATGAAGCTTGAAAAAAGGCGAAAGCCCCTGTGCGGGGCTTTCGCCTTTTTGTATAAAATGCTGTTGGGTCAGCGGTTTATTACAGCGCTTAAGTCAATCGGCTGATCGGGACGCAGCTCTTTGACGAAAAGGCCGCGTATATATCCGCGATCCTGGCTGGTAGAGTGCACATAAAAGCCATTGGCATAGTAAAATCTGGCTTGCGCCATAAGCTTGGTGCCCGTATGCAGGGCGATTGCTTTGACGCCCTGTTGGCGGCATTCAGATTCAACCTGGCCTAAAAGCGCCCGTCCCATGCCGGACTGCTGCCAGTTGGGCAGGATGGCGAAGCGGCTGATATAGGCGATCCCTTCCCGTACATCATAGCGCACGCTACCCACTGCCTTGGTCATGTTAACGAAGCCAATCAGCACGCGCTTGTCATGCATGTCGCGCACAATATCGTCATCCGTCTCCAAAAGCGCCTTGGGCGGCTGAGCCAGCCCCAGCAGCGATGCGTACTCGGCAAAGGCCAGCTGCACAATGTGATGGATCTCCGGCGCGTCGGAGGCCATGGCTGGGCGAATAAACAGATTCATCGGTTGAGTCATCTTATTTCCCCATCAGAAGAGCTAGCACAGCCTTTTGCGCGTGCAGACGGTTTTCCGCTTCGTCAAATACGACGGAATGGGGCCCATCAATGACCGAGGCGGTAACCTCCTCGCCGCGATGGGCTGGTAGGCAGTGCAGGAAAAGCGCGTCGCCCTTGGCATGGGCAAAGAGGCCGTCGTTTACCTGGAAGGGAAGGAAAGCCTGCTCTCTTACCTTGAATTCTTCTTCTTGCCCCATGGAGGACCATACGTCAGTATAGACGACATCGGCGCCCTCTATTGCTTCTACAGGATCATTGGTTACAAGCACATGGCTTCCCTGGGCAGCAGCGTTCTCTTGAGCCCAGGCGACAACCTTTTCATCGGGCATATAGTCCTTGGGGCAGCCGATGGCCACGTCCATCCCTACCTTTGAGCATCCCAGCAGCAGGGAGTGAGCCATATTAAATCCGTCGCCGATAAAGGCCAGTTTTAATCCCGACAGCTGCTTTTTATGCTCGTAAACCGTCATAAGGTCGGCCAGCACTTGGCAGGGATGGTAGCTGTCGGTTAGGCCATTGATCACGGGAACCGAACCATAGCGGGCCAATCCTTCCACATCGGCATGGTCAAAGGTGCGGATCATGATTCCGTCCACAAAGCGGGATAGCACCCTTGCCGTATCGGCAATGGGTTCGCCGCGGCCCAGCTGAATATCGTTGGATGAAAGGAAGAGCGCATGCCCGCCCAACTGCTGCATGCCAACCTCAAAGGATACCCGGGTACGGGTAGAGGATTTTGTAAAGATCATGGCTAAGGACTTGCCCTCCAAAAGAGGGTGAGGGATCCCTGCCTTTAGTTCATCCTTCAGCTTAAGCGCGAGGGAGAGCACTTGGTAAATTTCATCGGCGGTATAATCCTGCAGGCAAAGCAGATGCCGCTGAGAAAAGGTTTTCTGCGGTTGATATTCATATAAGTTCATGTAAGAGAGGACTCCTTTTGCGTTAGAATAGCGTCAAGCGAATCGATAAAGCGGTCGATTTCCGCAGCGGTAATGACGGCTGGCGGCAGCAGGCGCAGCGTATTATGCCCCGCCGTACCGGTTACGAATCCTTTCCGCAGCAGCTCTTCGGCCAAGGCCTTGGCGGTGAAAGCAGGCGACAGCTCTAAACCTGCCATAAGACCAAGGCCGCGTGCCTCCTTAATCAGTGGATGGGCGGCGGCCAATTGCCGCAATCTTGATTGCAGATAAGCGCCCATCTCAGATGCCCGTTGCAGCAGGCCTTCGTCATAAAGTGCCTCCATCACTGCGCAGCCTGCGGCAGTGGCCAAGTGATTCCCGCCAAAGGTGGAGCCATGGTCGCCCGGGGAAAAGGCACTTGCCGCTTTCTCCGTAGCCAAGATAGCGCCAATGGGCACGCCGCCGCCCAGGGCCTTGGCAGCCGTCAAAACATCGGGTTTAATGCCATAATGTTCATAGGCGAACAGCTTCCCGGTGCGGCCCATGCCGGTTTGCACTTCGTCGACGATCATGAGTATACCAAGCTCGTCGCAGAGCGCCCGTACCTGGTTGACATATTCGGCCGGGAAGGGCAACACGCCGCTTTCGCCCTGGATCAGCTCGAGCATAACGGCGCAGGTTTCCTCGTCGGCTGCTTGGCGCAGCGCCTCTATATCGCCGGCCTCAACATTGACAAAGCCGGCCGGCAATGGGGAATAGGGTTTCTGATACTTTGCCTGCGCTGTGGCGGCAACCATGGCTAACGTCCGGCCGTGAAAGGAATCATGAAGCGACAGCACTTTATAGCGTTTGCTTCCTTTGTTAAAGAAATACTTCCTTGCCAGCTTCACTGCACCCTCGTTGGCTTCTGCGCCGGAATTTGCGAAGAATACCCGATCGGCAAAGGTTCGTTCAGTAAGCATTCGTGCCAACCGCGTTTGGGGCTCGACGTAGTAAAGATTGGAAGTATGGAGGATCCCGGTTTCAATCTGCGCGATCAGTTTCCTCGTATAGGAGGGATAGCCATAGCCCAGAATATTCACGGCGATTCCACCGAAGAGATCGATATATCGGTTCCCCTCGCTATCGGTTAGCGTCGCGCCCTCGCCTGCGACAAAGGCGACGGGCAGCCGCTGGCCGAAGGTGTTCATATAGACCTTGCGGTCCAGCTCCATTAAAGCATTCAGATCCATTTGCGCAATCCTTTACCGGGTTACCATCGTACCGATGCCCTTGTCGGTGAAGATTTCAAGCACAATCGGATGAGGGATTGTGCCATTGACAATATGCGTGCGCTGCACGCCTTGCTCAATGCCCTTGATGCAGCCCATCACCTTGGGAATCATGCCGCCCACAATGACCTTCTGCTCGATCAGACGGTAAATATGGTCTACCGAGATCACGCTCATCAACGTATCCGGGTTTTCCGGGTCCATCCGCACGCCATCAATATCGGTGAGGAACATGAGCTTTTCCGCCTTAAGGGCGGCGGCCACATCACCAGCAACCGTATCGGCATTGATATTATAGCTTTCGCCGCCGGGACCTACGCCAACCGGGGCAATAACGGGAATATAGCCATTTTGTGTTAGCATTGTCAAAAGATCCACATTGATGCGGGTTACCTGGCCGACGTAACCCAGATCTACGCCGTCCTTGGGCGGGGTTTTCGTCACCTCGATGAGATTCGCGTCCTTCCCGCATAGGCCGATGGCCTTACCGCCCATCGCGTTGATCTGAGAGACAATATCCTTATTAATTTTTCCGACCAATACCATCTGCACGGTGCTCATTGTCGCCGCATCGGTAATGCGTAGGCCGTTGTGGAATTTGGATTCGATCTGCTGTACGGCCAGCATCCGGTTGATCTCCGGACCTCCGCCATGAATGACGACGGGATTAATCCCGACTACCTTCAAAAGCGTAATATCCTGCAGAATCGTTTCCATTACCTTTGGATCGGTCATGGCGTTTCCGCCGTATTTGATGACAACCGTTTTTCCCGAAAGTCGCTGGATATAAGGCAGCGCCTCCATCAGGATATTGGCCTGCTGCACAAGGGCTTCTGTTTGCATGAGAATCTCCTGCCTTTCTTCATATTGAATGCTTTATACTGAATCATACGCTTGAATTTCGTCTTATTCAAGACAAAATTTCAAATTTGAGGGAGAATATGATTCATAAATATACACCATATTCAGTAAATATGCAAGTAAAAAATGCGGTTTGATTCTATAGCTTTTTTATAGTACAATGCCGGGGAAGGAGGTGGCGGACATGCTGCTAACGCAACTGAAAGAAGCGGTGCTGGAGGCGAACCTGGAGCTGGTACGCCGTGGCCTTGTAATGTTTACCTGGGGAAATGTGAGTGGAGTAGACCGGGAACGGGGATTGGTGGCCATCAAACCCTCCGGCGTATCCTATGAACATATGAAGGTAAGGGATATCGTGGTGCTGAATTTGAAAGGCGACGTGGTGGAAGGCGATCTTTCGCCTTCCAGCGATATGCCCACGCATTTGGCGCTATATAATGCTTTTCCCCAAATGGGCGGGATCGTGCACACACACTCAACCTGGGCGACGATCTGGGCCCAGGCCTGTAAGCCGATTCCCTGCCTGGGAACCACCCATGCGGATACATTCTATGGGGATATTCCCTGCACACGAGAAATGACGCCCGCAGAGATCAAGGGCGCCTATGAGCAAGAGACCGGTAACGTGATCGTGGAGACGCTGCGGGGGATTGGCGGAGACCCAATGGATATGCCCGGCGTCCTGGTGGCGCAGCACGGGCCTTTTGCCTGGGGAAAAACGCCGTCGGACGCAGTCTATCATGCAGCCGTTTTAGAGCAGGTCGCCCATATGGCCCACGAAACGCTGCTGATCAACGCGCAGGCCAAGGTAATCTCCCAGACCCTGCAGGATAAGCATTTTTTCCGCAAACACGGTCCAAATGCTTACTATGGGCAGGCGGGCCGGCAAAAGAAGTAAAAATTGTCCATGGCTGCATTTTTGTCCATAAATCCTTGACTTGTGCAGTTTTTATCAATCTTCTGTTTGCTGGTAAACAGCTAAAATAGTCCGAAAATATTAGAAAAAGTGAGTTTCGTCTTTGGTTATGTACAAAAGTTACCTGGACGAAGTATCTAAATTAAAAACTATTTTCTTTGTATATACCTAACATAGCAATTGCAACCCTTTCCCGATATAATAAGGGCAAGCTTATTTGCGGAGTGGTTCGCTTCCGCAGTAACATGAGGAGGAAATAAAATGGCAACAGTAACCCTGAAGAACATGTACAAGATTTATCCCGGTGGCGTGCAGGCTGTTTCGGACTTTAACCTCGACATCGAGGATAAAGAGTTCATCGTTCTGGTTGGCCCTTCCGGCTGCGGCAAGACCACGACCCTGCGCATGGTGGCAGGTCTGGAAGAAATCTCCGATGGCGAACTGTATATTGGCGATAAGCTGATGAACGATGTGCCCCCGAAAGACCGCGATATCGCCATGGTGTTCCAGAACTATGCGCTGTATCCCCATATGACGGTGTATGATAACATGGCTTTCGGCCTGAAGCTGCGCAAGATTCCGCGCACCGAGATTGACCGTCGCGTTAAGGAAGCTGCCCGTCTGCTGGACATTGAGCATCTGCTCAACCGTAAGCCCGCCGCTCTGTCCGGTGGTCAGCGCCAGCGTGTTGCCCTGGGCCGCGCTATCGTCCGCGATCCTAAGGTATTCCTGATGGACGAACCGCTGTCCAACCTGGACGCGAAGCTGCGTGTTCAGATGCGTACGGAAATCACCAAGCTACATGACCGGTTGGCCACCACCTTCATCTACGTAACCCATGACCAGACGGAAGCCATGACGATGGGTACCCGCATCGTCGTTATGAAGGACGGCCTGATCCAGCAGGTTGATAATCCCCAGAACCTCTACGATCATCCCGCCAATCTCTTCGTGGCTGGTTTCATCGGTATGCCGCCCATGAACTTCTTCGACGTTACGCTGTCGAAGGAGAATGGAAAGGTGTTCGCTAGCTTCGGCGAGAACAAGATCCAGGTGCCGGACGACATCGTCGCGAAGTTTGTGTCTGAAGATTATCTGGAGAAGCAGGTGATCATGGGCGTGCGTCCTGAGGATGTTCATGATGAGAAGCGCTTCCTGGATGCCTATCCCGACAGCACCATCAACGCCTATGTTGAAGTGGTCGAGCTGCTGGGTTCGGAAACCAACCTGTTCCTGCTCATCTCGGGTAAGGACACCAACACCACTGCCACGGTTGATCCCCGCTCCACCTCTCGCGCGGGCGATAATATCCGCGTTTGCTTCGATATGGAGCGCATCCACTTCTTCGATAAGGATACCGAGGTCAGCATCCTGACTCGTTAGGCCAAGTGGCGAAAATGAGGAGTTACCTTACGTCCTCATCATTGTAGATTGTATGATGGCAGAACGCGATCACAAATGAGGTTGTGTTCTGCCATCAGTTTTTTTGAGCGGACTGTTAGGAGAGAAGTCAGAAAATGCAATTGGACAGCAGAATCAATGCGGCTATTCAAGAAATTGCCCAAAAGATAGGGGTTACGATAACCTTACTCGATGAAACGGGAGACGTGCTGACCTCCAGCGATCCGGCGATTCAGGGAACGCATGACGATATCCTTAACAGTTTGGATTTTGAGGATGGCCGCGCCATTTCTCCTGAAAGCGGATGCACGTATTTCCTGCTGGAAAATGAGAATTATCGCCCTTTACGGATCTGCGTTGCGGGCATCTCCCAGACGGTGGATCATTATGGCTTCCTGATTTCGGCGGTATTGGACGAGATTCTCAAAACTACCTTGAAGAAGCCGGGAAGAGAAGAAGTGTTTCGGCGCATTATGCTGGAGCGGATCGATCCGCTGGAGCTGCAAGAGGCGATCCGAGATTACAAAATCAACCCGGATATGGATCGTTGCGTCATCATTGTACAGACCTTTGATGGCGATGCCACCCGTGTATATGAGGGCATGATGAAGCTGTTTCCCCGGCAGCAAGGCGATATTGTGGTTAGCCTGAACCGATATGTTGTCGCACTTGTCAAGCAGGTAGAAGACGAATCCGATATGGACTCTGTGGTGCAGCTGGTTCAAGCTATGGATGAAACGATCAGCAATGAACTGACGATTGACGCCTGCCTAGGGGTCGGTTCGATTAAGCATGGGCTGATGAACATCCGCGATTCGTTTAAGGAAGCTCAGGAAGCTATCAATTTGGGCCTAACGCAGCAAAGCCAGGGAAAGGTGTTCTTCTTCTCGCGCTTGCTGTTGGAGCGATTCCTGCAGGAAGTTCCTCGGGACCTACGGCGGCAGTTCTACGAAATCGCTTATAACGACGCGCTGAAAAAGGTGCTCAACGAGGAGATATTGACCACGATTACCAAGTTCTTTGAGAACAATTTGAACCTAAGCGAGGCTGCGCGGAAGCTATATATTCACCGGAATACGCTCATTTATCGGCTGGATAAGATTCAGAAGGTAACCGGATTGGATTTGAGGCATTTTGAAGACGCGGTGCTTCTTAAGATCATTATTATGCTTGGGAAAAGCCTCTCCTCAAATAATCGGCTGGAATAACTCGACTGGAAAAATACTGCTTGAAAAATTTTGTAGTTGTGATATAATAAGAACGTTCGGTTGATAAAAATCAACCGCTCGTTGCGCCTGTAGCTCAGTGGATAGAGCGTTCGGCTCCGGACCGAAAGGCCGCAGGTTCGATCCCCGCCAGGCGCGCCAATGAAACCCCCAAGAATTTGGGGGTTTTTTGTTTGCCTTTTTAATGGAATTTGGCTTTGTCACGGTTCAGCGTCACAAAACGCCACAGCTAACGGCTATGGAGCCGGCAAAAGAGCCCAGCTTGATAGACGGATGTGGATGGTGGGGCTTGTAGATTCAAGCGGATGTTTCAGTATATCGATAACCACATGCATCCCAGCATGCAGGTAAGAATAAGAGGCTGAAACTCGCACAACTAAATCGGGCAAACCCTGAGCGGTTATGATGCCGGGAAAAGCCCTATGGTAGCAGCCACCGGGGGACATATAGAAGAACAGAGAACAGAACTTAGTCGAAGGGGGCCCGGCCAAACGGGGCGATGGTCCGATAAGAGCCGCATAAGACAAGATGTATTATAGATGAAATAAAGTAACGGAAAGCGCGGATGGAGCAACGGATGGATATAATGAAGCACAAGGATCTGGATTCCTTTGACGCTGATAAGATGATTTAGCTTGCTTTTCTTTCGCACTTCATTACCCGGTGGATGACAAATATTCAAGCCTAGGCCGTGATGATAGAGAGCTGGGCAGGCAATAAAGCCATACGCTGAATAAGTAAAAAGGCCCAAATCAAATATTTGATTCAAAAAAGTGATAAAAATTTGAAACAATTTAAAGATGTGATATGATTCGGGCATAAAAGGCATATCTACCGCGCCACGACAGTCAAAACTTTGATGCCCTGAACCGCAGGGGAGGGGGAAGGAGCATAGCAAGCGTTGTTGCTATCATCATCACACGAGCTATCGCAGCACTGGAAGACTGTCGGGTACTGGTCGGCATAAGCCAAGCGGTTTACGATGCGGAAGATCCTCAACAGGAGAAACGGCGAGACTCGTTCAGACAAGTGCTTTTTGACATGTTTACCATGAGGCCATCTGGAGAAAGTGATAGAAGCAAACCGCACGATCGCTACAAATAAAACCGGACGGGCTCAGAATACTAGAACTAATTTTTACAGGCCGCATTCACACAATGTTAGGCTGACTCATCCCGCTAGCGTTAAAGCTTGCTTAATGAGCGCATGATTTCTGCTTGAAAAATGGGTTGAAAATAGGATAGACTGAGTTGTGGGGCTTAGGGCCTCTGATAGACGGCCTTTCTTTCCCAATCGGCGCATAAACGCCGCTGCAAATAACCGAATCAAAGATCCATCCATAGAATGAGTTCGGTGATCCCAACAGCGTTTCCGATGACTTAGCGAAAATCTTAACGCTCAAAGATCAAAAGTGGAACAGCGCAGATCATAGTGAATGCGGGCAAAAAAGGAGGAAAAATCATGTCGGATTGGAACTTGAAGGACTCCCTATCGCCCATATGGGTAGGGAATATTATGCACGATGAAACCTTTACGATCATTCGTGATCCGGGCGAATCAGTTACAGTTTCCTTGCTTTATCCGGTAGAGGAGATCCTTTCCCTGACAGATGCTACGCGCGAATACCAGGCGGTAGAGGGGCAGGATTATTGTTTGGAGGCGGGTAAACTGGTGATCCCTGCTACAAGCCGCCTGCCTTACTTTAACCATGCGGAAATGTTCCCTCAAAAGCGCATTATTGGGAAAAACTTCCCCTGCACGCAGGGTGGACTGATTCTTTTTCAGGAAGGCGATTTTATGCACCGCCATCAGTCGGTGATTTCTTACCGGCACAATGACGCGTGGACAGGGCCGATTCCCTGTTCTTGCATGGATAAACTGCCCCGCACCGCCGCAAAACTTTCCCGGGGAGGCACGCTGAACCTTCTGCTTTTTGGCGACAGTATTTCCTGCGGGTGGAATTCATCCGCCAAGACGCAGGCACCGCCATTTGCCCCCACTTGGTACGATCAGATGAATGCTGGATTAGAGTTACGCTATCCCAATGTCAAGATCGCGTTTTCCAATCCTTCCATGGGCGGCATGGGTTCGCAATGGGGCGTGGAGAATGTGGAGCGTCTCTGCTGTGATAGGTCATATGACCTATGCTTGCTCGCTTTTGGCATGAATGATGGCAGCGGAAATCTTTCTGGGGCGGATTTCGCGGCGAACCTGCAGAAGTGCATGGATGCCATTCAAAAGACCAGCCCGGATTGTGAATTCATCTTGGTGCTGCCGATCTATCCGAACAAGCTTTCAGCTTATGACGGATACTGGCAGCCTGGTTCCTTGCCAGAGAATTATGATGTGAGCAAGGTGAAAATCTCCCCCGTCTATGGCACGCATGACGAATATCCCCCGGCGCTTTACGGCATGGAAAAGGAGCACGTGGCTGTAGCCAATGTAGGGGCGTTGCACAAGTACCTGCTGGAGCATAAGGCCTATATAGATATGACCGGCAATAACACCAATCACCCCAACGACTTTTTGGCCAGACTTTATACACAGACCCTGTTGGCTGCGCTTGGCGCATGATAGGCAAGAGTTCAAGCACGATTGGACAGATAACCATACTACGGAAGATGATTTGTACAGATCAATAAGAGAAGCCCGCCACTTCTTATCGTGGCGGGCTATCCTTTATTTGAGGCGATTCACGCCGTATATCGACCGGCTAACTCCGATCAGTCATATGCTCTTGGACAATAGCGGATTTTCGGCAGCTGCCATCGTCATTGAGGAAAACAGCTCCATACAATTCTGGTGATTTCAGAATGCCGGCCGGCTTAAAGCGGTATTCATAGCTCCACAGATCCCCGGCGCTACGCCAGGAATTAGGACTTTGGTAAAAATAGACGCCCTGGGTATGATGAAGCTGCGCAAAGCCGTTCTGCCGGGTGCCATAGAGCCGGATATCCACACGGTGCTCTCCCGCAGGCGCCTGGATAGACAATTCATAAGGCGAAAAGGCGATATTCCCGACATCCTTGCCGTCCACAAAAACCTTGATCAAACCGCCCCGGTATTGCGGTATCCGCACAATGAAAGAATTGGCCTCCGTACGTACCTTCAAATGATAGAGCAAATTGCCCGTATAGAAGGGCAATCCCTGACTAACGATATCGCCCCAACCCAGGGTGCGCACCGGCGCGGAAAGCGTTTTTTGAGTCCCATTGACCGTCACGCCAAACTCCCCCAGCAGATAGAACGCTTCCAGGTTCGTACGCCGGCCGATCGGGACCTCGATAAGCAATAGATTTTCCCCGGCCTTAAATGGCGGTAGGGGGAGGGTTTGAATGCATCGATCCACGTACCATCCATCAGGTATGGGGGGAACATCTTGACCGTTGAGCGTAATCCGCGCGTTCTGCGGCTCCTCCATGCCCAGCTTTAGCCCCTGAATGCGAATTTTGCTTGGGATACGGAAACGCAAGGTCAGCCGGTCCTGGGGCGCTTCAGGCGCTACCAGGTAGGGCTGCACGACCTCCTTGCGCCGAAGGGGGATGCCTAGCTGACGGCGTACGGTATTATCAATGCGCAACAGCTCATCCTCAGAATAAAATGCGCCTGCGTTGAAAGCATATTCCGCCATATCCAGCAACAGCATATTCGGTTCTTCCAAGGTAACAGGCGTGAGCCCAAAACGCATATCCGGTTGCCTTACCGCGACGATTGGGCCGGGGATCTCGGCAGGATTCCGCCCTGGCTCCAAGCGAAGAAGAAGGCTGTCATGCATATGCCAAGTCCGCACAAAGGATGTCTGTTGTTTTCCGTACTGCGCGGGTAGGGGGGTAATGGCCCCGGTCATGGTATCATAAAGCGTTAAGATGTATTCGCCCTTCAGCGTAAAGCGCAGCTGTGGAGCGGGGTCAACATCAGGAGAATCGGGATTTTTACCATTGCAAATAAAGAGCCAGAGACAATCGCCATCCCGGCGCAGCTGGTGGAGCAACCGGTCGGATCGACGGCCGTCAGGCTGGCGGATGTCGAGGAAACGTTCCTTTTCCAAGGCGGAAAGGATGGACGTAGCATCAAAGGCAATGGAATGGGCGCTTTGATACAGATTCTGCGCAGCATCGGAAGGCTCCGCATCCACATAATCCGGGCAATCTCCGAGGAAAATCAGACGCCCACCGGCCCGCTGAAAAGCCTCGAGAAGCTGGATCGTACTTGCACGCAACGTGCGTACCGGCGGAATCAGCACGGTTTCATAGGCCATTTTTCCCACTTGGAGCGGGTATCCGCCGGTTTCGCACAAATGCGGAAGTTCCGCTTCGCAGAGATAGTCGAAATCGATTCCGCCGAAGAGCAAGGTTTCGGCCAAGTGGCTGAACTGCTGCTCCATCTGGCTCCGAGACGCCGCCGTTTGATCGGAAGGCCCCCAATAGAGCCAATAGCTTTCAATGGGGTGAACGACCGCCACACGGACGACGGCCGTCCCCCTTGTCAGCGCCGTATTCAGCCGGGCAAAATGATTTTCTATCATGGCGAATTGATCCCACCAGGGAGACTGATAATTAATGGAAGCCGGATAGTCCCGCTTTGCTTCGCCTTTCATCGTCATCCAGGCTAGGTGGGGTACTCGTACCGTTACGCCCAGCGCCGCCTGCCAATCGCCTTGAAGCTTGTAGCCGCGGAAATCATAATCCCATCCAGTCACGCCATATAGTTCGGACAGCATCCCTTCTGCGCCTGTCTGGCGGACGATGGACTGGGTTTGCTTGGCAGTGGTATATTCATGGAAATCGCAGAGCATGTCGATACCGGGAATGCTGAAGGATCGGTAGCAGCGCATGGCGTCGCCTACAGCCTGGGTCTGGCTGGCCAAGGTAGGTTCGCCCATCACATGGCCGGTCAGCCCTAGGCCGTGGCAGCTGCACCAATTGCCGATCTGGCGGCAATAGGCGGCTACGAATAGATCGGCCACCAGGTTCTGAAAACGCCAGCGGGCGGAGGAGAGGCGGCCATCTGGCAGCTCCCAAAGCAGCTCCGGAATGCGATCCAAAAGATCTTCGTGATAGGCTTGCTCATAGAGCGCGGGCAGCCTATCGGTCCAAGGTAAAAACAGATCTTTTTCTTCCTGCGCAAAGCTCAGCGCTTCTTTAGGGGTGAATTGGGGCTCATCAGTAAAGATAGCCGGCACAATGCCGCCGAAGAACTCCCCGATGTGCTGGGCATAGACTTCGTGGGTATCTTGGATAAATTCTTCGATCGCTTCCGGGCGGAGCGTATCCACATAGGGATGATTATTGAACCAAGGATCGTCGGCAGCATATTCCATATAGGCATACCACTTGGTCCCGCTTGCCGGCGCATCCGGTTCAATTCGCCGCCCTTGAGCCAGCGTTCCATCTTCGTTCAGCGTGATATCATAAGCGGCCAGTAAAACGCCGTTATCCTGACGCATGGACTCCTGACCACGCCCCGGCTCTGGCTTTACACTGCGGTGCGGCCGGTCGGGCTGATAGGGTTGTACGGTCAATAGCAGGGTCTTTCGAGCGTTTTCCGGCTTTCCATCCGTCACGCGGCCCCCTGCAGTGCCGGAAGGCCAACGATCCTCGTCATAGAGCCATGCCAGCATGTCCTCCTGCTGGGCCGTTTCAATGCAAAAACGGATAAAATCCATGAATTCTTGGCTCATATAAGGCGTATCCATGCCTGTGCGCACATGCATATGGAAGCCTCCAAGGCCCATTTGCTTGAAAATTTGGATTTGACGGTATAATTCTTCCCGCGAGAGTTTGCCATTCCAGGCCCAGAAGGGCGTGCCCCGGTACTCGCTAGTAGGGTTACGGAAAAGTTCATCGTGGAGCTGGGCCGCTTGATTCTTAGGATAAAGCATACATTCATCCTTTCCATCATGGTCGTTTGGGGTTTGAAGGAGTTATCCGGCCAGCTGGGCCGCCTCCTCGTCGGTGATGCCATAGTTTTGGGCGATGTCTACCGATATGCAGCGGGCGGTATCCTGAGCGCCGTCCAAGTAGAGGGTTATGCGATATATCATGTCGGTGGCTGTATCTCGGTAGAGAAAGGACACGCCATAGGCGCCCCCCTCTAGGCTGGAAATAGGCGGCCACTCGGTGGCGGGCTGCAGCAGCTGCCGGAGCTCGCCGGCAGTTTGCCCTACGCAAGTATTCGTTGTGATGGCGGTTCCCTCTGGCAAAGCCGCGCCTAAGCAATAAACCGAGAGCACGATGCTGTTGGCATCGGGCGTGCTTCCTCCGGCAGAGGGGGAGAAGGATAGGTGAACTTCAGTTTCGCCTAAACGGCAAAGGGCCGTATCCGCGCCCAGCGGCTCCAGTTCGGCTGTTTGCGCAACCTGCTCATAAGTCATCCCCATCAGTCCCATCAGGGGTATGCCCGGATTGCTGGATTGTTCGGCAAAGGGCGCTCCGGAAGCCTGATATGGATAAAGGACGCCGTCAATGGACAGCTGGCCGTTTTCGATTGCATATGTGCCGTTCTCCAACCGCGCAGTGCGCACGGTAAGGTTTTCCTGGGTTGGGCGCGCCACCAATATTGTAAGCCGCTCGTCTGTATAGTCCAGATAGGGCTCGCTTCCCCAAGCATTGGCAACCTGCATCTGACTAAACCAAAGGTTGGAAGCGCCTTCGAGGAAGTATAGCGTTTCATTCTGACCGTCGCCATCCAGGTCTGCCTGCTCGCATCCTAGATAGCCCGGACGGGCAGCTAGATATTCGGTCAATTCGTCCAGGAGTGCAGTGCCGTCTCCTGCAAGGGTCAAATTGGTGAGATCCGGACTGTCAAGCTGCACAGGGTGCACTACTTGCGCTTCCTTGGCCAAATAATCTTCATAAGAGATCGTTTCACCATACCAGACGCTTTCACCGCTGAATTGATCCTGCCCCTGGCTGTCCTGCGTGGAGCTGCCATTAAGCACACAGGCTGGTTCCCATTTCAGTCCGTTCCACCGGCTGTAGGTGCTTAGCTGTGTGCCCAGTGTTGAATAGCTGTCATGGAAGAAAATGGCTGTTTCACCATCCAATTGGCAGAATTCACTGGATCCGGCCACGCCTGTGGCGGCGTAACTCCACAGCCGTCCGCTGTCGGCATCTGCGATCAGCTGGCTGATGCCGCCGGTGGATTTTACTGAGATTAAGAGTTCCTGCGCACCGTCGCCGTCCGCATCGTTCAGCAGCCACTCCAGGCTGTCGCAGGGCTGTTCGAGCAGCGCGGACAAAAGCATAGCATATTCCACGCCGGCCAGGCGGCTGGTCGGGGAAGTGATCTTATGCAGCGTAGCAAAATCGGATAAGAGGGCCTGGGTATAGTCTTCCTTCATATGGCCGTCACCGTATTCATGGGAATCATTGATCTCTGCCGGCGCGCTGGCCAGGAAGCGTCCTTGCCATTTTAACGCCTCCTCAGCGATCTGTTCATATTGCTCCGCTTTGTCGGCCTTATCCTTTTCCCTTGCGTAGTCGGCCATCGTCCGGTAATTCTGTTCGCAAGCATAGAGGTAAAGCATGGCATGGCAGCGCTGCAGCTGAATGGTATAGGTATGGCTTCCGCCGAAGTTTTCTTCATATACGTCACGGGCAGCGGCTGCGATAGCCTCATATTTGGGCGCGCGGTCAACGCCCTGAGCCCAATCGGGCGTGAAGGCTTTATACATGCCAAGTGCTGTTAGCGCGTATTCCGCCATTTTTCCTTGGGCGATTCCCGTAGTTAATAGATCGATGGAGCTCTCGGTTAGGTCCTGCAAGAACCTCGTGACAAGGCCGTCCCATAGGTTTCGATAAGAATCTTTGATATCCATGGCGGCGGATACCAGCGCCTCTGGATACTGATAAGCCGCACGGTTCAAAGTGATAGCTTCCATCATGGCCAGCTTTTGCTCGTTATCCTGCTGGAACGTATCATAATACACCGCATAGTCGGCCGCTTTGCCCATCCCGGACAGCGCCTTGTTGAAATAGACCAGCGTTTGCAGTTCGTCGGGGAGATTCTCCAGTTCGTCCAGCACTTCGATCATGTCGAAACTGGATTGAACGCGTTCACTGCCCTCGATCAGCTCATCATAGGCGTAAACCGAACTTTCTTTATTTTGAAATAGTTCATCCAGAATGTCAAAATAGTCTTTGTAGGTGCCATAGCTGAAATCCAGCGATACAGGCACAAGATCGGTCACAAAGCCCAGACCGTTGTTTCGGGCATATGCCGCCGCCTTCAACCACTTGCTGCTGGCGCCCAGCTCACTGCAGACCTCTTCAAAATCAAAAGCGAATTGATCAGGGTCGAATTCCTCAGCAAAGTCCCATAGTGAAACGGCATCAGCCACCACATAGAGCACGCCGTCCTCGGCAAAGCAGGTAACGTTCAGCCAAGGCAGCAGCTGCGAGCCGGAAAAATAATACCGCTTACCGGACTGCACAACCGGCTCCGTCAAATCAACGCTGCTCAATAGAGAAAGATCCTCCATGGGGAACAGCTTGTTGTCCCCTAGATCCACCCGAATCGTTTTACAGCCGCGGGTAAAGACGGCATTCTCCCCGTCACAACGATATTCATATCCGCTCAGCGCCGCAAGATCTTCTCCGGAAAAAAGAAGATCTGACCCTGAGGCGATTACCGTATACGGTGCTTTTTCGGTTTGGCAGATTTCAATGCGAATAAAGCTGGGCTCCGGCTGGGCCAGCGCTTTTACCGGCATAAGCGCTAAAAGCAGTGCAGCGCATAGCAGCCAGGACAATCCTTTACGCATTATGACTCGCCTCCTTCCAGTTGCTCGGCTCCATGGGCCATCATATTGTCGTAAAATTCCTTTAAACCACAGCTGATGAGCTGAATATAAGCATCCGTATAGACAATCTGCCGCGCGCCGTCATCTCCGATGGTATAGGGCAGACTGACTTTCGTACTCGTCGGCGCCGTCACATCGAGCAGATGCAGAATCTGCCCGTTCAACGCTGCTTCGGTGAAATCTTCTTCCGGAATCTGATCCATCCATTGTGTCAGTCCCGCTGAAATATTCGGGGCGGATACGGTAATCTCCAGCGTATCCGTTCCTACTCGATCCACCTTCAGCGAGACGGACGAACAAAGCGCCTTTTCTAGATCCGTGCTTCCGGATAAGCTCTCCTCCCGAAGCTGCGATTCCCAGTTCGATGAGGCCTCGTCCCTTTGCTGGCCGCCTGATGTTTCGATCGGCCGCCCGCTGCATCCAGCGGTTCCAAGCATCAGGATCAGCGCCGTTAATAGCCCCAAAGACCTGCATACAATCTTTGGCATGCCGTCCTTCTCCTTACTTATCGGAATAAGCGCGGCGAGATTGTACCGACGCTTTTATATTTTCCTCCAAAGTATAGCATCGAACCCGGCAAAAATCCAGGGGCGGCGCAATCCGGTTAAACGCTGCTGAAGGTTCGCCCCAAGCCTTTTATCGCGTGGCAACATAACATGAAGAAAGGCCAAAATGAGCAAAAAACGCCTGCAGCCCTTTAGACTGCAGGCGCACGCTATTGCAGGCGGCTTACCGCTGTTTCGCTATTTTTCCACCATCCAAACGTCCAGAATCAGCGCTTCTAACTTGTCTTCATTAACTTTAAAAATGCTGGCATTACTTTCGCTGCGGCCATTTTCGCCGTCCAGCGTGATGGATTCCAACGCGGAGAGGTCAGTTCCTCCGGCAATGGTCGCCAACGTAATCACCTGATCAAAGGTAAGGGAAGTCGTCACATCGTCGGACATGGTCGCCAGGCATTTGGTTGCAAAGGCGACCATCCCTTGCTTTTGCCCAGCAGCCAGGATGGCGGTAAGCAGCTCCCGCTGGCGGCGCGAGCGGCCAGTATCGCCCCCGGCGGTGGTATAGCGCTCACGGACATATTCCAAAGCCTGCGTGCCATTGAGTGTGGCCGTCGTACCTTTGGCGGGAAAGTCCGGATCGCGTTTGGTCATATCGTCGGTAATCTCCAAAGTCACTCCGCCCATGGCGTCGATTAAGTCAGAAAAGCCGTCCATGTCCACGCCGGCATAGCCGTGGATAGGGATCCCCTTCATCAGATGGCGAACAGCCGCTACGGCATTGGGATAGGAATATTTGCTGGGCCCGCCGCCAAAGGCAAAGGCCGCGTTGATTTTGTTGTTCTGCGTAGAGGTAATCCGCCCGTCCGCGTCGATCTTATTGACCTGCGTATAAGTATCGCGCGGGATGGATATCAGCTTAATATCCTTTGTCTTCGTGTTGACGGCGGCGATAATCATCACGTCTGAACGCCAACCGGCATGATCCGCCTCACGTGCGGCATTGGAATCCAGGCCTAACAGCAAAATGTTGACGATATCGTCGTTATAGACATAGCCCTTTTGCTCCAGCGCTTTCAGCTGATCCGCTTCAGGGTCGTCGGTATTGCCGTCCGCATCAGGCAGGATGGGCACAGTAGAGGAAAAAGCGGAGGTCGGACGAATGAGCGCCTTAACCACAAAGAAGCCGGCGCAAGCCAAAAGTAGCAGCAAAATAACCAACAAGATCGTCAAAAACGTTTTGAGCGCGCGCCGGGGGCGCGGCTGAACCATCATATGTGCCATACATTTATCCCTTCATACAATCGGTATATTCTATAGACGAAAGATGAGCGAAAAGGTTCGTTCGCATAATTTTGCTCTTATTATAGGCACAGAAAGCGATTCATGCAAGCGCCGCCATGGTATTTCGCCCAAAGACATGATAGAATAGAAAATATTTCGGCGTGCTTAAATCGCCAAATGCAAAAGATAGAAAGAAACGGTAACGCTAAATGATACAAAATAAACTGCGAGAGCGTTTCCTGCCGGTATCCAGGCAGGATATGGCCAGTCGGGGATGGGAACGGCCGGATTTTGTGCTGGTCAGCGGAGATGCATATGTGGATCATCCCTCCTTTGGCCACGCGATTATTGCCCGGGTGCTGGAAGCTGAAGGGTTTAAGGTATGCATACTTGCCCAACCCGCTTGGCGCGACTGCGAAGATTTTAAGCGTTTTGGCCGCCCGCGGTATGGATTTTTAATTTCGTCGGGCGTCATTGATTCCATGGTCAACCACTATACGGCAGCCAAAAAGCCCCGGACTAAGGACGCTTATTCTCCGGGCGGGCGCACGGGCTGCCGGCCCAACAGGAATACCATCGTTTACGCCAACCGCATCCGAGAGGCCTATGGCGATATCCCCTTGATTATTGGCGGCCTTGAGCCGTCGCTCCGGCGGTTTGCCCATTATGATTATTGGGACGACCGCGTCAGGCGTTCAATTTTGGACGATTCGGGTGCGGACCTGATCAGTTATGGGATGGGGGAGAGGAGCGTACCAGAGATCTGCCGCCGTCTGGCTCAGGGCGTTCCAGTTTCCGAGATACGGGATATCCCCGGGACCTGCTATCTTTCCAAAGAGCCAGTGGGAATTGAGCTGCCTTCCGCCCGCCAGGTGGGGGAGGATAAGCGCAAATATGCAGAAGCTTTTGCCGAACAATACCGCCAAATGGATCCGGTAGTCGGCAAAACGCTGTGCCAGCTGCAGGGCAGCCGATACGTCGTCCAGAACAAGCCGGACATGCCCTTGAGCCAGGCGGAGATGGATCGCGTTTATGGGTTGCCGTATACCCGTCAATGGCATCCGGATTATGACGAAGCCGGCGGCGTACCCGCCCTAGAGGAAGTCAAGTTTTCGGTAACGGCAACCCGAGGCTGCTTCGGCGCCTGCAGCTTCTGCGCCTTGGCTTACCATCAGGGGCGTATCGCGCAGTCGCGCTCCCATGAATCGGTCATTGCCGAGGTTCAGGCGATGACACGCGAGCCTGATTTTAAAGGTTATGTTCATGACGTTGGCGGCCCCACGGCTAATTTCCGGCGCCCCGCTTGCGATAAGCAGCTTACCCACGGATTGTGTAGAAACCGGCGGTGCATGTTTCCGACGCCCTGTAAGAACTTGGTGGTGGATCATAAGGAATACGTGCAGCTCTTGCGTAAGCTCCGCGCCATCCCCGGGGTAAAAAAGGTGTTTATCCGCTCAGGGATTCGCTTCGACTACGTTATAGCAGATCCGGATGATACCTTTATGCGGGAGCTTGTCAAGCATCACATCTCTGGGCAGCTGAAGGTGGCGCCCGAGCATGTGAGCGCTCAGGTGCTCCGGCAGATGGGTAAGCCCGCCAGGGCGGTATATGATCGATTTGTCGAGAAATACTATCAGACGAATATTGAAGAGGGCATGCGACAATATCTGGTGCCCTACTTTATGTCTTCCCATCCGGGAAGCGATTTGAAAGCCGCCATTGAGCTGGCTGAATATCTGCGGGATATCCATCATCAGCCGGAGCAGGTGCAGGACTTCTATCCCACGCCCGGCACGCTTTCTACCTGCATGTTTTATACTGGGCTGGATCCGTTAACGATGAAACCGGTCTACGTTCCCCGAGGCATGCATGAAAAAGCGATGCAGCGGGCGCTGATGCAATATCGCAATCCCAAGAATTTCGAGCTTGTGCGAGAGGCGCTACATCGCGCAGGGCGCGAGGATTTGATCGGTTTCGGCGGCAAGTGCTTGGTCCCCCCGGCGGGCAGCCAGTATCTGCGCCCTCAGGAGCGCGCAAGGTTGGGCGGCAACTCTCGAAGCCGCAGCCCAAGAGATCGTCGGAGCGGACGTGGGCGGCGGCGATAAGGCTACTGAATATTGAGAAGGAAAAAACACACGCCTGCGAGATATTGCAGGCGTGTGTTTTTCTTTTAAATATAAAATATGGATCACACCGGCGGGGCTGCTCCATGTTTTGCACGCGGCTGCGCGCTTTCAACTTTACCCAGGTACCCAAGCGCCTGCTGCGCATATTGCGTCCATGCGCGCGCGTCGGTTTGGATTACATAGGTTGGGATACGGGATTGGGCCGCTAGACGGATCAGATTCGCCTGCTCTTTATCCAAGTATTCAGCCAGCTGTTCGCCGCTAAGCTGGCGGTATCGCTTGGGATTGCGGGCGCGTAACCGCCGGGCAAGCGTTTCCGGGTCAGCGATCAGCACAATGGTAATGGTGTGTAGTTTTTTCAGCGCCTTTTCCAGCTTGCGGTAGCGCTTTTTTTCGTCGTCCTGGTAGCGGTCTGCATGGTAGAGGTGGAATTGCTCTATCACAAAGAAGAACCCCTGGCTATGCAGAGAAAAGGGCGTGCAGGCGCCCGCGCCGGAAAGTGCGAAGCGCGATAACATCTTTAGCTGCTTCTCCAGGATATCCAGATGCTTTTTGCGTTTGACCGGCTTTTTACCCCCTTTGCGGAGCGCGGCTGCCGTATAGCGGTTAGACAGCACGAGCATGCTCCGTTCCGCATCCAGCTGTTCCAGATGAAGGCGCTTAAGCTCGGCGATGACAGCGCTTTTTCCGGCGCAGGGGAGACCTTCCACGACGATTCCTCGGATTCGCTTTGACATGCAGGATCCCTCTCCTATAGGTGCAATCGTTTCTTTAGTTCAAATTTCAGCCCCTGGAATATATTGATGACCGCCAACAACAGTGCCAGGGCGAAGGTGATGGCGAATACGCCCCAGGACCAATCCAGGCTAAGCCGGCCTTCCAGGAAAAGGTCCAACCGCGTTTCCAGAAGGATCATCACCGCGCCCAGCAAGATCAGCGCACAGCTGGCTAGGCTAAGCTTGTGAAGCATCCCGCTGCGGGCTAAGCATACAACCAGCATAATAGAGAGCCCGCAGGCGATCACCAGCGGCAGCGCCAGGCTGGCGAACCACGCGCGATCGGGGAAGATCATCTGCATGAGATACAGATAAGCGATGACGCAAAGGCAATCCAAAAGGATCAGGCCGTAAATATTAGGGCACGGGAGCAGGACGGGCATCAGCGCGACAACCCAAAAGAGCGCCGTGGCGCCGGCGGCGATCCGCGACCAGGTAAACGCGCGGTTAACGGCAATATCGATGACCAGACAGATAACGCCGCCCATCAGCAGAAGGATGGACGCAGCGATCACGGCGAAATGGTTCTGCACCACCGAAGTCACAATCTGCGGCGGCGGATAAAAGCGAGGGGAGTCATGATCCACCGGCTGGCGGGGATTTTGAACCGGGGTCTGGCATAAAGGACAGACCGACGCCGATGGATCCAGCTTAACACCGCAATGCACACAATAGCTCATTTGCCTTACTCCTTATTACTTATAACCGAAACGGGGATCCCCCATGTGACCAACCGCCGAAAGAAACCGCGCTCCAGCGCCGTGCTGGAGGCCGTGCTGCTGAATATGATCCGGAGGCTGTCGCCATAGCTGGATACAGCGCACTGGATCGGATTAATCTTGGCCGGACCCAAAGTGACAAAGATGGTTTCCACCAGGGGCTTCATTTCCGGCGGCGCGTCAATGGCCCCAAGGTTGGTGATTGTGGTGGTAAAATACCGCTCGCCGGACAGACGGTAGGCGGCGTTCAATGCCGCGTTCTTGATGAAAAGCGGCATGCAGCGTAAGACCGGATTGCGTTCGGAAGCTACGTTGCCGCACATCTGGGCGTTCAGAAATTTCCCATTCAGCTGGTATCGCATATAATGATGCACCTGACTGAGTATTTCCTCAAAGGTGTATTCTCCATACTGCGGATCCACGCCCACGTTGACATAAAGGGAAAAATTGCGCAGCGAGCGGGTGGGAAAATAGTTGCGCATGTTCACCGGCACGGATACTTTTACCGCCTCGCCCCGGCGTGCGAAAGGATCGCAGCGGTGCAGATCCAAAATAACGTCCAGCAGTACAGCCGCCATGAGCTCGGTCATGGATGCATGATAGCTGCGCGCCTTCTGCAGCATGGCCTGCAGGGGAATAACGCCTTCGGTTACTGCCAGCATAAATGTAGGGAGCTTTTTCATCCGCAGATGATAGGCACGCTGCTCGGCCCGGCTGCGGATGACGCGGAAATTGGCATAGCGGCGATAAGCGTCTTCCATTTCCTCCATATCGGGTTTTTCAGCAAGATCAAGCACACCGTGGGAGGCGGGAATAGGGTGTCCTTTCAGTCTCAAATATTGGGCCACCAACGTTTTAAGGAAAACCAAACCGCCGGAACCGTCGCTTAAAGCGTGAAAGACCTCCAAATGGATGGAGGATCCATAATAAAGCACGCGAAACATAAAATCCTCATTTTCCTCAAAGCGCATGGGCTGGCAGGGAAAAGTCACGTCCGGATGAACCCGGGGTGTGCGTGGATTGGTCTCCATGTAGTACCAGAAAACACCGGACCGTATACGGCACTGGAAGATCGGGAATCGAGGCATTACGTCAAGCAGCGCCTGCTGCAACGTCTGCGGGTCCACCGGCTCTTTTAACCGAGCGGTCGCGCGGAAAAGCGAAGCATAATTCGGAGAACGAACGGCAGGATAGATTTTCCCCGCATTGTCCAGCTTGAACCAATAGCGATTCCTTCCCGACGCCATAACGATCCCCCTTTTTTATGGTATAAACCAGTATATCATAGTTCGGGCGCATTTTATCCCTTTTCTTCAGGCTCCTTGACAGAAGCGGGTAATTCCGTTACCCTGAAACCAGAAAAAACAAGGAGCGTGGAGCATGCCGAAGTTCGCCACCCTGGCCTTAAAGGCCGCTATGAAAGCGCTCAAGCCTCAGATGGGGAAGATTGACCTTGAGCATCAGCGCGTTATGCAGGATAAGGCGGTGCAGCTGTGCAAACCGGGCCGTCCTACCCGCTACCTCCCGGTTGAGGTAGCCGGCATGAAAGCGGCGTGGGAGGGCCCAGTCCGAGGCGCGCCGGAGGATCGGGCGGTATTGTATTGCCATGGAGGCGCTTACCTGTATGGAAGCCTGGAATATGCCCGCGTGGTCGCCGCGAAAATTGCCTTGGCCGCTGGGTTGAACGTCTTGGCCATTGAATATCCCTTGGCGCCGGAGCATCCCTATCCGCAGGCGTTGGAGGCGGCGGTTGCGGCTTACCGTCATCTGCTTGAGCTCGGCTTCAGACCGGAACATATTGCCCTAGCGGGTGAGTCGGCCGGCGGGAATATGGTGATGGCGCTTCTGCTTAAGCTGAAAGCGTTGGGCGTGCCGCTTCCAGCGGCGGCGGCCGTTCTTTCTCCTTGGTGTGATCTAGGCGGCAGAGGCGAAAGCTATCGCGCCCGCGCGGAAACGGATGTGACGCTGGATCCCGATTCGATCACCGACGCGGCGCGTATGTATGCTGCGGGCGCTAGCCTTGATGATCCGCTGATCTCTCCGGCTTTTGGGGATTTCACCGGCTGCCCGCCGGTGTTAATCCAATGTGGAAGCGATGAAATTCTCTATTCTGATTGCCTGAACCTTTACCTCCGCCTGCGGGATCAGGGCGTAAACGTTGTGATGCAAACGTGGAACGAGCTGTGGCATGTTTTTCAGTGCTATCCCATTGCCGAATCCAAAACCGCCGTTGCAGAGATTGCCGCCTTCCTTCGACGCGGGCTTGGCCTGCCGGTACGCCGCTCCAGGGCAACGGCCCATCCTTTTCGTGTCATGCAGCGCCCCTAAGACACCCTAAAACGCTTACCCGCCTAGGGGGGTGAGCGTTTTTTCATAGCCTGCTGTTCTTATTAGCGATGATGAGGTATTGCTTCGGGTAAGCAATCCGCCGTCCCTCCTCACAGGATAAGGATTTGCATCTTCTGTGCGGTTTAAGGTGCGATTCCCAGCGCATTATTTGTTCCCGCGCTGCTACGCCCTTTTACTTGACAGGAAGGGGGTGGATGGGTATGGTGGTAGAGTCAAGAAAGGAAGTGCAAAGATGGCCATTCATATTGTATTGGTGGAGCCGGAGATCCCCCAGAACACGGGGAACATTGCCCGCACCTGCGCGGTTACCGGCTGTGTGCTGCATTTGGTCGGCCCCCTGGGCTTCTCCATCGACGACCGGCAGCTCAAGCGTGCAGGTTTGGATTATTGGCATATGCTGGATATACGCAGCTATGAAAACTATGATGCATTTCTGCGCGAGAACCCTCAGGCGCCGGCCTATTATCTAAGCACCAAAGCGCCTTTGCGCTATGATCAGGTGCGCTATCAGGATGGCGATTATCTCGTATTCGGCCGGGAAACCCGGGGGCTGGATGAACGGCTGCTGGAGGCGAATTTGGATCGCTGCCTGCGCATCCCGATGGCTAGCGACGCCCGCTCGTTGAATTTGTCCAACGCGGTGGCGATCGTGACCTATGAGGAGCTGCGGCAGTTAGGTTTCCCCGGCATGCAGTGCGCCGGAAAATTCGGGGAATATTAGCGCGGAGGATCGTTACCGGTCTGTCAAGAAGGCTTGCAATTCTTGCCGGGATTTGGCATAATAGCAGGGAGGAAATAGGGCCTTTTGCCTTCAAGCGGGACGCAATGCGCCCTGACAATAGGCTCTTGTCCCATAGGAGGATAGATGGATCAGGTGATGGAGCCGCTGCAGCGGCTGGCGCCCGAGGAAGTAGCGGCCATGGAACAGCGCTATGAAATTCTCAGCGCGATATCGCTAAAAGGCCCTATTGGGCGGCGGGCGCTGGCCGGCGTAATCTCCGCCCAGGAGCGGGCGGTTCGCCATCAGTGCGAGGTGCTGCGGGCCCAGGGCTTGATTGAAGCGGCCCAGGAGGGGATGCGGGCGACCGAGGCGGGGGAGCGGGTGCTGCTGTCTTTGGGCCCTATGATGCGATCCTTAACCGGTACGGGACGGATGGCGGCCCAGCTATCCCGGCTGCTGCGGGTGGAGCATGTGGTTATCCAAGCCGGTACGGTAGCGAATGATGAGCTGCGCAAGCGGGAACTGTGCCATACGGCCGCCCAGTATGTGTCCCGTCTGCTGCCGGGCGCGCATACCCTGGCCATCATGGGCGGCACCACGATGGCGCTGTTGGCCCAGCAAATGCCGCAGGGAAATTATCCGGATCTTATCGTGCTTCCGGCACGGGGCGGCATGGGCGAGCGGGTAGAGATGCAGGCGAACCTGGTAGCCGCTCAGATGGCTGGACGCCTTAACGCCCAATACCGCATGCTGCACTTGCCGGATGATGTAAATGCCGCTACGATGGAGCGGCTGATGGAGCGCCCCTCCATTGCCGAGGTGGTGGCTATGATTCGGCATCCCGACATTCTCGTCTATTCGATCGGCCGGGCCGACGAGCTGATGCAACGCCGGGGGCTTAGCAAGCAGGCTAAGCGGATGCTGGAGGCGAGAGGCGCCGTAGCGGAAGCGCTGGGCATGTATTTCGACCGAGAAGGCCGCAGCCTGCTTTCAGCCAGTGCCGTAGGGCCGGATATGACACGCTTGGCAGCGATTCCCCGCACGGTAGCGGTCGCCGGCGGCGCTCATAAGGCAGAGGCCATTTTGGCCGCAGTGCGCGCTACGCATCCTTCGGCCCTTTTCCTGGATGAATCCGCCGCTGAGACGATGCTGTCCAGCCTGCGCGCCCACTCATCCCTTTAGGCGAAAGAGCATTGCGGCGCGCCTGCGGCTGTGGTAAAATAAAAAAGTCCGCTGATTACAAGCTAAGGCTTGATAAAAAGGAGTGTTTGTCATGAGCAAGAAGACCATCGAAGATATCCAGGTTGCTGGCAAGAAGGTCCTCGTCCGCGTGGACTTCAATGTCCCCATGGATAAGGAGGGCAACATCACCGATGACAACCGTATCCGCGGCGCTCTGCCCACCATCAAATATCTGGTGGATCACAAGGCGCGCGTCATCCTCTGCTCCCATCTGGGCCGTCCCAAGGGCGAGTTCAATATGAAGTATTCGGTGAAGGCCGCCGCCGCACGCCTATCTGAGCTGCTGGGTCAGCCGGTGCCCGTGGCTGCCGACGTTATCGGAGAATCCGCCAAGAGCATGGCCGCCGCGCTGAAGGATGGCGAGGTCATGATGATTGAAAATGTCCGCTTCCATAAAGAGGAAGAAGCCAACGATCCCACCTTCGCCAAGGAATTGGCTTCCATGGCTGAAATTTATGTCAACGATGCCTTCGGTACTGCGCACCGCGCCCACGCTTCCACCGCCGGTGTAGCCGCCTACCTACCCGCTGTATCCGGTTACTTGATCGCCAAAGAGCTGGACGTGATGGGTAAGGCTCTGGACAATCCCGATCGTCCCTTTGTCGCCATCCTGGGCGGCGCTAAGGTGAAGGACAAGCTGGGCGTCATCACCAATCTGCTCAACAAGGTGGACACGCTTATCATTGGCGGCGGCATGAGCTATACTTTCCAGTATGCCATGGGCGGCACCATTGGTAACTCTCTGTTCGATCCGGACCGCGTAGAGTTCTGCAAGGAGAAGATCGCTGAGGCTAAGGCGAAGGGCGTGCGCCTGCTGCTGCCCGTCGACAACGTTATTACCCAGGAATTCTCCAACGAGGCTGCCAGCAAGGTTGTGCCGGGTAACGCGATCCCTGACGGCTGGGAGGGCATGGATATTGGACCGGAAACCCAGAAGCTTTTTGCAGAGGCCATCAAGGGCGCTAAGACTGTGGTATGGAACGGCCCCATGGGCGTGTTTGAGTTCCCGAACTTTGCTGTAGGCACCAAGGCCGTGGCTGCCGCTATGGCAGAGGCTGACGGCACCACCATCATCGGCGGTGGCGACTCCGCGGCAGCGGTAGAGCAGCTGGGCTTTGCCGACAAGATGACGCACATCTCCACCGGCGGCGGCGCTTCTTTGGAATTCCTAGAGGGCCTGGTGCTGCCCGGCGTGGATTGCTTGGAAGACAAGTAAAAAAGGGCGAGGCTTATCGGCCAAAATGCCCGAAGAGCCTGATTCAAAAAGGCAAGGGCGGGGACTTTCTCCGCCCTTTTCAATGAAATTTTATAGGAGGTTCCATCCCATGCGTAAAGCGATTATCGCCGGCAACTGGAAAATGAACAAGACGCCCTGCGAGGCAAAGCAGCTCATTGAGGAGCTGATCCCCATGGTGAAAGATGCAACCTGCGACGTGGTGGTCTGCACGCCCTTCACCTGCCTGAGCACGGCGCTGGAGGCAACCAAGGGCACCAACATCGAGGTGGGCGCAGAGAATTGCTATCCGGTGGATTCCGGCGCCTATACCGGCGAGGTATCCGCCGCGATGCTGGAGGCCATGGGCGTAAAATATGTCATCCTGGGCCATTCCGAGCGCCGCCAGTACTTTGGCGAAACCGATGAGTTTGTCAACGAAAAGGCAAAGGCCGCTATCGCGCATCATCTGATCCCCATCGTGTGCGTGGGGGAGACTTTGGAGCAGCGGGAGGCCGGCGTGACTGAGACGCTGGTGCGCCACCAGACGGCTGCCGCCCTTTCAGGCCTGACGGGTGAGCAGGTAGCGAATCTCGTCATTGCTTATGAACCCGTATGGGCTATCGGCACCGGAAAAACCGCCACCAGCGAGCAGGCTAACGAGGTAATCGCCATGATTCGGGACCAGGTGGCGAAGAGCTTTGGCGCTGAAGCGGCTGCAAAAGTGCGCATCCAATACGGCGGCTCCATGAAGCCCTCCAATGCTTCCGAGCTGATGGCCATGAGTGAGATCGACGGCGGCCTGATCGGCGGCGCCAGCCTGAAAGCGGCGGATTTCTCCGCGATTGTGCACTATTAAGGAGCGCTTTATGAAAGATTTAACCACACTTATTATCATGGATGGATACGGCATTGGCAACAAAGGAAGCGCCACCAACGCAGTGGAAAAGGCTGCAAAGCCGAACCTGGATGCGCTGTTTGCCAAGTACCCCCATACGACTATTGCCTGCTCGGGTATGGCCGTCGGCCTGCCCAACGGCCAGATGGGCAACTCAGAGGTCGGCCATCTAAACCTGGGTGCAGGGCGAGTGGTGTATCAGCCGCTAACCCGCGTTACGAAGGCCATTGAGGACGGCGAATTTTTCAATATCCCTGCCATGAAGGAAGCCATGCAGAATGCGCTGGATAAAGGCAGCGCGCTGCATGTCATGGGCTTGGTGTCCGATGGCGGCGTTCACTCCCATATGGATCATCTGCTGGCTGTCGTAAAGATGGCTCGCGATGCTGGAATTCAGAAAATCTACATCCATGCCTTTATGGACGGCCGGGACGTACCGCCTTCCAGCGGCGAAGGATACATCAAAGACTTGGAAGAAAAGTTGGCTGAGCTAAAGGCTGGGCGCATCGCTACGGTAGCCGGGCGCTTCTATGCGATGGACCGCGATAATATTTGGGATCGCGTTAAGCTGGCTTATGACGCCATGGTGCTGGGCGAAGGTGTGCCGGCGGATAGCGCTGTGCAGGCGATGGAGCAATCCTATGCCAAGGATGAGACCGATGAATTTGTAAAGCCCACCGTCATCATGGAGAACGGCAAGCCGCTGGCCACCATTGGAGAAGGCGATTCCGTCGTGTTTTTCAACTTCCGGCCCGATCGGGCCCGTCAGCTGGCCCGTACCTTTGTGGATCCGGATTTCACCGGATTTACCCGGGCTAAGGGCTATTTCCCCACCTATTTTGTCACCATGACGCCCTATGACGCTACGCTGCCTAATGTGCATGTGGCTTTCGAGCCCCAGGTTTGGAAGAATACCCTGGGCGAATATCTGGCAAGCCTGGGCAAGAAGCAGCTGCGTATCGCTGAAACGCAAAAATATGCCCACGTGACATATTTCTTTAACGGCGGCGTAGAGGCTGTCAATGAGGGCGAGGATCGCGTCCTGATTGATTCCCCCAAAATCGCAACGTTCGATATGAAACCTGAGATGAGCGCCTACGAAGTAACCGACGAGGTGGAGAAGCGCATTGCCTCCGGCGAGTACGACGTCATTATCATGAACTATGCTAACTGCGACATGGTGGGGCATACCGGCGTGATGGAAGCCGCGGTTCAGGCTGTGGAGGCGGTGGACGCTTGCGTAGGCCGCGTGGTGCGTGCCGTGCAGAAGGTGGGCGGCCGTCTGATTGTAACCGCCGATCATGGCAATGCTGAACAGATGTGGGATGATGAAGAGAACGTCCCCTATACCGCCCATACGGTTTCCAATCCCGTGCCCTTCATTGTGGTGGATGACCGCTATGTGGGCAAGCAGCTGCAGGAAGGCGGCCGTTTGTGCGACGTAGCGCCCACGTTGCTGGCGATGATGGGCATTGCTAAGCCGGAGGAAATGACCGGCAAGAGCCTGTTGCCTGAAGCGTAAACAAATAGGAAAAGATCGTTGGAGAGATCCAACGATCTTTTTTTACATTACAAATAACGTTCTTCCTCGGCCTGACGTTTGCGGCGCAAACGCATCCAATGGAACCCCGCCGCTAAAAGACTGACCAAGAAAAGTGTTCCGGCCAGAGGTATCCAGAGCAGGAAGGCGTTATCCTCATCTTCCTCTTGCGCGGTGGCTGGGGCAAGCACGGGCACCTTTTCCTCAATCACCGTTGCAAGTGGGATTTTCTGGGTATAGCGAAATCCTGCGGCGTCCTCATAGCGCAAAAGTGCATACCCCTGCACCGGTCCATAACCCTGCTGGGGACGCATTGCCTGTAGGGAGGTAGATGCAACAGCAGACGCTCCGGGTTCCAGATTCCCTGCCAGTGCGCTGCTTCCTTCCGAAAGCCCGGGCACATGGAAGCTGACAAGGGCATGATAGATGTCGCCCTTACCCAGGTTATGTAAGTTCAGGGAAAAGGCGACGTTATCGCCTTCCACCACCCGGGCAGGAAGTGCCGGCGGGTCATAAACCAATTCCACCGGCTGATGCACCTGAATAAAAAACGTCTCCGTGACCGATGCGGTCGTTTGACGGCTGTCTTCATATTCCATGACAAGCTTGATGGGGTAATAGCCTGGCTTACTTCCTGGCATGGCGTCTAAGTCCAAGGACCAGCAAAGGGATTCGCCGGGTAGGACTTCATCCACATAAGCCGATCCGATGGGCAGTGGCCGCAAGACGCCGCCTTCTTCAGTCAGCCGTAAGGTAATGTTCTGCGCGCTTTGCCATAAGCTGGTGTTCTCGATTTGAAGGTAAAGCCTGGATGGGCTGCCGGGGCAGAGGTTTTCCGGCGTAAGCTGATAGCTTGCGACCATCAGCTTGGGAAAGGAGCGCTTTGCGCCCTTTGCAGCAGGCGTCATTACCAAAAGGATTAATCCCATGACAAGCGTTAGGGCGAGCTTTCGCTTCATGATGCACCTCACAGTACGCGGATGTTCTCAAGAATGGGCCTGCGCAGGATACGGGTTAGCTGGCCCCGAACCAACACCAGAGAAATAAAGGCCAGTAAGAGCCCATATCCCAAAGATAGGACGAAAATGATGATTAGGCTTCCCGTGGAAGTACCCATGTCTAGATGCAGCCAGGTTCCGAGTTTCCAGATGGCGGAAGTAAGCGATAGGGAAAGGCTATCGGCTTTCATCAGCCTGGGCAGTTGGAAGAAGCACGCCAGCAGCCCTGCGCCTGCGGCCATGCCCCCGAGGAAAAGTACGGCGATTTGCCTAAGGTAGATTTGCGCAATCTGGCCGGGGTTGGCGCCTACGGCGCGCATTAAGCCAATCTGGCGTACATGGGTCCGGATTTGGCCGGTCAGGGCGTTATGCAGCAATAACAGAATAAAGTTCGACAGCAGGCTCCCCATCACGAGGGAAAATCCAAGGGTCCGCGCCAAGGTGCTTCGCGCGATCTGCGCCAACTCCAACATGGAATCAATCGTGGCTTGCGGGAAACGCGCAGCAATGAATTCCAGCTGCTGGGTGAGATAGGCCAACTGCTCGTCAGAAGGGCTCCCGGAGAGGCCAATAGTAAGCTGCTCATAGCCTACATCCCCGAAACCCAACGCGTCCAGGCCTTGCAGGCTGGTGATAACGGTCAGATGGTCGATGCCAGGCAGGTCTTCTCGCCCAAGATCGACGTTGGCGATTTCAATAAGTCCGCCGATCACGGGCGATGCCTGCCGTGTAGCAGCGTCGCTGGGCAGTTCATTAATCTGCCGGTCCGATTCATTCTGTATCCAGGGGGATTGCGCGGAATAGGCCATGCTCAGGGTAAGCCGGTCGCCAACATGAAACATGTCGTTGGTAAAGACAGAGCTATCCGTCCGCTCAAAGCCGTCGAAAATCCGGAAATCACCAAAGACTATGCTCGTGCCGTCGGGCTCCGGATAGTCGATGGCGTATTCGTCCGGCGCGGATAACAATACCTGCTGGCCGGAATCCAGGGCGCTTTGGTCAATGGTTCCTTCGTAGAGATAGGGAACCAACTTATCCAGCTTGGCGGGCGGCAGCGCATAGATGGAGACGCACAGCGCCTGCTGCGTATAGCCCAGATGTTCTTTCTGACGAAGATAGGAAGCATGCTCGAAAGCAAACTCGTTGTTATAGTCGGAAAGGGATTGATCGGCATACTCGGGAAAAGACAAGGTATAACGGATAAAGGCCGGAATCTGGTCGGAAAGATAGGTGAACCAGCTTGACCAACCGCCAGCCGTAGCGTACTCGGTTACATGATCGGTCAGGATATGGACGGTCAGGCGCTTATAGCCGCTGACCCGGTCGACGCCGGGCAGAGCGAGGATGGAAGCAATATCCTGCTCGTCCGGCATGGGGGAGGCATAGTTCAGATTGATGCGGAAATCCATGCTCCAGTTATCCCGCAGCGCATAAGTGCTCAGAGAAAAATCCCATTGGTTGGCTCCTTGGTTCTGATAACCGCGCCAGGCGGTCGATATCTGCACCGCGCACAGGCCGAAAATTGGCAGGGCGATGGCTACCAGCAGCATAATGGCGGCCGCGGCAAACCGCCGCGACCGGAGGTTGCGCCGGGCCAACAGCGCAGGCGGGGAAAAACTTGGCCGGCTTTTCCGTTGCGGACGGCCAATGGCGCGGATCCGATCGATATCGCGGATCGCCTGCATGGGCGTGATGCGCTGCACGCGCAGCAAAGGAGCCAGCGCCGTCAGCATCACGCACAGCGCGCAGGCAAGGGCTATGGCCAGCAGGGATAAAGCCTTAAAGGGGAACACAACCTGATCGCCCATCAGCCTGCAGAGGGCGCTTGAAAGAAGGATCGCTAGCCCCGTACCCAGTATGACAGCACATAGGGCGATGATTCCCGCCTCCTGCAAAAGCAGGATTCGGATCTGGCGTCGAGTAGCGCCAATGGCCCGAAGCATACCGATTTGCTGTTTGCGCGACTCCAACATTGCAAGCTGCGCATTCCCGATGGCCAGCAGCGCCGCAAAGGCCAGCAGTGCGAACAGGCCTGCCGTTTCAGCCATGGAATGCTGGTCGCCCAAAGGAGATTCAAGGGCGATCATGCTGCGGGTGGCCATGGGCGGCGCACCGCTGAGCAAGGGAAGTGCCAGACGCTGATAGCCTTGGCTAAACCCATCGTCATCTATGCTGCCGGCGTATTCCCCCAGCAAATTCAGATAGGGACGCCCGCCTGGGGTCAGGGGTTCATCGGCGCTGACTGTGGCCAAGGGGAAAAGCCAGAAGGGACACCGGGACTTGTACACGCTATCATAGCTGGACATGGCGCTGGTATAAACACCCGTCACCGTAAAGGTAGCCTGTGTCCTTTGAGCGAGAAAGGAATCTGAACCGTTTGGAATGCGTAGATCCACGGTTAGCGTATCCCCCACCGAGCAGGACTGGCGCAAAATCGATAAAGCTCGGGTTTCAAGGGCAATTTCTCCGGGATTTTCGGGCATCCGTCCTTCCAAAATGCGGCAGCGCAGCATATGGGCCCATTGAGGATCATATCGGGCCACGGAGACATTCTCCAGGTTTGCATAGGGGGCATCGATCGCTTGGGGATTCGCCATAATGTCGGCGATCGTCTCCATCTCCACGACCGAGGATAGAAGCCCTTCTTGGCACAGCCGCTCTCCCGTATCCGCTGAAACGCCGAACAGCATCACGTCCTGAAGGCCGAAAGCATTGTTTTGATCCTCGCGGCGGGTGGCTGCCATGGCTTGGAGAATCAGCAGGCTGGAACACAAAAGCATGACGGCCAACGTTACGCCCAGGCAAAGCAGCAGGTATTGACGCCTTCGGCTGCGCATATTGCCCTGGATGAGGGAAGCAAGCACCTTAAATCTGAACATGGCGTTCTCCTTTCCGGATGGGGGACTGGAGGAATCGGCTATGGCTTAAGCATAACATGAGTATCTTGCTTTTGGGTGACGGAAATCTTACGATGCCTTAAGGATGGCGCTTGTGTTCCCAAGGCGGGCATGGTAGGATGAAATAATAGGGAGGGCGATCAGATGGTGGACATACGCAAACGGCTTCAGGCGCTGGCAGATCCGGATTATCGGGCCTTTTCTCTCCGCCTATTGCCGGAGGTATCGCCGCAATCTATGCTGGGGGTGCGCCTGCCTTTGCTGCGGCGGATTGCCCGCAGCATGACGGAAGAAGATAGGCTGCGTTATCTGGAAGCGTCCGGACATATCTATTTTGAAGAAATCATGCTGGAAGCCATGTTGATTGGCTATCTCAAGGAGCCCCTTGACCAAGCGCTGGAGTGGGTATGGCGTTTTTTGCCCAAGATCGGGAATTGGTCGGTATGCGACAGCTTCGTCAGCGGCCTCAAAATCGTCAAGGCTGATCCTGAAGCGTTTTGGCGCCTGCTGGAGCGCTGCCTGCAGGATGGCCGCCCTTACCATTTGCGCTTTGTCTTGGTCATGCTTCTCACCTACTATTCCAGCCAGTGGGAACGGGCTTTTGAGCTGATGACGCAAATTCCTTGCGATGTATATTATGTCCGGATGGCCAAGGCTTGGGCGCTATCCATCTACTTTCAGCATGCGCCGCAGCAGACGCTGGATTACATAGCCGGAGGCAAGGTAGATGCGGCTACGAGGAGGGCCGCGCTTCAAAAAATCGTCGAATCCACTCGGACAAGCCCGGAGGATAAATCGCGCATACGCGCGCTGCGCCGGGCGGAGCAGGAGCGTATTCATGGCTGAAAGCACCCCTTTTGCCCGGTGCGTCCGGGCCCTGGTGCGCAGTATTCCCAGGGGCAAAGTCGCATCTTACGGGCAGGTTGCCCGCATGGCTGGCAACCCTCGGGGCGCCCGCGGCGTTGGCTTTATCATGATGCAGAACCGGGAGGCGGACGTGCCCTGCCACCGTGTGGTGCACCAGGATGGCTCCCTTTGCCCGGGGTTTGGGGCGTTGGGGCTTGATCTGCAACGAAAGCTTCTGGAATCCGAGGGCGTATCCTTTTGCGGCGAGCGGGTGGATATGCAGGCCTGCCGCTGGGACGGGGAGGGCGTCAAATCCCCTCTTCCTTAAACAGGACGCCGACAAAGCCGGGATACAGCGCGCAGGCGCCTGCGGGAGCCGGGCGCCTGTATCGCCTTCAAGCCAATATGAAAAGCGGCTTAGCCTTTTTCAAGGCTAAGCCGCTTTTGCGTTTTGTTATCGGTGCGTCCCTTTGTCCAGCACTGTGCGGTTATATCCCGTCATAGCATGGCTGCTATCGGGGCCTCTGCCAAATTCAACACGGTAAGCATCGGTTTCCGAAATATGCATATAGCCGACCTTCGCTCCCGGCAACCGTTCGTTGATATCGGCTATCTGATCCAAAAGCGTAAAGAGGTGGGTAACCCATATACAGCGGGCCTGCAGCACTTTAAGAACCGCCAGCACCTCCTGGCTGATTAAGCAGCATTCGCTGATTGACGTCCCTGTAATAGGCTCGTTAAAGAGCACCAGGCTTTCGCCCCGAAGGCCTGCCAGGGCTTCGCGGACCGCCAGAAGCTCCTGGCCCAGCTTGCCGGAGGAAAGGCCCGTGTCTTCTTTGAGGGAGAAGGCTGCGACGATCGAATCCACCGGGCTGATCTCTGCCTGTTGGGCAGGCACCGGCAATCCAAGCTGAAAGAAGAGCTGCACAGCGCCCACTGTACGCAGATAAGTGGTTTTCCCTCCGCCGTTGGCTCCGGTAAGCAACAAAATAGCGCCCTGGCTGGTTAAGTCGATCTTGTTGTATACGAGCCTTTCAGGCTGCTCTAAGGCCAGGGCTGCAGCAGGATGGTAGGCAGCCAGGGCTGTGCAGACGCGCTCCGAGGCAGGCCGTATCCGGGCAAAATGCCAAGGCAGCTTGGCTGCCTGCAGCTTTTCCATCAGTGTGACGGCGCTGATCCAGAACTGCATCCGTTGGCCCTGCGCGGCCATGCGCAGGAGGATCCGCCGGCCAAGCTCACGCATCATGCTCCAAACCGTCTGCGTCTGCTTGGAATAAAGCGAGGGGATCGCAGCCGTAAGCACACGGGAAAGATCCGGAAGCCGTGCGTTGATCACTTCGCCTCTAAAGAGGGTACGGGCGGATCGCACAGCGGAAAAGCTCGGAATGCCGCCCCCGTTAGCGGCAAAGCCTTCCGCCTGATGATGCATATTCTCTCTGGCGCTGGTACAATGCGCCAAAACCTCCATATCCCTTCGAGCGGTGTTTCCCCGCTGCCACAACGCATTGCGGGCTTTGAAGGGCTTCTGGTTCAAGGAGAGAAGGGCATAATGGGTGACCTGTAGATCCGAATTAAGATAAAAGCGATAATGCAGGCTATGCAGGTCTTCCAGGCCGGAAAGGGCCTGGTTCCAGCGCCAGTCGAAATCCGGCTTGTATTCTTCCTGCAGGATGCTGGAGCAAAGGTTTTTCAGCTCAACCAGGTCCGGCGCCTGCAAAGCGGCATCCGATGCTGCAATGCCCTTGCACATGGCGTCCATGCACAGCCGGATTTCCTGAAACAGCGGCAGGACAGAAAATAGCTGATAGGCGTCCATTTCATGGATTCGCATCAGCTCCTGTAGCTGGTTGATTTTGTCATTGAGATTTTTGCAGCGCTCAAAGAGCGCTTTTTCTGCAAAGAGCGCTTTGAGCGCTGCATTGCGCCGGTCAATTTCCTGTGCATCGTTCGTTAGCCCGATATCACTATCCAGCACCGGCTTTAATAGGGTATCCAGCATCATGTATCCCCAAAGCTTTTCATCCACCGATATTCTGGCCATTGCATCCTCCTTAGTCGATCTTCAGATAGGCGTGGATCAGAGCGGCCAGCTGCTTGTCTTGCAGGATACGCTCAGCGGTAAGGCCATACTTTTCTGCGATCATATGGGCGTATCGCTGCGGCTTAGGCGCAGATGCCTGGACACGATAGCCATAGCGGATCTGGCCCTCCTCAATTGCCGTCTCGGTTATAAAGCTACTGACCTGATCCGGAAGCTGCGCCATAAGCCGGTCATAGACCTCATAATAATGGGTCACCACGAGCTGCGTGCAGCCGCGCTGTACCATCCGGCTCAGCAGATCCGCCAGTATGGGGATGGCTTCCTCAGGGTTTGTGGCGGTAAGCGGTTCGTTAAACAGCAGCAGCGTCGCGCTGTCGGAGCGCTCATACATTTTCCGGATGATGGTTAACTCAAGCTCATACCGGGATTGATTGGAGCCGTTTTCTTCGCCGGCGGAGAACAGCGTGATGACCTGATGGTAGATAGGCGTTGCAAAGGCTTCGGCAGGCACCATCATACCCAAATGGCTGAGCAGCACGCATTGAGCCAGCGACTTCAAAAATGAAGTCTTGCCCGAGTGGTTAGGCCCTGTGACCAGCGCTATGTGGGCTCGAGGCAATGCTGCCGATACAGGCACAGCCTGCCTGGCCCGGAGGCTCAGATGGGGATAGGATACTGCTTCAAGCTGGATGCGGTCATCCAGATAAACCGGTACGCAAACTGGGCATCCCTGCGACTGGTACCCTTGGATCATGCTTAAAGCCGCTTGATAGAGCTGCAGCGAGTGGATTTGCTCCGCCCATGCTGCGATTCCCTGGAAGTCCACCTGATCCAGAAGGCGCCCTATGCTCCGCAGCTGGCCATGAAACCTGCGCTCAAAGCCTGCGTGGAAATGGGCTTCAAGCTCCGCCAGGGCTCCAACCCGAGGATAGGGGATATGAGCCGCTACGCAGATCGCTTTCCCTGGTTCATCGGACAGCAGACTCCTGAGCGGCTCCTGCTCCTGGTTGAACCCGATTATCCCAAAATCATTCACTTCGCCGAATCCGTTTACATTGCAGCCAATATCTATGCTCTGAAATCCTGCATAGGCTGCTTGGATTTCCTCCAGCACCGCCTGAGCGCCGCGATAGCGATCCGATTGAAGCAGCCGGTCCAACGCCGCCCGCTCATCCTGCAGCGCCGCTTGGGGGCAGGCAGCCAGAAGCGCCTGATATTCGTCCACCAGCTTTAGGTAGTCGCTTAAAGCTGATTGTCCCGTGTTGCAGAAGATGAGGACAGATGCGGTGCGTTCCGCTGCAAGACGACCTATTTTTTGGATCAGCGCCCTTGCGTTACGGGTCAGCCGTTCCAGCTTTTCCTCAACCTGGCCAACTGTCCGAAGGGCCTGCAGCACTGCCTGCCGGTTTTTGAGTTCCGCTGCATCGGCCGATAAATACTGGCCCAGAAATCCTGCGATCTCCTCCTGATTCTGGAATGGGAGGGAAAAGTACCGGGCCAATTCCAGCATATCCAGGTTTTCCAAATCCCCTTTTTCCACCTGGAAATCGCCGGTAGAGCTGGGAAACAACCTCATGCTTCACGTCTCCTTGCTTCAGGATAAGGGAAGTATATCACGATCATACAAAAATGGCGCCGGTTTCGGCGCCAAAGGTCGATATGGGAGCGTCAATGGCCAATCAGGGACGGAACACGCGGCGCACCGCCTCCAGATAGCCGTATCCATAGCGGTCATCGGGCTGCAGATAGCTGGTTTCCGTCCATTCGTTCCAGCTGTTCACGGTAATAAGCCGGGGCTGACAAGGATGAGCGTCAGCATAAACTTTGGCCATACGAAGGGCCTGCTCGAAATGATCCGGCGTGTTATTTCGGACAATGCCCGGACGGAATCCCAGAAACCTGGGGTTGTTATCCCATCCTACGGATACATGGGGAAAATAAGGCTTTGCCGATCCGGAAAGGCGTTGATACTCCGCCTCTACGTCCCGGAGAATCTCAAAATAATCCCGATCCACATCGGTAAAATGTACGAATTGATAGTGGCTGCAGGAATCCATATCCAGTGAATGCATTAAGTCAAAGGGGTCCATGCGGAGCGATTCACCGTCGATGCCGGTCAAATTCAGGGATTGCTGGGAGGAATACAACGTCAGCTGTAGATGCACCCCAGGCAATCCCGCACGCTTCACCCGTTGTCGGAATCCGTCCAGCACCCGGCGGGTATTCTCCACGCCGCCCAAACCCCGAATAAGATTGGCCGGATCATAGATCATAAAGACCGGCTTCTCATCGATGGTATAATAGTTCGGCAGCTTAAAATACCGTTCGATCAGCCGATCGGTCAGCCGAATGAATTCGGTCTCGTCCACCGCGCCATCCCAAATCATGTTGCGGTCATCGTCGGAGATGCGCTTGTCCCAGGTGTTGTTCACGCTGTGATTGGCCCACATGAGATAAAATTTCATCTGACTGCTAGACTTTGCTTTTAAAAATCCGTCATTCAAGCATGTCTCCAAAAACGGGCGGCGGTCATACCAATACCAGTCATAGATGAACACATTAACGCCATGATCCAACGCGCACTGGATCTGCCCCTCCATCACGTAGGGGTCAGCCTCATTAGGATAGCCCCAAAGAGGCCGACGGGGCCAGCTATGCCCCGGGAATTTGGCCTGCGCGCTGCGCACGCTCTGCCATTCGCCCATCCCTTCAGGCCAAAATGGGCGGGTACGCGGCTCATCCGGCGTGTAGGAAGGCCACACATAGGCTGCAACATCATATCGATTCATGGCGTTTCTCCTTTTGGCGTCCGCTCCGCGCGGGTTTATCGCACAGCATATATCGCTGGTCAGGGAGCTTTTCATGCAGCAGACCCTTAAGCTTATCTAAGCTATCGCCCACATCAGCCTTGGGCAGCAAGATGGCCTGATTTGCCGCTACAAAGATGTAGAACGCGTCGGCCGTCTCCTGAACGGCCATCTTATCGTAGGCGTAACGGGTCTGCATGGTCTCGCCTTCGTATTCGCAGCTGGCTTCAATATCATCTTCCCCAAAGGCCAAATGCTGGGGCACTTTTAGCTGACCGGGAAGGGATGCGTATTGCTTCTTGGCGCCGGGGCCCAGCATATACAAGAAAGCGGCGAACATGGCAAGCCCGAGACCGCCAAGGATATAGCCGATAACGCTGCCCGGTCGCATGATGTTCATCAAGATCATCCCCAGCGAAACGACCGGCAACACGCCTAGAAAGACAAAGCGGCGGAAGCGGGGATTGCGGCTGCGGAACATGGTGAAAGCATAGAAAGTTAGGTAGGCCTGCTCCGTCAAGGTGGTGGTAATCTCAATCATTGCACGGATTCCCTTTCAAACGGTTTCATGGTTTAGTATACCGGCGGCCGAGAAAAACCGCAAGAGTTACGATTGATTCACGGCCTTCATCACAACCTGTTCCGTACGGCGCGCCGTTACCGCTTCGCTGCCGCCGTCGTAGCGTGAATTCTTCATATAAACGCAGGTCAGTTCATGCTGAGGATCCACCCAAAAGTGCGTGCCATAGGCGCCGCTCCATCCGAAGCTGCCGGGAGGTAACACAGGATCTGAAGTGGTAACGCGCACGCCCAATCCCCAGCTTTCGGTGGGGGAGAGCCCTGGCGTACCGGCCGGTACTTGCGGCATGGACATCGCGTGAATCGCCTCCTTGGGCAGCAATCCGCCTCCTTTATTCAGCAGCATCAACGCAAACCGCTCATAATCTTCCAGGGTTCCGGCCAGCCCCGCACCACCGGCTGGATAGCTGAGCGGAAAGCTTTCAAACACATGGCGCCCCATTTCGTCGTGCTCATTTTGGGGCCCTGAAGCGCCTAGCACACGCACATGCATAGATGCCATTCGGGCCCATTGGCTCTCATTAGGGGCGAATACGGTGTCGTTCATCCCTAGGGGATGGAAGAGAGAACGGTATAGGAACTGCGGATAAGACTCCTGACTGACAATTTCCACAATACGAGCCAGCACATCGAAACCGGCTACGGCGCTATAGGCCGCTTGGGTGCCGGGTTCAAAGCTGAGTAAATATTGGGGATAGGCCGCTACAGCCGCTGCTAGGTTAGCTTGGGCAGCGGCAGGGAAGCTGGCATACTGCGCCAAGCCTAAGGGGCCGCACATCAAGCCGCCCGTATGCGTCAACAGGTGCCGGATCGTCAGTGGAATCCGGCAGGGGCCGATATCTTCCGGTTGGCCGGAAGCCGCTATCCGCCCAAGGCGCAGCGCGCCGTATTCCGGCAGGTAGTGGGATACTGGCTCATCCACCTTTAACTTACCCTGCGCCGCCAGCATCAGGACGGCGGCCGCGGTGATCGGCTTTGTCATAGAGGCCAGCCGATAAATCATGCCTTCCTGCGCCGCGCCGTAATAGCGGCGCAACACATTGCGCCCGCTAAGGGTAATGGAAACGGCCGCCGCGTCAATCCGGCAGTCCGCTAGATCTTCGGCCATCATACCATCCATAAGTTCGGTAAGGTACGGAATCGAAAACGTCATGGGCTTTCCCCCTTTAATCGAATGATATAAGGCCAGTATAGGCTTCCCGTATGCGTCCGTCAACGGGTTCTATCATCGGGATACCTGGCGGAATTGTCCATTTTGCATTTGGATGATTTCATCGGCGATAGCAAGTGCGGCGGGGCGATGTGCAATCATAAGCACGGTTTTCCCCTGAAATATCGCTTTTAAATCGTCGATGATCGCCCGCTCTGTTTCCGGATCCAGTGCAGAAGTGAACTCATCCAGCAAAAGGATCGGCGCGTCTTTGAGGATAGCCCGGGCTAAAGCAATCCGCTGGCGCTGTCCGCCTGAAATATTCTGAGCTCCGTCGGCGATCACGGTATGGTATCCTTCTGGCAGCGTATCGATAAAATCATGAATCTTGGCCCGGCGGGCCGCTTCTTTTACCTGGCGATCATTTGCCTCCGGCCTGCCCCAGCGAATATTATCCAAAATGGATGCCTGAAAAAGCGTGGCATCCTGGGATACATAGGCTGTCATGCCTCGCAGCGTATCCAGGTTCATGGTCTCAATTGGTTGACCTTTGATCCGAATTTGCCCGTTAGTTGGCATATAAAATCCCAACAGCAGCTTCAATAGGGTCGACTTGCCGCAACCTGACCCGCCGATGATCCCCCATATTTGTCCTTCCGGGATTTTGAGACAGGCATGGTCAAGCAGCGGGGGACGGCCCGGATAGGCAAAAGAGACGTGGTCAAAGCAAATCGCAGGCGGCGCATCTCCGCTCTTTTTATATCCGTTGCTCCCTTTATCCCTGCCTTCCCCAGGCAAATCAAGCAGGGATAAAATGCGCTTTGCCGATGCCAGAGAAAGCTGGCTGTTGTGCGCAAAAAGCGATAGGCTTCCTACAGCTTCCGCTAAGATGCCCACGTACCCGGACGTCAACACCAGCGTATCCAGCGCCATTACACCCCGGGCAACGGCCCATGCGCCGGCAGCCAGCGCAAGGGGCTGGGCGGATAGCCGGGCTAGCTCAATCCATCCGTTGATTACGGCGTCTACAAGTTTTAGGCGTACACGATCCTGGAAGATACGTCTGCAAAGCCGTCCGTATTGCTCGGTCAACTGCGGTTGCAAGCAAAAACTTCGGATTTCGGCCGCACCCTGAAACGCTTGGCTGATTTGGTCGCCGCTTTCATCCAGCCGCTTTTGGATCGATAGGCGCAGCCGCTGCTCTATGGGATAAAGCAGCGCCGGAAACGCCCACGACAAGAAAGCCAGCATAAGGCCAAGCGCCAGCATAGCTGGGCTATGCGCAAGGAGCACGCCGATAGATGCACCCAGCAGCAGAAGGGCGCGGAAGAGGCTGCTTACAGTATATCCCTGCAGGAAGGCCGTAGCTCGTTCGGTGTCCGTGGTTAGCAGCGCCGTATATTCACCGATCGAGCGTCTGCGAAAAACATCGTAGGGGAGGGAAAGCATATGCCCCAAGATTTCCCGGCGCAGCGCATTGACCCCTTGGCGGACGGCACGTTTGCATCTGCGGCCGCCAAGGCAAATCAAGGGGTAGAGTCCCCATAAAGCGGCGGCCAGAACCAGGCTCCATCCTAATGCGGCGCTGCCTTCGTGGGATACCGAGCGGATCAGCCCTTGCAAGAGCACCGGCGCCATCAGGGATCCGGCGGTTTCCAATCCGGAAAGCAGGCCCGAGCCCCAAAATACGAAGGGCCGCTTCATCCGGCGAAAAATGCGGAATAGAACGGAAAATGTGCCTAAAGGCCGTCTCGTGGCATGTTCCATTGCTCATCCTCCAGGGGTTGCGCAAGAATATCGTCAATACGTGCAAGATCGGCTCGGGCGATACGCACCGCATAGGCGACGTTATCCATTAGGCCCACAGCATTTTGAACGCTTTGGCTAAGGGTTAAAAAGCTGATAAGGCCGCTCAGGGTGATCCATTCAAAGCGGAGCATAAGCCGGCCGGCTAGAAAGATGACAAGCAACGCGGCAAGGGTCATCCTGTACCGCACCGTCCCAAGATATACCAGCTTATCGCCCACATTAATGGATATTGCATCCAGCCTGTCGCTGGGATCCTGAAATCGCTTTTCCATGATCATCTGCAGGCGATAGGCTTTGACCATATCAAAGCCGTTCAATATATCCGCCGCTCGCTGTACGGTCGCCGCCATAGCTTCCGCTTCCTCCAGATGCTGGCGCTGCGTGCTTCGGCTAATGGAAGCCATCATCCAAAGAAAAAGCGGAAGAAGGCTGCTATAAAGAAGCGCCAGCGGCCAGCAGATCGCAAAGCACTGGGCCAAAGCCACGGCGGCGGTGATTGCCGACTGCCCCAGCCAGGCCCATTTGCCTGCGATGGTTTCATTCAGCCGGGTTAGGTCCTGATTGATCCGCGCGACTAAGTCTCCTCGTGTATATTGGATTTCAAGCTTATCCATCGGCAGGCGCACCGCATGGTGAAAACACATGATACGGAGCTTAGAAAAAAAGGATTCCACCAAGAGCGCCGAGCAGTAGGACTGAAAAATCCCATAGAGGAAGCTGCCTATGAGGGCGGCAGCCAGGCAAATGGCAGATGACAGCATGCTTTCAAAGCGTCCCGCCATGCCATTTTCCACGACAAGCCCTAGATAATGAGCCGCAACAAGGCGTATTCCAGCGCTGCCCAGCAGCAGCGCCATGAGCGCTAACAAACCAATCCAATGCCAAACGCCGCCGATAAAATACCGCAATACACCGCTGTGAATCCGCTTCATACTTGAGCCACCTTTACGGCTTCAATGATCCCCTGCGCCTTTGTCACATGCAGCGGGCCATGCTTCAGCATTGCCGCATAATAGTCGTATAACGCTCCACGCCGATCCTTTAATACGTCAGATGCGTTGGTATAACCGCCATACAGATAGTCGCAAATACTTTCCGCATCCGTTACGAGTAGTGAATCATCATAACGCCAGCGTGCGGCGTTGCCAAATATTTTCTGAATCTGCTGTACGCCGTTATCTAAAGAAAACCGACTGTTGAATTCGCTGTTATAATTCAGGAATTTCGGTTCAAAGGCTTGGGTTAGGGTCATTAGCTCCTTCATATGATCCCGGCCAAGGGCAAGGCAGCAAAAACGTCCGCCTGGTTTGAGTGCCCCATGCAACATAAGGAAATAGTCCGTCAGGTCGTTTGCATGGATAAAGAGCTGATTGGCCACCACTAAATCATACCGCTCAGGCGCTAAGCGCGCTTCCGAAGATGGCCAAAGCGTATAGCGGAAAGATACGCCCGGAGGAAAGGTGCAAGCGCCAAGCCGCTGCCTGGATGCTTCCAGGTTCCATTGAACGCAATCAAACATCTCGATTTGCGTACCGCTGGGGATACGGTCGGCATTCTGCAGCCATATATCATCCCATAAGGCATAGCATATCGCGATTCGGTTCCCTGGTCGAAGTGCCAGGCGGTCAAAAATCCAATTGTGCCACCCGTATGGGTTTTGGCTGTATCGGCTATGGATCTGCGACGCCGGCCGGCGCAGCGGGGTATTTTCATAGCGCTCCAGCACCCTTTGCCGGTGCTGGCTTAATCGCATTACTTGGGAAAGCGCGTCCCAGATCTGCCCCTGGGCAGCTTTATCCTGCGCGGCTTGAAGCGCCTCGAGAAGCGCGTCGATGTGGCGGCGCTGGGCCTGGAGCAGCAGCTGCTGCCGCTGAAGCGACTCGGATATTTCCTGATCGTTCTCTTGATAAAGAATATTTGCAATTTGGTCCAGTGAAAAGTCAAGGTATCGCAGCATCATAATTTTTTGCAGCCGTATTAAGCTCTCTTCACCATAGATACGATATCCGCCCGCCGTACGCGACTGCGGCTTCAGCAGTCCAATTTTGTCATAATGGCGCAGCATACGCGGAGTAATACCGGCAATGCGCGCAAACTCGCCTGCTGTGTATCCGTCGTTCTCCCTGGCCATAGGAAATCACCTCCTTGCCTATTATCATAAAGGTTAACATCATGTTAAGGTCAAGGGCAAAATATAAAAAAGCGTCTTGCATGCAAGACGCTTTGGATATAGAGTTTCGTTATTGGGCTTTCGGAGGCGGGCTAGAAGGAGGGCTGTTCCAGCGTCAAAATGGCGCCTTCCCGGATCGCCCGGTCGGCCTCCATAGCCACGCAGAAGGCGCTATAAACCTCCTCTATGGTGGGATTGCCAGGCGTATGCCGCTCAATCATATCAATCAGCGTGCTGATCTGGGCATACATATCTTTATAGGGTGCTTGCAGATTAATGGTTTCGTACACCCCGGTATCGCTGTGATACACGCTAATCAGGTCGCCTTCCTCCTGATCCTGGCTGCGATGATCCCGCATGGTCAAAGTGATACGGCCTTTTGTGCCGATAAACTCCTTTACATTGGCGCTGGCGGTATTACGGCTCCAACCGGCTTCATAATAGCCGATGCATCCGTTTTCCAACTTTAGGGTAATCATACCATAGTTCGGGTGCTTGCTGTCCGGTTCCAAGGATGCGCCAATTCCGCTGACCTGGTAAACACGGCAGCCGGCGAACCACTGCATCACGTCGATATAATGCACGCCGCAATCCACGATGGGCGAGCAATCTTCTAATAGGCGGCGATACCGGCTCCAGTTCATGGCGTGATGGTTTTGCACCATACGCATAAGCTTCAGCTCGCCGATCGCTCCCTGGGCGATAAGCTGCCGGATCCGAATATACGATTGGTTATGACGTAGAATATGCGCAATGAGCACCTGGGATGATGCGCGCTTGACCGCCTCATAAAATGCCCGGCCTTCATCAATCGAGGCAGCGATGGGCTTCTCACAGAGCACATGCTTGCCATGGGCAAGGCAATCCTTCAAAATCGACAGATGGGAAGCAACATAGGTGGCAATAATCACAATCTCCACCGCCGGATCCGAAAGAAAAGGACGGTAATCGGTGCCATAATGGCGCGCTGCGTATTGGCGGGCTGTTCGGCGGGCCGTTTCGGCGTTTACATCGACAACAGCCTCTATCCGAATGTTATCTTGGCAATAAATGCCCGCAAGATGCTCGCAGCCAATATGCCCGCAGCCGATCAGCATGACGCCGTATTGTTTCATAACATGCACCTCATCCGTGAAAAGTCTTACCTTTATCCTATGGGAAATCTATAATATGCCTATGCAACAAAACCGCAGGCGGCTATACGGCCGCCTGCGGTCCGTTTCGCCGTAAACTAATCCAATACGACCTCGCGATGAGCTTCGGCAGAGTCGTAAATCGCCTGCATCATCTTGGCGGTGATGATTACGGTATCGATATGGGAGGGAAGCTTTTCGCCCGTCTGAATGCAGTTCAGGAATGCGTCGATCTCGTTCTGGAAATGATCGCGCATCTTGAATACAGGCTTATACTCGACCAGCGAGCCGAACTCCGCGGTGTAGACCGTAAAGTCCTTGCCATACTGCAGACGGATGCCCGCCTTATCGCCCATAAAGTCAATATACATTTCGTTTTCGCCGATGTTCTGAGCCCAGGCGCCGTTGAGCGTAATGACGGGGCCCTCCGTACGAATCATGCCGGTTACCGAATCGTCTACATTGTATACGCCGTCATACTTGGGCGGTCCGGCCCACATGTCGGTGTAGGCGTAGCCTTTCATATCGCGGCCCAGCTTGCAGAAGGTTTCGCCGGATACGGTAAGCGGCTTGGGATCGCCGCAGCAGTACATTACGATATCCAGGAAATGAACGCCCCAATCAATCAGCGCGCCGCCGCCGGCGATCTCCTTGGTGGTAAAGGCGCCGCCCAGACCGGGGATAGAGCGATGGGAGCGGAAGGATACGTACACATGAAAAACCTCGCCCAGCTTACCGGAGTCAATATACTGCTTAATGAGGTTCACGGAATCGTTAAAGCGGTTTACCACCCCGATATTCAGCACTTTGCCCGTTTCATGCTGAACCTTCTGCATCTCCAGCGCCTCGGCATAGGTGCGGGCAGCCGGCTTTTCGCAAAGCACATGTTTCCCGGCCCGCAGAAAGTCCATGGCAATGACGGAGTGCATGTTATTCGGCACGCAGACGGATACAGCCTCAATCTCAGGATCGTGGAGGAAGTCATGATAATCCACCACCGCGGTGCCGCAGCCGTATTTCTCCACAGCCGCTTCGGCACGTTCAGGGATAATATCGCAGAAATATTTGATTTCAGCCTGCTCGTTGTTCATATAAGAGGGGATATGGGCTGCGTTGGCAATGGTGCCGCAGCCAATGACGGCTACCTTGATTTTTTTCATATGAAAGCTCCTTAAACGGTAATTTAAGTCGTTCTACCAGCCCAACCAGGCTGGCCGAATCTATGCGCTATAATAATGGCACAGGGGAAATTGCTTGTCAACGGGATGCTTATATCCTTAGGGAAAGTTAGCGAAATTCGGCAGAGATGGTAGCATTTTTAGTCATAGCAGGCCAGAGGATGCAGCATCAGGTAAATTATTTCGATGAAATGTATTTTACTCGGTTGACAATCCGCCCGTTCCATGGTAAAGTAAAGGACGTGCCGAGTCCATCGTTGATGGAAAGACAACAATGGGGAATTGTGTAACGGCAGCACCTACGACTCTGACTCGTATTGTCAAGGTTCGAATCCTTGTTCCCCAGCCATATGCCCTCATGG
>CAJFUN010000033.1 GCA_904420205.1 Candidatus Parachristensenella avicola | reverse complement strand
GCGGTAGTGGTGGTGGTCGCGTTGGTGCCGCCGCTGCAGGCCGTCAGGCCCAGAGCGAGCACCATGCACAGCACCAGCAGGCCGGCCAGCAGTCTCTTCTTCATGGTAGTCCTCCTTTTTGGTTTGGTGTTCATTCCACTCCGGCAGGCGCGGCGTCCCCCGGCCCGCAGGCTGAAATCATAGTTAGTTGGTCGGAATATCGTACTTTTTGATTCAGGTGAATTACAATGAAAAAGGAATTCAAATTGTCCGCTTTTTCGTTCAAATATGTATAATATGTTCTACTATTTTCATGGTTAAAATAGTACAGTATTAAATCCACAGCTCAAAAAACCTCGCATTTCCAAACAATTTACAGCAACATTTTTGATGAATTTAATTTAATAATAAAATATAAAATACAAAAATCCACAACCACATACTCCACAGCTTCTTCAGATTCCTATTTTCATAAAAAAATCCCCCTGTATCCATTCTTTGGATACAGGGGGATTTTTCAACCGCCTAATTGGCCGCGCTTTAAGCGGCTATAGCTGCTTAAGCCCGTCAATCGCCCGATCAATATTCGCATGGGTCGTAGCCAAATTCACGCGGAACCATCCCGGCGCGCCAAAAGCGTCGCCGCCCGTCACATGGATGCGCGCTTTTTCGACCAGCAGGGCAATAAGCTCATCGCCGGTTTTCTCCAAGCGGCTGCCGTCGGCCCATACAAGATATGTACCTTCCACCGGCGTCGCCGGGAAGCCGCATTCACAGAGGGCTTTTACCATACGCCGGGCGCTGATGTCCACATAGGCCAGCATCGCCTCCAGCCAGGGGCGGCCCGACCGATAGGCGGCTGTCTGCGCCACCTTCGCCATCACGTTAGGCCCATGCATCCCGCAGCTGTAAAGGGCCTCCGACATGGTTTTGCGCCAATCTTCCCGGGGGCAGATGGCCGTTGAACTCTGCAGGCCCGCCAAGTTAAAGGATTTTGTCGCCGAAACGGCCGTCACCGTGCGCTCTTCCATTCCGGGTAAAGTGGCGATAGCCGTGTGAACATGCCCAGGCAAAATCAGGTCGCTGTGGATCTCGTCGCAAATCACCGATACATCATAGGCTACGCACAGTTCAGCCAGGCGCTCCTGCTCGCGTCGGGTCCACACGCGGCCGACCGGATTATGGGGAGAGCACATAAAGAATACCTTTACGCCATCTTTGAAGCAAGCTTCCAGCCCGTCCCAATCCCGTTCCCAGTGGCCGTCCACAAGCTTCAGCGGATTTTCCACCACCACGCGGCCTTCTCCGGAAACCGCGCTGAAGAAGGGCGGGTAGACCGGCGTCTCCACGACCACCCGGTCTCCCGGCTTGGATACCGCACGCATGGCTGCATGCAGCGTCGGAATTACGCCGGGGGAAAAGAGCAGCCATTCCCGCTTAAGGGGGTGGCGGTGATAGCGGGCCATCCAATCCATTACAGCCTGCCAGTCCTCATCCTCCATCAAGGTATAGCCATAGACGCCGTGCTCTGCCTGCGCCCTCAGCGCATCCTGCACGGCTGCCGGCACCTTAAAGTCCATATCCGCCGTGCCCATGCATATTACGTCTGCGTCTACTCCGGGCGCATCCCATTTGGCGCAGTGGGTGCCGCGACGCACGACCTCGCAATCAAAATCCATGTTAGCCTCCTTTACCAAATCAGGGGGATCATCCTACGGCGCGCCTGGGTGGTATATTCGTAGTACCACTCATAGTTGGCGAAGCGCCAGCGATCCTCTTTGGATACATATATCATCATCACCACCGCTGTAAGCGCCCACCCGATCAGACCAATCCAGGAGGACATCATCAGCGGTATCCCAAGAAGCGCCAGCAGGAACAAACCGCTCAGCGGATGCCTCACCGCCGCATAAGCGCCCTGGGTAGCATTCTTCCCCGGCAGCTCGCCATAACGGGACCGATCGTGGGGTCCGTAGGCCAGCAGCGTCTGCTGGTACATCATCATCCCCAGGCTGGTCACCACGATCCCAACCGGCGGCCACCAACCGCCCATATACCCGATACGCAGGTGGAAATAATCCACTGCGGAGACCGCGCAGGTGGCCACCGAGAGAGCCGCCGTCAGAAAAAGCAGCGGCAGCTCAAAGCCCCGCTCGATGGGATCCGTGCCCCAGCGGCGGCGAAGCACCTGCGGCTTGACGGCGCGCAGCACAAAAAAAGTTGCCGCCATGAGGACCAGCGGCACGCCAAGAATCATCCAATACAGCGCGCTGGTCACCCGCGCGCCGCCGATGGCAATCGCAGCCAGGCACAGCGCCGCGCCCACGACCATAACGCCGGCGGCCGGCACGCCCCGGGCCGGTTTCTCTTCGTAACTCATTGCAAGCCTCCTTTCACGGCAAGGGCCGTAAGCTCTACCGCGCCGCCCGCGGCCATCTGCTGGCCTTGCACCGCCAGTGCGCCCAGCACGCCGGGCACCTGAAGCGCCCAATTCACCGCGGCGGACAGATCCTCCTCACGACGGATCCGGTTGCCTAAAGCCGTGGCCGCAGCGTCCGCCAGCGCGCTGTCCCTGGATAGCACGACTGCGGCATCCGCCCGCCCCAGGCTGATTGAAGGGCCAACGCGGCCGGCCGAGGTGCATACGCCCCATTCGCCCGGCGGAAGGACGATGCCGACCCGGCCCGATAGCGGCGACGCGCCCGCATACACGGCGACGATCCGCTGCGCTGCGCTCTTTAGATATAGATCCCCGCCGTTCTCTACCACCGCCTCACCCAGCCGCAGAGCCAGGGTTTCGCCCACATACCGGGCGATGGCCCCAGCAACGGCAGCCATGGGTCCGACGCCCGCAGCCTGGCCCGCCCGCAGCATCCAGCCATCGACTTGGCCCAGCGCTAAGGCAGGGTCCAACGGCACCATGCTGGTTAGAAACGCCGGGCAGGCCGCAATCGCAGCCTCCACCTGGATCCGCGCCTGCTTGAGCAGCTGCCGTGCAAGGTCGGGCCGCGGCCGCGGCGTGCCCACCGAAAGATCGCTTTGCCCCTCGACAACACGGTAGAAGGCAAGCCCATCGCCCCCATGCAGCCTCCGGTAGCGCCGCTCGACAAATTGATCCATCGCCTAGCGGTTCAGCCGCAGCACCGCCATGGGGCAGGCGGCGATGCAGCGCTCACACACCACACACCGGTCCGGGTCAAAGGAAAGCTCGTCCCGCTCGTCCATCGCCAAGGCGCCGGAGCCGCACACCGCCGTACATGCGCCGCAGGAGGTACATTTTTCCCCGTCCCATATAATGGACCGGGCGATCTCCTGCACACCGATGCCCTCCCCTTTCAGGAAGGCCAGCCCCCGGGCAAGATCCGTTTCATCTCCGGTCAACTCCATGGTCAGCGTCCCCTCCATGCCCATATCGATGCGGGCCTGGAGGATATTGAATACCAGATTATAGTCGCGGATCAGATAGCTCGTTACCGGGCGAGTGCTTTTGCTCGCCGGAAAATGCAAAGTTACTTTGATCGTCTTCATCTTATTCCTCCCGGATCGCCATGGGCTTAAAGGGCGTATTGGGGAACATTTCAATGGGCTGCTGCAGGGTAAACTCGCCGTCGGCAATCGCTTTTTTCAGCAAAAGGGCGATCTCTCGGGCCATGGCAAGGCTGCTCATCGGGGCCGTCTTGACCCGGCGTCCCTGGTATTCCACCGAACCTGAGCGCAGCTGAGCATAATTGTACCGTGCCAAAGCCGGCCGGCTGCGGCGCCCCACCGAATAATCTTTGAGCGTCGTATAAAGCTCCTCGTTGGGGCGGGAAAGGTCATACATTAGATCCTCGTCCAGCACAGGAATGGGAATACCGACGCCTAGATAAATGGTAACGCCATACCCTTGCATGGTCGCCCCCCGCACGTAGCGAGCGTTCATCTTCTTCATGTCGCCTATCAGGGCCAGCGTTGCGCCGTTGTAATCCTCGCCATCCTCATAGTGGGTATGCTCCTGCACGCACTGGGTGCCCTGCCACGCCACATAGCCGCTGGCCCCGCCCAGGAAAATACGCGTGCCGATGCCGATGGTGCGCAGCTTCGGATCCTTCAAAAGAGGCGAAAGCTCGCCGGAGGTTGAGTAAGTCATGTTGGCAAAATGGGGCAGCAGCGTACCCATATAGGTATGGATCGTCCGGTCCGAGCCGTTGGTGGCGACTGAATAATTCTGATAACAATTGCGTGGATTAAACAGATACGCCTGGTTTAGGTCGTCCAGCGTGACGACCGTATCCACGCTGGCGCGGGGATAGCAGTCCGTGGTGCCGCTCTCCGCGTGCAGCCGCACCTTTTTGCCGGCGATCAGGTCCTCGATCACATGGGCTCCGCCGTAGGCAATCCCCTTCTTGTCGGAGGGCTCCGTCGCGCCTAGATAGGTATCCACCGCCGCCAACCCGCCGCTGGCCGGCACATCGTTCAGCCAGATCTTTGCCATGCGGATCGGCGGATCAGCGTGGCCGAAGTTCATAAAGGCGCCGGACGAGCACATTGCGCCGAAGGTGGCGCAGGTGACCACGTCCACCTTTTCACAGGCCGCCTTTACGCCCTGCTCCTTCACCATAGCCACAACTTCCTCCGCGGTGACGACGGCGACCTTACCGGAGCGGATTTTCTCGTTGATCTCATCAAAGCTGCGAATCATTTTGTCCTCCTTGGGCCAGTATCTTGTCAAGCTCCCGGCCCAGCCGCCGGGCTGTCGATTCAATAAACTTTTGCGCCATGGATACGGTCAGCACCTGCGCCGGTTCCATGGGCTTGGTTTGCTGCAGCAGCGCGTATCGGTCCTTGCGCCACATATCCACCTCTGCCGCCGATACTAGGTCGGCAAAGTTCTGGGGCTGAGCGGCCATGGCGGCACTCCACAGGTTGTGGGATCCCGTCTGCCGGAATAGGTACCGATCCAACGCCTCCACATCGGCATAATACCGGGCTCGGGCCTCCCTGTCCGAAAGGCCCTCCGGGGTGTGCTCCTTAAAATACCGGTAGGGCTGAGCCAGCCACAGATAATCGGTCAGAATATGGATGCAGGCGCCGATCACAAAGTGATCCTGAGGATACAGGCTGATAACCTCGCCCGCTTGGCTCCAGGCCGCCCGCCAATCCGGATTGCGAAGGTGGGCACGCTCGCGGTCCTGCGGCGTATATCCATTGCGCATCGCTACCGCATCCGGCGCCAGATTGCCCAAGAGAAATCGGCCGGTAAGCGGTATCGAGCCGGCCTGGGCGACCGCCTGCGCAACCAAAAGATGCATCGTCGACGATGGCATGTGATTCCCTCCTAATATCGAGTAATTCTAACTAATCTATTATACAAGCCCCCGCCGCCGCTGGCAAGGCGTTTGCCGTGAATTCCCGGCGGCCGTGGAAAATGGGCCTCAGAGGGCACCCGGAATGCAGGGCTCCAGCGACGGCTTGACATTTACGAAAACTTCCTTTAGGATAGTTTTTGTCCGATTTCGGATAAAAGGAGGTGTGCAATGAATCCCAATATCGCTGATCCCCTAGCCGAGTTTAATCGGCTCTACAAAAAGCTGGACGAGGTATATCATCAATATGCAAAGCGTCTGGGCTTATCGGATATGGCGCTGTGGCTGCTCTATTCGCTTTACGAAAGCGGCGGCCCTTGCACGCAACGGGCTTTCTGCGCCGCTTGGCACTATCCGCCGCAGACAGTTAACTCCGCCCTTAAAACCCTTGAAAAAGAAGGAATTATTGAACGAAAAGCCATACCTGGGAATCGCAAAACCAAACAACTCGTTTTGACCCAAAAGGGCGAAGCCTACATGGAGAGCACAATTCTTCCCCTGATGCACGCCGAACAGCAGGCTTTCCAAGAAATGCCCCTGCAGGAACGGGCACAGCTGTTATCCCTCACCCGAAAATATATCGATCTTCTTGATATAAAAGTCAAAAGTCAATAAAATTCAAACGTCCACGTATCGCTGCCTTATGGAATCACATTCAACTATAAAGAAAATGCATGTCATGTACAAAACTGGAAATGAAAGGATAGAAAAAAGATATGAATTCCACTGCGCTATTTGCCAAAACCCCGCCGCTGAAGCTATTCTTTCTGGCGTCTCTGCCCGGAGCGATCAGCATGCTGGCCTCCGCGCTGTATCAGACCATTGACGGCATATTTGTCGGCCAATATTTGGGCGCCACAGCCTTTGCCGCGCTGAATCTGGCCATGCCCTTTGTCATCATCAATTTTTCCTTGGCAGACCTGATTGGCGTCGGTTCATCGGTGCCCATTTCCGTCTACCTGGGAAAAAGGCAAGAGCATGAAGCCAACAATATCTTCACCTGCGCCTGCCTGATGATCGTTATTGCCGGCGTGCTGATCGGCGGCCTTCTGTTTGCGGCCGCTCCGCTGCTCATCCGCCTGATGGGCGCAGACGGCGAATTTGCCTCCCTGGCAGTGCAGTATCTGCAGGTATACGCCCTGTCTTCACCCCTTACGACGATTATCTTCGCCGTGGACAATTATCTACGGATCTGCGGATATATTCGCGGAAGCATGTTTCTTAATATCCTGATGTCCGGATTAAGCGCCGTGCTCGAATTTTTGTTCCTCGGCGTATTCCACTGGGGCATCTGGGGCGCGGCCTTGGCAACCTGCTCCGGCATGCTGATCTGCGCGCTGATCGCTTTTATTCCCTTTTTCCGGAAAAGGGCGCTGCTTCGGTTCTGCCGGCCACGCTTCAGCGGTAAGATGATTCGTCAGATCGTTGCCTGCGGAAGCCCGAACTTTCTGAACAATATTGCCGGCCGAATCACCTCGATCCTGATGAACGCTATTTTGGTGCGCCTGGGTGGCGAAACCGCCGTCTCCGTATACGGGATTTTGATGTTTGCAGATGGGTTTGTCCAGCCGCTGATGTATGGGATGTGCGACTCGCTCCAGCCCGCAGTAGGCTTCAACTGGGGGGCGGAAAAATATTCCCGCGTGCGAGCCATTGAAAAGTGCTGCTTTATCGCCAGCGGTATCGTCTCCTTGTTGGCGGTGTTCGTCATCGCGCTGTTCCCAAGCCAGATTACCCGGCTCTTCGTAGCCAATGCGGGTCAGGATATTTTGAGCATCTCCGTGGGCGCGTTGCAGCTCTTCAGCTTAACCTATCTGACCCGCTGGTTTTCCTTCGCCACCCAAAGCTATATGTTGGCCATCGAAAAGCCCCTTCCCGCATCGCTCATTTCCGTATCAACCGCGCTGATTTTCCCGGTCATCTTAATCGGAGCGCTATGGCCCTTAGGCTTAACGGGGCTTTGGTTAAACTTTGCCGGCACCGCGGTGCTCGCCGCTGTGTTGTCCATCGTGATTCTCAACAAGCTGCGCCCGGAACTAAGCCAGCCGGATGCAGCCTAAACGCAATCAGTCCCAAAATCAAGATAAAGGAGTTGCCGGTATGAAGATTATCACCATCAGCCGCGAATTTGGTAGCGGCGGACGCGAACTTGGCAAGCGCCTGGCCGACGCCCTGGGGTATGCCTATTACGATCGGGAAATCGAGGCCGCCATCGCCGAACGAACCGGCATGGATATCCGCTATATCGCCCAAATGGCAGACCGCAACCTTCTCATGACCATCCCGCTTCATTTTGGCCAAACCTTCAACAGCGGGTATGTGCAAAAACAGCAGCTTGATATTCTCGTAGAAAAGCAACGCGTGATGAAGAATTTAGCTTGTCAATCGGACTGTGTCATCGTAGGCCGGGCCGCCGACGCCATTCTATCGGAGTATAACCCCTTTAAGATTTTCGTATATGCGGATATGGATTACAAAATCAAACGCTGCCAGGGCTACGCAGAAGTTAAAGAGCATCTGTCCGTCCGCGAAATGGAGAAATCCATCCGAAAAATTGACGCAGCGCGTTCTCAATATCATAGGCTTTTCCCCGGATTGGACTGGGGCAACCGGGAGCAATACCACCTATGCGTCAATACCACCGGATTGGAAATCAAGCGAATGGTCCCGCCGCTGGCTGAGTACGTCCGCAACTGGTTTGCCAACCGCACGTCTCCGTAGCGCCCTGCCCATCGCTTCGACCGTTCCCATCCTTTGCATTCCTCAAAGGCGAGGCAGTCCAGCGAGCGTCCATAAAGATTCAATCCTCCTCATGGTTCAATCAATACACCATGGGGAGGATTGTTTTTACGCTTCACCCTCGCCGGCAGTGCGCGGTTCTACCCAGCAGCGAAAGGAGCCTCTTGTTCGGCGGGCATCACAGCCCAGGTCTTCAAAAAAGCCGGCCGATTGTGCCGCAGAGCGCATATCTAAGCCTCCGCTTGCGTGGGTGCGCTTTTCTTTACATGCAGCAGTTCCGATCCATGATCATGGCCGCTATTCCGCGCACCGCGCGGTTGATCAATCGCCCTACACCTTTGAAACTACCCGGATGTTTCAGGGCCTTCAGCGCCGATGCCGCTTCTTTTGATGGAGGAACCGCATAGGGCATCCTATTTTGGAGCGGTTGTCCCATGCTGAAATTCTGTGGTCATTCATGTCCCGCTGGTTGATTCTCCCTCCGCCCTATCATGGTTCCGCCGTTCGCCCGAATTTTCTTTTCAACCCGGCTGAAAGGCATACATCCCAAATGGGGCGAAGCAGCTGTATTTAAAAAGGAGGACCTGAACGGCTTTCTTCCGTCCAGGTTCTCCTTTGGGCATCCGGATCACCGCGTTCTTGCATTCAGCCTCCGGCACAGTTTCACGGTCACCTGCCGCAATACATCCAAGGCTTTCGATTAGCGCGCCATCCTGGTTTCAGCCACAGCCATGCATCCGTAACCGCCCATATCCTCACCCAGCTCGCAAGGCACGATTTCGCAAGCCGCTAAGCTGCCGGGCAGGCATTCCCGAGCCAGTTCCCGCTCCATGGAGGGGATCATCAGCCTGCCGCTGCGGGCAAAGATGCTGCCGATGACAATCCGCTGCGGGTTCAGCAGGTCTACAAGGATTGCCAAGGTGCGTCCCAGCCAGCGTCCTACCTCCTCATAGACGGCACAGGCTATCGGTTCCCCCGCCAGTGCCGCCTGGGCGACGGTCTTAGCGCTGATTTCCCCCTCCGCCCAAGGCGGCGCGCCGCCAGCCTGCAGCGCCTCCCGGGCATAGGTTTCCGCCAGCTGCTTCACCCCTCCGCCGGAGCAGAATCCTTCCACCGATCCTCGCTTGCCATAGCCCACAGGCCCCTGATCAGCCAAGCGGATATGGCCGATCTCGCCGCCCATACCCAGCGTGCCCGAATACAGACGCCCATCCAGGATAAGGCCTGCGCCCATGCCGGTGCCGAAGGTCAAAAAGATCATATTGCGCGCACCCCGGCCGGCGCCATATTGCCACTCGGCCAATGCGCAGGCGTCGGCGTCGTTCTGCAAAAAGGCCGGCACGCCCCAGCGCTCCTGGGCCCACTGGGCGATGGGAACATCCTTCCAAAGCGGTAGGTTGGGCGGTGTCTGAACCACGCCATGAACCGCGTCCAAGGGGCTTCCGCAGCTGATCCCCACCGCCGCCAGGTTTCCCGGGTGCTCCCGAAGAAGGGCGTCCCCCGCCTGGGCCAGCGCGTGAAAGCATTCCTTCGGTTCGGGAATTGTGGGGAAAATCAGGTGCCCCAGCAGCCGCATTGCCCCCGCTTCGCGCCGGCCCAGCCACACGCTGCATTTGGTTCCCCCGATCTCCAGGCCCAAAATCATGCTCATGCTTCGCCTCCAAAAAAGCGCGCCTCCAGCCGGGCGCAAAGCGCATGATATAGCGGCAGATGCAGCTGCTGCACAAGATAGGTCTCCCGCTCCGGCACCGCGATTAGGCAGTCGGCCAGCGCTGCCAGCCGTCCGCCGCCCTCTCCCGTCAGCGCAATAACCTCCACGCCCAGGGCCTTGGCCGTCTGGGCGGCCAGGCAGCAGTTACGGGCGTTGCCCGATGTGGAAATGCACAGCAGCACATCACCCGGCCGCCCCAACCCCAGCACCTGCTGGGCATAAATCAGCGCTGCGTCTGTGTCGTTCACCAGGGCCGCCGCCAGGGCTGGGTGTCCGTTGAGCGACAGCGCCGGCAGCGCACCTTGCAGCTTCCCCAGCGCCGGATCCGGCACGCCATCAGGAAAAATTCGCTCCGCCACCGGCCGCTTGAGCAAAAAGCCCTTCATCAGCTCGCCCACAATGTGCTCTGCATCGGCAGCTGACCCGCCGTTGCCGCAGATCATCAGCTTATTTCCTCGAACAAAGGCTGCTTCAAGCCGCCTAAACGCTTCATCATAGGCTGCTCGACAGCTTTCCGGCACGCCTTCATATTTTGTCATTGCTTACTCCTTTCGTTCCAAGCGGGACAGCCGCCCCATGCGCGTTCCTTTTTCCGCTTTTCTCGGAATCAAGGCCGCGCCGCTATTTCCTCTTCAGTCAAATCGACGGGGATCACCTCGCCGTTGGGGCGCACCCGAAAGCTGGCGATCTGATAGGGCCCCATCGTCACGGGAAAGGCTGCATTCAGGAAGTCCAGCGCCACCTGCCCGGAGGCTGGCTTGCCCTGGCTCTCCCATAAGCGGACGATATACCCGTCGCCGTCCTCCGCCTGCTTCAGCGCGGTAAGCCGGATCCCATCGCCCTCCACATGGGCAAAGCTGCCCCGCTCCGGCAGCTCGCCGCCATGGTAGGTTTCCGCCAGCATGGCTAGGGGATGGGCCAGCTCTTGGGCCGCCCGGTCGATATCAGCCTGCTGCCAAGGCCCTTGATGGGGCAGCAGCAGCATGCCTACCCGATGCTCGCCCAGATCCATGCACTCGTTAAAACCGTCCCGGCTACCCGGCCCGGCATGATCGGCATAGGCAGCCGATCGGGCAAGGGCCAGCCGCAGCTCGCCATCCATGGCCTCATAGCTATACCGTCCGTCATTGGCCAAAGCCAAGCCATAAATCGTACCATCGGGCAGTATACCGGTAACATCGCCCCAGCACTGGGCGGGCACCTCGCGCCCGTCCGCCTGCTTTTGGCATACGGTATAAGCCTGTTCCCAGCTGGCCTGAACCGCCTCCAGATGAAGCGGTACCGTCAGCTTAGCCATGGCGTATTCCTCCAGCCACAGGAGCCGGGCTGCCAGTGCGATCCGCCGCTGCCCCGGATATAGGCTGACTTCCAGCCTAAGACGCGACGCGCCGTATTGGGACGTAAGCCGCATCGTGGCCCGCAGCGGCCCCGTCTCGGTCAGTTGGACGCTGCCGTCCGCAAAGGCGCCGCGCGCTTCTCGGAAGGTAAATAGCCCATGGGCCCAGGTGTCGGCCTCCTGATTCTCGATCACCAGGCACCGGATAGGCGCGGCCAGGATATTGCGCCCCAACGCCTTATCCCAAATTTCGGTGATGGCGCCGGAAGCCGCGTCGGCCCGCACGCGGAAAAATTCATTTTCGATTACGCCGTCGCCGCAGGCCAGGGCCTTCGGCCCTTCTACTGCCGGCGCAGGCAAGTGCCGGCTGGCCCGATATATGCGGTATCCCATGGGCGGCACCGTCGCCATGAAAAGCGTATCATGCTTATTGGTCCCATCTCCCGGCAGGGTGCGAGCAGCCCGCACCATCTGCGTAGGTTGCGAGAGGCCGGTTTCATCCTCCACCCGCGTAGTCATGCCGTATACCTGAACCGGCCCTGTCACCGTCCAGGGCAGGGTGTTGAACACGACAAGGGGAGCGCCTCCGGCTTCCGTCTCCCACAAGGCGGCATCGAACGCTTTGGAGAGCGTTCCCTTACGCCCGCCCCAGGTATCGATATGAAAGGCAATGCGCTGCAGCGCCCGGTTCAAGTTGCGTCGGGCCACAGCTCGGGCCTCGCCCAGCTCGTCATGGGCCTCCATCAGCGCCGGCCGGATGCTGCAGCCGCCCATAATATCATGGAACTGATTAAAGAGCAAACTCTTCCAGGCGCGAGTCATCTCCTGGCCTTGGTAGGGCAGCTGCAGCAGCTGATGGGCGACGGACATCATCTTTTCCGCATCGGTCAGCTCAGCCTCTGCCCGTCGGTTTGCTTCTTTACCCGGCGAGTCCGTGGAGTAGCATCCGCTGGCGTGGTGCTGCAGGTCGCCCCGGATCACTGGGATCTTATCGCCCATCTGCTGCTCCAGCTGGCGAAAATACCGCTCTGGATCGGAAAAAATTAGGCTCGTATCGTTGCGCATCATCTCCGTAAGCCGGGCAAGAGCCGCGGCGGTCGGGCCGCCGCCATGGTTGCCTACGCCGTAAAACACCATAAGCGGCAGCTCCAAGCGCTGGCTCTCCGCCCGATACTGATCCCGCTTGGCCATAAGGTCGCTGCCGTCCGGGCAGCTGCAGTATTCGCCCATGATCCGGTGCGTCAACACACGGCTGCCGTCGGGCCCCTCCCACCAGAACACGGTGGGCAGATGTTTTTCATGCTCCCCCGGGCGCATCATCACATAATACTTCATGCCCGACTGGTTCAGGATCTGCGGCAAACCGGCATTGTGCCCGAAAGAATCCACATTATATCCTACTTTAGCCGGATGGCCCAGATGGGCCTTCAGGAACCGCTGCCCCAGCAGGCTGTGCCTGGCAAAGGATTCGCCGGATGGCAGATTGCAATCCGGCTGCACCCACCATCCGCCCACGGGCACCCAGCGCCCTTCGGCCACCCGCTGCTCGATGCGCCGAAAAAGTTCCGGTTCATTTTCCATGACCCATTCATAATAGCTGACCGCTCCAGCCGTAAAGATAAAGCCCGGCGTCTCTTCCATGCGTTCCAAAGCGCTCAAAAAGGTGGCTTTGATCTCCGCCGCGCCTTGCGGCCATCGCCACAGCCACACCGGATCCAAATGCGCGTTACCGACAAAATGAAGCTCCTGCATTGCTGCCTCCTTGTATGAAGGGTTTCCCCATCAGTATAAGGCTTGGCCAAGCCGCGCGCCATTGCCCTATCGCCCATGGGGCTATGGACGGAATTGACTACTTTTTTTGCTATGTTGACCGTAGCATATCATGGATTTATGATAGATGAGCAAAAAATACCTTACCCGGAGGAATACCATGAACCACGAACCCATGAACCCCTCGCTCATCGTCACCCATTACGGTGAAAACCCCGAGGAGCAGTTTGGCGCCGTCGTACCGCCTATTTATCAGAATTCTTTGAACGTCTACCCCACGGTGGACTGCTACCTCAACGGCGGCGACGAGCAGCATCCTTACGTATATATGCGCGTGAGCAATCCCACCATCCGCCTGGCCGAGCAGAAAATAGCCGCGCTGGAGAAGGCGGAAGATGCGCTGTGTTTTGCCTCCGGCATGGCGGCCATTTCCAGCGCTACGCTTGCCTGTGTCAAAAGCGGCGACCACATCGTGGCTGTACGCAACTGTTATGGCCCCCAATATAGCTTTATGTCCAGCTATTTAGCGCGCTTTGGCGTGACGGTAACCTTTGTCGCCGGTGATCAGGTGGAAGATTTCATCGAAGCAACCCAGGATAACACCACGCTTTTCTACCTGGAAAGTCCTACCTCCATCAACTTCCGGCTGCAGGATCTGGCTTCCATCGCCGAATTTGCTAAGTCTCGCGGCATCTTTACCCTGATCGATAACTCCTGGGCTACGCCTATCTACCAGCAGCCCATTACCCTAGGCATCGATGCAGTGCTGCACTCGGCTTCCAAATATTTAGGCGGTCATTCTGACATTGTAGCCGGCGTCCTCTGCGGCAGCAAGGACTTCATCGCCCGTGTGCAGGGCCAGGAACGCGCCATGCTGGGCGGCATTCTGCATCCTCAGCAGGCTTTCTTGCTGACCCGCGGCCTGCGCACGCTGCCGATCCGCATGAAAAACCACCAAGAAAGCGCCATGGCCATCGCCCGATTCCTGGAGAGTCATCCCAAGGTCAAGGCCGTCAACTATCCCGGTCTGGAGAGCCATCCCCAGTATGAGCTGGGCCGCAAGCAGATGAGCGGTTACTCCGGCCTGATGAGCTTTGAGCTAAAAACCGAGGATCGGGAGCAGATTGCCAGCTTCATCGACCGTCTGCAGTGGTTCCAGATCGGCTGCAGCTGGGGCGGACATGAGAGCCTCGCTACGCCGCCCATGCTCAATACGCCCCAGGAGCACCTGGATGAAATTGGCTCCTCCCGCGGCCTGATCCGGATCTCCGTAGGCCACGAAGGCGCCGAGACGCTGATCGCCGACCTGGACGCTAGCTTGGATCAGGTCAGGCTGTAAGTCCTATCTCCGTCAGTTTCGCCGGGTATCCCACCCGGGAAAGGAGCGATCCTCATGCTTCGGATCTGCCAGATCGGATGTGGCAGCCATGCCCGTCAAGTGTACATCGATTCTCTGACCGCCTACCGGCAGCGCCATGGCAACCAGGTGCAATATGTTGCCTGCTGCGATCTAGATGCGGCGTCCGCCGCGTCTTACGCGCAATTAGCGGGTTTTTCCGCCGCATACAGTGATACGGACCAAATGCTGCGGGAGCAGCAACCCGATGCTGTGCTGCTCACCACCCCCTTTACCGTAACCGGCCGCCTGGCCCAACGCCTGCTGGCCGATGGTATACCTACGCTGATGGAAAAGCCGCCGGCGGAAAGCTATGAAGAGACGATTCAACTGGTCAAAGCAGCCGCCGCTCATGGCACGCACCATCAGGTAGCCTATAACCGCCGCCACATGCCGCTGATCCGTGCGCTCCGCCAGCGCCTTCACGGGCACCGGATTGAGCATATCGAATGCGCCATGCATCGGGTTGGACGCCGCGAAAACCATTTTCATACCACGGCAATCCATGACCTTGATTTGGCCTGTTATCTGGCGGGCAGTCCGTTGCGTTCCATGGCGGCGCGATACCCTGCGGTGGAGCAAGATGTCATCAACGCGCATTTCCTGCTGGAATATGAAAACGGCGCTGTGGCTAGCCTTAGTTTTTGCCCTGTGTCCGGCGCAGTCACAGAGCGCATCGCCGTCACGGCGGACAATGGACTTTTTGTCGTAGACCTGCCAGCCTGGGGCGCCCGCAGCGGCAGCCTGGAGCATTATCGCGACGGTGTGCTCCAAGAGCGCATCGACGACGAATCGCTGCCCGACGGTACGGCTATGTTTATCACCAACGGCTTCTATGCGCAGCTGGCTTATTTTTTCGATCATATCGCGGCCGGGAAAGCGCCAGCGCATACGCTTTTCACCTGCCTGGATACGGCGCTGCTATCCCAATGCATGGCGGACCGCATCGTCTTCTGGCAGCAATCCGATGCAATAAAAAAATAATCGTCCTTCTCTTTTGATGGGCAGGCAAAAGCGCCGCGGCTTATGCATAAGCCGCGGCGCTTTATTTATGGCTCTTTTTCCGGATAAAAAGCGATACCTTTTTCGTCCATCACGCAGGTCACCGTACCGTTCCAGTCGGTGCGATAGGCCTTATACCCCAGACGTTCCACCCGTTGGAGCACTTCATCGTGAGGGTGGCCATAGCTGTTGTCCTCGCCCACGGGGATCACGACCCACTGAGGGTCTACCGCCTTAAGAAATGCCTCGGAGTTAGACGTATTCGATCCATGATGCGCCAGTTGAAGCACATCCGCCTTCAGCGGCCGGTTTCCCTTAAGCATGGCCGCCTCCGACGGCTCCTCACAATCGCCGGGGATCAATACACTCCCATAAGCCGAATCCACCCTGGACACCAAAGAGCAGTTGTTCAGGTCATCCTCTTCTACCTGCTCGGGGCCCAGAACCGTCAGCCGCATCCCGCCCAATGTTAGGCTGTCTCCGGCTTCAGGATAGGTTACCGGAATCTGTTTCTCCTCCAGCACCTGCAGCACCGACTCATACGTTTGGGACGTATGGGCTACCTCCGGCATCATATAGGCGTCCACCTCAAAGGCTTCCAGCACATCGTCCATGCCGCCGATATGGTCTGAATGCGGATGAGTGCCTACCGCCAGAGCCAGGCGGGTCACGCCCCAGGCCTTCAGCTGTTCGACCACCTTTTCGCCCTGGTCATTTTCCCCTGCGTCGATCAGGATATGCGTATCGCCCATGGAAACCAGCGTGCTGGCGCCCTGTCCTACGTCGATAAACCGCACCGTCATGGCCTGGCCGCTGGCCTCCGGCGTCTGGACGGCGGGCGCAAACCCTTCGCCGCCAAAAATCCACGCCGCGGCCAAGGCCACGATAACGATCGCTGCGCTGGTCAGCTGCTTAATCATCCGCTTGGTCACAGCGGATCTTTTGCGTGCGCTCATTATTTCGCTACCACAAGCTTACCGCCGTGAACGGCCGCAAGGCCCTCCGAGAAGTCGGCAACGCCCTCAAATGCCGGTTCGATCACCCATGCCCCGGTCTTATCGATGTATCCCCACAGCTGATCGCCTTCGGTGGACTGTGCGCCGGCCAAGCCCTCCGAAAAAGACAGCGCGCTGGCGAATTGGGGCTCGATTACCCAGTTCCCTTCGCCATCCATAAAGCCCCAAAGGGTTTTACCATCTTTCTCTACGGCTACCGGAGCCAGCCCCTCGGAATAGTTCCCACACTCTACAAAGTCGCCGCCCAGCACCATTTCCCCTTTGGTGTTGATCAGGCCCCAGTCGGCTACCTCCATATCGCTGGTTTCCTTCACCACAGCCAGCCCGTCGTTAAAGGTTCCCGCGTAAAAATAGGCCGGTTCGATCACTTCGTTCCCTTCCCGGTCAATATAGCCGCAGCGTCCCAGATTCTCCCCGCCTACCCGGAACATCGCCAGGTCGTCGGTAGCCGAGAAAACCGAGGCCGTATCATACTGATAGGGGATGACCAGCTGGCCCTGCCGATCGATATAGCCGTATTTTTCCGTCTCCATATCCTGAACCGGGGCCAGGCCGTTGACAAATACCGAGGCGTCGGCAAACTCCTGGCCGAAAACATCCTCGCCATTGGTATCGATGAAGACCCAATAATTATATTTACTGCCGTATTTGCACACCGGGGCCACGCCATCATAGAAGGGTCGCGCCTCAGACAGGTTCAGATTCACTTTGGCCTTGTTGTCTTTGCCGATAAAGCCCCAGTAGACCTGATCGCCCCGGCCCAGCATGACGCCGGCCATCCCCTCGTGAAAGGGCTGGGCCATCTGATACAGGCCTTCGATCACGGTATTGCCTTCCTTGTCAATATAACCCATTTTGGTCAGACCAACGTCGCAGCCAGCCATGAGCGGCACAAGGCAGGCCACCATCAGCGCCAGCGCCCCCAGGCGCAGTTTCCTTTTCATGCTCTTTTTCATCAGCTGTTATACCCCGTTTTAGCCGCCTGGATGAGAAGCAGTGCAGCTTGCTCCAGGTCGGAGATCTGCAGCACCTCACCCTGGCTGTGGATGTAGCGGGTTGCCAAGGAAATGCAGCCGGCGGGAATACCCGCACCGGTCATCTGCATGGCCGCCGTATCGGTGCCGCCCGCCGTCAGCACCTCGCGCTGCCAAGGCACCTGCGCGTCCCGAGCCGCCTGCTCCAGCCAGGCCACCACCGAAGGCGTGCAGATGACCGAAGCGTCCTTAATCTTGACGCAGGGTCCCTGGCCCAGCTTCATCGCCGCGGTGGGTGCGCCCGGATGGTCGGCTGCGCTCGTCACGTCCAGCGCCACGCCCACGTCAGGATTTACCGACCAGGCCGCCGTCTTAGCCCCCCGCAGGCCGACCTCCTCCTGCACGGTAAACACAGCGACCACATCCATAGCCGCATCCTCCAGCCCCTTCAGCATCTCCACCAGCACGGCGCAGCCGGCCCGGTTATCCATGGACTTAGAACAAACACGCCGGCCCATGTCCACATAATCGCTGGTAAAGTGCGCGATATCGCCTATTGAAACTTTCTCCAGCGCTTCCTCGCGGCTGGACGCGCCAATATCCACAAACAGCCGGGAAAAGGTGAGCTCAGCAAAGTTCTTAACCTTGGCGGACTCATAGCCTACGACGCCGGTTACGCCATTTTCAAAGCGAATCTGCCGAAAGGCCGTTGTTTGCGGGCGCACGCCGCCCACAGCGTCGATCCGGAGGAAGCCGTCCTCTTCCACGTAGGTCACCATTAGGCCGATTTCGTCCATATGGGCAGCCATCATCAGCCGGCCTTGGCCGCGGCCTTTTTTCGTTACGATCAGGTTCCCCATGGCGTCGGTGGTCATCTCGTCGGCAACCGGGGCCACCATCTCCCGGATCACCTGGGCCACCGAGCCTTCGTTCCCCGTGGGCCCATAGGCCTGGCAGAGGGTTTTCAGCGTATTTCTCATATCCATTATTCTACCTCCAGAAAACGGTTCATCCGCTCCAGCACCCGCATAAGCAGCGTCTGGGCGTTCAAATAATCCGCTTGACTGACAACGTTGACCGGGGAATGAATATATCTTGTGGCCACGGCGATGTTGACCACAGGACGCCCTCCCTTGGCCCGCTGCAGGGCACCGGCATCGGTGCCGCCGAATGCGCCCTGGCGATATTGCCAGGGGATGCCGTATTCGTCGGCCGTCGCCGTCACAAAGTCACGGAAAGGCCGGTTCGGGATGGCGGCCCGGTCCATAATGGAGATCACCGGCCCCCGGCCGATGCGCGTTACCTTCAGCGCATCGTCTACGCCGTGCATATCGGCGCAGGTTGTGCCCTCCAGCACGATGCCGGCGTTGGGATTCACCGCAAAGGCCGCCGCCGTGGCGCCTTTGCATCCAATCTCCTCCTGCACGGTGAAGACCGCCGCCAACGTAACCGGATAGCGCCGTTCCAGGGCCGACAGCAGCACGCCGCAGCCCACGCGGTCGTCCAGCGCCCGGCACTTGACCAGGCCATCGCCAAAGGTTACAAAGTCCGAATCAAAGACTGCCGTATCGCCGGGCTTCACCAAGGCCTCCGCCTCGGCCTTGCTGGTGCAACCGATATCGATATACAGCTGATTCACCTTTAGCGGCACCATGTCCTTTGCCTCCAGCAGGTGAATCGCCATGGAACCGATGACGCCGGGCACGCGCTTCTCCCCGATTATCACCCGCTTGGATTGCAAAACCCGGGGATCAATCCCGCCCACAGTGGCAAAGCGAAGCGTTCCCCGTTCCTCCACTGTGGTGATGATAAAGCCCACCTCGTCCATATGAGCGGCAACCATCACCACCTGCTCCGGGTGCTCCGTGCCTTTTTTCAGTGCAATCACGCTGCCAAGTGCGTCCACACGCACCTCGTCGGCCAGCCGCTTCGCCTCCTCCAGCACATAGGCGCGCACTTCTTCCTCAAACCCGGAAACGCCCCGCAGGGCTGTTAATTTTTTAAGCCGTTCCATGGATCAGCCCTCCTCGCTTACAGACAGGATAAACTGCGTTAGCAGCCTGGCGCATTTTTTTAAGGTATTCATCCGAATCAACTCCACCGAGGTATGCATATACCTTAGCGGCAGTGAAAGCAGCGCCACCGGGATGCCCTCCGCCGTCAGCTGGATCTCGTCGCCATCGGTCCAGCTTTCGCCGCCGAATACATCCAGCGAATAATCCATATCCTGCTCTTTTGCCACCCGGCGCAGCCGCTCTACCCAGCCGGTATGGCAGATGGGGCCCAGGCCGATATTCGGCTTGTCCATGGGGAAGCTCTCCCCCGCCGGCGCGTCGGGCGTATCGCCATGGGTTACGTCGATAGCGATCCCTAAGTCGGGCCGCTGGTCAAAGGCGGCGACCGCAGCGCCCAGCGAACCGACCTCCTCGCCCACCGTGGCTACAAAGACGACCTCCACCCCCAGTGCGGTATCCTTTAGGGCAGCCATGGTTTCCAGCAGAATCATGACGCCGGCCCGGTCGTCCAACGTGCGCCCGGCCAGCGCATCGCCGGCTAGGTCGATCACCGGGGCCCGATAGGAAATCACATCGCCCACCTGAACCAGCTGGCGCACTCGCTCGGCCGGCAAACCAAGATCCACATAAAGTTCGTCTAAGGGAATCATCTTTTCCCGCTCGGCAGGCGTCGTCACATGGGGCGGTTTAGCGCCGATCACGCCAAAAAGTTCCTCCCGCCCGTGCACCACTACCTCGTGAGCCGGCAGTACCCGGGGATCGATTCCACCCACTTTGGTGATGCCAAGGAAACCGTCATCCTCGATGGTGCGCACCATCATGCCCACTTCGTCCATATGCGCACAGATCATAAGCCGCATTTTTCCGCCGCCCATGCGCGCATACACGTTATGGAAACTATCGTGCCATACCTCCTGGCAAAATTCGCTAAAGAGCGCTTCAACCTTCTCACTGACCGCCTGCTCATAGCCTGCGGGGCCGGAGAGGGCGCAGAGGTTTTTCAGTTCCGCCTTAAAATTCATGGCAATCCCTCCTGATATTGGCTTGATTATACCATACCCTGCGCCGCCGGTACAACCGTGCGCCCCGTCCTACGACCTACATTCGCGCTTTCTTTCCCGGTATCGGCCCGCTGCCCCGTTCTGTGGTATAATCCATTCTAGTAAACCTGCCGTCCCATATAAGCAAGGAGGTCAAGGGAAATGGATATCCTTCAAGCCATCGAAAGCCGCCACAGCGTGCGCGACTATACCCATCAAATCATCCGTACGGAAACGGCGGAACGCCTGCAGGCCCAAATTGATGCCTGCAACCAGGAGGGCTCGCTGCATATCCAGATGGTTCTCCGCCACCCGGAAGCTTTTGAGGGTTTGCTGGCCCGGTACGGTCAATTTCATAACGTCCATCATTACATCTGCCTGGTGGGCCGGCAACCCGGGCTCGAAGAGCGCATCGGCTACTATGGCGAACGCATCGCGCTGACCGCTCAGCAACTGGGACTGAATACCTGCTGGGTAGGGTTGACATATAGCCGCAGGAAAGCGCAATGCATAATCGAGCCCGGCGAAAAGCTGGTTTGCGTCCTTGCCCTGGGCTATGGTGCGACGGCTGGAAAACCCCATCGGAGCAAGCCGATATCCTCCCTCTGCAGGGTGGAAGGGCCCATGCCTGCCTGGTTCCGCCGCGGCATGGAAGCGGCGCTGTTGGCGCCTACCGCTATGAATCAGCAGAAATTCTGCTTTACGCTTAAGGGAAACGAGGTGACGGCCGAAGCTGGATGGGGGCCTTACACCCAGGTTGACTTGGGTATCGCCAAATACCACTTTGAATGCGGGGCAGGGAGCGGCCGTTTCCGCTGGCATCAGCCCCAATGCCGTTCGGGGCGGACATGATAAATCGGCGTTAAAGATCCGATCCGGGATCTTGCGCGCATCGATGGACATTTTTTCTGCCGGATTTGAATCCTGCATCCGATCATCCTTAAAGGAGGCACCAACGATGAATCAAACCGATATGCTTCTTTCAGTCCAAAATCAGGGGAAAATGGTGGAACTCTATACGCATGCAGACGATCTTGCAACATTTGCCGCAGGCATGGTGTTGGCGATGAGCAACGATCACCTTATTCTGTCTTCCATTACGGAATCCGGCGCATATGATGGCTTTGTTTTGCTGCCGCTGGATTCCATTTTGATGCAGGCGACTGATACCCAATATCTAAAAAAGCTGAAACGATTACAGGCAAAAGACGCGTTTCCCGCCGTTGATTTTCCCAATACCGAACGCTTGGATCATGCGCTGCTGGCTTATGCGGCTCGCCGTCATCTGGTGGTATCGGTCGAGCTATTGAACAGTGGATATTACGATTGCAGGGGCCTTATTCGAGAGGTTGATCCGAACGATTGTCTGATGGAGGCGGTGACGACCTACGGCGAATTCGATGGAAAGCGGCTTTTCCCCCTAAAGAACATCACCAAAATAGCCTGCGATACCTCTGATGAGCAGATTCTTGCACGGCTGATCGAAGAACCGCCTATTTCGCGTCTTGATCCGTAAGATGCGTTTCGCCTTAGAGGCCGCTTTATACCGGGATGCATTGGGCGCAACCCTCTTTTTTCATCATACAAACACCAAAAAATGCGCGCCCAGCGGCGCGCATCCAAGGCTCAATCGATGTGAGCTTATTTCTTTTTCATACTTTCCCGATGGTTTCGTATTTTATCAAAGCTCTCCTGGCTGAGGACGTGCTCCATGCGGCAGGCATCCTTCAGGGCGGTTTCCTCGGATACGCCCAGATCGATCAGCATCCTTGAGAGCACCTGGTGACGCTCATATACCCGCTCGGCAATGGCCCGGCCCGCCTCCGTCAGGGTGATATAACCGCTGGGATCCATTTCAATATAACCGTTCTCACGCAGGCGCTTCATGGCCACGCTTATGCTGGGCTTGGAGTATTCCATCCAGTTGACGATATCGATGGAACGAACCTCGCCCTGCTTTTGGGTGAGCATCAGGATTGCTTCCAAATAATCTTCAGCCGATTCCTGTATTTTCATTTTGCACCTCCTTTGCGTCTTCTCGTATCTTCCTATACGATCCTATCAAAGTTTCTCCCATTTTACAAGCCTTCATACCCAAGCAAAAAAGGGCCGCCCGTGGCGGCCCTTTGCGGATCTTTAGCCGGCTAGGCTGGCCCCCAGCCCCCTGCAAGCCTCGGCTGCCTCGTCGTCGGGCGCCTCGTTAGCGATGACGCCGTCCGATACCAGGTCGATGCCCGCGTCCCGGACATCCTGCTGCCAGGTGCGCATCCACTCGCCGTCGCCCCAGCCATAGGAGCCAAAAAGCCCCACCTTCTTCCCCGCCAGCGATCCTAACACCCCTTGGAACATGGGCGCAAACTCCGTGTCCTCCAGCTCCTCGCTGCCCATGGAGGGGCAGCCGAAAGCCAGCGCGTCGTAGGCGCTCGCCTGATCCGCCGAAAATTCACCGGCTGTAAAAATGTCCGTTTCAGCCCCGGCCGCTTTGGCGCCTTCGGCTACCAGATTCGCCATCGCCTCCGTATTGCCCGTACCGCTCCAATAGACTACGCATACTTTGCTCATTTTGTTTCTCCTTTTCTTTCCCCGCAAAAGGGGGGATGATCCATATCGTCCCTCAGGCCGCGACGGTTAACCTATCGATCGTCGTACCAGCCCGGTGGCACTCGCGATAAATCCGCCTGCACTTATGAAAGGAGGCAAAGGTTTTCTCCGCCTCCTGACGGCGGTCATAGACCTTCCAGCAGCCTTTGCAGCAATAGTTCTGGCCTCCATAGCGGATAAATCCCTCCACGTCGTGCAGCGGATATCCCAGAAAGATGCCGATCTCATGGGGGAAGTCTTGGCACTGGAGGCGCTGCGCCAGCCGCTGGAGGCAGGCTTCCATATCCTCCGGCGCATAGCCATACCCTGACAAGAACCGCGCGACGGCATGCTGTTCCAATGCACGGCGCAACAGCCGCTCGCGATATACATAGATCAGCTGTCCGCAGTTAGAGCTGCGAATCAGGCGAAGCCGAAGCCCCTTTGAGGCTAGCGCGCCGTCGCATTGGCGCACCCATTCGGCTGCCGCTCCCCCGTCCGCTGGCAGGCAAAAGAGGCTGCCGAGCTTAAGGCCCGCCAGGGTCGGCGCACAATGCTCCACCAGCCGGGCCTCGAAGACGTTACCCATTGACCTTATCCCCCGCAGTGCTCTGACAGAATATTGCGCAAGGCCGCCAGGCTGCTGCTGTGGCTGCGTCGCACCTGTGCGTTGGAGCGTCGGGCCTCTTCCAAGGTATACTGCACCATCTTGTGCGATACCGTTCCTGTAAATAAGATGATAAGATCCGGCGATCCAATCTTATTCTTCAGCCCATCCCGCATCTGCGTAAACACTTTGGCCCGACATCCGAAATCTTCGCAGGTATCCTTATAGAAGCGGATCATCCGGTCGTTGCCTCCTACGATGACAATGCTCATTTGAACCTCCTTTGGTTAGATGCAACTAACCTTATGTGTAAAAAGTGACGCCGTTAGGCGCATTGGTAAGTTAGCATTAACTAACTCGCATCCATCTTACCATATACGCTTCCTGGCGTCAAGAATTCTTTTTCTCTTTTCTATCGTAAATCTTCCGCCCTCTAGCAATGACAGCTTGCAGATGCGCTGTCAAGATTTCCTCCTTGACAGCGCCCCGCTTTATGCTATAATGAGATATGGATAGCCCTGTCCGTTTTAGGACGGGGCGTTTTTACCCCAAGCTTTCAGAAAGGAGGTGCTCCAATGCCCAAGGAAGGCAAAACGCTGGTGACCAATCGCGCTGCCCGCCATGAATATTTCATCGACGAGACTTATGAAGCCGGCCTTGAGCTCAAGGGCACCGAGGTCAAATCCATCCGCATGGGTAAGGCCAACCTGAAAGAGAGTTACTGTGCCATCCGCGGCGGCGAGGTTTTTATCCAGGGAATGCATATTTCTCCCTACGCACAGGGGAATATCTTTAATGTCGATCCCCTTCGCGATCGGAAGCTGCTCTTGCACAAGCAGGAGATCCAGCGGCTGATCGGTATGACGCAGCGGCAGGGCTATACGCTGATCCCCCTGAGCCTGTATTTGAAAAAGGGGCGCGTGAAGCTGGAGCTGGCGCTGGCCCGGGGTAAAAAGCTCTATGACAAGCGCGATGCTGCAGCCAAGCGCACCGCGCAGCGGGAGATGGAAAAGGCTTTCTCTCGCAACCAACGCTACCGCGGCGAGTCCTAAACGATCATGGGGGCGTAAATGGATTTCGACGGGGGTACTGAATCCGTGTAAGCGAGCCGTGGCGCCGAGCCACGTAAAAATCGGCAAACTTTCAAAACAAACGACAACAATACTGTTGCCCTGGCTGCTTAATGCAGCCCGTCGCTGCCCCGAGCTCTCATAGGGGGTCAGCGGCGTCAAATATGAGAGGAACGAACCCGCTTAAGCTTTGCGGCGGGCCGGATTTTATGAAGCTACCAAAGCTGGGATATTGTCGTTCATAGCTTAGCGGCGGGAATGTAAAGGAACGACTGCGCTCGGAGAAAACGCGGTGGACGTGCTTTCGGACAGGGGTTCGACTCCCCTCGCCTCCACCATGGAAAAGCCCTATTTTTAGGGCTTTTTCTTTTGCCTTTACCCAGTCTATACCCAGTTTGCGCCAAACGTCGCCGATCACTTTTTTTGTCAACGCTTCCCACACAAAAACACCGGATTCCAAGCAAAAATCCGGTGTTTTCTATTTGCTGACCGCACTTATGACCGCGCTTTTGAAATTATAGACGTATACCGTCGCATGTATTTATATCTTTTCGGGGATCGGTAGAACCATCATACCCTAATATTCTGGATACGCGGTGGTCTTTTCTTCCGCAACGATGTTCAAATCACCTTCCATCTCCCACCCGTGGACATCCGGGCATCAAAATTTCCGCTGTGTCCTGCACCCGAACCCAAGCATGACTTAGGATATCCTTGTGGACAGATAAGATGATATTGCACAAACTGTGGGGCATAACCCCAATCTCCATGCCTTGTGTATCCCCATTTGCTCCTTATCTTCTATACAGGGTCTGGGGATATGGTCGCCTTTGGCGTTTGGAAAACTTCCACCCGTTTTACCCGTCCTGAAATAATAAGCAGCGGGGAGGGTCCGGCTTTGTACGTCTTCTTTACTTCAACCCAACGTTATGGCCCCCTGTTCGATAGCTAATCCTTCGGCAAATCAGTCTTTCTTATATTCTGATAACCGCATCTAAGCATAACTCAAGCGCGTACGCAAATGAGTCGTCCCCCCAGTTGCGTTCATCGTAATGCTCTACGTCAGCCAACGTATCGGCGGTAAACAAGATACAGCCCCCTACCGCATTGCGAAAAGACGCGCACGCAGCAAGGGCTGCGCATTCCATTTCTACCACTTCGCAGCCTTCCTGCCTTCTATACGCAACCTTTCCCTTCGTTTCACGGTAAAAACCATCTGTTGTCCAAGTTATTACTTCATGATATGCAAGGCCGTGTTCTACAATCGTTTTTTCGATTGCTTTCAAGGCGATCGGATTGATCTCCACAAAGCGCGACGGTTTCATATAATGATAGGATGTTCCTTCATCGCGCAGCGCTTTATAGGGAACGAGAAAGACATTTTCTTCAAAATCCGCGAGAGCGCCACAGCATCCGCCGGTAATGATTTCCCGAACGCCGTATCCAATCAGCCAATCCATCAGCTGAACTGCAGGCGCAGATCCGACAGGTGCTTGACAAAGGCACACATCTTCCCCCTTGTGCTCGACAATGTAGATCGGATAGTCTTTCGTTGCTGACAGGAACTGACCGACCTGTATTGCATGATGTGTTTTGGCATATTCATCAATATGCTCTCCTAAAAAGGCGAATACAGCCTTTGAAGGCAGCTTCAGGTTCAGATGCTCGTGCGTCGGCATAATAACGGCTGCTTCATCTGTATCAAACTCCAATATTGGGATTTCGTTTTTGCCTATCATCGCTCATCCACCGCTCAATTTTATATTAATCTATTATGTTTCGATGAGTTTTATGTGCCGCCCCTGTTTATGAAGGTCCAACCGCCTTCCGGCATCAGCATTCGGCCCAGCATCCTATTGTATATATTTTACGTTTGCCTTGGCCAAAGGCCTGCTGTGCGCCGCATAAAGCAAGCCATGCCGCAGCTTCTTGCATCAGCGCTGCCGTTCAATCGGGATTCCTTGCACCCGATTGGCTAAGAGAAGCCTTATATTGCTCCCCCCAATTTTGCATGGAATCAAGAATCGGCTTTAGGCTATAGCCCAAATCCGTCAGAGTATATTCCACCCGCGGCGGCACTTCCGGATAGACCTTGCGGTTTACCAAACCGCTTTGCTCCATTTGCCGGAGCTGCGATGTCAGAACCTTCTGCGTTACGTGGCCGATGGACTTTTTTAGCTCGCCGAAGCGTTTCGTCCCCGGCATAAGATCCCGGAGGATCAGCACTTTCCATTTGTCGCTGATAAGCGTCAGCGTCGTTTCCACCGGACAGGCCGGCAGTTCTTTGGCCGGTGTTAAAGCATTTTTTTCCATTTCAATGCGTCCTTTTCTCCAATCGTATCTTTTTGGTAACTACACCACAATATTGTGCGTACTTTTTTTCCCGGATGTATGGAGCTATTATAGAACCGACGCAAGGGAAACGCAAGCCTTTGTGAAAACAGATCGGGAAGATAAAACCATGAAACTTGCAGTTGTATGCGCAAACGGAAAAGCTGGAAAACTCATCGTGAAAGAAGCGGTCGATCGGGGCTTGGATGTGACTGCGGTGGTGCGTGAAGAGAATCAGACGGCTGCACAGAAAGTGCTGAAGAAGGATTTGTTTGATCTAACCGCAGCCGACTTGAAACCTTTTGATGCGGTGATTGATGCTTTCGGCGCATGGACGGAAGACACGCTCCCTCAGCATAGCACTTCGCTGAAGCATCTGTGCGACATTCTATCCGGCACGAACATACGCCTGCTGGTTGTCGGCGGGGCGGGCAGCCTGTATGTGAATCCGGAGCATACCGTCTGTGTTGCAGACGGGCCGGATTTCCCCGATATCTTCAAACCGCTTGCCGCAGCCATGGCAAAGGCGCTTTCAGAGCTCAGAAAAAGGGCCGACGTCAAATGGACCTACATCAGCCCTGCCGGTGATTTCCGCGCCGACGGCGAGCGCACCGGCAAGTATATCCTCGGTGGGGAAGAATTAACGCTCAATTCCAAAGGCGAGAGCGTAATCAGCTATGCCGATTATGCGATTGCCATGGTGGACGAAACGGTAAAGGGCTGCAATATTCAAAAGCGCATTAGCGTTGTTGCCGACTAAGGATGTGGAAGCGGGACTGAGCAACAGTCCCGCTTTTCTTTATTTCTGCGGCAACCGTGCTGGGATAACAGCCGCCAATCATGAATCATACGAAAACAAACCGCGCCCTTTGGGTCCTTGAATACAGGGGCAATTGCAATTTTACAAGCTGCGATTGCCAAAGGCATCTGCCGCGCAGCGTCATCCGCCCCGCCTGCAGAGAAGGTTCGCGCAGCCATACTGCGTTCCCGCTTTAGCAACGCTAGAGCAAGTGTAAATGCAGCCCCAATAGAAACGGCCGAATTTTGTCTCTGGCAAACAGATCAAACCGCTGTAAGCAAATCGAATCAGGCTATCGCCATATGGCTCATGCCAGCGGCAGGAGCTGTTCAGTGCGGATCCATGAGGATGCGGCAAAAAATGGCGCGTGGAGTTTGCTGCGTTTTAGTATAAAGTAGCGGAACACTGCACTTCTCGGGCTTGGAGAATCCGATATACATCCACCCGGCAAAATGCTGGGCCTCTGAAGCGGTATAAGGCCATCCCCCGCTATTGAGACAGGCCGAAACCAGCTTAGCATCATTTTCAACCTGCGGCGTGTTACGATAATTTTGACATCGCCATAAATGTGGATTACCGGTCTGAAAGATTAGGGGCTGAAACGGCAGTATTTAGGCTTGCGGCGGCGCGGCGATCCATCAAACGTACTATCCGCAAAACCACCCTTCTCCGGAGCGCCGAGGATTAGCGTGGAAAATTTCAATCGATCCCTTTCTTTGCTGCTTTCGTTGCGCAAGGCAATGATGATTAACCCTCTACCTTAGCCGCTCACGGATCAGTCGGGCTAGCGCATCCGATTTTTCGGCCGTACGTAATCTCAACCGTTGATTTGGACGGGCGATAAGGATCGAGATACCGATGAAGCAGAACGGGCGCGGCGATTGATTTTGATTTCTTTACCCCGCATAACAAACGATTTTCCTGATGCTACATCCACCTATCAACGGCACAGGCAAAAGGGGCAGAATTACGATATCCTACCTGCTTCCGGTTGGGATATCGTTTGTGATTTACCCGAAAAACTGCTATAATGAACCCAAATTTTGTATGCCGCTCCCCTTGCCCGGGGGCCGGCTTTATGGATGGCGTGGTATCGGAAAAGGAAAAGGTGAGAAGAAGATACGATGAAGAAGAAAACAAAAAATCGAAAGAAATCCACCCGCATAATCGTTATTCTTGCAGCTGCTGTTGTGATAGCGGCGGCCGTAGTGCTGGGCCTCTATCACTTTGGCGTCATCGGAAAGGGAAGTATGGCGGCGGACTTATCGGCTGCGCTCGAGCAGTGGACGGATGAATGGCGAAACGGCGATAAAAGCGCGCTCTCGGAGGGTATGATCTTCGGCGTGTCGGATCAGGATGAATCCGTCCCGGCCGGCGAGGAAGAAGACGGTGCACTGAGCGCCGAAGAGTTGAAAGCGATCATGGAGGAACAATATAGCGAGCTGATTGAACCGCCTGCGGAGCCGGAAACGACGGAGAGCGTGTTCCCGATCCTAATGAAGTATACGTCGGTTTCCTATAAACTTCCCCCAAACGTAGAGGAAGGCCAAGCCGTGACCTTTGAGATAACAGGACCGGATATGGCGAAAATCATCGTGAATTTGAATGAGAGCGCTAATCAGGGGGAACTTTTCAGCGAGCTGGAGGCAATCCTCGCGTCTGGAAGCTATGAGCAGCGCACCGTGTCGGCGCAGGCGGAGATCGAGGCGCTGGATGACGGATACCGGCTGCGAAATTCCTATGCATTGATCGACGGGCTTTACGGCGGACTGTTGAGCGTTGTCAGCGACGCGCTGCCTGAAGCGGAATAGGGAGAGTGGATATGAAGAGCAAGAATATCCGCGTTACGGCGGTCATCCTTCTGCTGTGCATCGTTCTTTCGGGCGCGTTTGCAGGCAAGGGCGCTGCAGCGGCGCCGGCAGAGAATCACGTGGTGGACATTCCCTTTGGGGCGGACATAAGCGGTTACGATCCGGATACGGACGGATACTATGGGCTCCTTCCCGTTCAGTACGAAGAGGCCCAGGCGGACGATGGACTGAAAACAATGGCGAGCGTGTATATGCCGGTGCTGGTAAGCGACGGGCATCTGTACATCGCCGACAGCGAAATCCAAAGCGTCCTCGGCCTTACGGTGAAAAAGGGCGGCTCGACGCTGCTGATCAGCGCGTATGAGCGGCATCTGGCGCTGGGCAGCGGGAATCCGGAAGCGCAATTTTTTGCGGGCGATTTTGCAGATTCTTATATTTCGCTTACCATGCAGCTTTCCGCCGCGCCGATCTATGACAACGATTCGCTATGGGTCCCGCTGCAGGATCTATGCATCCTTTTCGACCTGGGCCTTCACCAGGAAACGGATGGAGAGGATACTTTTATTACCGTCTACGATCCGGACGAGACCGTAATCGACGTACTCGCCTATTTATACAACAACAGCGGCGAATGCATGACAGCGTATACCAGCGGAAACCTAGCGCTTTTGAGCGGATCGAGCGCCGCGGCGCAGATCGCGTCCAAGCTGCTCGACGGCGACGCCACCGCATGGGCGGCGGTTGCCCTGTCGGCCTTTGGATTTGATGAAAAGGGATATGAGCTTCTTTTGGAGCAGCTGGCCGACGATTTGACCGTGGATCTGATGTGTGTCGTTCCGGACGAATCTGTGGCGGCGGCGAAGGCGTCGATCAATGAGATATCCGACGTGATGAGCCTGGTTCAAACGGAATATGATATAGGCGCCAATGCGGCGGTGGATATGGATCTGATGGACGCGGTGCTGGAGGCCCGGGTGAGCAGCAGCAGCCTGGTGAATGACCCGCGCTGGTTCAGCGAAGCGCTGGATAAGATTAACGCGCTGACCGAACAGAAGAAAAAGCTGCAAGCGATGAATGCCGGCATTGACGGCGTACTAACCGGCGTGACGACGGTATTCGGCATGCTGCAGACGGCTGCGACCTATGCCGCTGTAGACGAGATTAGCCTTGGCGGAGTCGGTGCGATCTGCGCCAATAAAGAGTTTTTGACCTATTCCGATCCTATCGTGCTGAATGAAATTGAAACATACGCTGCACGGATGCAAAGCGGCGCGGTCAATTACTCGCTGTATGATTATATTTCCAAAAATGCAGGAAGCTGGGTCTTGGACGGCCTGAGCGCATCATGCCCTGTCTTTAAGCTGATGCAGCTGGCAACGCATCTGATACCGGCTATTTCAGAGGGGATAAGCGCTACCCATAGCTTTCAGATAAGCGTGCTGGCCATCCCCCTGCAGAGCGACGTGGAAAGGATCCTGCAGGCAGAGCTAAAGGCCTATCCCGCCCGGAAGGCGGACGAGAAGGAATTCAAGGCCCTGTCGGAGGCGGCGTATATCTACTTAAAGACCTGCTATATTGCGAAAAATCAAGCCACGTCGGCGCTGGGGCTTAGCGGAGACGAGCTAACACAGCAGCAGGAGCAGATGGAATTTCTCCTGAACAAGATGTCGATTTTGTCGGCGAATTATAAGATTACACCGGAAAACACCTATAGCAAATCGTACCGGTTGCAGGAAATCGACGATTCAGCGCTGATAGATAACTATACCCAAAAAATGTATTTGCAAGTTTCCGGCGCGGTGCTTGAAGAAGCGGATGACGCGCCTGTGGAGGATGCTCATTGCGAAATCACCAATACTAATGGCGAAATATGCGGATTTTTTGATGGAACGGTCGGCGGAAATTACGCGGAGCAATACATTCCGCTCTATAAACCAGCCGGCTGTATACCGTATGAGCATGCGCTGACTGTCGCGGCTTCGATGCGGTTCACCTCGCCGACTGTAGCCGGAGAGGATACCGTACGGGCTGAGGGCGAGCCGGGCGCGGCGATAAACCCCGTCGATACGGCGCATCTTGGCACCGGCGGGATTGCTATGGCGAGCGCTATGGGCGAAATCGATGGGACGCTGTATTCCGTATCCACTCAATACATCGACGAAAACGCGGGCATCCAATTGCTGCCCGCGCCCGCTGGCGAGGGGTACTATGTGGCAAAGTTCGCCTATTATGGCGGCAAGATCTACTATGTAGAGAAAACGCCAGGGACGGATGACATGGTGAGCTTCCGGCTGTGCCGCTGCGAAAAGGATGGAAGCGGCCGGGCCGTGTTGGTGGACAGCGGCAGCATTGGGTGGTCCGGACTCTACTTTGTGATAGAGAACGATCTGATCACATGGGAGCAGTATGATTTTAAGACAAACTCAACCTTCTATCAGACATACAGCATCACGGAAGGCAAGTTAATCGATAGCCAAAGCGCTATAAAGCCGCTGACAGAGCTCGTCTTAGGAAACTACGACAATAATGCCGTGATTCTGGTGGAAAATGATGATCGCACTTGGACGCTCTATCAGAGTCTGCGAAACAATGAGAACGCAGAGTCATTAAGCGTCAGCCTTGTCACAATGGACGAAAGCGGCAATACGAACGTATCCTATCAGGGGTCAAAGGGTTACATTAAAGGCGTTCAGAGCATATTCGCCATCTATAACGGCTACGCCTATATGACCGCCTATGAAAATAACGATGGGATTCTTTATAAGCTCAACTTAAATGACGCCAATGATCTTCAAGAAATCGGCCGGCATATGACCGCCGGCGGCGGAGATGTGTTCTTTAACTATTAGAAGGATAAAACGCTAGCAAATGGTTCAGAAGAGGTAAAGCCCATGTTTCAATATGAAAGAAAGATCCAATATCATGAAACGGATAAGATGGGGATCTCCCATCATTCAAACTACGTGAAGTGGATGGAAGAGGCACGGGTCGCCTTCCTGGACAGCATAAATCTGCCCTTTCAGGCCATAGAAGCGTGCGGCATCGCTTCGCCCGTCATGGGGCTGTCTATCGCGTATAAAAAGCCAACAACCTTTGGCGATACGGTGCTGATTGAGGTTGCCATGACCAAATATACCGGCGTCCAGCTGGAGGTAGGCTATACGATAAGGCTGGCCTCGACGGGTATTGTTGCGGCAACGGCGGCCACAAAGCATTGTTTCCTTCAAAATGGCAGGGTGATCTCCCTGCAGCGCGCTGATCCGGAGATGCATCGTATACTTGATCTAGCTTTTAAGCGCTGCTGCGCAGAACAGCATGAGGCCGAAGGTACGAAAGAAGAATCCTGAATATACAGGCCTGCGTGATATAGGAAATAAAATGGGGCAGCCCATCGGTGTTCGATGGGCTGCCCCATTTTCAGATGAATTGCATCGTCTATTTCCAGTAGCGGTTCACCAATCTCCGCATGTTCTCCCTCCCTACCGGGTTCATCGTATGTAAGGCGATAGGCTAGAATCGTCCATTTTCCGCCAGCCAGTCCAGCAGCTTGATGCCATCGCCGCCGTCAAGCGCATAGTCCCCCAGGTCATGATCGCAGTCGATCACTGCGATCTTGGTATCGCTGCCCAGCGAAATGATCAGCTTCTTTGCCTCGTTTACGCTGCGGCACCATATATATCCTTCCGGCGCGGGCCGAAGATCATCCAGCCATATACGGATTTCCGCCTTTGCCTCGAAATCATTGGTACAAGATGAAATGGTCATCTGCGTGCTCCTGTTCGTGTGTTTCCTTTGAATGCTTTCATGTTTCGCTTTTCGGCCATTATTGCCTGCGCGTTTGGAAGGGCGCTTTTCTGTCCGCTCGCAATAGCGACCATATAAATCGTTTCGCATCATGCGCTGCCGATAGGTAACCACCAAAGCAACCATCAAGATAGAATCATGATCCCCGCATCCATATGATACGCCCTTTTTGCGTGGTTAGGTTAATCCTATCGCATTTTCATCGTTCATGATGCCCTTATCGTTTGCAATGATAAATGTGTGCAGCGGGTATCTGCTGCCCAATCGGAAAAAAGGAGCCGCCGAATGCATGGAATTCGGTGGCTTTTCGGTACGAGTGACACCATCGGGCCTAAGATGCCTTCAAAAGAAAGCCCAACCGAACCCGCTGCGCTGGGTTTCGGTTTAGAAGCTCGGAGCGGCAGATTGATCGCGCGGTGAGTTTAGCCATGGAACAAAAAAACTCGTCTCAAACGATCGATCGCTTGAGACGAGCTGGTGCGATAGATGGGACTTGAACCCATACGTGTTGCCACACACGCCCCTCAAACGTGCCTGTCTGCCGATTCCAGCACTATCGCAAAATGCATTGCACATGCAATGCATGATTGATTATACGCAAACCCCATAGGTTTGTCAAGGCCTTTTGCATGAAGGTTATTCGCTTTGGCCGACGATCCACTGGTCAATGGAAATAAAAGCGTTATCCTCTTCAACGCGTCCCACGCCCTTGATCTGGGCGGTTGTCAGCAGCGTATGGTTGCGGAAATACAGGCTAACGAGAGGAACGTCCTCCGCCAGTTGAGCCTTCACTGCGGCCAACGCATCGGCAAAGCCGCTGCTGCCGCTCTCCAGCAAAGCCGCCAGCTTTTGATCCATGGCCGGGCTGTTGTAGCCGGTCACATTGCCTTCGCCGGCGCTGGAAAGCCCAAAGCTCATGTCCGGCACCTCGCCCAGATACCAGCCGGCCAGCAGCAGGTCATAATTGCCTTCTTCCAGATCCTTCGTAAATTCGTCCCCGCTTTTGGCGATCACGTTAACGATAATCCCCTGCTCGCCCAACTGCCGTGCAATAAGGTTGGCCGCTTCTTGGCGAACCGGATCCTGCTTATTGTCATAGGTCAGCAGGGTAAGCTGAGTTTGGTTATTCCATCCCATGGCGGTCAGCAGTGATTGGGCCTGCGCAACATCCTGCTCCAGGGCCGCTTCTTCCTTCAGCAGCGCATTGCCGGGGAAAAAGGGGCTGTCTGCCAAAGTCACATGGTTCATATAAACATCGGAGGCAATTTCCTTGCGGTTCAGGCTGTAGGCTACCGCCTGGCGGAAGCGGACGTCCGCCACGTTGGGGCTGGCCATATTGAAGGCTAAGAACTCAAAATACGGCGTTACATATTCGTAGGTATTCACGTCTCCGGCGTAGCTGTATTGATCGGTCACCACGTCGTCGGTCTGCACTACATCCAGCTGCCGCAGCATCAGGCTGGTTGAAGCCGTTTGGGTATCGGGATAGCGGTGTGCCACGATGGTCTTAATGGAAGGCTGCTGCTTCCACCAGCTGGGATTCACCGTCAGGGTGAGGCTTTCCCCCTCTTTAAGTTCGCCCAGGACATAAGGGCCGGTGCCTACGCCTGGATTGGGCGCGCTATCGGCGGTAAAGCCCGCATCCATGGGAACGATCGGGAAGTCCAGCGCCATTTGGTTGCCCATAAATCCGTGCTTGCAGCTGATACGCACCGTGGTGTCGTCCACCTTTTCCCAGTTCTCCAGGTAATCCAAAACTGACGCATAGGCCCCCTCCTGGCCGATCTGGCGGATCAGATCCAGCGTAAAAATCACATCATCGGCCGAAATCGGGCGACCGCTACCTTGCCAACTGGCCTGGGTCCGCAGCTTCACCGTCCACACCTTCGCCGTATCGTCAGGCTCCATGCTGGCGGCCAGCCCGCCGGTGGGGTTGCCCTCCTCGTCATAGGTCAGCAAGCTTTCGTAGACAAGCCCCAGCAGACTGCGGACCTCCCGCTGGGTTGCCCGCAGCGGATGCAGCGTTTCGACATTCTCCGGCATGACAATATTCAGGGTGGAAAGATCCGCCTTGGGCGTCGGGGTTGCCACCACGAGCACCGGCGATGAGCTTTCGTCTTCTCCGCCCTGGCAGCCCGCCAGCGGGATAATCATTAGCAGCGTCAAGGCCAGCAGCGCCGCTAGCCGCCTCCTAACCCTCATCCTCATCCTCCAGCAGTTCTTCGTAATAGGCGGTTACTGCGCGCTGGGTTGAAGCTTCGTCTCCGGAGGTATCGATCACACGGGTAGCGCGGGCCCGGCGCTCGGCATCGCTCATCTGGGCCTCCAGCCGCTCGATTGCTTCCTGCTGGCTGAGCTTATCCCGCTCCATTACCCGGCGCAGCTGCTCATCCTCGCCACAGGAGAGCACCCACACCTGATCGCAAGCTACGTCCGCTCCGCTCTCAAACAGCAGCGGCGCATCCACAATGACCACCTTGACGCCCTTGGCCCTCCAAGCCTTCAGCTTTTCCACCAGATCCATCAGGATAATAGGATGCAACGTTTTGTTTAGGCGGATAACCTCCTCCGGCTTACCGAAAACCCGCTGCGCCAGCACCCGCCGGTTCAGCCTTCCGTCGTTGCCGAAAATGTCCGCCCCGAATTCTTTCTTCAATGCGTCAAAACCCGGCTCTCCCGGCCGAACAACCTGCCGTGCCGTTTCGTCTGCGTCCCATATGGTCGCCCCCAATTGCCGCAGCGTCCTGCTGGCGGTTGATTTACCCGTGGCGATCCCACCGGTTAATCCAATGACTTTCATGCGTTCCTCCTATTTGGCATCCATCCAGCTGTGGCCGCGGTGCACCTCGCAGGTCAAGGGTACGTCCAGCGACACTACCCCCTCCATGCACCGGATCAGCAGCGCCTCGACCGCGTCCGCCTCTTCTTCGGGCGCGTCCACAATGAGCTCGTCATGCACCTGCAGAATCAGGCGGGCTTTAAATCCGCCTTCCGCCAGCACCCGGTCCACCGCTACCATGGCCAGCTTGATGATATCGGCCGCGGTTCCCTGGATGGGCGCGTTCATGGCCATACGCTCGGCAGCCGAGCGGGTATTGTGATCTTTCGCCTTTAGTTCCGGCATGGGCCGGCGGCGGTGGTACAGCGTTTCCACATAGCCAAGCTCCCGCCCCGTTTCGACGACTTGCTCCATATAAGCCTTCACATGATCAAAAGTGCCCAGGTAGCGGCTGATATAGTCGCCGGCTTCCTTCCGCGTGATGTCCAGCTGACGGGCCAATCCAAAGTCGCTAATACCGTACACGATGCCAAAGTTCACCGCTTTGGCCGCCGATCGCAGCTGCGGGGTTACCTGCTCCACCGGCACGCCGAACACCTGAGAAGCCGTACGGGTATGGATATCCGCTTTATCCCGGAAGGCCTCGATCATCCGTGGATCCTTGGCCATATGGGCCAATACCCTGAGCTCGATCTGGGAATAATCGGCGTCCACCAGCACCCGTCCAGGCCCTGAGGCCACAAACACGCCGCGGATGCGCCGTCCCTCTTCCATACGCACGGGGATATTCTGCAGGTTAGGCTCGGCGCTGCTAAGCCGGCCGGTCGCTACCAGGGTCTGATTCAGGCGGGTATGCAGCTTGTCCTCCCTATCCAAAAGGGGCACAAGTCCGTCCACATAGGTCCCCTTCAGCTTGGTCAGCTGCCGGTATTCCAGGATCGGCTCAATGATGGGGTGCTGATCTTGCAGGCTTTCCAGCACGCTGGCATCGGTGGAATAGCCCGTTTTCGTCTTCTTCGCCTTGGGTAAGCCCAGCCGCTCAAAGAGCACCTCGCCCAACTGGCGGGTCGAATTGATGTTAAAGCGCTCGCCTGCCAACGTGTAGATGCGCTCGGTGACCTCGTCGATACGCCGCTGCATATCGGCGCCCAGCTCGGTCAAAGCCTCGCGATCCACTTTGAATCCTTCGCGCTCCATGCGGTAGAGGATCTCCACCAGGGGCAGCTCCATGCTTCGGTACAGCGGTTCCATGCCGGCCTGCTGCAAGCGGGGCCACATGGCGTTTTTCAGCGTTACAAGGTGATGGGCGTCCATTGTCTCCGGCGCGCGCCCTACGTATTGCGCATAAAGGGCCGCCGGATCCAACCGCCGCGCCGTAGCGTCCAGCAAATAGCCGATCAGCGTCAGATCATATTCCAGTCCCTTAAAGCCCGCGCCTACGCCGGCGGCCAAGCTCAGCCACTGGCGGCCGCCAGAGCCCACCTTGCGGGCATCGTCGCTGGCTACAATCTTGGGCGCACGCCCTTCCAGCAGCGGCCGAATGGCCGCCAGCACCTCTTCCAAAGCCCATCCGGCCTCCAGCAGGTTCACCATCAGCGGGGCCTGCCATAGCTCATCTTCGCTCCGGGCCAAGGTCAGCCCGTCGCCCACCATCAGCGCCACCGGCGTTTCACCGTCGGCCCAGCTCGCCGCCAGGCCGGCCAGTTCCTCCAGGCTTCCTACCTGATGCACCACGGCGGGATGCGTCTCCTCCTGCCGGGGTAAGCGCTCCTCCAGACGCTTGGCAATGCTGTGAAGCGCATATTTTTTCAGTGTCTCTAACCCTTGGCCCATCCGGGCGTCGTCTGGCAGTTCCAGCTTGCAGGCCTCCACCTCAACCGGCGCCTGGCGGTCAATCGTCGCCAGGTTTCGAGAAAAGCGCGCCATATCCGCACCTTTTTCTACTTTTTCCTTCAGTTTGCCTTTAAGCTCGCCGGTATGCGCCAGCAGGTTGTCCACCGTCTCATACTGGGCCAGCAACGTCAGCGCCGTCTTCTCACCCACGCCCGGTATGCCCGGAATGTTATCGGAGCTATCGCCCATCAGTCCCTTTAGGTCGGGAATCTGATCAGGGCGCAGCGCAAGCTTTTCCGCCAAGTGCTCCACCGTGTATTCCTCGATCTGGCTCAAGCCTTTGAGCGTTAGCAGCACATGGGTCTGGGGAGAAACCAGCTGCAGGGAATCCCGGTCGCCGGTCACGACCAGGCAGTCCATCCCCTGCCGCTCGCCCCAGGCGGATACCGTACCCAACAGGTCGTCCGCCTCATACCCCTCCTTCTCCATAATGCATACGCCCAGCGCCGTTAAGATCTCTTTGAGCATGGGGAACTGGGGCCGCAGTTCCTCCGGCGTCGGCTTGCGCGTTCCCTTGTAGTCGCCATAGGCTGCATGGCGGAAGGTGGGTCCATGCATATCAAAGGCCACCATCAGGCCGTCGGGACGGTAGTCGTCCAACGCTTTAAGCATCATGTTTAAGAAGCCATGCACTGCGTTGGTGCATACGCCCTCCGGAGAGGTCATAGTGGTGGGCAGCGCATAGAAGGCCCGATAGGCCAGAGAATTTCCATCGATGAGCATTAGCCGTTTCAGTCTCGTCACATCCTTTATTCCATTTAAGGCCATTCTTTCCAGATTGCTTCCATTATACACCCAAACGCCGCCGGGCAAAAGGCGCTTACCGGGCAAAAACGGCGTCCAGCCTCTTCCAGCCGCGCAAAAGGAAAAACCGGCCCTCATCGGACCGGTTTTGTGTATTGTCTTTTTTACCGGGCCAGGATCGCGTCAATGGCATCCAGCTCGTCCTGGGTAAAGCGAAGGTTGCCCACCGCAGCGATGTTCTCCTTAAGCTGGCTAACCCGGGAGGCTCCGGCCAGCACCGTGGTGACCCTGCCCTCTCTCAGGCACCACGCCAACGCCAACTGCGCCATGCTTTGGCCGCGGCCCGCTGCAATCTCAGAGAGATCGCGAACCTTTTTCAGGGTTGCCTCGTCAATCTGTTGGGATTTTAGGGAACCTTCGCGGCTTGCGCGGGAGTCGGCCGGGATGCCGCCCAGGTAGCGGTCGGTCAGGATGCCCTGGGCCAGCGGGCAAAAGACGGCCGTACCGATCCCCTCCCGCTCCAGCAGCGGCTGCAAATCCTTTTCAATCCATCGGTTCAGCATGGAGTAGCTGGGCTGATGAATCAGGCAAGGCGTCCCCAGTTCCTTGAGGATCGCGGCAGCCCGCGCCGTCTCGTCGGCATTATAGCTGGAAATGCCTACATATAGCGCTTTACCTGACCGCACCACCGCGTCCAGGGCGCCCATGGTTTCCTCCAGAGGCGTTTCCGGATCCGGCCGGTGATGGTAATAGATATCCACATAATCAAGCCCCATCCTTAGCAGGCTCTGATCCAGGGAGGCAATCAGGTATTTCCGCGAGCCGTAGTCGCCATAAGGCCCGGGCCACATGCCCCAGCCCGCCTTCGTAGAAATCACGAGTTCATCGCGGTAGGCATGCAGATCCTCCCGCAGAATACGGCCGAAATTTTTCTCAGCCGAGCCCGGAGGCGGGCCGTAGTTATTGGCCAGATCAAAATGGGTTACGCCCATATCAAAGGCGGTCAGCGTCATCTCCCGACTGGTTTCATACCGGTTCACATCGCCAAAGTTCTGCCAAAAGCCCAACGACACCGCAGGAAGCTTCAGTCCGCTTCTTCCGCACCGGCGGTATTCCATGCCGTCATAGCGGGCCGGATCAGCAAGATATGCCATGGTCGGTCCCTCCTTAAGCATAATTTTTTCTCTATTCGCTCCGCTTGGCCGTAATTCCTGCATGGCCTCGGCCATGTCCCCGGAAATGTCCCGAAATAATTGGGAATAATTTGTAAGTACTTTGAAAATTCTTTGTAACTTTTTATGCTTTGTGCATTGACAGTCGGTTCGGAACAGGTAAAATAAGAAGTAGAAAACTAGATCAATTTGTCTATATAATACATTTGATACGCCCAACCTTGAAAGGAGCTTCTTCATGGCCAATGAATTTGAATTTCTCAGGTCCCGATGGCCCAAACTCGCCGCACTCGGTGCGGACGCCGCCCGGTTGGTGGATTTTAGCCCTGTTACCGCCTTATCCTCGCTGCGCGATTATTGTGAATGGGCGGCTGATATAACCCTGGATGTGCTCGGCAACCCCATGGCTCCGGATACGCCCCAGCTGGAGCGTCTCAGCGCCTTGAAAGCCATGGGCAGCGTGCCGCCCGATATTTTACAGAAATTCCATAATATCCGTGCTACGGAGGACCGTGTATCCAGCAACCCGCTGGGCGATCCCAATGAGGCGCGCGCCCGCATGGCCGACGCTGTAGACATCGGTCGTTGGCTGATGCGCCAGGACGGCGGCGTCCGTACCGGCTACACGGGCCGCCAAACGCCGGTGCGCGGCGGATACGGGTCGGGTGACGATACCTATGCGACCGGCCGAAGGGCTCCGGTGCGTCGGGAGCCCAGCCAGAATACAGGATCCTATCATACCTCTTCCTACAACCCCGGTGCCTATACCAGCGGCAATACCGGTTCTTACAATACTTCCTCGTATAATACGTCCTCTTACAATACCGCCTCTTATCAACGGCCGCCCCAGGATGAGGCGCCCTATGAAGGCGGGCAGGGTGATTATCCGGAGGACGGCTATCAGGATGGCGGCTATGACAACGGCCAAGACGGCTATGAACCGCCCCGCCGTGGCCGCGGCGGATATAACGGCGGCTCCTCCGGTGGAGGGCGTTTCGACCTGTCCCGCTACAAGCGCTTCTTAACCATGCCGGTCATTATTTCCGCCGTGCTGGTCATCGTGCTTTTGGTGGCGCTGATCCTGATCCTTTCCCGCTGCGGCGGTAGGACGACGACCGATCCACAGGGCACAACGCCCAGCGTTACCGCGCCTTCAGAAACGCTTTCCATCCTGGTTACGCCCACGCCTTCGCCTACGGCGACGCCGGACGCCTCTGCCAACAACACGCAGATTAAGTATCTCGACGAATTTGCCAGCGACGATATCACCAAGTCCCATACCGCGTGGGAGAACTATTATCTGGGCAAGTGGACAGCAAACTCCCATAATGCCAACTTCTCCATCTTCAATGGCGGTAGCGGCAGCGACGCCAAAGGCATCCTCTACGAGCACGGGCTTGGCTGGTTCATCAAGAGCAGCGATTTTGACAGCAATGAAGCCCGGCGCGCGCTGACCTTTAACACCAACGGGCAGTACAGCGCCTTGACCTTTGACATGGGCATAGACAAGGAATGGCTCTTTGACGATGCCAAAGATTGCGGTACTTATCAGATCATGGTCTTTGTCGACGACAATGAAGATCCGGTCTGGACCAGTGAGGAAGTGAACTACAACTACTATAAAACAGGCATCAGTGTGGACGTGACCGGCGCGCAAAAGGTTAAGATCCGCCTGATCGAAAAGAAGGGCTCTAAAGGATCGCTAAACGTGGTGTTGGGGAACGCCGGCTTTATCCCCGCTTCCGGAGGCGCGTCTGAAACGACGCCTGCTGGCGGTGAAACCACGACGCCTGCCGGTGGTGAAACCACGGCTGCTGAAACAACCACTACGACACCGGCCGCAGAATAATCCCAATCTTGTAGTCCAAGACCCCGCCGACTGAAGTCGGCGGGGTCTTTTATGCATCTTTCCAGGCGTGAATTGTCATAATTGGGCAGGAATTCCCTGCTTTGCATCGAAATGTTGGAGCAGGGACTCGGAAAAAGGAGGCATTTTTCATGATCGACTTTACCCAGGTGGACCGCACGCTGGCTCTCTTATGCGAGCAGGGGAAGATCCCTTCGGCTACCCTCTGCGTTTATCACAAAGGGCGTGTTGTCCATGAAGGGGCCTATGGCTGCCCCGATCCGGAAAGCGGCGTACCCACGACGCTGGATACCCGCTACGACATGGCGTCGCTGACCAAGATCTTCTGTGCGACCGCCTTCATGTGCCTGGTGGAGCAGGGCGTCTTTTCTTTGGAGGAAAAAGTATGCGAAAGCTTCCCCGCCTTTACCGGCATGCGCGATATCGTGCCCATGGCCAATGAGCTGGACAAAGGGCAAAAGGACGCCAGCGTCCAAGGCCAGTGCGATGCGGGCCTTGTAACCTGGTACCATGTGCTGACTCATACTTCCGGCATGGGTTGGCTGGCCATGAACAAACGGCCCAGCTTGGAGGCGGCTCTTCAGGAAATCCTTACCATGCCTTTCGCTTATGCCACTGGCTCTACGGTCTTGTATACGGATTTGGGCCTCATTCTAATGGGACTGGCCATGGAGAAACGTACCGGCATCCCGTTGGACGATCTTGTCAGCCAGCTGGTATGCGCTCCGCTTGGGTTAGCGCATACGGGCTACCTGCGCAACAGCGCGCATCATGACGCCTCTAACGTAGCCCCCACCGAATACTGCACTTGGCGGGGCTGCCGGGTTCGCGGCTTTGTTCATGACGAAAACGCCTATCTGTTGGATGGCGTAGCGGGCCATGCGGGCCTCTTCTCTACCGCCCGCGACGCCGCCGCGCTGTGTCAGGATTATTTGACGAGTTACCAGGGGGGCAAGGGATTGATCAGTACCGGCATGGTACGGAGGATGGCATCTTTCCAGGCCCAGAACGATTGGGACCGGAGAGGCATCGCCTGGCAGCTGCGTATTCTCGATCCGGAAGCCCATTCCTATCCGCTTTCGGAAAATGCCTTTGGCCATACAGGCTTTACCGGGACATGTATGTGGGTTGATCCGGACCGGGATATGACGTTCGCACTGCTGACCAATGAGGTCTATAACGGTCGTGAAAACCGAGCTCTGGTGCAGGTGCGCGGTGAGATGGTCCGGGCCCTGGTGGCCGCCGTGGATGCGGAGGATAAAGAATGATCCTGATCGGCCTTATGAGCGGGACCTCCGCCGACGGCATCGACGCCGCGTGCGTCCGGATTGACGGGGTGCCGCCTGAGCTGCGCTGGCGGCTTTTGTCCCATGTGTCGCTTCCCCATCCCCGGCCGTTGCGTGAAGCGATCTTTTCCGCCTTCCGCCCTGAAACGTCCAAAGTGGACATGCTTTGCGCTTTGCATTTTCAGCTGGGCGAGGCCTTCGCTCAGGCTGCATTGGCCGCGTGCCGGGCGGCTGGCCTTCAGCCGGGGGAGGTGGACGCCATCGGCAGCCATGGGCAGACCGTATGGCACATCCCGCCGGGTCAGCCTGAAACGCCCTCCACCCTGCAGCTGGGCAGTCCGGCGGTAATCGCTCAGCGCACCGGCATCACCGTGGTCAGCGATTTTCGTGCCCGTGATATGGCTGCAGGCGGGCAAGGCGCGCCCCTTGTCCCCTATGTGGATTATTTGCTGCTGGCTAACGGCGCTCGTTCCCGGGCCGTGCAGAATATCGGCGGTATTGGCAATGTCACCTACCTGCCCGCCGGTGGAGGGCCTGACTCGGTAATCGCTTTTGATACCGGGCCGGGCAATATGCTGATTGACTACGCCGCTGGCCGAGCCACGGACGGGCGGTTGCCCTACGATCAGGACGGCCGTTTGGCCCGCGCCGGTCGGGTTGATCCGCAGCTGCTGGAAAGCTGGATGGCCGATCCCTATTTTTCCCTTTCCCCGCCCAAATCTACGGGGCGGGAACGCTTCGGCGTACAGCGTGCTAAGCAATACTACGATGCGGCGGCAGCAAGGGGCCTTGCCGCCCCGGATATTCTGGCTACGCTGACCGCGTTCACCGCTGCTTCCATTGCCGACAGTTATCGTCGCTATCTGCCTTCCCCGCCTGACGAAGTGCTGATCTCAGGGGGCGGCGCGCGCAATCCGGCTTTGATGGATCAGCTCGCCCTGCGCCTTGCGCCCTGTCCGGTCCGTGTCACCGACGAGGCCGGGCTTCCCGCCCAAGCCAAAGAATCGGTGGCCTTTGCCCTGCTGGCCTATGAGACGCTCCACCATCGCCCGGGCAACCTGCCTTCCGCCACCGGCGCAGAGGCTCCGGTGATCCTAGGAAGCGTCACCTATGCGTAAACCTGGCGTTGGATGAACATCATAGCGTAAAATGGAGGCCGTTTGATGAATTCGTCCGTTCCCTTCACCGGCTTCGCCTCCGTGGCGACTTCCACTGGCTTTTGCGCAGGGAAATCGATACCCGGGCCGCGCTGGAAAATATGTTTTCAAATGTGCAAGAAGGGGGCTTTTACCCCGCGCCGTGCCGGGCATCATCCGCTTCCCTCTGGGGGCGCGGTCCTAATCGCTTTTTCTATTGGGCAAGGCCGTACATCATTGGAGTTTCCCCATTTATATCGCGCCCTGCCGGCATGAATGGCTGGCTCTTGCTGCTGGGCCGTTCTATCGCTGTGGGATATTAGGCAACCATTGGGATAGCTACGGGCTACCGCTTCAGCCTGGCTGCGTAAGCGTCATCGTCTGTGAAATACCGCGGAAAATGTGACGCCATCCCCAAACCGACCTAATTTGCATGACCTTACAATAGAAGCTCGCTTTGATAAGGGGGCTTCTTTTATCTTTTGGCCCGTCCTTTCTTGCAAAATTTGTCCATTTTTGCATTTTTTCATGCATTAATTCAGTAATATGGCAGATTATTCGGCTATTTCTTTGAATTTTTGCAAGTTTTACTTGCAAACGCAATGACTTTGGACTATCATTTGGAAGGAAGAAAAAGGGGAGAGACGATCATGAAAAAACGGCTTCAGGATTTCCTTGTCATCACCTTTGGCACGCTGATTAGCGCAGTGGGTATTTACTTTTTTAAGTTTCCCAATCATTTTTCGTTTGGCGGCGTTAGCGGCATGTCCATTATCTTTAGTCAACTCAGCTCCAACTGGTCGCCGGGCACCTTTAACTTGATCATTAACGCCGTTTCCTTGGCGCTCGGTTTTCTGCTGCTTGACAAACATTTTGGGTTCAAGACGGTATACTGCAGCCTGCTGTTTTCATTGAGTCTTAAAGCGCTGGAGCGTTGGGCGCCTATGAGCGCACCGCTTACCGATCAAAAGCTGCTGGAGCTTATCTTTGCCGTCGTCTTTCCCGCCATTGGCTCAGCGTTGCTATTCCAGCACGGTGCATCCACCGGCGGTACGGAAATCGTGGCCATGATCCTAAAAAAGTATACCCGGATGAATATTTCCGTGGCCATGATTCTCACCGACGCGGCCATCGCGGTTTCCGCGCTTTTCGTTTTTGGCATCGAAACCGGGCTATATTCGGTGCTCGGCCTGGCGACCAAATCCTTGGTGGTCGACGCGGTGATGGAGCACATGAACCTCAAAAAGGCGGTTACGGTCATTACCGTCCATCCCCACGAGGTCTGCCGCTACATCAATGACGCGCTCAATCGCGGCGCCACCCTCTGGCATGCCGAAGGCGCCTTCACCCAGCAGGAAAAATCCGTCATCCTCACGGCCTTAAACGGCGCACAGGCCTTCTCCCTGCGCCGATATGTTAAATCCATGGATCCTGAAGCTTTTATCCTGATCAGCAATACCAGCGAAATCTTTGGCGCCGGCTTTATCCAGCCGTGAACGCGCCGGCAAGGATCCCCCTTTGCAGGCAACGGGCCCCTATGGGGCCTTTTTGTATGGGTAAAATCAGTTTCGTCCATGGAGAGGCCGGTCCTGTCGTCGTATAATAAGGGCATTAACCGGGCGTGACCCGGATAGGTGAGGCATATGATGCAGAAAGAACGCACAAATTTTCAAAAAGATCTTCCCGCTCTTGTGGAAGCTTTTGAGCAGCCCGGGCGGGCATACCGGGGCAAACCATTTTGGGCCTGGAACGGCGAACTTGAAAAAGACGAACTGATCCGGCAGGCCGGCATTATGAAAGAGATGGGCCTGGGCGGATTTTTCATGCATGCCCGCGCTGGGCTTATCACCGAATATTTAGGCCGGGAATGGTTTGAGCTGACCAATGCCGTGGCCGACGAAGCCCAGCGGCTGGACATGGAGGCGTGGCTGTATGACGAGGACCGCTGGCCCAGCGGCAGCGCCGGAGGCAAGGTTACCGCCGATCCTAAATATCGTATGAAATCCTTGGTCATGACGGATATGCCGGCCGACCGCTTTCGCTGGACGCCCGAAGTGATCGCCGCCTTCCTGGCTCGCTGCCGGGGGATCGAGCTGGATGAATACAGCCCGTTGTCGCCTGACGCGGCTATTCCGCAGGAGGAAGGGCTTCGGGTGCTGCAGTTCTCCATTGTACCCGAACCTTGCTCCAGCGGTTACAACGGCGCCACCTATCTCGATACCATGAGCCGCGCCGCGACCGAGCGCTTTATCGAGCTGACCCACGAAGCCTACCGCCAGCACTGCGGCGATCGGATCGGCGATTCCATTGAAGGGATTTTCACCGATGAGCCTCACCGCGGCCATGGGCTGGACGATTACCGGGAGCAAGACGGCGTATGGCGCTGCTCCATGGCCTGGACGGACGACCTCTTTGAGCAGTTCCGCCTTCGCTATGGCTACGCACTAGAGCCGCGGTTACCGGAAGTCTTTTACCGCTACCACGGCGAAAAGGTTTCCCAGGTCAGGATCCACTATTTTGACCTAGCCGATAACCTCTTCCTAGAGCGTTTTGCTATGCCCATTCACCAGTGGTGCCAGAAACATAATATGCGCTTTACCGGCCATGTACTCCATGAGGACGCGCTATCCAACCAGACGGTGGCCCACGGCTCGCTGATGCGCTTCTACGCCCATATGGACGACCCCGGTGTGGATGTGCTGGCCGACGGCGATAAACGCTATTGGATCGTTAAGCAGCTATCCTCCGCCGCCAGGCAGCTGGGCAAGCGCTGGCTGCTTTCCGAGCTATATGGCTGCACCGGCTGGCAGATGAGCTTCAACGACTACAAGGCAGTGGGCGATTGGCAGGCGCTCTTTGGTATTAATCTGCGCTGCCCCCATCTGTCCTGGTATACCATGGAGGGTGAATCCAAGCGGGATTACCCCGCCAGCATTTTGCATCAATCGGCCTGGTACAAGGACTTTGCGCGCCTTGAAACGTATTTTGCCCGCTTCGGCGTGGTCATCTCCGAAGGGGAGCCAGCATGCGACGTGCTGGTCATCAATCCCATCGAAAGCGCCTGGGGTCTGGCCCATGCCGGTTGGAGCCGTTGGCTTTTTGCTACGGATCCCGATGTGCTGGCTTTGGAGGATCACTATGCCCGCCTCTTCCACATGCTGGCCGGCCGCCAGATCGATTTCGACTATGGCGAAGAGCAGATGATGGCTGGCGATTGGTCCGTCGAATCCGGCTCCGACGGACCTCGGCTGCGCATCGGCCAGGCTCGTTATCGCTGCGTGGTGGTATCTGGAGCGATTACCCTGCGGCCCAGCACCCTGGATATCCTTCGTGCGTTCCTGGCCGCTGGAGGACACGTCGTCTTTTCCGGCCCGCTGCCCGCCTACGTGGACGGCCTGCCCTCCCAGGCGCCGCGTGAGCTGCTGACCTTTGACGGCGCCCAGGATATCCCCTTTGATGAAGCCGCTTTGGCGCAGGCGATCGACGCTGTGTGCCCGCCTGCCGTGCAGGTAACTGGCCCGGAGGGGCATCCCCTTACCCACATTTTTTGCCAGGTACGCCGCTGCCCCGCTTCGGGTATGTCTTTCGCTGTGCTGCTCAATGTGGATCGGGAGCATGGCGTGGACAGCGCAACGCTGCATCTTCCGGCCTTTAAGGGTCATCAGATCCAACTTTGGGATCTGATGACTGGCGCTCGCTATGCGCTCGGGACGGCCGGCGATACGCTGACCCTCTCCTTTGCGCCGGGCCAAGAGCGGGTTCTGGCCTTTACCGACAATCCCCAGCCCTTTCCCGCTCCCCTTTGCTATGCTGCCGGTCACCCGGCTTTGCTGGACGCGCCTATCGATTACGCCTTGGATGAGCCCAATGTGCTGGTGCTGGATACGGTCAGTTGGCGCTGGGAGAATGATCCCTGGCATGACCGCCAGGAAGTCCTCAAGGCGGACCAGCAGGTGCGCGACGAACTAGGCTTGGAACATCGCGGCGGCGAGATGCTGCAACCCTGGTTTGCCAAGCTCCATGATACCCAGCGCTATGGCAGGCTGCAGCTTTCATACCGTTTCACCGTGGAAGAAATTCCCCAAGATTCCCTTTGGCTATGCTGTGAGCGGCCGGAGCATTGGACGGTCACCTTCAACGGCGTCCCGCTGTCCTATGACCCTGCCGATGGATTCTGGATCGACATTTGCCTGAAGCGGCTCCGCCTGCCGCAAGGGCTGATGAAGGCCGGTGAAAACGAAATTCTGCTTACCGGGGATTTTGCCCGCACCACCAACCTGGAATCTCTATATTTAACCGGCAATTTCGGCGTCCGCCTGGAAGGAGAGCGTACCTACCTTGGCTGCCTGCCGAAGCAGATCAGCTTAGGGAATCTCGCGGACAACCGGCTCCCCTTCTACGGTGGCCGGGTTACCTACCGCTTTGCCCTGCCCGAATGCTTTGTACCCGGCCAGCCTCTGCGGCTCTCGCTGAAGGATTTTCATGGCGCGTTGGTTCTGATCCAGGCCGGCGACATACCTGAGCAAGCGGTCTTGACCGCCCCCTATGAGGCCGATTTGATTTGCCCACCGGACCGCACGCTAGCCGTTACGCTGGTCGCTACCCGGCGCAATACCTTCGGCCCGTTGCACCAGCTGCCTGTGCTGACCCAATCTTATGGCCCCGGCAGCTTCATCACCGAAGGAAAAGCCTGGAGCGACTGCTATGAGCTGGTGGATTGCCGCCTGGGGGTAATCCATATTTGCCCTCTGACCCTTCTATAAGGTTCCAACAGCAAACTGCCGCCGACCGCGTAATACGCGCGGTCAGCGGCAGTTTTTTTATTTCCTTACGCCTGTATGCCCAGCATTATATATACCACAGCCGAGGCCAAGCAGAACAAGGCGACCAGCCCGCCCGCCGCCACGCAAGCCAAGCGTCCGGCCTTTTTCGTCAGCAGCGGATCCTGCCAAAGGCTGCCCATGAAATACCCTGCAACAATCACCAACGGCATCACATAGCGCATATTAGCCGTGCAGGTCTGCGGATAGCGCAAATTCAGCTGGATATAGGAAAGAAGCAGCGTAACCGGCAGCAAAATCCAAAATCCTCTTAACGCGGCGTCCATACCCGCATCCCGCCGGAAAAGCCGCCGCAGCGCCGCCAGCAGCGCTGCGGGCACAAGGGCGATGCTGGCCGTAAAAAGAACCCGGCTGGGGCCATAGATCAGCGGTTGAATATCCGTGAAGGTCTGTTCGTCAAACACGCCCGTTTTCAGCAAGCCCACGAACATATTGAATTCCTGATAGGGCTGGCCCCATGCCTCATAAAGCTGGCGGAACTGATAAGCCGAAAAGTCAAACAGGCGCTTAACCGCGTCGATATGGCCGATATATTGCCCGCTGTCCTTGCCAATTTCAGCCACATAGTTCAGCGGTATATCAAACAGCGCCCAATTGCGCAGGGGCCACCAGAGCCCTAGCGGCGCGCAAAGGGCAAGGAACGCTGCAAACTGCAGCCAGATCCCCCGCCGCTGCGAAGCCGGCGCACGGATGAGCCCTACCAGGAACACCCATGCCATGGCCGGGGCCAGCAAGGCCGCCGAAAGCTTCGTCATCATGCCGAGGCCCATAAAGAGCGCCGCGCATAGAATATGGCGCAACGCATGCGATGTATGCCAACGCAGCGTATACAGTACAGCAGCCAGTATAAAGGTGATGGATAAGATATCATTATTTAGTCCGCCGGCCAGTTGGATGAACATGGGATAAAAGCAGACCAGCGCCAGCGCCGTAAGCAGCCCCCATCGAGCCAGCCCCATCTGGCAAAAGATCCGGTAGGCAAGCACCATGCATGCCGAGGAATAAAACAGCGTAACAAACTGCAAGCTTTCTCCAATGCGGGCGGGTTCCATGCCGATCCAGCCAAAGAAGCTATACACCGCCGCCGACAGGATATGATACAGGGGCGGATGGTAGAATTGCCAATGACTGCGCGGATCAAAATCCGGCAGACGGCGGTATTGCACGAAATATTCAATATATCCCATATGGCCTGTCCCCGCGCCCATCCAAGCCACGTCGTGCTGCCGGGTATAGATATCGGTATACAGCACATAACCCAGCCGCAGCGCAAACCCGGCCGCCAGCAGAAGGCATACCGCCCAGCGCCAAGTAAGCCTTCGCCGTACTGCCAGGTAGAGAGCTATGGCCGACAGGATCATCAGGGCGGCAAGGGTGAACCAGGCCGCGGCATTGGCCGAACGCCCTAGCAGCACAGCCAGCGTCAGCGCCAATGCTGCACCCACGGCGCCTGCCGCCACCTTTAGCCGGCTTCCTAGATTGCCTCCGGCGCGCCGCCAGAAAAACATGGCGCCCGCCGCCGTAAGCATTACGCCCAGCATTATCCCCTCCGGCGTCAGCAGGCTGCCCGCCGTTTGATCCGTCAAAAGGGCAGCCGCCAAACATACCAGCGCTAACATCGCATAGGGATGGGCGCATGCAATCTGCATCCAGCCCGTCCACCTGGCTGCGTTCTCCTCCTTCATCCTTCCATCCTCCCTTTATATGGGGCTATCATATCATACTTCAGGCGAATGAACCACAACAAAGAGGGCTGCCGGATCGCCGGCAGCCCGTTTCCATTTCTATCGAGGGCAAAACGCCCTTAACCCGCGCCTTTAAGCTACTGATTTCGCTTTAGGCGCTCCATGCGCGCCCGCGCCTGACGGCGCAGCCGCTCTGTTCGCTCCGGATCGACACGCCAGTAGCCATCCTCTTCCTCCAGCGCTTCGCCTTCGCTAACCTGAGGGAGCGTATCCCGGCCGACCTTGAGCATACGTCCTGATTCATCCTCTAAAACCGCCCAGTCGCCTTCATAACGATCCAGCACATATTTGGCCATGGGCTAATCTCCCATGCAGACGCCCATGCTGCGAGCCACGGAAATCATCTGATGATCCTTCGGCACCGGCTTGGCCTTTCCGGCAATATCGCTGAGCAGGTTATGCCCCACGACGCTGCCCAGCATAGCCACCGTCGTACCGTAGCGCTCCTCTTTGATCAGCTGGGCGGCGTGGGCGCCAAACTGAGTGGACAGCACCCGGTCCCTAGCCGATGGGCTTCCACCCCGCTGAATATGGCCGGGGACGACCGCTCGGGTTTCCAGGCCCGTCATGGCTTCCAGCTCCTTAGCAATCCGGTGGGCAATGGAGGTAAATCCCTCCTCTGCGCGCTGGGCAGCCATTTCCTTTTTCTTCATCTGGGCTTCCTTCTCGCTCAGCGCGCCCTCGGCCACGGCAATAATGGAGAACTGCTTGCCCATCTTCCCGCGCTTTTCGATGGCTTTGACCACGCTTTTCATGTTATAGGGGATCTCCGGCAGCAGGATCACGTCGGCCCCGCCCGCGATGCCTGCGTGCAGCGTCAGCCAGCCCACTTTGTTTCCCATAATCTCCACCACCATAATGCGCCCGTGGCTGGCGGCCGTGGTATGCAGCCGGTCGATCACTTCGGTTGCGATGCCCATAGCCGTGTCAAATCCAAAGGTTACGTCGGTGCCGAAAATATCGTTATCGATGGTCTTGGGCAGGCCGATGACGGATAGCCCTTCCTGCGAAAGCAGGTTGGCCGTCTTGTGGGTACCATTGCCCCCCAGCGTAACCAGGCAATCCAGCCCCATCTTCTTATAATTGGCCTTCATGGCGGCCACTTTATCCACCTGGTCTTCCTCAATCTTGCGCATGTTGCGGTAAGGCTGCCGGGAGGTGCCCAGGATCGTGCCGCCCAGCGTTAGGATGCTGGAGAAATCCCGCTGCTTCATCTCGTGATATTCCCCTTGGATCAGGCCCCGATAGCCGTCGGAGATTCCAATGATCTCCGCGTCGAACATCTCATAGGCCGCCTTGGCCACGCCGCGGATCGCTGCATTGAGGCCGGGGCAGTCGCCGCCGCTCGTTAAAATTCCGATTCTCCTTTTCATCTTGCTCCTCTTTTCCGGACAGCCTGTCCCATATTGCGTAAAACGCCGCTTGGCCATAGTATACCATTTCTGCAGCGTCTTTTCTATGCATTTCGTGCGAATCGTTTTACAAAACCCACGCCCGGCCAATGCGGTCCGGCCATGTCAGCGCCATTTCCAGGTCCCGTCCCGGACGGATTCCGGCTTGTACCAGCGCATCCGCCACCGTGTCAAAGGCGAGTTCCGGCGTATTGTTGTGCTGGGAAAGGTGGCCAAGCGCCAACCGGGGTACGCCAAGCCGCGTCAGCTCTACCGCAGCCTGTCCGGCCGCTTCATTGGACAGATGCCCCTTCTTGCCCAGGATGCGCCGCTTGAGTGCAGCCGGATACCGCGGGTTGCGCTGCAAAAGCTCTTCGTCGTGATTGGCCTCCAGCAGCACTGCTTCCGCCGTAGCCAGCGCGTCCATCACCGTCTGAGGCAGCACGCCTGTGTCAGTTGCAATCCCCACGCGGTGCATGCCCTGATCCAGCAAGTATCCGGCCGGGTCTGCCGCATCGTGGGAGATGGGCAGCGGCGTCACCCGAAAATCGCCCAGAGCAAAGTCGCGGCCGGATTCATACTGAATCCGGCACCGGTCAGGAATATCGCCGATCTTTCCGCCGACATCCATGGCGATCCAAGTCAACTCATTGGCATAGATTCGCACGCCGTAGCGCCGCGCCATCACCCCGACGCCTTTGATGTGATCGATATGCTCATGGGTAATCAGGATTCCATCCAGGCCGGAGGGCGCGCAGCCTACCTGATCCAGCGCGCGGCACAACTGAGAAGCCGGCACGCCGGCATCCACCAGAAGGCGTGTTCCTGCCGTGGCCACAAAGCATGCGTTACCCGTGCTTCCAGAAAAAAGCGGGCAAAAGACCATCGTCATGACTCGTCCTTCCTTTCCGTGAATCGTGGGCCTCTTCCGGCCAATATCGGTGCGGCGCAGAATCAAGCGCGCCCCTTAGGCTGCCGCATACCGATCGCCAGCCTTGATTATACCTATCCATGCCGCAGGATGCAACCGCCCTTTCTTCCTGGGCCTGGCCGTGGTATACTAAGGGCTAGTGAACGGCCGCCGTTATTCCCATGTCTGGTAAGCCACCCGGGCTTGTCCGGCGCGGATATTGGCCTCACGCCGAAGGCCCTCCAGGCGCCCCTCCCGCTCGTAGGAGTACGTTTCCGTCTCGCCTACTACGATATGATCGGAGACCTCCACCTCCATAAACCGCATAGCCATCAGCAGCTGCCGGGTGCTATGGTCGTCCTGGTAGGAAGGCATTGCGTCGCCGCCGGGATGATTATGGGTCAGGATCACGCTGGCAGGCTTGACCCGCACCACCCATTCCACCATTTTGGGGATGGGCATTTCCACGCTGCATGCCGTGCCCTCGGCAATGGTAGGGGTGCGGATAACTTTTCCTTTTGCATCCATCATGATCAGCGCAACACGCTCTACCTTGGCATCCTGCATCAGCTGGCGTGCCAGCTGGGCCGCCTCTTTGACACCCCGAATCACCGAAACCTCCTGCTGGCTGAAACGCTTAATGGCGCAGGTCAGCGGCAGAATGAGCGTCAGCAAACTGGCCGTATGCGCGCCTACGCCCTTCACCTGCTGCAACTCCTCGGGGCTGGCCTCCAGCACCGCCGGCAGCGAGCCGAATTCCTCAATGAGCCGATGGGCCAGCGGATTGGTGTCGCCCTGGGGAATCGCGTAATATAGCAGCAGCTCCAGTACCTCGTGGGGTTCAAAGGTTTCCAGATTCCTCTCCCGGGCAAAGCGCCGTTTGAGCCGCTCGCGGTGCCCTGCATGCTCGCCGCCCTTGCCCATGCGCAATCCCCCCTTCGCAGTCATCGATTCTTTATTATACACCATGATTCGACAATATTGGAAGGAGTCTATCCATGGATCAGATGCTCGACAAAAAAATAACCCAATTTCTGGCAGACCATCGCGACGAGATGATCGCCGACCTACAGCGTCTGGTGCGCATCGCCTCCTATAAGGAGGCCGCCCAGCCCGGCGCCCCCTTTGGCCCCGGCCCCACCGCCTGCATGCGCGAGGCGCTGAAACTCTGCGAGGGTTATGGCCTTGCCGTCCACGATGTGGACGGCTACTGCGGTTATGCCCAGTGGGGCGAGAGTCCGGAGCACGTGGCGACCCTCAGCCATATGGATACCGTACCCATCGGCGACGGCTGGATTCACGATCCGCTGGGCGCCGCCTATGAAGACGGCGTCGTCTATGGCCGCGGCGTGGCCGACAACAAAGCCGGCGCGATTAGTTCCCTCTATGCGGTGCGCGCCCTGATGGCCGCAGGATTTGCCCCCCGGATGGCAATTCGGCTTATCTTCGGCTGCGACGAAGAGAGCGGCATGGGCGATATGCCTTATTACCTGGCCCACGAAAAAGCCCCCAAATATGCCTTTTCCCCGGATGCGGGCTTTCCCTTGTATTACGCGGAAAAGGGCAGAATCGATGGCCGCGTGACGGCAGGTTTCACCGCGCCTACCGCCCTTGTCCGGGTAGAAGGCGGCGTAGCCGCCAATGTTGTACCGGCCGACGCCACCGCCTGGCTGCGGGGTTATAAGGCTGCCGACCTGCCCGCGAGCGCCTATATCGACATGCACGATGAGGACGGCCTGGCCGTGGTGCATGCCTCCGGCATCTCCTGTCACGGCGGCAGCCCTCAGGGCGGCCGTAACGCGGCGGCGCTGCTCTATGACTATCTGGCCAAAGTGCTGCCCGCCGAGGATGGCGCCTATGACGCACTCAACAGCTTTGCCGCCCTCATTGGCATGCATTTGGACGGCAAGGGCATGGGCATTGACTGCACCGACGACGTAGCCGGCGAACTGACCATGAATATCGGTGTGATCGGCGGCGACAGCGACGGCATTTGGTTCCACTTTGATATCCGCCATCCCGTTACCTTGGACGCAGAGGCTACCGCCCGCCGCATGCAGCAGATTTTCTCCGCCAATGGTTGGCAGCTGCCGGACCCCCATGTGTCCAAGCCCTTGTATGTGCCGCTGGACAGCCCGCTTATTACCACGCTGATGGGCGTGTATCAGGAGATTACCGGGGACATGACGCCGCCTGCCACCATGGGCGGCGGCACCTATGCCCGCACCCTGCCCTGCGCCGTGTCCTTTGGCCATGCCTTTGCCGGGGATAATTCCCGCGGCCATACCTACGAGGAAAACCTAAACATCGACCAGCTGATTAAGGCGACCCGCATCTATGCTCACGCCCTGGCTCAGCTGTCCTACCTGGAGGAATAAGCCATGATGGATCCAACCCTTGACGCAAAAATTACCGCTTTCCTCGACAACCACCGTTCGGAGCTGATCGACGATATCCGCGAGCTCGTCGCCATCCATTCGGAGGACGATTCTGCCCATGCCGCGCCAGGCGCGCCCTTTGGCCCCGGCGTTGCCCGCTGCCTGGACGCCGCGCTGGCCCAGTGCCAGAAAGCGGGTCTATCCGTGCGAAACTTTGACGGATTTGCCGGAGACGCCACTTGGGGGCAGGGGGAGGGCGCCGTAGCCGTGCTAACCCATCTGGATACCGTGCCCATCGGCGACGGCTGGACCCGCGACCCGCTGGGCGGCGCTGTGGAAGGCGATCGCATCTATGGCCGCGGCACCAATGACGACAAGGGCCCCGGCGTTTCCGCCCTGTGGGCCGTAAAGGCTTTGATGGCCGCAGGCTACCAGCCTAAACGGCCCCTTCGGCTGATCTATGGCTGCTGCGAGGAAACCAGCGGCCGCGATCTCGAGCATTATCTGGCCTCCACGCCCGCGCCGGCCTATGCCTTCACCCCCGACGCAGAATTCCCCGTCATCCATGCCGAAAAGGCCTTCGTAGCCTGCCGCGCCCGCTATGATTTCGCCGCTCCGACGCGGCTCGTCCATCTCCAGGCCGGCACGCGGGTTAACGTCGTGCCCAACCAGGCTGAAGCCTTGCTGGACGCCAAGGGCCTTGCTCTGCCCCAGGCTGAACGCATCACCCTTGAAGGGCAAGACGGCCTTACCCGCATTATCGCTTCCGGCAAAGCCGCCCATGCCTCCATGCCCCAGGACGGCCTCAATGCGATCGGTATCTTGATGGACTACCTCGCCAAAATCTTGCCCGAGGGCGACGGCGCCCGGCTGCCGGTGTCGATCCTCGCCAGCCGCATCGCAAACGGATATGATGGAGCAGGTTGCCACATCGCCTGCCGCGACGAGGTATCCGGACCGCTGACCTTTAATTTGGGCCTGCTGGAAGGGGACGCCAGCTATCTGACCATCCAGATCGATATCCGCCATCCTGTCACCCTGGACGAGCAGGAAACCGCCCGCCGGTTAGGCGATTTCTTCACCGGCCACGGCTTTACGCTGGAAAACCTTTCCGCCCGTCCCGGCCTCTATTATCCCATGGAGCATCCGCTTGTGGCTACGTTGCAGGGCGTATATAACGAGGTGACCGGCGAATCGGGCGCGCCCATCGCCATCGGCGGCGGTACCTATGCCAAGGGTATGCCTTGCCCCACCGTAGCCTTTGGCCCCTGCTTCCCCTGGGACCAGGAGACGGCCCATATCGCCGATGAATACATGTCGATACATTCCCTCATCAAGGCCGCCCGCATTTACGCTCACGCTTTGATGCTGCTGAGCGAACTTGAAGCATAAACAGGATACCCGCACCCGGGGCCGCCCCTTCTCACCGCGGTTCCGGGCATTTTTGCATGAGGGCTGCATTCTGGAATAAATCGCCAAAATCATCTTGCATTTTGCCAGCTGATATGATAGCTTAACCAGGGAAATTGCAGCAAATGGGAGGATGAATATGAAACCGATTGTAATCGCTACCTGGCCCTTTGCCAGGGCGGCTGTTCCGGCCGGCGGCGCAGTCCTTGCCGCCGGTGGTTGCGCCGCCGATGCAGTGGTCGAAACCATTGTGCGCATTGAGGACAATCCGGAGGTAGACTCGGTAGGTTTTGGCGCGCTGCCTAACATCCGGGGTGAGATGCAGTTTGACGCCGCCATGATGATGGGCGACAACCTGCGCTTGGGCGCGGTGATGGGCCTTTCCGGCTTCAAGAATCCCATAAAAGTCGCCCGCGATCTGGTGAACGAACACCGCAACAACGTGCTGTGCGGCCAGGGCGCCAACGACTATGCCCTGGAAAAAGGGCATCAGCAGGCCATTATGCTGAATGATAAGGCCCGCGAGCGCTGGGAAGCGGCCATGGCGGCCGGGCAGAAAAATCCTGTGGGCCATGATACCGTGGGCTGCCTGGCACTGGACGCCTCCGGACAGATGGTGGCCGGAGTTTCCACCAGCGGGCTTGGCTATAAGCACCGCGGCCGCGTGGGCGACTCCCCCCTGGTGGGCAGCGGTTTCTATGTGGATAACGAGGTGGGCGGCGCCGCCGCAACGGGTGTAGGCGAAGATATTATGAAAGGGTGCGTCTGCTTCGCCGCCGTAGAGGCTATGCGCAGCGGCCTGACGCCCCAGGCTGCGCTGGAGAAAGCCGTCTCCGTCCACCTGGGCCGTATGCTGCGAGGCGGCGATACCTGCGGCAATTTTGCCATGATCGCCTTGGATAAAGAGGGAAACTATGGCGGCGCTTGCTGCTGCGAGTTTGAATACTCCCTCTGGCAAGGCGGTCAGGTTCTGACCTTCACGCCCGCTATCATTCGATAGCTCCGCGCTGGTCATACCGAGGTTAAACCCGTCATCGGATGGACAAGCCCTCGCGATAAAGAACGCCCCTTGACGCAATCGTGCCTTGCGTCAAGGGGCGTTTCTTGTCCTTTTTTGATGGGGCCGGCGTTACAGCACCATGCTTAAAAATGTCCGGGTGCGTTCTTGTGTCGGCGCGGCAAAGAGCTGCTCCGGCGGCGCTTCCTCCGCGATTACGCCTTCATCCATAAACAGCACGCGATCGGAGATCTCCCGGGCAAAGCTCATCTCATGGGTCACAATGGCCATGGTCATCCCCTCGTGGGCCAGATCCTTAATGACGTTCAAAACTTCTTTGACCATTTCCGGATCCAGCGCCGAGGTAGGCTCGTCGAACAGCATCATGTCGGGCTTCATGGCCAGGCTGCGGGCTATCGCAATCCGCTGCTTTTGGCCGCCGGAAAGCTGGGGTGGATAGGCATCCCGCTTATCCGCCAAGCCCACGCGCCGGAGCAGCCCGACTGCCGTTTCTTCGGCCTGCTCGCGGCTCTGTCCCAACACCTTTCGCGGGGCAATGGTGATGTTATCCATCACCGTCAGATGGGGAAAAAGATTAAAGTGCTGGAATACCATCCCCATCCGCTGCCGCACGCGGAAAATATCGACGGACGGGTCGTTGATCTTCTCGCCGTTGATGATGATATCGCCGCTAGTGGGCGTCTCCAGTAGGTTAATGCAGCGCAAAAAGGTGCTTTTCCCCGAGCCGGAGGGCCCGATAATCGTCACCACCTCGCCTTTTTGAATATGGGCGTTCACGCCCTTGAGCACTTCAAGCTTGCCAAAGGATTTATGGAGGTCTTTAACGACTATCATTCTTCTTCAGCCTCCTCTCATATAGGTTCAGCAACTTCGACAAGGTAAAGGTCATAATGAAATACATCAGCGCCACCGTAAGAAGCGGCTCGAAAGAGCGATAGGTAATGCTTCGGATGATATCGCTTTTGCGCATCAAATCGGTCATCCCGATAACCGAGACGATCGACGAGCTCTTCAGTAGGGCGATAAACTCATTGCCCAAGGCCGGAAGAATGTTCTTCACCGCCTGCGGCAGGATAATGTACCGCATGGTCAGCCCAGGTTTCATGCCCAGCGAGTAGGCGCCCTCGGTCTGGCCATAGTCCACCGCCTGAATACCTGCCCGCACGATCTCAGCCACATACGCGCCGGAATTAATGCCCAGGGCCAGTATGGCGGCAAAGTATTCGGGGATATTGACGCCGATCAGCTGTGGCAAACCGTAGAAGAGCAAAAACAGCTGTACCAGCTGCGGCGTTCCACGTATCAGCTCAATATAAGCATTGGCAAGCCACCGAAGGGGCAAAAAGCGGCACATCTTCATTAGCGCGGCGATGAGCCCCAGGATAATGCCCAGCCCTACCGCCCCTGCTGTGAGCACCAGCGTAGTCCAAGCCCCCTGCAGCAGCATAGGGATATAGCGCGGGATAATGGAAAAATCAAGATTCATGAGGCTGCCCTCCCGTCGTCCGGTCCAAATATCGGGCCAGGCCGGCCAGCCCGGCCTTGAAGTGCTCGGGATCGCCGCCGATGCCCAGCCGCAGGGTTCCCTCCATATCGAAGCAGCTGCCCGGCATGATGAAGACGCCCGTCTCCTCAAAAAGCCCGCTGCAAAGCTCCTCTGAGCTCATCGGCCGGTCATAACGCAGCAGCACAAAGGTACCCGCTGAAGGGATATCGCAGGTCACCGCCGGCGTTTTATCCAGCCAGGATTGAAGATAGGCCAGGTTCTCCTGTACGATAGCTTCATTACGTGCCATAAGCTTATCAAAGCTCTTCATGGCCAGTGAGGCGACGGCATCGCCCAGCTGCCCACAGCAAATGGCCGTATAGTTGCGGTATGGGCCCAGCGATTCCATGACCGCCTTCGAGGCTACGATCCAGCCTACGCGAGCGCCGGACAGGCCATATACCTTGGAGAAGCTGCCGGTAGAAATTCCTTTTTCATAGAGATCCGCTACCCGCGCCAGCTCCACGCCGCCGCGCGGATAACCTAGATAGATCTCATCGCACAGCAAATAGGCGCCGGCCTCGCGAGCCGCCTCCACCACTTTTTCCAGGTAGTCCCGGTCCATTACGCTGCTGGTGGGGTTGTTCGGATTAGACAGAATAAGCATCCGGCAGCCGCCGTCCATGGCCCGGCGCAGCGCGTCCAGGTTGGGCAAATATCCATCCTCCCGGCGCAGCTCCAGCAGCGTCATATCGACCCCAAAGGCTTGGGGCACCGCATAGAGCTGCTGGTAATTGGGGTGGGTGGTGACCACGCGATCCCCCGGGGATAGAAGGCCGAATAGCGTAATATAGTTGGAGGCAATGGCTCCATGCGTAAGCATCACATTATCCGCGTCCTTCTGCCGGTAAAAGCCGGCGATAGCGTCGCGCAGCGTGCGCGATCCGTCGATCTCGCCATAGTCGAGCTTCGTGTCCATCATCGCCGAAAGGAAGGCCTCCGAATCGGCCCCCTCTGAAAGCGCCATGAGCTCGCGGATGGTCAGCGGCTCCACATAGCTTTCAGCAATATTGTGCTTAGCCTGCGGCCCATAGGTATCCAGCCAGTTGGCCGCGCGCGGCTTGAGAATCTCCATCCCTTTTCTTCGCTCCTGTTTCGTGTTCTGTGTATCCGGCGTTCGCGCTTTCCGTCGGAAACTGCACAACTCTTCGGACGCTAACGTTCGCGAAAGCGGTCCAAAGAGTTGTGTCAATATAGGCTTGTTTCCAGCGCTTATTTAAAGATATTCCACTTGGTCATGAGCTTGTCCATCTCGCCGCTATCCTCCAGCCGCTTGATGGTCGCATTGATCGCCTCAATCATCTCCGTATCGCCCTTACGCGCAATGCAGGCAAGGCCGTCCACCCCTTCGTTGAGCTCAGGGATTTCGATCACCTTCAAGCCGCCCATGGTGGCCGCGTAATTGTTGCCCACCGAGCCATCCAGTACGTGGGCGTCGATGACGCCGTTCTTCACGGCAAGAATGGCCTCGTCGTGCTTATTATAGCCCTTCGGCGACGTGCCCAGCACTGCGGTCAGCTGCTTGTCGGCCAGAGAGCCCAGCTGGGCGGCGACATTCTTGGTCTTGAGATCTTCAACCGTCTGAATGGAATCATCGTCTTCCCGAACAACCACACCCAGCTTGCTGGCGCAATATTCATTGGAGAAGTCTACGATTTCCTTGCGCTCCTCGGTGGGCGTGATACCCGGGGCGATATCGATCTTGCCGGTCTGCACCGAGGGAACGATGCCCGAAAACTCCATGTCCTTGACCGTCAGCTTAACGCCCAGATCCTTGGCTACTTCGGCCATCACGTCGATGTCAAAGCCCACGATGGTCGTGCCGTCATTGGGATCAAAGCTTTCAAAAGGCGGGAAGGTCGCCTCTACGCCTACGATAAGCTCACCGCGCGCTTTGATCGCCTCAAGGGTGCTCTGGGACGAGGCATCCGCAGCTGTGGTAGCAGCGGAATCTGCCGCAGCGGTTGTCGTGGCGGCGGTTGGGGCGCCCGTCTGCGAGCACGCGCAAAGCGAAGCGGCCATTATGAGGCACAGGGCAAAAGTTATGCATTTTTTCACGGAAATCGCTCCTTTTATTCACCCATATTCATATAAATGGATGTTTATACAGGTTATTATAACACTCGATTCCCATCGTGTAAAAGGGATTTGAGAAAAATGCAAAAAATCTGCTATTTTGCCAAAATTTCTTGACCTTTGTCTGGCGGTTGCGATACAATGACTACCAAATTCCAACAAACGACACAACGCGGGCCTGGCAACCGGCCTGTGCAAGGCAAAGGAAGATGCAATATGTTTGATGTAACCGTACTCAGCGCACAACAGGTAGAGGCGCTTTTGGACATGCCCATGGCTCTCGATGCCGTCGAACAGGCATACCGGCTGAAAAGCACCGGCCAGGGCGGGCTCTTTCCGGTGGTCACGCACGTATTCGAGGAGGGCGTGGCCGACCTTGATATCAAATCCGGCGAACTTAGCGGCGCAGGAATCTTCGGATTGAAGCTGGTCAGCTGGTTCGGCGGTAATCCCCAGCGCCAAATCCCGGCGCTGATCGGAACCATTCTGGTCTTCGACAGCGAAACCGGCGCTCCCACCGGGCTGATCAGCGCCAGCCAGATTACCGGCATGCGTACGGGGGCTGCCTCAGCAATCGGGTCTAAATACCTGGCCCGCCCCGATAGCCACACTTTGCTGCTGGTGGGCTGCGGCGCCCAGGCGCCCTTTCAGATCATGGCGCATCTGGAGGTCTTCTCCGGCTTAGAACAGGTGCTGGTCTATAATCCCCTCGCCTTTGATTATGCCCGCACGTTTTGCGACGGGATTTCTGACGAGCTGCATCGGCGGTTTATCAGCCGCATCGAAGATCCCCGGCACCGCGCTGAAATCAGCCGGCGGGCCAGTATCCCCTTCCATGCGGTGGATAGCCTGCCTGCCGCCTTGCAGCAGGCCGATATTGTCGTCACCATTACGCCCTCCCGCAAGCCCATCATAGAAAGCGGCTGGGTTCGTCCCGGCACGCATCTCTCCTGCATGGGCGCCGATATGGCCGGCAAGCAGGAGACGGATGCAGCGCTCATTCCCCGCTGCCGCGTCTATGCCGACGATCTAACCCAATCCATGGAGATTGGGGAGTGCGAGCAAGCGGTATCCCTGGGGCTTTTGACTCGCGAGGGATATTGCGGCGAAATCGGCCAGGTTATTGCAGGATTAAAACCCGGCCGGCAGAGCGCCCAGGACATCACCCTCTTTGATTCTACCGGGATTGCCTTGCAGGATCTAAGCACGGCTAGTGCGCTGCTTCAGCTGGCGAAAAAACGCGGCGTCGGCACGACGATCGCTTTATAGCCTTTCCTTGCCGCCATTGATGAAAGGGCCGCGGTTGATTTTGTCAACCGCGGCCCTTTCATCATGTCGGGTCTTTTGTCTAATCTTCCTCCAACGCACCGCCAAATCGGTTCAGCCATGCCCGCTCTCCGTCCGGCCGCTTCCTCGCCCGCCGCAGCGGTTCCTCGGCCTTGCCCACCGGCAGGAAGCAGACCAACTCGTATTCCGCCGGCACGCCCAGGATGTCGGCCATCTGGCGGCCGATTGCATCCTCGTCGGTAATATGCCCTTCAATCCAGCAGCTTTGATAGCCCAGCGCTACGATGGCCAGCAGCATGTTCTCAATGGCCGCCGCATAATCTTGTACCGCAAAGCATCGGTCTCGGTAAGCAAGGATGCGGCGGGTCAACACGCAGATCATAGCCGGGGCCGTTTCCCCGATGGGCGGCTGGATCACCGTCCGCAGCCGCTTCAATGTATCCGGGTCGTCCACCGCAATCAGGCTGACCGTCTGCTTATTGCAGCCCGAAGGCGCGGCCAAACCCGCTTTCAAGATGGTCCGCAGATCATCGCGCGGCACCGCCTCCGGCTTATACCGTCCTCTATAGCTCGTCCGTTTCCAAATCGCTTCCAACGTATGCATCGTACTTCTATTTCTCCTTCATCTTATCCCCTACAAAACCGTCCATGAACGCCATAAAATGGGTCATGCTGCTTACCAGCTCCGGATCGAGGTGGTTCCAGCTGAAAGTCCACCCCGGAAAGTAGGGGCATAACTTATGGATCGTGCTCTGAACGGATACGGGAACAGCGGCCAGCGGCCGCTTCCCAGTTTTATCGGTCTGAACGCAGTACCGGCAGCCGTCACAGGTTTTCGTATGCTGCAAAACAAAATCCCGCAGCTGCTGATCCATCGCGCCGAAGCGCTCCAGGAAGAATTTCATTCCATGCGGGATACAAAGGCCAATCGTCGCAGGATTGCGTACGCAGACGTCATACTGCGCTGCGATGCCCGTATGCCGAACCTTATATTCAAAGCCCTGATTCGGCCGCGCCGCATCCCATGCCGGATTGGCATAAGTCAGGGTCAACCGGTAATCGACATAGGCCGTGTTGTATAGGTCGAAGGCCCGATAACCGTGTAGCTGCATCCAAGCCTCCAGCTGCCGGAAAGCTTCATCGCCCAGCAGCTGCCTATAGACATCAAGCGAGTACACATAGCTTTTATCAAAAAGGCAATAGGCGAAGGCCACAGGATCGGCATCCGGGCGGGTAGACATCCATCGCCAAGCCGCCGGCAGCCCGTCCGCATCCCCCACGCCCAGGATGGATAGAATGCGGCGCTGCCTTCGGTTCAGCTTGACCTCTGCGCCCCGGCCCATTTGGTACATGCACTCCAGCAGGCTATTGATCGCCCGTCTGCCCTTGAGTACGTTCGCCTGCAATTCTGGCTTGCCATATTCCCCTTTATATCGAGGGAAAGGCGTCATCCTCATGTAAGACCGGCGCAAAGAGGTCCGGCTCATCTCTCAGCAGCTGGTATAGGCTTTTCATCAGCTCATAAAAAGCCCGTTGCTCCCCAACGCTGACTATGGCGTTCTCCATGGGTACAAACGCTGGAAACTGATCCAGATAACCCGCAGCGATGCGCTGCTCAAGATTCATATAGCTCGTCATGTAAATCGTTCTCCCTCACTGCAGCTCGAACGTTCCCGCATCTTTAAAAGGCCCGCTCGACGAAACCGCCGGGCGGGCCTTTTGACCGCTTACTTGGTCATGGAATCCATCAGATCCAAAATCTCCTGTATCTTAGCCTCTTCCTCGGCACGGTTGCCCGTCGCGAAAGCAGCCGCAACGCAGCCTTCCATATGCCCTTTCAGGATCTCCCGGTTCGCCTTGCGTAGAATCGCCTGAGCCGCCAGAATCTGATTGGCAATATCCATACAGTATTTGCCTTCGTCCATCATCTTTAGGACGCCGTCGATTTGCCCGCGGGCCGTTTTCAGCAGCCGCTCGATGGCGGCCCGGTCCGTCTTGGCGCTCAGCTGCTTAGTCAAGGGAGGCTACCTCGTAACCGGCGTCCACCACAGCAGCCTTCAGCTGATCGTCCGTGACCAAGCCGGTGGTCTCGATGGTTGCCGTCTTGCTGTCCAGATCCACGGTGGCCTTTACACCCTCCAAGGCGTTCAGCGCCTTCTCTACACGGGCCGAGCAGTGGCCGCATGACATGCCTTCCACAATCATTGTCTTTTTCATGTTCTTTTCTCCTTTATCTTCTTGGGTTACCGTTTCAGGTTCTTCCTCCCGAGCCGCCGCAGGGGCGGCGGGAAGCTTGGGTTTGAATAGTTTAAGCCGCAGGGCATTGCTGACCACGCAGACCGAGCTCAGGCTCATGGCTGCGGCGCCGAACATGGGATTCAGCTTCCACCCCAATAGGCCGTAGAATACGCCGGCCGCCAGCGGGATGCCTATGGAGTTATAAAAGAAGGCCCAGAACAAATTCTGCTTGATATTCCGGATCGTCGCCCGGGACAGCTGGACTGCCGTCACCGCGTCCATTAGATCGCTTTTCATCAGCACGATATCGGCCGATTCGATGGCTACATCCGTGCCCGCTCCGATGGCGATCCCCACGTCCGCCCGGGCCAGGGCCGGCGCGTCATTGATTCCATCCCCGATCATCGCCACCTTGTGGCCCTCGGCCTGCAGGCGGCGCACCTCTTCCTCTTTATCCTGAGGCAGCACCTCCGCCACCACACGGCTAATTCCCATCCGCCGCTGGATGGCGGCGGCGGTAGCCTTATTATCGCCGGTTAGCATGACGACCTTTAGCCCCATGGCTTTCATGGCGTCAATGGCCGCGCGGCTGGTGGGCTTAACCTCATCCTCCAGGGCAATTAAACCCAGCATACGCCCCTCGCAGCTAAAGTACAAGGGGGTTTTGCCTTGATTGGCCCATTCGGCCGCCGCACTATCCAGGCCATCCAACGGCACACCGGCCTCCCGCATCATCTTCAGGTTACCTGCCAGGATACGCTGGCCGTCCACCGTCGCCGCCACACCCTGGCCGGGCGTAGCGGAAAAGTCCGCTGCGTCGCGGATCTTTACGCCTGCCTGCTTGGCCCGTTCCACAATGGCTACAGCCAGCGGATGCTCCGATCTGGCCTCTACCGATGCTGCTACTGCCAGCAGTTCGCCCGAATCCACACCGCCTGCCGGCATCAATCCGGTCACCGTAGGCCGGCCCATGGTTACAGTGCCCGTCTTATCCAGCACCACTGTATCCACCTGATGGGCAATCTCTAGGCTTTCGGCCGATTTAATCAGTATACCGTTTTCCGCGCCTTTGCCCGTGCCCACCATGATGGCCGTAGGCGTAGCCAGGCCCAAAGCGCAGGGGCAGGAAATCACCAATACGGCAATGCCGATCGATAGCGCAAAATCAACCGGATATCCCAGCAGCAGCCACACAGCCGCCGCCACCACAGCGATGACGATCACCGTAGGCACAAAGATACCGCTCACCTTATCGGCCAACTTAGCAATAGGGGCCTTGGAGCTGTTGGCCTCCTCCACCAGGCGGATAATCTGGGCCAGCGTGGTATCGTCGCCCACCTTGGATGCACGGAAGGTAAAATAACCTGAGCGGTTCACCGTAGCGCCGATCACTTTGTCGCCAGGCCCCTTTTCCACCGGAATGCTTTCTCCTGTCAGGGCCGATTCATCCACCGCCGAGCTGCCTTCCAGCACTACGCCGTCCACCGGCACACTTTGTCCGGGGCGCACAACTACGGTATCCCCCACCTGCACCTCTTCCAGCGGAATGGATATTTCCTCGCCGTCCCGCACGATCACCGCCGTCTTCGGCGCCAAATTCAGAAGCTTGCTGATGGCGTCGGAGGTACGGCCTTTGGATCGGGCTTCCAGGTATTTGCCCACGGTAATCAGCGTTACAATTGTACCCGCCGATTCAAAATACAGATCCATGCTGTATTGCTCCACCAGCTGCAGATCCCCATGGCCCAATCCCCAGCCAATCGCGTAGATGGCGACCAGCCCATAAACGACCGCAGCGGACGAACCAATGGCGATCAGCGAATCCATGTTGGGCGCGCCGCGCAGCAGCGTCTTAAAGCCAACCTGGTAGTATTTCCGGTTTACATACAAAATCGGCAGCGTCAGCAAAAGCTGCGTAAAGGCCAGGGTGATGGCATTGGCCGCGCCGTGGAAAAAACCGGGCAGCGGCAGGCCCATCATGTGCCCCATGGAAATATACATCAGCGGGATCAAAAAGGCGATGCTGACCCATAGCCGCTTCCGCATGGCGGCCAGTTCCTGCCCCATGGCGTCGCGCGGCCGGCGCTCCTCCTTGGCCTTCCCCCGACTAGCCGGCTCCAGCGGGCAGGCGCCGTAACCCGCTTTCTCCACCGCTTCCGTAATCGCTTCCTCCGTGAGAGCCCTGTCGTCATACTCCACCTGCATCCGGTTTTGTAGCAGGTTGACCGATACCGACTCTACGCCCTGCAGCTTCCGCACGCTCTTCTCTACGTGCGCACTGCAGGCTGAGCAAGTCATACCCGTTACTTCAAAACTCTTTTTCATGTCGCCTCCTATACCCCACCCCAGGGGGGTATCTATATTGTATCTCCAGCGCTTCACCCTGTCAAGGGGCGATTTGCGCCATTGCAATTTTTCCCCGATTGGTTATAATAAATCCAGGTATTACCCCAAAAAGGACGTTTTTTTATGAAAGAAGCCCAATATGCCGCCTTAATGGCGTTTTATGCCGCGCGGCCGGCCCGCCGCCGGTTGCTTTGCGGCCTGTGCCGCGGCTTGCCGCTGATGGTTGCCGCCGCATATCTCATCATGGTAGCAGCCCTTTTCTTTATTCAGAAATCCGTGCCCTGGGACTTACTTGGTTATCCGGCCCTTACGCTTGGGGCCGTAGAGGTTCTCCGGCATCTTTTTCCCCGCGCACGCCCTTATGCCTGCTACGGCTTTGAGCCGCTGATCGGTCATGACTGCAGCGGCTCCTTCCCCAGCCGCCACAGCGCCAGCGCCGCGATCATTGCGCTGGCTGCCGGCAGCTTGGCCCCGTCTCTAGGGGTAGCTTTGGGGCTAGCTGCGCTGCTTATCGGTGCAACCCGCGTGCTGGCGGGCGTCCATTTTCCCCGCGATATTGCGGCGGGCTTTCTGCTGGCCTTGGCCATTGGGCTGCCCGGCTTTCATTTTTTCCTATAGCCCCTAGCCGGGCCTGGCAAGGAGGAATCGATGACCAAAAAACGCTTTAGCCGTATCGCGCTGGCGTTGTGCTTCGTGATGTGCGTGATGACCGTCATATTGGCAACGCCCAAAGCGGCCAAGCCTACGCCGCCTGTCCAGCGCGGGCGTCCCAGCAGCGCCGCCCAGCCGGCGACTGCGTCCGCCGCCCCATCCTCACAAACGGCTACGGCTATCACCGAGCCTGCTCCGCCGGAAAATCATACCGCTGTAATCGCCAGCACCGGCGACTTGATGTGTCACCTAAAAAACCTGAAAGCCGGCTATGACGCTCAGAGCGGCAGTTTTGACTTTACCCGCTTTTTTCGCTTGGTAAAGCCTTACCTTTCCCAGGCGGATTATACCTTGGGCAACCTGGAGACTACGCTGGCCGAGGGCGAGGATTTGGATGATTTCAGCGGTTATCCGCTTTTCAAAACGCCTGACGCCTTTGCCGAGGCCCTACGGGACGCCGGCTTTGACCTTTTGACCACGGCCAATAACCATATGCTGGATAATGGCTTTACCGGCCTATCCCGCACGCTGGATGTGCTGGATCAGCTGGGACTGGAGCACACCGGCTCAGCCCGCACTCCGCAGGAGGCTCAGCAATATGTGATCGTCGAGATCCAAGGCATTCGTTTCGGGTTTCTGGCTTATACCTACCCCATCAGCATCAAGCGGACCCCTGCGGAGATGAAAAATGCCGCGCTCAATCTCTTTGACCTTGAAAAGGCGAAGAGCGATATTGCTGCGATCCGTGAGGCCGGTGCTGAAGCGGTTCTGGTTAGCCTTCATTGGGGCCCCCAAGAAAACAATCCTGAGCCCTCCGAAGACTTCCGCAAAGCCGTGAAGGCGCTGCTTCAGGCCGGAGCCGACGGGGTTTTGGGCCACCATCCCCACGTACTGCAGCCCATGGAATGGGTGGAAATCGAGCGGGACGGGGAGACTGTGCGGTGCCCGGTACTTTATTCGCAGGGGAATTTCCACTGCAATCCCGCCAACGAGGGCAATGCGGAAAGCTGCATCAGCTACCTGACCTTTGAAAAGGACGGCGCGACCGGACGCGTCACCTGCACGGATATGGCCGCTCTGCCTGTCTATATTTATCGTATCAAGACTGATCCGCGGGATTTTGTGCTGATCCCCATTGGGCTGGCGCTGGACGATGCCTCCGTATATGCGGATCTTGGCTTGGACAACCGCAAAACCCTTCAGCGCGGGTGGGACCATATCCTGGCCAGCCTGGGCAGCCAGGCACGCATCATTCGTCAATAAAGCCTTCCGGTTGACGCCCCTATAGCGGGCGTTTTTTGTTATATGAAAAATTGAGAAAAACAGCGCAATCGTAAGCATGCAAAAGGAAAACGAAGCTTTTTCGATTACTTTGACCTTCATTGACCAATATAGGTTTTCTTTGACTTTGATCTTTCCTGACCTTAGCGGTATACTGTAGGCACAGTCAAGGGAAGGAGCCCAAGAGAAGATGGCTCCGATCCCCGGACAAAAAAAATCGTTCAGGAGGTTGCTTGTTATGTCAATGAACTTGATTCCCTTCCGTCGTCATCATTCCCTCTCTCATCCGGCAGCCAATAGCCTGTTTGATGATGAATTCTTCCGTCCCTTCTTCGATATGGGCGAAATGTTCGGTTCCTCGGGCTTCCGTGTAGACATCAAGGATAAAAAGGACCATTACGAATTGGACGCTGAATTGCCGGGCGTGAACCAGGAGCAGATTGAGTTGACCTGCGATAAAGGCGTACTGACCATCTCGGCCAATATGAACGCTGAAACCCGCGAGGAGCAGAAGGACTACATTTACTCAGAGCGGCGAATGGGCCGGCTCCAACGCTCCTTTGATCTGGAAGGCATTAAGGAAGAGGCGATCACCGCCCGCTATCACGACGGCGTACTGACCGTGAACCTGCCCAAAAAGGAGGGCGCTGAAGAGGTCTGCGCCCGTCGCATCCCCATCGGTGAATAATCGGTCATCCGATCCATCCATTCCTTGCTCCCCCCACATATATCCAGCCGCCCGGCTTACCGCCGGGCGGCTGGATTTTTGGCTTTCATTCGTCTTTTACGCAATATTGGTCCACTAAACGCTGGAAATCCTCTTCAAAGCCTTCGTCAAAACGCACACGCATCGATTCGGCTAACCATCCGTATTCCGACTGTTCCAACCGGTCTCCCATATCCAAGCGCCGTGCCAGGCTATTATCCAGCGATGTCCATCCGCCATCTGGATCCTGCAGCCGGTAAAAGATATAGGCGCCCTCCTGGCTAACCTCAATCTGCGGGGCATACGGGTATAGCAGCCGATAGACTTCCTCTGTTTCATCCTGCGCGCCTTCCTCCTCCGCCGGCAGGCAGAGGGGCAGAAGATACTGGCGGTTGGTCCGAAGGCCCATGACCAGATCGGCCAGAGAGGTTGTCGTCTGCAACGGCTCTTCCAGGGTTAGCTCGCTGTCCAGCCCTATACCTACGTCGTCAAAATATAGCGCATCCACCCGCAAGGTATACTGCGCATATGCTTCCTGCCCTGCATAACGGATCCGGCAATCCTTCACCGTGGCTTTGACAACCACGTCCGCGCCGCTGAGCATGGATTCTTCAAAGAGTGCCACACAAAGCGAAGCTTTGCCCATGTTCGGCGGGATTTCCAGCGTTTCCCCTTGGGCCAGGCTTAGGCTGCCATAGTCCACTGGTCCCGGCTCCGATGGCGCGGCGTCGGCAGCCGCGACGGTCTCCGTCGGTTTTGGCGCTGCTCCAGCGCGCTGCTCCGGAGTTTCGGATGTTGCATATGGGTGGACTGCAAGAACCTCGGAATCATCAGGATGCTGGGCGCGGCGGAAGCTGCCACCCCATATCCAAAGCGCCGCTACCGTCCCCGCCGCACAGGTTCCGGCTGCGATCCATCGGAGAACAGCCCGCCTCCTACCCTGCTGCTTGCTACGGATTCCCGCAAAAATTCTCGCCTCCATACCCGGCTGGGGCCGGATGCAGCCCATGCTTCTTTTGAACCATAGCCTGTTCATGCCTCGTCTCCTATTCTTTGGCGCAGCAGCTTGCGGCCGCGCTCCAGCCTCGTGCCCACCGTGGACGGCTTCAGCCGCATCAGGGCTGCCGTTTCCCCGATGGAGTAATCTTCATAATAATATAGGTAAAGGGGGATGCGGTATCGTTCGGGTAGCGCCAGCACTGCCCAAAGCAGCTCGTAATCCCGGGGTGGTATTCCCGGAAGCTCCTTAGGCATTTCTGCACGTCGCCGTATCCAGGCCGACCGTAGGTGGTCCCGGCACTTGTTGACGGTCACCCGGATCAACCATGCGCGCTCGTGCTCCGGGCTGTCATGGTGCGGCCGCTTACGCAGATAGGTCAGGAAAACTTCCTGCACAATATCCTCGGCATCGGAAAAATTCCGTACCGAAACATAGGCCAGCCGTACCAGTCCTTCGGCATACTGGTTCACAAGTCTGCGAATTTTTTCCTCAAATGCAGGCAGCTCATCCAAAGCACGCTTCACCTCCCTTTATATAACGAACGACATGAGCAGAATTTCCCATTCTCAGCGCCATAGCAATAAAATGATATTATCGATCCTGTGATCGCCTTCCCGGCATAAGCGGCTTGACAATCACGGCAAAGGATTGTACTATGCATATTAGTACAGTCAGTACGCACATCTACGCCCCGCGAGCGATCATGCGCTCACGAAAGGATTCAACTCGATGATTGGATTATGGATATTGGCCTTTGTGCTTTTCCTGCCGGTTCTCGTCTGGATAGCCGTGGACCAGGCGATCCGGCTCATGGCCCGCCGTCAGCGCCGCGAAAGCGTTCGCACGCTGGACCGTCTGATCCGGCAGGGCGATCTGCCGGAAGTCGTGCCGCCTTCCGAGACGGTAACCATTCTAAGCCGCGACGGATACCAGCTTAGCGGCCAGCTGCTATCTGAGGGGCCGGTGCGCCGTCTGGTCGTTTTTACCCATGGGGTGAACGCCAGCGGCGCAAGCGGGCTGCCTTTTTGGCCGCTGTTTCGTTTCATGGGCTATGCCCTGCTGTTGGTCGATGGACGCGGCCACGGCAGCAGCCAAGGCCGCTATACCACCTACGGCTATTATGAGCGCGATGATTTGGCCCGGTGGGTAGCATATGCCCGGCAGCGTTGGGGTGCTGGCCTGCCTATCAGCCTGATGGGGCAGTCCATGGGCGCCGCCACAGCCATGGAGTATGCCGCCGTGGATCCTGCCATTCGCTTCGTTATTGCAGATTCAGGCTTCACCCGGGCCCGCGAGGTGCTAGAATTTCAGCTGCGCAACGCCCACGCGCCGCGCTGGCCGCTGTACGGCCTTATCCGCGCCAGGCTTTGGGCCCTATGCCGATTCCCGCTGGACCAGCTTAATCCCATAGAGCACATTTCTCAGGCTGCAGCTCCCATGCTCTTTATCTCCGGCGGCCTCGATCAGGTGGTGCCTCCGGAAATGTCCGCGCTGCTGCTTAAAGCGCGTCATCACCCCGCCGACCGGCTCTACACGGTGCCTTGGGCGGCCCATGTGGGCTGCTATCATGCCGGCAGGCAAGCGTATCTCCATGAACTGCGCTGCTTTATACAGGCCGTCGAATCCCGCCGCTTGGCGGGTTAGGAAGCGTGCCGTGCCATCCGACCGACCCAAGAGAGGAATGCATTGATGATAATCGGATATTTTGTTCTTCTTTTCCCTTTGGCAGCCCTTTTGTCGCTTGCCTGTTATCTGCCCTATGGTTTGATTCGCCGCGCAAGGGGGATCCGCGTACCTATGATTCGCCATGTGGTTTGCTATGCCCTCATCGGCGTTGTCTGGAGCATCCTTTTTGTTACGTTGTTGATCGGCGGCGTCTCCTTTCAGCCCGGGTACCGCCTGCTGAACCTGACGCCCTTTATTTGGCTGCGGGAAACATACGTCATGGGTTTTGGCCCCATGATCGAGCAGCTGGCCATGAATGTTGCCATGCTCGTGCCCATGGGCTTTCTTCTTCCCGCCGTCTGCCGCCGGATGCGCGTCTGGTGGAAAACGGCCGCCGCCGTCGCCCTTGCCATGCTGGCGGTGGAAACCATCCAATACTTTATCGGTCGGTCGGCGGATATTGACGATCTGATCATGAATACTGCCGGCGGGCTGATCGGCTATGGGCTTTTCGCACTGGCGAATCGCTGCCTGTCCTGCCGCCGCTGGTGGCGGCGTGCCATCGGCGACCTCTAGGTAACGGATTTCATCGTTTCCGCCTGAATCAGCCGCCTTTCCTGCATCTTCTATGCTATACTGCAGGCAGACGGACGCGGGAGGACTTGCCGTATGCGCCCTATGCGAGCCTTCATCGTCTTTTGCCTTCCGGCGCCAGCGCTTGCGTTATCTGCCTGCGCCCGGCCGGAGCGTATAAAAGCCCTCCCATGAACCCACGGCTGTTGCGGCTATGGAGCGGAAAACTTCCTCCCGATGCCGGATAATCCTCAGTCGCATCTCCATGGCCGGGACACGCTGCGGGCGCAGCCCTCCATGACGGAAAAGGCGCAAATGGCCCTCCCCCTGGGCCAAAGCTCCACCTATATCGCTTCGCCGCTGGGGGCTATCGCGTCCACACCTTGAAAGCATATTGGAGCCTAGCCCGCGTACCCCATCGCTGGCGTTGGCTCGCCATCGAGCCGCGGACGCAACCGGCGGCTAACCTTTTTCTCGGCAATTTCACCGAGGTTGGCTCATCAGGTTGCTTCGATCCATGCCAAGCACTGGATGCGGCGCCGCTCGGTTTTGCCGCGGAGCATATCCGGATTCATCGACCGAATCGGATGGAATACGGCGTTTGTCCGGCGAGAACCTCCGGGGCACCGGCCGGTCTCGTCGAAAATATACGGACGCCGATCCGGGCCTGCCCCTGCGGGGCACTGCCGATCCTGCGCCTTATCCGCGCCTGGATGGATACTATGATTGGCCCTCACCGGGCGAAGGGAAAACGGCGAGCTGCATCACCGGTTATCCGTGCCAACGAGGGACTCTATATGGCGCTTTAGGGTGTGTACGGCGAAGCGCGTCTTGGGGCGCCAGGCCCATCGCCTGACCAGATCCCAAGCGCGGCAAGCATTTGGTGCTGCGCGCTGTTGGAAGGGCGCCCGCTTTGCGGCGGAGGATGTAGCCGACCAAAGTGTGGTTACCCGTTCGTTCAGCGCTTCATCCAACGTTGATGTGTTTAAGCCAGAAAAAACGCTCGTCCATCGAATGGGACGAGCGTTTCTTCTGTCATAGCAGCCTTGCCGGAAACGGGATGGCAACCGGGAGGGCCGTTCCTATTCCTCCCATATCAGGCTATCGGGTGCGTCTACCTCAATATCCTTGCCTTCATCGTCGCAGCGGACGGTCACATAGATGTCGCCGGCAGGTGTGGGCACGGTTCCTGAAACTTCGCTGAACACCGATACCGGATCCACCTCGAAGCGGGTAAAGCCCGGCTCCAAGGGCCGTACGCCCAGCACATAGCGCATGTATAGATACAGCGGCACCGCCGACCAACCATGGCAGAGGCTGCCGGCATAGCCGAAATCTTTCTGCCCCAGGATGGTCTCCCAGAAGGAGGTGGAGTCCTTATAGAGCATCATGCCCCAATCCCGGGCAATTTGGTCAAAGACAGCCTTGGCATAGGCCTCCCCGCCCATAAGAATCGCTTCATATTTAAAGATAGAATAGCTAAGCGTGCAAGTCACGAGCCCCTCGCCATCCATCAGCTTCTCCCGAAGCGGCGCTTCTTCGGCCGGCGGTACAATACCGTCATACAGGGCCAACGCCTGGGTCAGCTCCGCCTCGTGCCACTGGCGTCCGTTCTCGTAGAAGGTGGCGTACAGGCCGCGTTGAGGCTGCCAGAAGACCTCGTTCACCCGCTGGGCCACAGTCTCCGCAGCCTGCCCGTAGCGCTGAGCCTTCGCTTCGTCCTCCATGGCCTGGGCCATCTTAGCGGCGCACTGAAGCGAACGAATCAAAAACAGCTGAAGCGGCGCTTCAAAACGAGCAATCTCCCGTACAGTATCCCTGGTAATCTCGTCGGCCATTCCATCCGACCACTCGTAGAAATTCCACATACCCGGATCGCCCGGCGTTTTCATCAGCCCGTTTTCCAAGCGGTTCAGCGCCTCGTCCAAAGCCGTGGTGACTCGATCCCAGCAACGCTCCATCAGGGTACGGCTGCCGGAATACATCCAGTGCTCATAGATAGCTACCGGCCAGTTAAGCGTAAAGGCAGGGATGCACAGGCCGCTATGGCAGGGCGCGCAGATATCCGAATAAAGCGGGCCCTCGAAAGCGTCTTTATACAGGCCAAAGCTGGCCTCTGGGAAAGCATATTCGCCGAAGGCATAATAGCCGCACAGCGCCTGGTTCCGGGAATCCGCTACATAGAAAGACTGCTCCCGCCACGGCGTATCCTCATAATGTTCGTGCATGCACAGCTCCAAAGTGCGGCGAGACACCTCCCAGATGCGGTTATGCAGGCTGTCGGGGCAGGTAAAGCGCCCAGCTCGGGTCACCGGGTACTCCCAGGGCGCGATGCCGGCATAGTGCAGCGTCACCGGCGCACCCGCACAGGCAAAGTGCAGCTGCATATACCGCCCGCCCATGCGGCGGAAGGGGCAGAAAAAGCGCTGTCTCCCGGCCCGGGTCACATAGCGGCAGCCAAAATTACGCCCGCCCACATAGGCGCGCACCCGAAGGTCCGTCAGGTGCTGGCCCCAAGCCACCTCCACCTCCACGCCCTCCGGCGCTTCCAGATCCAGTTCAAAAAGTCCGGCCTCTTCACGGCCCAGGTCCAGCACCAAGTAAAATCCGTCGCTGCCCTGGTAGGCTTCCGGCTTCACTGCGACAGGCCCCCGTCCCAGGAAAACCTCCGTTGCAAAAGGCAGCGGTTCAACCCCGCTGGCAAAGAGCGCCTGGGGGGTCAGCGGCGAAAGATAGTCCGTATAGATACGGCGCGCGGCCGTCGACTCCAACGGTTGTTTGTGGATAAACTGCCCCTGGGCCACAACCTCCGGCTGCACGCGCTCCTTGAGAATCAGCTTCTCCACCGGACGAGGCTCCGTATCGAGGCTATAGAGCTCGCCCGTCATCACCTGGGCCTTTTTCCATCCCTTGGGGCGGTAGCCTTCCTCCAGCCAGCCGTCTTCCCGGCGGGCGTCGGCCTCAAAGGCAAAACCCAGCTGATCGGTAATCAGCGGGGATGCGCCGCTGGCATATACCGGATTGACCCGGCAAATGGTTTCCGGGCCGCTGACAGCCAGCACGCGATCGCGGTCGTAGAGGGCATAAATCACCCCAGGCGCGCCGGTAATATACTGATGGCTACCCTTTCCCTGATAGTAAGCCGTAACGGCGATGCGGTTCACTCCGGCCCGTAGGTATTCGGCCACTTCCAGAATATCGTGGGTCCGGTGGGCGGGAAAGTCGTCGTAATGCCCTGCGTCCACCCATCTGCCGTTAATCCAAAGCGAGTAGTCGCTATCGACCGAAATCATAAACTGCGCCGAGTCAGGCGTTGTTTTCAGGGTGAACTCCGTCATGAAGTCCGCATACTGATCATCCCCCAGCGCTTTGGGGACCCATATCCACGCTGCGCTTGCCTTTTCAAAATTCATCACTTGATACCTCCTATGATCCTACCCATATCCTCCGCCAGCGCATCGGCCAAGGCCGCGCTCCTAGCAGAAACGTAATATTTTATCTTCGGCTCCGTGCCCGAGGGCCGCAGCGCCACCCAGCCATCGTGCACAAAAAGCTTCAGCACATCGCTCTTTGGCAGGGTAATCGGGCTTTGGCGGCCTTCTGCATCGGTGGCCACCGAAAGCAGGTAATCCTCCCGCCGCAGCACCGGGCGCCCGGCTATCGTGTCCACGCCCTGCTGGCGCAGCGCTGTCATGACCGTGTGGATGCGCTGGGCAAAGCCCAGCGGCGAAAGCTGCTGGGTGACCAGACGCTCCCGATAATCCCCCACCTCGCGCCGGAGTTCCTCCAGCCGGTCCACCAGCGTCTTGCCCTCAAGGCTCAGCTCCAAGGCCATACGGGCGATGGCGCTAGCGGCCCACACCGCGTCTTTATCCCGGGCCAAGGCGCCGGCAAGATAGCCGTAGCTTTCTTCATAGCCCAACAGGAAACGGATCCCCTCTGCCTCCAGCTGATCCGCCAAGTCGGCGATAAACTTAAAGCCCGTCAGCACCCGCCTGACCTGGACTCCTCTCCGCCGGGCGATGGCCTCGCCCATATCGCCGGAAACGATGGTGGTAATTATGGCGGCGCGTGCCGGGTCGCCGCCGCCGGCCAGGTATTGGGTAATCTGATAATCGGTCAAGAGCGCGCCGATCTCATTGCCGGTCAGGGCAATAAACCGCCCGTCCCGCTCCACCTGCACGCCCACCCGGTCGCTGTCCGGGTCAGTGGCCAGCAGCATCCGCGCGCCGGCGGCCTTCGCAGCGGCCAGCGCCTGCCCATATACCTCAGGCATCTCCGGATTCGGGGCCCGCAGCCCGCCGAAATCCGGATCCGGTTCCAACTCCACCGCCGTAAGCTGCGTAAAGCCCAGCATGGCCAGCGCTTCGGTCACCCACTTCGCGCCGCTGCCATGCAGCGCCGAATACACTAGGGGGAATTCTGCCGCCGCTTTCGATATTTCGGGGGTTTTCAGCATGCTTGCCAGCCCCTCGAGGTAAGCGGCTTTTAGCTGCTCGCCATGCACCACAATGCCCTCATCCCCCGGCTGGGTTTGGGCGGTAAAAAACTCCGTCAGCTGCATCCGGCCATAGATGCGGGCCGCAGCCTCCGGCCCCAGCTGCACACCCCGGCCGTCGTAAACTTTATAGCCGTTATACTGGGGAGGATTATGGCTGGCGGTGATCACCACGCCCCAGTCGCAGCCCAGCAGCCGTACGGCAAAGGACAGCGCCGGCGTGGGCGCGGCATCGTCATAGATATGCACCCGGCAGCCGTTCGCCGCCAGCACCCGCGCGGCCTGCCAGGCAAACGCTCGGCTCATATGCCGGGTGTCGTACGCAATGGCCACCTTGGGGGCCGGCTTGTCCTCCAGCGCCACCTCGGCCAGGGCCTGCGTAGCCCTTTCCACCGTATACCGGTTCATGCGGCCGGGCCCCATGCCCAGCACGCCTCGCAAGCCCCCGGTGCCGAAGGTCAGCTCCAGGGTAAACGCCTCTCTGCGCGCCTCATCGTCCATCGCGGCCAGCGCCTGCTCGCCTTCGGTATCGTGCTCGCGCAGATAGGCCGACCAGTCCTCCATTGCATCCTGCCAGTCCATGAAAGCCTCCTTTCGTGCGGCCCGCCGCCTCGGGCGCGGCCTCTTATTTATTCACCATCCATGGTCTACTCTCCTGCCTACAAGGTCAAATCATCCCATGTTCTTCCCGCCGGCCAGGCGGTATGATAGGGGTGCATCGCAGGGGCGTACTGCGCCCCCTGAAAAAGGAGGAATTCATTCCGTGCTGTATCCGAAAAATGAAGAAAAGGCGCTGCAAGCCGGCCTTTTTGCCAATCCAACCTGCGAATACCGCGGCGCGCCCTTCTGGGCTTGGAACGCCCGGCTGGACGCCGAGGAGCTCAAGCGCCAGATCGACGTAATGAAAAAAATGGGCCTGGGCGGTTTTCATATGCACGTGCGCTCCGGCATGGCTACGCCCTATCTTTCGCCGGAATTTATGAAGCTTATTCACACCTGTGTGGATAAGGCGCGGGAAAACCACATGCTGGCCTGGCTTTACGACGAGGACCGTTGGCCCTCCGGCGCGGCCGGCGGCATCGTCACCCGCGATAAAGCTTATCGCTCCCGCTATCTGCTATTTACCCCGATTCCCTATGGGCAGGGAAACACCAACGCTGAAACCGATGCCTCCGCAAGGGCCTCCCGCCAGGAAAACGGCATCCTACTGGCCCGCTATCGGGTCACCCTCAAGGACGGCCTGCTGACAGGTTATGAGCTACTGGATCCCGACGAGCCCGACGAACCCGGCCTGTGGTACGCATATCGGGAGACCCAGGGCGAAAACCCCTGGTACAACAACCAGGCCTATTTGGACACCCTTAACCCCAAAGCCGTCCAGCGCTTTATCGAGGTGACCCACGAAGCCTATGCCCGCGAGGTGGGCGAGGATTTCGGCGGCCTGGTGCCGGCCATCTTTACCGACGAGCCCCAGTTCACCCGCAAGAGCACGCTGGGCTTCGCCGAAGCCCAGGAAGACGTCACCCTGCCCTATACCGACGACTTCCCCGAAACCTACCGCGCCGCCTATGGCGAGGATTTCTTTGCCACGCTGCCGGAGCTGATCTGGGATCTGCCCGAAGGGAAAATTTCCGTGCCCCGTTACCACTATCACGACCATGTGGCCGAGCGCTTCTCCAGCGCCTTTGCCGACCAAATCGGCGGTTGGTGCAAGTCCCATGGCCTGATGCTGACCGGCCATATGATGGAAGAGCCTACCTTGGAAAGCCAGACCGCCGCCCTGGGCGAGGCCATGCGCTCTTATCGCTCCTTCCAGCTGCCGGGCATCGACATGCTCTGTGACCGCCGTGAGTTCACCACCGCTAAGCAGGCGGCCTCCGCCACCCATCAGTATGGCTATCCCGGCGTGCTTTCGGAGCTTTATGGCGTCACCAACTGGGATTTCGACTGGCGCGGGCATAAGCTGCAGGGCGACTGGCAGGCTGCACTGGGCGTCACTGTCCGGGTTCATCATCTCGCTTGGGTATCGATGAACGGCGAGGCCAAGCGCGACTATCCAGCCTCCATGAACTACCAATCCCCCTGGTATGACCGCTACAGCTACGTAGAGGATTATTTCTCTCGCCTAAATACCGCTTTAACCCGGGGCAAGCCCCTCGTTTCCGTAGGCGTGGTGCATCCGGTGGAAAGCTACTGGCTGCATTGGGGGCCCCGGGAGCAAACGGCCGCGATTCGCGACGAAATGGACCGGCACTTCCAGGATATGTGCGCTTGGTTGGTCACAGGCATGATCGATTTCGACTATATCAGCGAATCGCTGCTGCCCAGTCAGTGCCCCAAGGCCGGCGCGCCTTTGGCCGTAGGTCAGATGGCCTATGAAACCTTGATCGTGCCCGGCTGCGAGACGCTGCGCTCCAGCACTGTCGAGCGCCTGGAGGCATTTGCCGATGCCGGCGGCAAGCTCATCTTCGCCGGCCGCATTCCGTCCCTGGTGGACGCCATTCCCTCCGACCGGGTCCAGCGGCTGGCCAGCCGCGCCCAGTGCGTAGCTTTCTCCCAGGAGGCGCTGCTGGATGCCTTGGAAGACCGCCGTCAGGTAGACGTGCGCACGACCGACGGCACCCGCACCGGGAAATATCTCCACCAGATGCGGCAGGATGGTAATGCCCGCTGGTTCTTCCTGGCCCATACCGATAATCCTGACAATCCCGACGTTACCCGCCCCGACCGGCTGCGTCTCTCCTTCCGGGGCCGTTATGTCCCCGTGCAGTACGACGCGCTGACCGGCCGTATCGCTGCAATCGCCTACCGCTATGAAGGCGACAATACCGTGCTGGATTGGTCCATGGACGCCCATGATTCGCTGCTTATCCAGCTGCGCCCCGAAGGCGCCTGTCTGGGCGATCTGGCCGCGGCAGCGCAGCAGGCAGATGATTTCGGCGTGCTGGGCAACAAGGCCCGTGAACCCATGTGCAGCGGTACGCTGGAAACGCCGGAAACCATTGACCGTGAGGGCATCCCGGTGGCCGAATGGGCCGATATCGCGCTGGAAGAAGACAACGTATTGCTCTTGGATATGGCCTGCTGGAAGCTGGATGACGGCGCCTGGCAGCCCCGCGAGGAAATTCTCCGTCTGGATAACGCCTGCCGGGCGCTGGTGGGCTGGCCTTCGCGCTTTTCCGCCTTTGCCCAGCCCTGGGTGACCGCCGAGGAGAAGCATGTGGATCCCAAGCATACCCTGACGCTGAAGATCCCCTTTGAAAGCGATATTGCCGTATCGGGCAGTGCCCTGGCTCTGGAAAACCGTGCCCGCACCGAAATCTACTTCGACGGAGTGAAGTTGGACAATCGGGCCGACGGTTGGTACGTAGACAAGTGCATTGAACGCGTCAACCTGCCGGACTTTGGCGCTGGAGCGCACGAGATTACCCTTGTGATCGACTATACCCGCGACGCTGATGTGGAGGCCTGTTACCTGGTTGGCCGCTTCGGCGTGGAGGCGCTGGGCGACCGTGGGCGCATCGTGGCCGCGCCGGATAAGCTCTATTTCACCGATATTACCCGTCAGCGCCTGGCCTTTTACGGCGGTAATGTCCGCTACAGCTTTGCGGCACCCGGCGGCGGCGTGCTGGAAATTCCCCATTGGCGGGGCGCCGCTCTTACTGTGGAGGTGGACGGCCGTGACCTAGGCGTCGTCGCTTATGCGCCTTATCGGATCCGCATTCCCGAAGGCGCCCGTCAGGTGACGGTCACCTGCATGGGTAATCGGTTCAATACCTTTGGCCAGCTGCATTATTGGGAGGTCGACAAGCTCTGGTATGGACCCGATAGCTGGCGCACCAAAGGCAAAAACTGGTCCTACGAATACCTGTTGCGGCCTACCGGGCTGCTGAGCGCGCCCGTATTTTATCCCGATGAAACCAAATAACACAAACCCCGCTTGACCAGGCCCGAAAAGGAGGCGACCATCATGCGCACGATCGACGCTGCAGTGCATAACCCCCGCCAGCAAAAGCTATGGGAGGATTTTGAGCAGGGCCATCCTAGCCGTACGCCGGTGATCCTAGGCATCAATCCCCGCTACTATTTGGGGCTGCCCGAGGTCAACGTGCACGGCATATCATTCAAAGAATATACAGAGGATCCGGCGGTTATGATGGACTACCAGTGCCGTTGCGAAGAGTACCGCCGCCTCTACATCCCCTTTGACGAGGAAAAAGGGCTGCCTGAATTCTGGTCGCCCTATGTGGACTGGCAGAACTTTTATGACGCTGCCTGGTGGGGCGCCGAGGTGGTTTTTATCGCCGGAAACGTACCTGATACCCATCCGTTTTTAACAGACGACAACAAATATGCCGTCCTGGATGCCGGCGCTCCCGCTCCGGATGCCCGATGGATGGGCAAGGCGTTGGAGTACTATGAGCGCATGCAGAAGCTGTCTGAACGCTTTACCTATCATGGGATTCCCGCAAAGGTTCAGCTGCCCCATGTGCTGATGAGCTTCGACGGCCCCTTTACCGTAGCTTGCAATATCCGTGGCGCTTCCCAAATTTGCCTGGATCTTTATGAGGATCCGGATTATGCCCATCAGCTGCTGGAGCTCATTACCGAAGCAACCATTGCCCGGATCCGCTATTGGCGCAAGGAGTTCGGCCTCCCCGAGCGCGCCGCCGGGCACGGCTTTGCCGACGACAGCATTGCGCTTCTCTCTCCCGCCATGTATCGTGAATTTGTCCTTCCCTGCCATAAGCGGATGATTGAGGAGCTGGGCGACGGCGTGCATAGCAATGCGGTTCATTTATGCGGCGATTCCTCGCGTCACTTTGTCACCATCCGCGACGAGCTCAACGTTAAGAGCTTTGACACCGGCTACCCCATCGACCACGCCAAGATGGCCGAGGCCCTGGGGCCCGATGTCCGCATTAACGGCGGCCCCCATGTGGAGCTTTTGCGGCTTGCTTCGGCCCCTGCTGTGAAGGCGGAATGCCGGCGGATTTTGGAATCTGTAAAACCCTTTACTCGCCGATTTGTGCTGCGCGAGGGCAATAACCTTCCCCCCGGCGTGCCGTTAGAGAATCTTTGGGCCATGTATGAGGCTGCCGAGGAATACGGCGCTTATACCGACTAGCTTTAGCCAAAATCGAATAAAAAGACCGTCCGCCTGTGAAAATCACAGGCGGACGTTTTTTGATCTTCCGCATTTGGCCGGTATCGGGCAAAACAAAATCTTATGCTTCGTAGGTCCGCTTCGCTAGCATTTTATTGCGGTACATCGCCGCGTCAGCCTGGGCGTAAAGCTCGCGCAGCGGCTGCTGGGGGGTGTCGGACGCATGAGCGCTGCCGTAGGCCATATCGAGCTGTAGCCCTTCAGGACGTCCGGCGTTATACCGTCGCTCCAGCTCGCGCAGTCCCTCCAAGTATCCGGCCAGCACGGCAGCGTTACACCGAGGAAGCAACACGGCAAATTCATCCCCACCAATACGGTAGCAGCTGCCATATGGGCCAAACGCCCGCTGAATGCAGCGCGCGGCCTGGCATAGCAATTCGTCGCCCGCCTGGTGTCCGTGGCGGTCGTTTACCTGCTTAAAGCTGTTAATGTCGAAAATCACCATAGCCTCTTCTCCGGTACGCGTCCCCAACAGGGCCTCCTCAAAGGCGGTACGATTCAGCACCTGCGTGAGTCCGTCAGTATAAGCCAACTGCGTCAGTTCCCGCGAACGCTGCCCCAGCTCCATAGCCTGCAAGATGCTCCGGATTGAATATACACCCAGGATAAGCACATAAAGAGCTAGGCCGATGCGGAAGAAAAAGGAGCTGTCCGCAGGGGCGCCCCGATAGAACCGGAACAGGTCCATCATGGAGAAAGCAGCAAAAACTAATATACTGCAGGCATAAAAAGCGCCATGGGGATTTTTAAAGCGCACCATCTCCAAAAATGCAGAAACCGTGACAAACACGATGCATATCAAGATAGCCGCGTGCACGAGGGGCAAGGTTTGAATGTAGTCGGCCGCTCCAGTGAGTTGCAGCACCATACAGAGGCAGGCTACGCCCAGGCACATCCAGATCAGGGCTTGGTATCCGAATACAAAGCGCGGGCGATAGGCCTCCCGTACAAACTGCAACATGGGGATGGGGCACAGCATCAGCGCCAGGAACGTCAAATGCCGCTCTAAGGCCGGCGATACGCCCAGAAGCTGAAGCATTCGCGTCTCACAGGCTGACCATATGGAGATCACCATGGCGAAAATTCCCAGGTACAGCAGCACCGGGTATCGCCGCCCACCGAACGAAGCAGCCAGATAAATCCCCGTTATAATAAGACCCGTGAGACCAATGGCGGCGCATAAAATCAAATTCGGCAGGCCCCAGCGGATAATCGAATGGATGCAGGCTGTCTTGCTGCCGATCAGTGCCTGGTTCACAATGCCGGCAAAGCGGGCATAAGGCGAAAGAAGCACCACAGTCAGCAGTTTCCCCCGATCCTTTTCCGACAAGCGGATTAGATGGTACGCGCTCCCCGGGCTTTTGCCGCCGGCAAGGTCTTCCTCATCCCCATAGCGGTACACCTCAGTGCCGTCTATCAGCACCCGAATCGACTGCTGCGAGGAGCGCAGGCATATGGTGTCGCCTTCCGCGCAATCGTCCGGAATGCGGTGGGTCAGCGTCAGCGCCTGGCCGGCAGGCCAATCAAGGTTTGTGGGCAACGTCAATGTCTGCTCCCGGCCCTGCATATCCACATAACTCCAGCCGTGGTTAAAAGCCTCGGCCGTCTCATCGAAGAGGGGCGTCCCGCCCCCAATGCGAAATGCTAAAAAGGCCACCGCCACAAAAACGGCGGCCAGCACTGCAAAATAGGCCTTCATTACCGGTGATATGCGCATATTTCCGCTCCGTATCCTGCTAAATATGTTCCATTAAACCACATTCCCACATATCGCGCAAGTTAAGCGCCAAAAATTGAAAATAGAACAAAAAAAGGCTGTTTAGCGCAGCCTTTTTTGCTCTCCCGGTGCCGGCTATTCGATTTTCCCACCGAAAAGCGCCGCTACGGGCATGCTGACCCCAATGGCCGTAGGCGTCAACGCAGCCTGGCCGGTGGTGGGATCCAACTTCATAATCGTCACTTCATCGCTATCCTGGTGAGCGCAAAGGATAAAGCCCTCCTCCGGATCTAGCGCGCAATCCCGCGGATTTTTCCCTCCGGTAGGTGTGATGCCGGCGCGTTTAGGCGTTCCCTGGCTGTCCACATCAAACTGCACCAGCGTATCGTGGAAGCGGTTGGTCGCATATAGGCGTCCGCCATCCGCCGTAAGGCGCAGCGCGGCGCAGGAGCTGAATCCTTGAAATCCCTCGGGCAGCGTGGAGACATCGTCCATCAGCGTCATTTCCTCTCCCTCCACCCGATAGGTCAGCATGCGGTTACCCAGCTCGCACACCACATAGGCGCGGTTCCCCTCGGGCGAGAACACCATATGCCGCGGTCCGCTGCCGTCCGGCGCCGGAATCCGCGCCGGTTCGCCGGTTATACGGCCTACGTTATCCAACGGATAGCGAAGAATGGCGTCCAAGCCCAGATCCACCACGCATAGCGCCCGGCCGCCGGGCATCAGTGCAGCGCAATGGGCGTGCGGGCCTTCCTGGCGCTGGGGATTCACGCTATGGCCATGATGAGCGAATACCGTACGGCGGCCCAGATTTCCATCCGCTTCCAGCTCAAACTGAGTCAATGAACCAGACCCATAGTTGGCCGCATACAGCGTTCTGCCCGAGGGATGTACCAGCACGTGGCAGGGGGCTACGCCTCCGGCGCTTTTTCGGCCCACCTCCTGAAGCGACCCGTCCCGGTTCCTTCGGAAAGCTGCAACGCCGCCCGCCCCCTCGTATAGCGGGGCTTCCAGGCAGGCGTACAGCATCTGTCCGTCCGGGCTTAGGCACAAATATGAAGGATTCGGAGCCGGCGTAGCATCCAGCAAAGCGAAGCCGCCTGTTTTGCTGTCAAAGGCATAGTGCTCGATCCCTGTCCCGCCCTTTTGGGTATAGGTTCCAAGATACAGATGATATCGCGCCATGGGACTTCCTCCTGTAAGCATAGGATAAAATATCCATTCGACGCTGGGTTAGCGGTTTCCTGCCGTTTTTAGGCCTGAATGCCCTTGAATTGACTATAATACAGCTGGGCATAGAAACCGCCCTTTTTCAGCAGCGCCTCATGCCTCCCCTGCTCGATAATATGGCCGTCCCGCATCACAAGGATATTATCCGCTTCACGGATCGTAGAAAGCCTGTGGGCTACCACAAAGCTGGTCCGCCCTTGCATCATGCGGTTGAACGCCTGCTGCACGCGCAGTTCCGTTCGGGTATCAATGGAGCTGGTGGCCTCATCCAGAATAAGCACCGTGGGATGGGTCAGCATCACCCGGGCGATGCAAAGCAGCTGCTTCTGCCCCTGGGAGATATTGCTCCCCCCCTCAGTCAGGGGCGTATCATATCCCTGCGGCATACGCATGATGAAACCATGGGCATGGGCCGCCCGGGCTGCAGCCTCGATCTCCTCCTGAGTCGCGTCAGGGCGCCCGTAGGCGATATTCTCCCGAACGGTGCCGGAAAAGATCCAGCTTTCCTGCAGCACCATGCCATATTGGGCCCGCAGGCTGGAGCGGGTCAATTCCCGGATATCATAACCATCCAAAGCAATCCGGCCTCCGGTCACATCGTAAAAGCGCATCAGCAAATTGATGATGGTGGTCTTGCCGCAGCCGGTAGGGCCGACGATGGCGATGCGTTGGCCGCTTTCCGCCTTAAGGCTCAGCCCGTCAATCAGCGGCGTATCCGGTCGGTAGCGGAAGGATACATCCTGCAGGCTCACCCGCCCCCGGCTACGCTCCATTGTCCGGGCATCCGGGCGGTCAGCCGGCTCGTCGGGTTCGTCAAGGATCTCGAATACCCGAGCGGCCGAAGCCAGCGCAGACTGTAGCTCCGTCACCACGCCCGATATCTCATTAAAGGGCTTGGTATATTGGTTGGCATAGGACAGAAAGCAGGAAATCTGCCCTACGGTCATCGCGCCGGAAAGAGCAGCCAGCGCGCCCGCTACGCCCACCGCCGCATACACGATGCCATTGACAAAACGGGTGCAGGGGTTGGTCATGGAGGAAAAGAACTGGCTTTTGACGCCGGATCGGTAAAGGCGGCTGTTAATCTCCTCAAATTGCCGCTGAGCCCGCTGCTCATAGCCGAAAGCCTTGATCACCTTCTGCGAACCCAGCATCTCCTCTACATAGCCGCCCAGCTCTCCGCGGCAGGCCGACTGCTCTTGGAAGGAGGTATAGGAACGCTTCGCAATGAAAGCTGCCACACCCAACGACAGCGGCGTAACCAGCACCACCACCAGGGCGATGGGCACGCTGACCGACAGCATGAACAGCAGCGTCCCCACAATGGTCACTACGCCGGTAAAAAGCTGGGAAAACCCTTGCAGCAGCCCGTCGGAAATCACATCGATATCATTGATGACGCGCGAAATCAGGTCGCCATGCGGCCGGCTATCGATCACCTTCAGCGGCGCCCGCTCCAGCTTATTAAAAATATCGACCCGCAGGTCGCGAACCGTACGGTAAGCGATGGCATTGGTACAAAGGCCCATTAGCCACTGGAACAGGGCGGAGCCCAGGATTACCAGCGACAGGCCACCGATCATTCGCGCCAAACCAGGGAAGTCCACCTGTCCAGGGCCAAGAATAAGATCTACGCCATCCCCGATGATGACAGGCGCCCATAGCGTTAGCGCAACGGAGAGCACCGCACCGCCCAGTGCGCCGGCCAAATATAGCCAATAGCGGCGGGCATATCCCAGCACACGGAAGATCGCACGTCTTTTCATCTAGGCCACCTCCCCTTCTGAGCGTTGAGAGGCACAGATCTCCCGATAGATCGGGCAGCTTTCAAGCAGCTCTTCATGTGTCCCTATGCCGGCAATCCGCCCTTCGTCCAGCACCAGGATGCGATCGCAGCCACGTACGGTATGCACCCGTTGGGACACCATGAATACGGTTGTCCCGCCCGCTTGATCCGCCAGAGCCTGGCGCAGCGCCGCGTCGGTGGCATAGTCCAGCGCGCTGGCGCTGTCGTCCAAGATCAGAATATCCGGACTGCCCACCAGCGCCCGCGCGATGGTTAGCCGCTGGCGCTGTCCTCCGGAGAAATTCCGTCCGCCCTGGTTGACCGGGGCGTCTAACCCTTCCGGGCGCTGGCGGACAAATTCGGCGGCCTGAGCGGTCTCCAGCGCCTGCCATATCTGCTCGTCGGTCGCGTCTGGCTTGCGCCAGCGCATATTATCCCGGATCGAGCCTGTAAAGAGAACGGCGTTCTGGGGCACCATTCCCACACGCGCGCGCAGTGCCTCTACCGGCATGGTCCGCACATCCATGCCGTCCACCCGCACACAGCCGTCCGTAACGTCGTAAAAGCGGGGAATCAGGCTAACCAAGGTGCTTTTTCCCGAGCCAGTACCGCCGATGATCCCCAGCCGCTCGCCGGGCAGGACGGACAGGTTGATGTCTTCCAGCTCATCCTCGCTTCCATAGCCAAAGCGGACATGGTCAAAGGCCACCCGGGGCGCACCGGGATCCGGCCGTACGCTGGCATCCGGCTGATCGACGATGGAATTATGGGTATCGAACACCTCATTTACCCGAGCCGCGCTGGCAGAAGCTTTGGTGAAAATGACAACCAGGTTCGCTACGACGATCAGCGCTAAAAGCACCTGCGTCATATAATTGATAAGGGCGATAATCTCTCCCTGGCTCAGGGCGCCGCCGCTAACCCGCCACCCGCCGAACCAAAGGATTGCAAGGATCGCCACATTGACGGCCAATGAGGTCGCCGGGCTTAAAAGCGCCGAAAGCCGCCCCACCCGCAGCGCATCGTCCTGCAGGCTGTCGCTGGCCTCTGCAAAGCGATCCATCTCGCCCTGTTGCCGTGAAAAAGCGCGGATTACCCGGACGCCGGAGAGATTCTCCCGGGTGATGGCCGACACACGGTCCAACAGCCGTTGAATCTTCTGGTAATAAGGCACTGAACGGCTCATGATCCCATACAGGATCACTGCAATCGCCACAAAGGCGATCACAAAAATCAGCGAGAGCTTGAAGTCCAGGGTCATGGCCATCACGGTCGCGCCCACCGCCAGAAAAGGCGCGCGCACCACTAGGCGAATCAGCATGGCCACCGCCAGCTGCAGCTGGTTCACATCGTTGGTCATGCGCGTCACCAGGCTGGCCGTACCCAGCCGATCGATCTCTCGATGGGATAGGCTATTGATATGAGCAAACAGCGCATTACGCACCACTGTGCCATATCCCTGGGATGCCCGGGCCGCAAAATATTGGCAGGTCAATGAGCAGGCCAAGCCAATGAAACCCAGCGCCACCATCAGCGCCCCCATGCGCCAAACGTAGCCCGCATCGCCGTTTTTTACTCCTACATCGATGATTTGGGCCATCACCAGCGGAACGATCAACTCAAAAACAGCCTCAATCAGCTTAAAAATTGGCCCTAAAATGACTTCCTTCCGGAAACCGCGAAGGAAACGGGCGATCCGAATCATGTTCCATCCTCATTTCTTTTATGTTTTCCTCAGTATAGCATGGCGTGATCCATATTCATAATATATAATACATATGATATCTATTTCGTTTTATTATAGGAGAGGCGTCCATGGATTTCAAAGATCTGACCTGCTTTACTGCCATTGTAGAGGAGGGAACCATCTCTGGCGCAGCCCAGCGGCTGCATATTGCCCAGCCCGCTCTGAGCCTGCGGCTGAAAACCCTGGAGGAGGATATGGGCCTTACGCTGCTGGAACGGGGCGCACGCAGCGTAAAACCGACAGAAGGCGGACGGCTCTTTTACCGCCGCGCCCTGCGGATGCTGGAGCTGGCCCGCTCCACCCGCCAGGAGCTAGCCGATGTAAAAGGCGGCGCCGCTGGGACGCTGCGCTTGGGCACGGTGAGCTCCTCTGCGCCTGCCCTGCTCTCTGGCCGAATCAACCGCTTCCATGCGCGCTATCCCCAGGTGCGTTTTGAATTGCACGAGGGCAATACCTTTGAACTCATCGAGTTGCTGCATACGGGCATTATCGACCTTGCCATCGTCCGCACCCCCTTTAAGGCAGATGGCGCCGATCGCCTTCTCTTGAAACCTGAACCCATGGCTGCGGCAGTGCCCGCTTCCATAACCGGGCCAGACCGCGTGCCTGTGCAATGGCTTAAGGGCAAACCCCTCGTCTTTTACCGCCGCTTTGAGGGGCTGATCCGCGCCGTATGCCAGCAGGAGGGATTCGAGCCGGAAGCCTTCTGCGTGAACGACGACGCCCGCACCTGCATGATGTGGGCGCAAGCCGGCCTGGGGGTGGCCATTGCCCCATTAAGCGCAGCAAAAGCTATGGCTGGAGAGCAGCTGCGCCTGTTAATCCTGGAGCACCCCGATCTGTACACCAGCATTGCAGCGATCTGGAAAAAGGACGGCTATCGCTCCGCAGCGGCTCAGCGCTTTCTTGAGATCTTCGCCGCTGAATGATCCGGCCACGCGCCGCTGCGTCGCTATCCATACCTTTTCCCGAAGGCTTCCCGCTTATGCCGCAGGCTGCCGTAAAGAAAAACGGATGAGCCTTCTCATCCGCCTCTAAAGCCACACGTTCTATTCGCCGCCATTCTCCTGCCGGCTCCGCCGCAGCTGCTGCTCTACCGGCAGGATAATCTGCTCATACCCGTCGATTTTGCGATTCAGCCGCTCCAGTGTCTGCTGCAAAAGGGTGATCCGCTCGTTGAGCTGATCGCGCTGCTCTATCAGCAGCTGCTTACGAGCCGGAACCGTTTCATCCCCCTGCTGGAACAGCGCTACATATTCGATCAGCGCCTCCACCTGCAGTCCCGCACCCCGCATGCATTTGGCAAACTCAACCCACCGGCAGTCCTCCTCCGTATAATCGCGTATCCCGCTTCTGCTGCGGTTTACCGGAGGAATCAGCCCGATGCGCTCATAATAGCGCAAAGTATCCGCACTAATATCGTACTTTTTGCTTACCTCTGCAATCGTCATAGGAATCGCTCCTTTTCTGTCGTATGGCGCCCCGGATGCGGGGCTGTGTCCACTGTACCATCTGGAGCAAGCTCCAAGTCAACCCTCCATCGGCTGGCGGCTATAGCAGCGAAAAGCGCATAGGCAGCGCCAGGCGCTCCAGCTCGGCCGCCAAATACTGCCTGCACTGCTTCTCCGGCAAAAGCGGCGAGGGGCATCCGCTGGCGAGCGCTTCCAGAAATTCATGGATATCGTCCAGCCTCCGCCGGATACCGAAAAAGGCGATGGCCTGTTGATGGGGATGGTAACCCGTCAGCTGCTGATAGAGCCGGCTAAATTCCGGCTCATAGCGCTGAAAAAAGAAAAGATCGGCCTCAGGCGGCGCGGCAGCTATCCCCTCCCAGTCAATCAGCACCAGCTGTCGGCCTGTATCCATCAAATTTCCCCGGTGAATATCGCCATGGCAGAGCACGGCCGGCAGCCCGGCAGTCTCCAGCTCGCGGCCCAGCCGCGCTCCCAACGAAAGCAAATGCAAAATCTGCGACCGCTGCCCGGTACTTACCACGTATTCCGGCGTGCGATCCAGCACATTTTCAAGCGCTCCATCAAAGGGGATCCGAAAATCTTCCCGTGGCAGCTCCTTTGGCGGCGGAAAAGCATGCACCGCGGCCAGGGTTTCACCCAGCTGCCGCAATCGTGCCTTGTCCAGGCGTTCTCCGCCGGGCGTCTGCCCCGCAATATACCGATAAAGAAGATATCGGTACGGCCCATCCTCGCCGTAGGCCGCTCCGCTGGCCGTCAGCACCGGCTCCGGAAGCCGCCCTTTGAGCTGTGCCGTCCGATTCATATCGCACAGCAGTGAAATGTATTGATCCATTCCCTCGGCCCATCGGGCGAAACCCGGTTGCCTGCGGTCGTATACCTTCAAAAAAAGCCGCTCACCGCAATCGCATGCCGCCTCGTAAGCTAGGGCCGATAGACCGCCGGATATAGGGCGTATCGCTGCAACCTGCCGCCCATAGCTTTCCATCATCCAGGCGTGGATCCTCGCCTGATCCGGTTCCTTATGTATCTTATGCTGTTCCATCTTTGATCCTATGCACGTTCACGTTTTCATTATTGTACCATAAACCCCTATCCGGAGATAGGATCATAAACCTGTTGTTATGGTTTGCGCCGCTTGGCTGCGGATTATCGCCGCGGCCATCATTCGCAGGATCATATCGGTTGCATTCCGCATCAGCGAAATCGCCCCGGTGCGGCATGGCGCCCATTTAAATAGGATCATCTTACGATGGCCTCCGGAAAAAGAAACCTACCTCTGAGGCATGCCGGCTGCAACGAAAATCGCAGCTTATCGCACCCGTGTAAACGGACGAATAAGGGGTTCACATAGCGGCCGCGGCTTTTCCACGCAGCCGCTTCAAAAGCGTTCATGCTGCAGCCCGCTGGCGAGCGCTAAAGGCTCAGATGCCGGATGCACGGGAACGCTGGCCTCCTGTCGCGCCGTTTTTTATGTTTATTCACTTTGCAGCGGAGAAAGCGGCGGCCTCCTGGATCCATCGCAGCAGCTCCTCATCAATATCGTCCACGCTGCCGATGGTGACATGGTGCGTCCACCGGTTCGGATACGGCTCCGTCGCCGCGTCGACGCGCGATGCTTCCAGGCGGTATGCCAAGCCGAAGGTTACCGTAAGAAAGGGATTAGGCCGATCCTTCGCCTTACGGGCCGGCTGAAACGACGCGCAGGCAAAGACATGGCGATTTGCAAAAGTAATCTGGGTTTTCTGCACCTTGACCGTTACCTCTGGGATGCGCGCAAAAATGCACGCCGCCAGCTTTTCATATAAAGGCAGCGCATCTCTGTGCCCATGAAAAAAGAAGCGCTCCGCCTCTTGGATTTGCTTTGTTCTATCCGTCATGTTCTTCTCCGTGCGTTTCTGCGCTTTACTGGGTTCATGCTGACAGGCTTGTTATATACCGTACAGATCCCATCCTGGCAGGGGGCCGGTTACCATCAAACGATCTGCGGCAGCGTAAGCATGCTTTTGATCCTAGCGCCCATCTTCCGGATTCAGCAACAACGCGCTTTTGATTCGTGCTGAACCCGAGTGATCCTAAAGTATAACAAAGGCGTATCATAATAAAAAGCCGGGATTTTGCTTAACATGCACGTTTTAGCGGCAACGAAATTTTCTAAAATGACAGGCCACATCCAATTTCTCTTCGACGCTTAATCGAAACATCATGCCCCAAATACCAGGGGCGAGCATATCCACCAGCCAACACATCAAGACGCTGCCAGGATATGCATGGAATGAAACCCGGGCCTGCGCCTTACAATCTGACGATACCTCCTTATCCGTCTGCCAAGACATCCCTCAGCGGTGAAGCTGGGGATGAGCGGGAAATGGTAGGTGATCCGGCTATCGTTGCGTAAGAAATGCCTTCCGCGCTATCCAGGATATTGGAGTATGATGGTTCTACCAGTCCCCGAAAAGGCTGACAATTAATACGAGATTGCTTCCTATCTTGACGTAATCCTATTTGACTTATGGGGGTATAACGCAGAGAAAAAGCTTTCGGATTTTATCCAAATAGCAACAAAAACCTCCTACTTCCAAAGAACAGGAATAGGAAGCTAAAATCGAAGAGCTTATTGAACCGTTCCGTCTTTTGCCGCCCGAATACCAGATTTTAATCGTGACGCAGATAAGAGGGCTCTTAACTCAGCTAAAATAGCCGTTTGTTGTTCAATTGGCAGCGAAGAAAACATAGTTGCAAGCTCAGCGTCAGTGATATTCATGTGTACCTCCGACCATATCTCCTCTTATTTATGAGCGCGCTTCATATGTATTACCTATAATATATCAATTGTTTGCCAAGGAAACAATGGTAAGTAATTCCACTAAATTTCGACAAATTATACTAAATCGCGGGGATTTACATAAAGTAATCATGTGAAATATAACTAAATTGTTGTTCGTTGTGTAATGTTGTCGTATTCCGCTAAATGAATGATTTTTCTTCCATTTGTTGGTAAAATAAAGGGAATAATTGGAAGGAGGAAAAGCAATGAAAAAGGCACTAACATTTATCATGGTTGTATGTTTGCTAATAGGCTTCACAGCATGTTCACCGGAACCCAGGGTCGTTTACGTCGAAAACGAGGACGAAAACGGTAGTTATGATGAAGGTTATTATGATGGATATGATTCAGGGTATGAAGAAGGGAAAAAACATGGATATGAAGAAGGAAAAGCGGATGGAGAAGATGAAGGATATGAAAAAGGGTATGATGAAGGATTTAGTTTTGGATATGATAACGGATATGAAAATGCGCTAATTGAAATGTCATAATTCCCGTTTGTATGGTAATCTGTTTGTTCTGTATTCCATTCTTTGTATGAAGATATGATAAAAGATGAAAGGAGCTTTCCCCATGTCCTCACCTTCCGACCGAGAAGCCAAGCTTCAGGCGCTGCTGGCCGAGGCCCGATCCATAGTCCAGGGCTTCGCCGCTCTCGATGAAAAGCTGACTTGGTTGGAGGATACGGTTCACGACAAAAAAAGCGGCCCATAGGCCGCCATGACTAATCATCGTAATGTCCCCGGCAGGAAACAATATAGATGATCCCATTATCTTCATAGTAGACGATCCGGTTTGATTCATCAATGCGCCTGCTCCACATACCACTCAAGTTTCCCCTTAGTGGCTCGGGCTTCCCAATGCCGTCAAAGACGCTGCGTTGAACATCCTTTATTAACGCATTGATCCTTTTCAGCGTTTTCTTATCCTGCGTCTGCCAGTATAAGTAGTCTTCCCAGGCCCGATCTTCCCATAGCAGCCTCATTCGTCTACCTCGATCAACTCATGCTCGGTAAAGTGCGCTTTGCCCTCTCTTATATCACGCGCGATACTTTCCAGATAGCGCATGTTCCTTTCCGAATAGAACGGATCGGCGTTGATCTCAAAGGGAATGCGTTTTTCCCGGCTGACCTTTGTCGCGAACATGGTAAACGCTGCCGTCATGGTCAACCCCATTTCCTTGCACACGCTTTCCATACTCTTTTTCAGTTCCGGATCCATGCGGAAATTCACCATTACCATATCAGCCATATCAACCTACCTCCTATCATTTATTGTAAAGCTATAATACATCATTTGCTTTACATTTACAGTATATTCTTCTGATAGCCTTTTGTCAACAACCAAAAAATAAAAATTCCCGCCCCAGGCGGCAACCTGGAAGCGGGAGAGCAGCAAAACACCCCCGACCCACCACGGCGGAAGGAGCCTTGCTATGCCCATATTGTACCATAGCTCTGCTCCGCCGTGCAACCGAAAGGAGCAAAACATGGCTACAACATCAAAAACGAAAAAAGAAAAGTATATCCGCCAGCGCCGGGACGGGCGTTGGGAGGCCCGTATTAAGGTAGGTGAGAAAGCAGACGGAAGCCCGGATATACCTTCCCGCTATTTTAGCACACGAACGGAGGCCCGCGCCTATGTCAAGGCTATCCTGGACGCCAGGGCCAGGGGCGAAATCCGCCGCCGAAGCGGGATTACGCTGGGCGAGTGGTGCGACAAATGCCTTGAGATGTACGGACACACTTTACAGGACTATACCTACACGGGATATGCATCAAAAATCAAGCACCATATCAAGCCTGCGCCGATTGCAAAAATGCCGCTGGAGGATATCAGACGGGCCGACTTGCAGGCGTGGATTAACGGGCTGCACAGAGTGGATGCTCGCAAAGGCTCCGGCCCATTATCGCCTAAATCCGTTCGCCTGACGATGGGCGTTATGACCTGGCTGCTTACCTCTGCCCTGGATGCCGAGATTCTAACAACTATTCCCAACACGCAAAAGATGCGGCTGCCCCAAACCAGGAAGCCTAATCTTCGCATTCTTGATCCGTCAGACGTAAAACGGCTCCTTGCCTTTGCTCAAACAGAGAATGATTATCCCGCTTATCTCATCGAGGCGGCAACCGGCCTGCGCCGGTCTGAACTTCTTGGGCTATGCTGGGATTGCGTTAATCTCGATACAGGCGCATACAAGGTGCGGCGCAAGGTTGCGCTGGACAGGGAAACAAAACGTCCTGTATTAACCGATGTGCTGAAATCCCCCTCTGCTATGCGGGGCGGCATCCTGCCTAATGATGTACTGGCACAGCTAAAAATCCATCGATCAAGGCAGCTGCAACAACGCATAAAAGCCGGGGCAATATGGCATGACCATAACTTGATATTTCCGGATGCTCTTGGATTCCCACGCAATCCGGCGGCATTTTCAGCAGCATTAGGACGGCTTGGGCGTAAAGCGTTGGGCAGGCACGTCGGAAGTCATGCATTCCGGCACATGCTAAGTACGGCGCTTATCAATGCGGGCGTTAGTGATCCGGCCATTGCCGAGGCTTTGGGGCACCGAAGCGCAGATTTCACACGCCATCAATACGCTGATGTCTACGATTCG
>CAJFUN010000032.1 GCA_904420205.1 Candidatus Parachristensenella avicola | reverse complement strand
GTCGGAGATGGAGAGGATATTGCCGAGGTCGTCATAGGTATAGGAATAGGTCTTGTCGTAGTTCAGCGCCTGGTTGCGCCAGGAAGCAACCTGAGCGGAGGCGTGGGAGGCGTCGGGGCTGACATAGGCGGGTGTGGTGGTGACGCGGGTATTATCCTGGTGCTTGCAGAGGACGGAGGAAATGCGGCCATAGGAATCGTACGACCAGTTCTTTTCGATGGCGCCAATGGAGAAGCCAGTGGTGCGGTTATCATCGTCATAGGCAAAGTTGGAGTGACAGGCCCGATCATTGACCCAGGTGCGAAGGGTAGAGACGCGGCCGGCGTCGTCATAATCCCACTCGAACTTATTGGAATAGGTGTTGCCGTCGGTGCCCTTGGTTTCGATGCGGACAAGCCTGCCGGCGAAGTCATAGGTATAGCGGGTTTCAAGGTGATTGACGGTATCGCGGACAAGGCCGAGGGCGCCGCAGTTATCATACTGGAAGGTGAAGCGGTCGGCGGCGTCGCCGTTAAAGCGGATGCCGGTGACGCGGTCATGGCTGTCGTAAGAATAAGCGATGGAAGCGCCGTTGCCATAGGCGGCGTTGAGCAGGTTAAAGGTGCGGCCGGCGGTATCATAGGTGTTGGAGATGAGGGTACGCTGGCCGACCAGAATGGAGGAGGGAAGGCCGAAAGCGCCATAGTTGAAGGTATAGGTGGTGGAGGCGCCGTCGGTGTTGGAATGGGTCAGGGTCTTGACGCGGTCGTGTTCATAGGTGTAGCTATTGGAAACGGTGACCGGCAGGCCGGGAACGTCCTTGGATACGGAGGTAACGCGATCCATGGCGTCGTAGGCGTAATCGGTGCGGGTAGCGTCGGACTCGCCGGGGGCCTTGGTCCAGGCCAGCATACCCCTGGAGGTATAGCCGAAGGCAGAAGCCTTGCGCAGGGGATTGGTGGAGGTGGCCAGGCGGCTGAAGGCGTCATAGGAGGCGTTGGCCTCGATAGGTTTGGAGGCGGGGCCGGCCTTGACGGAGGTATTGAGGCCCTTGGCATTATAGACGAAGGCAGACTGGACGCCGGTGGCCGAGGAGGCGGAGGTGACGTTGTGATGGCCGTCGTAGTCGTAGGTATAGCTGGCGCCGGAGGGAAGAGTCATCTTGGTCAGGTCGTTATCGGTCCATTCATAGGAGGAAGTTTTCTTTAGGACGTCGGTAGCGGAGGTGACGTTGCCCTCGGAATCGTAGACGAAGCTGTGGCCGAATTCCTCCTTGAAGAGCTGAATGTTGTCAAACCAGGCGGTGTTGGCGTTATGCTCATAGGCGATCATGACGCGGATCTTGGAATAGGGCTTCTTGGCCACGATCTTGCCGCAGGCAAACTGCCAGCCGGTATAGGCGACAGTATCGGAATTAAGGGAGCCGTCCATGTCAGGGTTGAAGTTGACATAGGTAACATCGCCGGGGTCGCCGTTGGTCTCATAGAAGCGGAGCATGAGGCCGAACTTGCGAGGGCCCGAGATCGGCACCGAGTCCCCCTTGGCCCAGCCGGCCAGGGTATAGACGTCGCCGGTGGAGCCGGAGATGGGGATATCCTGATAGACGCGCCGCTCGTTGTCGGCAATGCCGGTAATCTGGAAGCAGTAGCCGTCCTGCTTGGGATAGGCAGAGGGGGATAGGGACACGCGCTTTTCATTGGCAGTGCAGGCGCTGCCCTTGCCCCAATAAAGGGCGTCGTTGGCCGTGGCCCCGGGGAAGGAGAAGTTAGCGTTCTGCACCAGGTTAAAGCGGCTGGCGGTGGGCGCTTCTTCCAGCTGGATGCAGTCGAAGTAGGCGGTGCCGGGCTCAGTGCCGCAGGTCAGTAGACAACGCAGTTTGTCGGAATAAGGATTTGGATCAGGGCCGGTGGTGTAGGTTGCCTGTACGCGTACCCAGTCGGTATCCGCGGTATAGAGCTGACTCCACGCGCCGGGGTATTGTCCCTGCACCGGGGACGTCTCCAGCCAAATGCCAGCGCCGCGGCCGCTACCAGACATGCCGGTGGTTTTCATATAGGCCGAGAAGGTGTAGGTAGTATTGGGCTTTAGTGTAATATCCTGACCGGCAAAGGCCTTGCCGGTGGAATCTGCCCGGGATAGCTTTAGGCATCGGGTACCCATGTATTTCGTAGCGGTGGAATATTCCAATTTCCCAGTAGGAGAGGCGGGACTCCCGATGAAGCTCCAACCGTCATCATGCTCGCAGTTACCATTCTTCAGCAGGTTGACCACCGAATCCTGCAGCTTGGAAGCGGCGGTCAGCTGATTCTGGCGGGTGGTGTTGGATTCATCGGCACCGTCGTTGGCATATTGCCAATAGCCGGCGCGGCCCTCGTCATCCTGCACGGAGATGGTATTGCCCAGGTTGTTAAACTGGGCGATGGTCTTGCGGCCCTTGTGGTCGGTAAAGGTGGTCTGGTTATGGGCGTAGCTGATGGTCAGCTCGCCGCCGGCGGTGGAGCCGGAGAACTCGCTGATCTTCTTCACGCGGCTGGGGCAGCCGGCGACGGTGGTGGTGTAGGCATAGGTCACCGCATAGCCGTCGATGTCCTGAGCGCGGGTCAGCAGGTGGTTGGCATCATAGGTGAAAGAAACCGACTTGCTGTCCGGATAGGTGGAGGTGGTCAGGTTGCCGCTCGTCACCGAGAAGGTGCGGGTGGTGATGGCGGAGGAGCCGGTTCCCATGTAATCGATCTGGCGGATCAGCGCGCCGTTATACCGGAACTGATAGACCGCGCCGGAGCCGTCGGTGATGTTGAGGATATAGTTGCCGGTGTTGTTGGAATAGTTAATCACCACGGCGCTGCGGGTTGCCTGGTTGTTCTCGATGCGGTAAAGGCGGCCGTAGGTATCGAAAAGCCAGCGGTTATCCTTCTTATCGGTGAGGGTATATTTGGGGTTGCCGGAGCTGGCGGCGGTGATGGTCATCTCCAGGCCGTCCTCATCCTTGTAAACAGAACCGTCCTTCTTGAAATAGTGACGGGTGCCGTCTTCATCCTCCCAGCGCAGGTAGGAGGTGGAGTTTAGGGTAACCGCGTCAATGCGCTGGCTGTAGTTGGTGCGCCAGCCGCAGCCAAAGCCAAAGCGGTCGGTATCCTTGTCGTTGGCATTATAGACGGCGGTGATGGAGACGGGCATCAGGCCGCTGGCAAAGCCCATAATGGGATGGGTAAAGACCAGGTTGCCGGTATAGTCGTTGACGTGGCCGGTGCCGGCGCGGCCGATGCTGTGCGTATGGTAATCCCAATAGCCCTCCAGGCCGCAGGCGTTGCGGTAGGCGATCTGCAGCACCGGGCGGTCGTCCACATAGTTATCAGAAGAGCAGAAGGTCTTGTTGTTGCTGGCGGAGCCGTTCTCGATGGCATCGGGAACCTTGAAAAGCATGCCGTAGTTCTTGCCCTCGGCATACCATTCGCGGGCGATGTCCGTGATGTCCCAGGTATACCAGCCGGCATCCTTAACCAGCTGGAAATCCTCCACCCGGGTATTATAATCAGGGCGGTTGGACCACTGAAGGGTGGCGGGCGACCAGGAACCCTTGACCTTATGGACGTTCACCTGGGTGGTGAGGGTGCTGTTGTAGGTGCGCTTGATGGAGATAGCGGCGGCCACCACCACGTCGGCGGCAGTCAGGGCTGGCAGCTCGTTGTAGCGCATGTAGATCCGCTCGATGCCGTAGGTGGTATGGCGGCCGCATTCGATATAAGCGGAGGTATGGGAGACGTTATTCTTGGCCGAGTCAACCTGCTGATCCTGGATGTTGTTGATGGACAACGAGGGGCGAACCACGGGATCCATAATAACGGGGAACGCGCGGCCGGGCTGCTGCAGCCATTCAAAGGACGGGGCATAGACCAGGGTGACGCCGTCGCCGGTATCGTTTACCTCCACCTGCACGTCGTCGGAGCGTTCGCCCTGGGCGTCGACGAGAAAGGGCGCGGGGAAGACGAAAACGGGTTCGTCCTCCGGCGCGCCCTGGGGACGGAAGAAGAGGGAACCGTCCGGCTGCAGGAAGGGGGTCAGGCCCGGGGCCTCGATCTGGAAGGTGAAGACCGGCGCGGTATCCGGCCGCGTTTTCAGGCGGATGGCTTCCTTGAGCTCGTTGGCATGGAGCGTATAGGAGATATCTACCTGAGGAAAGACGTCGGGAAAGTAAAGGGTGGAATCCACCTGGGCGGTATGGGGCAGCTGCCGGTCGCGGAGGGAGGTGCGCGCGGCGCGGGCGGGGAAATCGCCCTCCAGGCGGTAGCGGAGCCGGTAGCCCCGATGGGTTAGGGTGATGGGGGCGCCGGGGGCAAAGCGCCGCGGCAGCCGTACGGCCATGGCGCCGGCGCGATTGGTAAAGACCGCGGCGCCATCGTCATCCAGGGCCTCCACCAGCCGGTTATCGATGTCCTGCCAGCGCCCGTCCTGCCGGTAGTGAACAGGGTCGGGATAGAGCACCATGAGGCGGGAGCCGTCGGCGCGGCGGAATTCTTTGGCGTACTCGGTACGCCGCTCCAGAACTTCGCCCAGGATCTCAAGGCCGCCGGGAGTGGGGACGCGATTTTTCTGCTGAGTCTGGTTACTCATAGGAATACCTCCTGAAAAATGGGTATAAAAAAACCGGCTCTTTTTCAAGAGTCGGTTTCTGTCGCCTGCTTCGCGACACTATCAGTATAGCACCCATTTGGAAAAAAGCAAGCATTACTTTTTATCGCATGGATCATTGACGGGCGCGGCGGAGCACCCCTATAATGGAATCACGATAGCCAGGGAGGAGGGCAAGCGATGTCCAAGACGGTACGGGGGCGGTTCGCGCCCAGCCCCAGCGGACGGATGCATCTGGGAAACGTGTGCTGCGCGCTGCTGGCCTACCTGGCGGCGCGATCATCCGGGGGAGAATTTATCCTGCGGATGGAGGACCTGGATACTGGGCGGTGCCATCCGCCCTACGACCGCTGGATTCTGGATGACCTGGCATGGCTGGGGCTCTCCTGGGATGAGGGGCCGGATTGCGGAGGCCCTTGTGGGCCGTATACGCAGAGCCTATGCGGAGAGCTGTATGCCGAGGCCATCCGGCGCTTAAGCGAACGGGGGCTGACCTATCCCTGCTTTTGCAGCCGGGCCGACCTGGCAGCTGCCCAGGCGCCGCATCTGGAGGATGGCACCGTCCGCTATGACGGCCGCTGCAGCCGCCTGAATGAGGCGGCACGCCGGCAGCTAGCGGAGAAAAAGCGGCCGGCCCTGCGCTTGCGGGTGGGCGCGGCGGATGTTGCGTTTATCGACGGGCTGCAGGGCGCTCAGCGGTCGGTGCTTGCCGATAGCTGCGGGGATTTTGTCCTGCGCCGGGCGGACGGGCTGGCCGCTTACCAGCTGGCGGTGGTGGTGGATGACGGACGCATGGGTGTCACGCAGGTGGTGCGCGGCCGGGACCTACTGGCTTCCACCGCGCGGCAGCTGTATCTTTACCGGCTGCTGGGGTATGAGCCGCCTGCCTTTTTCCATATTCCCCTTTTGGTCGCGCCCGATGGGCGGCGGCTCTCCAAGCGGGAACACGACCTGGATATGGGCGCGCTCCGGGCACGGTTCCGGCGGCCGGAGCCGCTACTGGGCCGCATCGCCTGCCTGTGCGGGCTGATCGAGCGGCCCGAGCCCATCGGCATGGAGGAATTGATCGGACTTTTCCGGTGGGATCGCATCCCACAGGGAGATATTATCGTGAACCCGGAGCGGTTTTAGCCGCTTTGGGCAGCATATGGCCGGTTTCGTCCGGCAGAGAGGAAGGAATCCCCATGGCCTTATCCTATGACGCAAACGCGTACCGCTTCCCTTCCAGGCGCAAGGTAACCTATGCCACCCGCGGCATGGTGTGCTGTTCCCAGCCGCTGGCCGCGCAGGCGGGACTGGACGTCCTGAAGGCGGGCGGCAACGCCATTGACGCAGCAGTTGCAGCCGCTGCCTGCATGACGGTGGTAGAGCCCACCTCCAACGGAATCGGCTCTGACGCTTTCGCCCTGATCTTTACCGGTGGAAAGCTCTATGGGCTCAATGGTAGCGGACCGGCTCCTCTGGCTGCTACCGCCGCTAAAGTGCGGGCGCTGGGTCACAAGACCATGCCAGAGCGCGGCTGGATTCCGGTAAACGTGCCCGGCGCGCCGTCGGCCTGGGCGAAGGCGGTGGGCCGCTTCGGACGCCTTCCCTTGAAAAAGGTGCTGGAACCGGCCGCAGAAATCGCCCAGCGGGGGCACGCCGTAACCCCGACGGTAGCGGGGATGTGGAGCGGATCGTACGCTTCCTTTTCCCAGAAATTCGGTGCAGATCCGGCGTTTCAGGCCTGGTTCGATACCTTTGCTGCCCAGGGGCGCGCCCCCCGGTGCGGAGAAATCTGGCGTTCGCCCGACCATGCGGCCACCCTACGCGAACTGGGCGAGACCGAATGCGAATCCTTTTACCGCGGCGCGTTGGCTGCAAAGATCGCCCGCGCTTCCCGCGAACAAGGCGGGTTCCTGCGGGAGGAGGATCTTGCGGGCTACGAGGCTCAGTGGCAAGCGCCCATCCATGTCACCTATCGCGGCTATGATGTGTGGGAGATGCCGCCCAACGGTCATGGTATCGTGGCGCTGATGGCGCTGGGGATGCTGGAGGGGATGGGGCCCGGCGCATATGGCGAGGCGGAGACCGTGCACCGGCAGCTGGAGGCGATGAAACTTGCCTTTGCCGACGGCAAGCGGTATGTGGCCGATCCGGCCTATATGAAGGTGACAACTGAGCAGATGCTCAGCGAGACGTATCTATCCGCTCGCCGCGCGCTGATTGGCAGCGAAGCGCTGACGCCTGCCTGCGGCGATCCTGCCTGCGGCGGCACCGTCTACCTATGTGCCGCCGACGGCGAGGGCAATATGGTTTCCTGGATCCAGAGCAACTACATGGGCTTTGGGTCGGGGATCGTCGTACCGGGCACCGGCATTGCACTGAACGACCGAGGTGCGAATTTTTCGCTGAACGAGGGCGAAGAGAACTGCTTAGGCCCCGGCAAAAAGAGCTATCATACCATCATTCCGGGATTTTTGACGCGCCAGGGCCGGGCGGTGGGCCCCTTCGGCGTGATGGGCGGCTTCATGCAGCCCCAGGGCCATGTGCAGGTCATCATGAATACGCTGGATTACCATATGAACCCCCAGGAAGCCCTGGATGCGCCGCGCTGGCAATGGGTAGGCGAGAAAAAGATCCAGGTAGAGGCGGGCTTTGACGGCGAAACGGTGCGGGAGCTTCAGCGCCGCGGCCATGAGGTTACGGTCATGGAGGATTGCGAAACCTTTGGCCGCGGTCAGATTATCTGGCGGGATGAAAACGGCGTTCTGGCCGCCGGCAGTGAGCCTCGTTGCGACGGAATCGCTGCCGCCTGGTAACGCGGATTGTCGAGGGGCCTTCGGGGATGCGTCTCCCGGAGGCCCTTTTCGTATGCTTGAATCCTGCGGCGTTTCTGCCGCAGGCAGCGCCTTTTCAGGGGTAGTAGATTTGGGGGCATGGCCCTTGACAGCGTGAACGGGCCCGTGATATTTTTGTCTTTGTTCGGACAAATGGGAGCGGTTATGAAGCAGCGGCTATTTCAAGGCGAGCCGGAACGCTGGTATCGCCAGTGGACCAGGGTAGAGCGGCTGTACGAGGCTTTTGCTCAGCAAAGCGGGTAAACCATGACGGCGCTTTCAGCGATGCGCTGCCTATTTTAGCAAGGGCCCAGCACCCGGCGGGACCTCTGCCAGGGGCTTGGCTGCCCCAAGCAAACCATATCCAGCTTGATCAAGACGTGGGAGCAGGTGGGCGATATCCGGGTGGGAAGTGCGCCCGGCGGATCGGCGCGGTACCCGCGACCGAAAAGGGCAGCGCCCGGGCAGTGCAGGCGTTTAGAGCGGCTGCGTCAGGCTGAAGAGGCGGCCTTTGCGGCGATCGGAGCCGAGGCGCGGGAAGCCTTTTTGAAGTATAATGAAGCGCTGACACAGGCCTTGGAGCGGTCGATGCAGCAAAGGGAGAGAGAAGATGAACGAACGCATTAAAGACATGACCCAGGGAAAGCCAGGACGGCTGATCCTATCCTTTGCCCTGCCGCTGATGGTGGGCAACATTTGCCAACAGCTTTATACGCTGGTCGATACGGTCATCGTGGGGCAATTCGTAGGCGTCGAGGCGCTGGCGTCCCTGGGGGCGGCCGATTGGCTGAACTGGCTGGTGCTCGGCATTGTTACGGGCTTTACCCAGGGCTTCGGCATCTTGATGGCCCAGCGCTTCGGCGCAGGCGACGATCAAGGGCTGCGTAAAAGCATGGCCCTTTCCGCCGTACTGAGCGCCGTGATTGCTCTGGCGACAACGCTGATCAGCCAACTGGCCTGTGTCCCGGTATTGCAGGCGCTTAATACCCCGGCCAATATCATTGATAATGCCATCTTATACCTGCGGATCATGTTCGGCGGCATTGTAGCCATCACTTTTTATAACCTGCTTGCTTCGGTGCTGCGTGCCTTGGGCGATAGCAAAACGCCGCTTTATGCCATGCTTGTAGCCTCTGTCATCAATATCGTATTGGATCTTTTGTTTGTGGTGCCTTTTCAGTGGGGCGTGGCCGGCGCCGCCATCGCCACGGTAATTGCGCAGGTTTGCGCGGGCCTGTTCTGCCTGCGGGCGATTTTGCGGGTGAAGATGCTGAAGATGACCCGCAAGGATATGGCTTATGAGAAACGGACAGCCCGCGAGCTCGTCCGCCTGGGCGCTCCCTTGGCCTTTCAGAACGCCATCATTTCGGTAGGTGGACTGGTGGTGCAGTATGTGATAAACGGATTTGGATTTATTATGGTAGCCGGCTTTACCGCGACCAACAAGCTCTACGGCATCTTGGAGCTGGCGGCCATTTCCTATGGCTATGCCATTGCGACCTTTACCGGACAGAACCTGGGCGCAGGGAAAATAGACCGGATCCGCACCGGTATGCGCTCCGGCATCGGGATGGCGATCATTACGGCGGCAGCCATCGGCGTGGCGATGTTGCTGTGCGGCCGATATGTGCTGATGATTTTTGTCAGCGGCGAGCCGCAGGTGGTGAGCCAGGTGCTGGATGTGGCCTATCGCTATTTGTGCATCATGAGCGTGATGCTGCCGGTATTGTATTTATTGCATCTATACCGCTCGGCGCTGCAGGGAATGGGCGATACGGTGATCCCGATGATCTCAGGCATTGTGGAGCTTGTCATGCGCATTGCGGCAGCACTGGCACTGCCGCTTATCATGGGGGAGAGTGGCATCTATTATGCTGAGATTCTGGCCTGGTTGGGCGCCGCGGCGCTGCTGGCGGCCGCATACTACCGGCGTATGCGGAATTTAGAGGTCCCTCCGGGGATGAGCGCCAACCTTGAAGCATAACGGCTGGAGCCCGCGGACGCAGCGCGTCCGCGGGTTTTTGCGTGCTGGCCTGGAAATTTCATCGTGAGTTTACAGAAAGAAGTTATACTAACTCAATCTACCCAAGCGGAAAAACGCAAAGATGGACGTCCGGGGCTGTCCTGCCGGGAGGAAATGGATTATAATTATGTTGAAGCCGCCGGTCGCCGTAGGGCGCGCCGGTTTCAAGGAGTGTGCGAATGCTTACGATCGGATGTCACCTGTCTTCGGCCAAGGGGTATTTGGCCATGGGCAAGCAAGCGAAAGCTTTGAATGCCAATACCTTCCAGTTTTTTACGCGTAATCCCCGGGGTAGCAAGGCTAAACCGGTGAATGAGGCGGATATGGAGGCTTATTCGTCTTTTGCGCGGCAGCATGGAATCGGGCCCCTGGTCGCCCATGCGCCTTATACGCTGAACCCGGCCTCGGCAGATCCCGGGCTTCGGGACTTTGCCTTGCGCGTGATGGCTGAGGACTTGGCTACGCTGGAGAGGCTTCCGGCAGTTTATTACAATTTCCATCCCGGCTGCCACGTGGGCCAGGGCATTGAGGCGGGAATTGCGTGGATCGCCCAAGCGCTGAACCGGCTGATTGCGCCGGAGCAACGCACCATCGTTCTGCTGGAAACCATGTCGGGAAAAGGCAGCGAAATAGGGTCGAGCTTTGAGGAGCTGGCGGAAATCATCCGGCGGGTCGAGCGGCCGGACAAACTGGGGGTATGCCTGGATACCTGCCACGTCTATTCAGCGGGGTATGACATCCGAAACGATTTGGACGGCGTATTGGAGCAATTTGACCGGGTGCTGGGTATGGAGCGGCTTAAGGCGATTCATCTGAATGACTCCATGACGCCCTTTGCCAGCCGCAAGGACCGCCATGAGAAGATTGGGCAGGGAAGCTTGGGTATGACGGCCTTCGAGCAGATCGTGCGTCATCCCATCCTGAAAATGTTGCCCTTCGAGCTGGAGACGCCGAATGAGCTGGATGGATATGCGGCCGAGATCGCCCTGCTTCGAGCGCGGGCGGAAAAGGAGGAATAGGCTATGTCAACCGTTATGGTGGTAGAGGACGATAAAAACCTGCGGCGGCTCATGCAGGCCTGCCTGGAGCAGGAAGGCTATGACGTCGTCGTAGCCGAGGATGGCGAGCAGGCCCTGGAAAAGCTGGAGAATAGCCATGTGGATCTTTTTATTTGCGACATCATGATGCCGCGGATGGACGGGTATGAGCTAACTCGCGTATTGCGGGAAGCCGACTATACCCAGCCGGTTTTGTTTGTGACGGCCAAAGAAAGCCTCGAGGATAAGCGGGTAGGATTTGGCGTGGGCGCGGATGACTATATGGTGAAGCCGGTGGATATGAACGAGATGCTGCTGCGGGTTTCAGCGCTGCTGCGCCGGGCGCAGATTGCCAATGAGCACCGGCTCACTGTGGGGCAGTGCGTGTTGGATGACCAAACGCTGGAACTCACTCGGGGTGATGTTGTGCTGCAGCTGCCGCCCAAGGAGTTCTATCTGCTTTTTAAGTTGCTCAGCTATCCGAAAAAGATTTTTACCCGCCAGCAGTTGATGGATGAAATCTGGGGTATGGACGCCCAGACCGACGAGCGGACAGTAGACGTGCACATCAAGCGCCTTCGGGAAAAATGCGAAGGCTTTGGCGATTTTAAAATCGTCACCATTCGAGGCCTCGGCTATAAGGCGGAAAAATGCTGACGGAACGGATTAAAGAGTCGATCCGGTTGCGCTTTATGCTGGTTTTTATCGGCACCTTGCTGCTGGCGGGGATTTTTACCTTCCCGGCTATCCTCATCAGTGAAAGCCAGCGAGTAATGGCGTCTATCGAAGGGCAGCTCAGCCTGGATGCCAGCAAAATCGCTGCCTTAAGCCAGCGGACGGGACTTGCCCCTCGGGAAATCGCCGATTTAGCGCAGAGCAGCGCCGTCGTCATCATGGTATACGATGAAGGCGAGCGGCCGACGGACTCGGACGGCAGCGTCCTGGAGCTGGAAGAGGGAGAGACAAAGCTGCTTAGCTGGAAGCTGGGCAGCCTGCCCAAGCTTGCTATGCGGTATGACGATCAATACTACCTACTGATCCCCAATATGGCCAATAACCAATATGAGACCTTAAAGGATGTGGCTTTCCGTGTCCTATGGGCCTGTACGTTGATTGGCTCGCTTTTGATGCTGATCGCAGTGCGTACCATCACCGAACCTGTGCGGCGGCTAAACGCGGCCACCAAGCGCGTAGCCCAGGGGGATTTCGACGTGAAGATTCCCGAAGCCGCACGGGACGAAATCGGCCAACTGACGCGGAATTTTAACCGCATGACGCGCCAGCTCAAGCAAATGGAAACGCTGCGCAGTGATTTTATTAGCAGCATATCCCATGAATTCAAAACGCCGCTGGCCTCCATCCAAGGCTTTGCCCGGCTTTTGCAGCGCAAGGATTTGCCGCCGGAACGGGTGGAGGAATACACCCAGGTGATTTTAGAGGAAACGACCCGCCTCACCACCTTGAGCAGCAATATTCTGCGGCTTAACGCTTTAGAAAACCAGAGCATTCCCCATAAGGCTACGGAATTTTCCTTGGACGAGCAGATCCGGCGCAGCGTGCTGCTGCTGGTATCCCAATGGGAACCGAAGGAAATTGAATTCGACATGGAGCTGGAGGCGATGTCCTACTATGGGGATCAGGACCTGCTTCAGCAGGTTTGGATGAATCTTGTAGGCAACGCAATCAAGTTTTCCCATACGGGCGGGCATATCCAGTTGACGCTCAAGCGCGAACGACAAGGCGCCGTCTTTGTTTGCCGCGATGAAGGCGTGGGCATCAGCCCGGCAGACCAAAAGCGGGTGTTTGAGAAATTCTATCAGGCCGACCGGTCTAGGGCAAAAGAGGGCAACGGGCTGGGGCTGGCGATTGTGCAGCGGATTCTAAAACTTTGCGGCGGCAGTATCAGCTTTGAGAGTCAATTGGGGAAAGGAACGGCTTTTACTGTAAAACTTCCTGGGCCGCTGCAGAAGCCGCAGGAGAAGGCGGAACGGACGATGCCTAAGCGGCATGGGACACAGCAGGAGCTGGCGGAAGAGAAAAAGCGTTAGGTGAAGCTTTCTTGTGGTTTTATCAGACGTAAGGCCGCCTTTCCGCGCGCGGAAAGGCGGCCTCGTTTGTTTCAAGGCGGTTATGTAAAATGCTGGTCAATATATTCGATGTAGCCCTTTCGGTTCACCTCGTCTTTATGGCCGCGATACCAGCGGTAGGATTCGGCCAGGCCGGCCTCCATGGGCGTTACTTTATCCAATAGGGCGGCCTGCCTGGAGACATCAAGCTGGTATTCATAATCATAGAAGCTAAAAAAATCCCGCTGATTGACCGGATACGCCGTCTCGACAAATTCTGCCCTTTTCCCAGCAGCCTGGTAACAAAGCTCCACCCATTGGCGAACGGAAATGGGCTGGCTGTTTCCGGCGTTTAGGATATGGACGGCGGGTTTTTTCGTTAGAACGGCGTCGATAAGCCGGCAAAGATCGCCGATATAGAAGAACTGCAGCTTCATATCCCCTTGGCCGGGCAAGTAGAATTTTCGCCCCAAATCGGCGCATTCAAAGGCAAAGGCTTCCCGATAGAGGTTGTTCATGGGGCCGTATAGATAAGGGGGGCGGAGAATATAGGCGGTCGGGACGCTTGTGAGAAGCGCCTGTTCAGCGGCTATTTTCTGAAGGCCATATGCGCCCCAATATGGATTAGGACCCACCGGTTGATCCTCATGGAAGGGCTGCGTAAGCCCTGGGGGGTAAACCGCGCTGGAGCTAATTAGGAGATATTCGGTAAAACCGCCCAGGCTGGATAGAAGCGATACGACATCCTCGCCGGTATAAGCGGTGATATCCAGTACCGCATCAAAGCGGTATGTTTTAAGTTTATTGCCCAGATGGTGGCGGTCCGCCTCAATCAAGATGGTGTTGGAGGGCTGCGCGCGGCGGTTCCGGTTTAGGACATACACTTCATCGCCCTTTGCGGCAAAATAGGACGCTACGTATTGGCTGACGAATACGGTGCCTCCGGTAACAAGGATTTTCTGCATGGCGTTTTCCTCCAAATCATGCGGCGAAATAATGCGACGTGCCGCCGCCGGCTACCGAACGATTGAAAGGCGGCACCCTGTACCTTTATCCCATTGTGCGATATGCGTTCACGCGCATGTAGCCATATTCCAGGTAGCGCATGAGGTTTTCAATGTATTGAGCCGTAGGATGAGCATACTCCATGAAGCCTGCCGATGGACACAGGATCATACGCCCGCTGGGCGCGCCGGCTTCCAAGCATTCGTCGATAAGCTGTTCAATTCGCTTCGAATCGCTCAGCAGCAGCTCCTGTATCTCGATATTCCCCTCCCAACCGATGCGGTCACCATAGCGCTTTACCTCTTGGGCCAGGTCGATATCGCCGTTTTTGGGCGGTTCCAGTGGGTTGAGCACATCCACGCCCATTTCTATGAAGCGGCTGAGAAAGCGGGATACCTTATTATGGCTGTGCACCCATACGTATCCGCCGCCGTTATGGATCATATCGCACAGCGGTTTATCGTAGCGGAAGACGAAATCTTCAAAATCGCGGGGCGACAAAAGCGGCGGCACGAAGACCTCCGGACCGACCCAGGCAAAGACCGGCTGTATGCCGGTTGCCAGCACGGCCTGGGTATGAGCCTGGATGCGGCTGGCGAAGAGGGCGACGGCTTCGTCCAGCAGCTCGCGGTCGTCCACGCTGAAATAGGCCAGCGTTTCCGATCCGCAAAGATCTTGAACGCCGTATCCGGCATGGGGCAAGCCATAGGTGACGATGCCGCGTTCGCCCATTTCGGCTACCGCCCGGTGATATCCTTCGACGGAGACGGGTTCCGGCTCATAGGGCATCGAAAGCAGCTTTTTCAGGTCGGAAGCATCCTTGATCAGGTATTCGGTGGTAAAGCCGGGATCTCCGATCAGCGAGCTTCGGTGGACGCTCCTCATATTGCCCAGCGGTGTGCGCACGGTGGTGACGCGCTCCTCCCATAGCGGATCAGCGGTGGGACGCGTCTCAACGGATACATACTGCTTGTGAAGCGCGCCGCCCAAGAGATGCAGCGGGGATGATGCGCCTCCGAAAAGGTCGGTACATTGCAGCGCCTTGTCAATGACCGGTTGGTAATCCGGATGGAGCGCCTTCATCCCCATATGGGCGCCCCAAAGCTTGAGGGCAGGACGATCGATAGGCTGGCATTGGAAGATGCGCATTAGCCGCTGGCGGTTGGTCAGTTCCATGATAGCTGTCTCCTCTTTTTATGATTTTCCCAATTGGGTATGCGTTCCCGGCGGCGGATAGGGAGCCTATGACGGGATGGCCGGGAAATTAGGGCGAATGACACGATAAAAGATGGGATTAAACGAATCCACGAAAAAAAGGGAGCAAGGCAGAAGGCCGCTCTTCAGGCGGGCTTTATAAATCCGGGGCGCAAAAATAGGCGGCGGCCGTTCCCCTAAATTTTCGCACGATTGCAGGCCCCATGGGCGCGATGAATCTTTCGCACGGCGCTTGACCGGCGCCACGCCCTTTTGCGCAGCGAATTCAAGGGGATCATCCGCCGGATGGGAAGTAAGCTCATACGCTCACTTGATCCGCCGGCGATGCCGGTGAAAACAAACTGAATCTCTTCCTTGTATTGCCGTACACTGGCGGGTTGCCGCAAAAGAACTAGGAAATCAGTGCGCGCCATTTTCAAAGTCCAAGGGTTTGGGCGGCATAAGACCTTATGCAGTTGAATATCTCCGCGGCGTTTTGAGCCGCCGGCGGGTGCACCGGCATCCATAAGGCAGAAGTGCTTTGCTGTGAACTTTAGTCGTAAAGGCATCAACCGCCACGATTAAGGACATGGATTTTACCTCATGCACTGCTGGGCGTGAGCCGCTAACCGATCACACCTAAGCGCCGGGCGGTTACACGCTCCGCCCGGCGGCACCCCTATCACGGAAACCGATATCTTCCGCGGCGAACGGCGTAATGGCGGATGGACAAAATTCATCGCCGCTTCCTTCGATTCTTGCTGCTTTGCGGTGCTAGAAGTGCTATCTTATGCGAAATGGGATGGCGAGCAGGCAAGATAAGGCCTGACTGCTCAGGCGACCATAGCATATTGCGTAGTACGCACAAATTTTACTTTCCAATATGATCCAAGTAATCAATTTGGATGACTTTGTATCATCTTACCCGATTATCGCAGCCGCGTAAAGGACTTTGCAGACGAGACCTGTGCGGGAAAATACAAACATGGCAAAAGTTCGTCCGCTATTGAATCCTTGATGGAATTATGGTATAAGTAAGAAAGTATAGGAGGGAGCATATCCGCTTTAAGACGCCTAAGCGAGCCGGACAGGGTGAAAGCCGGCGCGTTCTCACGGATTATCCCGCCCTCCGGGGGAGAAATGCTCCCAAATGCGCAGGGGAACAAACTGCGCCGGATCACGCCGTTATCGTGGATCGAGGTGAGCGCCTGCGGGCGCTAACCAGGGTGGTATCGCGGTCATGGGCCGTCCCTGAGGGGGCGGCCCATGTTCTTTTGGAAAGAAAAGGAGCGCTACATGGCAAAAAGAAACGAGCAGTTTGTCAGCTTTATCGCTGACCAGTCCCAGGATTTCCCTCAGTGGTATACGGATGTGATCCGGCTAAGCGAGATGGTGGACTATGGCCCGGTTAAGGGCACCATGGTGATCCGGCCGTACGGCTACGGCGTGTGGGAACTCATTCAGCGCGAGCTGGATCAGCGGATTAAGGATACCGGCCATCAGAACGCCTATTTCCCCCTCTTTATCCCGGAAAGTTTCCTGATGAAGGAGGCCGAGCATGTGGAGGGTTTCGCGCCGGAGGTGGCTTGGGTGACCCAAGGGGGTAACGAGGTGCTGCCCGAGCGTTTGGTGGTGCGTCCCACCAGCGAGACCATCATATGCTCGATGTACAGCAAATGGGTGCAGTCTTGGCGGGATCTTCCCGTTATGATTAACCAGTGGGCTAACGTGGTGCGCTGGGAGAAAACAACGCGGCCCTTTTTGCGCACCAGCGAATTCCTTTGGCAGGAGGGGCATACGGTGCATGCCACGGCCGAAGAAGCGCAGGAAGAGACCCTCAGGATGCTGGAAGTGTATCGGGAATTCTCCGAAAATGTCCTGGCGATCCCGATGGTAACCGGACGCAAGACGGAGAAAGAGAAATTCGCCGGTGCAGCGGCAACTTATTCGATCGAAGCGCTGATGCAGGACGGCAAAGCGTTGCAGGCGGGTACCAGCCACAATCTGGGACAGCACTTCTCGAAGGCCTTCAATATCCAGTTCCAGAACAAGGAAGGGCAGCTGGAGTATGGGTATCAAACCAGCTGGGGCGCTACCACGCGGCTGATCGGTGCGCTGGTCATGGTGCATGGCGATCAACGGGGGTTGGTGTTACCGCCGCGGGTCGCACCTATTCAGGTGGTGATTTTGCCCATTGCGGCGCATAAGGGCGGCGTAATGGAGGTTTGCCAGCGGGTAGCCGATACGCTTCAAGGCGCGGGCATTCGGGTGAAGCTGGACGACCGCGACAGCGTGTCGCCGGGCTTTAAGTTCAACGAATGGGAGCTCAAGGGCGTGCCGCTGCGGCTGGAGATCGGCCCTAAAGATATTGAGAAGGGGATGGCGCTGGCTATGCGCCGCGATACGCTGGAGAAGCTGCCGCTTCCGCTGGAGGATATTGGCGAGCAGGCCCTGCGCCTGCTGGATGAGATCCATCTGGGTATGCTTCACAAGGCTCAGGCATATCTCAGCGCCCATACCTATGACTGCACGAACCTGGAGGAGATGGGCGAGCGGCTGGACCATGGCAAGGGTTATGTGCGGGCCATGTGGTGCGGTGATCGCGCCTGCGAGGATGCGATCAAGGAAAAATTTTCCGCCACTGCGCGAAATATGCCCTTTGATCAAACACCGGTCGGCGAGACTTGCGTATGCTGCGGCAGGCCGGCCAAGCACCTGGTTTTCTGGGCCCGCGCCTACTAGGGTTGGGCCCTCCCCCATAAGGAGGACGCATCCGGTTAGCACGTATAGGAAAATCCCTCCTTCGGAGCATATGCCCCGAAGGAGGGATTTTGACGTGAAAGGACTTTCTAGGCTGATTCGTGCTGGCATTTAAGGCTTTACCCCCACGATCAGCAGCCAGCGTTGATCGAAATAGATTGCGCCGTCTTTCCGATACGGAGCGAAACCGGTCGCCTCCAAGCCTTCGATTTCCCGCTGCATCGCCGTCTGAATGATATGCCGCTTCCCTGGCGGCGTTTGCGTCAGCTCCAGCCAGCTCTCGAGGGATACGGGGATGCGCGTCCTCTCGCAGTGGCGGATCGAAAGGTTATGGCTGTCAAATAGGCGGCTCATCTCGTGCGAACTAAGGTTTTTGACATGGGAGGGATCCCGGAGCTTTTCATATTGGTCCTCCGTGGCGCGTAAGGACGCTTCTGCCGCCTCCATATCGATGAGCGCCAGCGTACCGCCGGGGCGCAGCACCCGAACCATTTCGGCAAAGGGGGTATCCGCTTCAGGGAAGTGGTGAAAAGCCAGGCGGGAGACGACAAGATCAAAGCTGCAGTTGAGAAAAGGCAGATCGCCGGCGTCGCCCAAAATAAAGGTCATATTATCGAGCCCCAGGCGGTCCGCTTGCTGGCGGCCGATCTCCAGCATTTGATAGGTCGCATCCAGGCAGGTTACCGCTCGGGCATGGGAGGCCAGCGCACGGCCGCAGGCACAGGTCCCGGACGCGACTTCCAGCACCCGGTCCCGGGAGCTGGGCGCAATGCAGCGTACGGTATAGTCGAGATATTCCTGCTTGGAAAAATGCATGGAAGGCGCCTCAAAGCGCTGCGCTTGCACGGCAAAGGAGTTTTGGATTACGTCAAGGTTGGCGGATTTTTTCATAGCGCTGTCCCCTTCTTGGGTATGTATAGGCCCGCCATATCCACCCCTTCCAGCATCAGCAGGCGGCGCTTTTTTGCTATGCCGCCGGCATACCCTGTAAGGCTGCCGTCGCTGCCCACTACCCTGTGGCAGGGGATCAGGATTGATATGGGATTATGGGCTACCGCGCCGCCCACCGCCTGGGCAGACATGGCAGAAAGTCCCCGCTGCTGCGCTAGCTGCTGGCTGATCTGCCGGTAGGTCATGACCTGGCCATAGGGGATCTGCATTAGGATGGCCCAAACTGCCATGCGAAAGGGGGAACCGGCAGCCGCCAGCGGCGGCATAAAATCGGGTATCCGCCCAGAAAAATAGATGTCCAGCCAGCGATGAACCTCGTCAAACAGGGCCAACGGTTTTTCATCAAAGGCTTCCGGCAAGGTATCGGCGTAATATTTTTGCCCTTGAAACCACAGCCCCGTGAGGCGATTGCCGTCGCTGGCCAGGGTAATGCCGCCTAGCGGCGAATCGTAGGTGCTGATATAATGCATGGCTTCCTCCCGGCCGATAGGCCAATAAGTTTCAGCTGGCGCAAGGCCGTTTCTATTCTACCACACAACGAGGCCCGATGCCTACCGCCGGGAAAGGCGGCTTAGCCCTGCGGAGGAATGATGGGATAGAGCTGCACCGTATTGCCTCCGTCCACGGTCAGCTCGGCGCCTGTCGTGTTACGGGATTGTTGGCTACCCAGATACCAGGCGGCGTTGGCAATATCGTCGAACTCCGCAATATCGCCCAGGGGAGTATAGTTCGAAGGTGCATTGCGGCAGTCGTTGACGTTGTTTTGCCAGCGGACAGTCTTGATCATACCCGGCAGCACGCAGTTGCACCGGATCCCATATTTCCCCCAATCCACTGCCAGGGCGCGAGAAAGGCCCAAAATGCCGCTTTTCGACGCGCCATATGCACAGCGGTCAGGAATGGCCCGGTAAGCGGTGTTGGAGGTAATAAAGACGATGGAGCCGCCACCTTTTTCCTTCATCATCAGCGCTGCCTGCCGGGCGATCGCAAAATTCCAGCCGATGTTGGTATGAAACACGGCCATAAAGTCCTCTATGGGCGTGGTCAGCGCATCCATGCCAATGCCTAGATTGGCGGCGTTGAGCACCACGGTGTCCAGCAGGATACCATGGCCGCGAAGCTTTTCAAAAAGCTCGATCACCGGAGTTTCATCGGGCGCAGGAAGGCCATACCCCCACACGCGCACGTGAGGATACGACGCGGACAAGCGCAGAGCGGCCTCACAAGCACGCTCATGGTCCCGGCTGGTGATGACGACGTCATAACCCTCTTGGGCAAAGCGCCGGGCGATAGCATATCCGGTGCCATTCGTGGCGCCGGTAACCAATACGGATGGGTTCATGGCAATACCTCCTAGAAATAATATCGGGTTTGGGGCGGACGGATATCGGTCAGAGCGCCGGTATAGTGGCGAAGCGTATGGGGACGGTAAGGATGGGCGGCGCAGGCTTCTTCGCTCAGTTCGATTCCCAGGCCCGGCCTGTCTGGGATGGATAGATATCCATCCGCATAGACGAGCGCTTCGTCGGTGATGTCGCTTCGGTAATCCACGTCGCTGTCCATGATCTCCAGCAGTGAGAAATTGGCGCAGCATGCAGCCAGCTGCAGCGTAGCGGCGTTGGCGACGGGGCCGCTGGGGTTATGGGGGGCAAAGGGAATGTAGCAAGCCTCAGCCAAGGCGGCTATTTTTTTCAGCTCCATCACGCCGCCGGCATGGCTTACATCGGGCTGCACATAATCAACGGCGCCCTTTTCCAACAACGTACGGAAAGCGCGCAGCGTATACAACCGTTCACCGGCGGCAATGGGCACGGGCGAACGGCGCCGGACGGCCTCCAAAGCTTCCAGGCTATCGGGAGGCACCGGCTCCTCGAAGAACAGCGGCTTAAAAGCAGCCAGTTCCCTGGCGATTTTTTCCGCTGTGGGCTGGTTGAAGCGGCCATGCCCTTCGATCAGCAGGTCGACGCCTGGGCCGACCGCTTCACGCACGGCACTGATGCAGGCCAGCGCGCGGTCCAGCTCAGCAGTGGAGATTTCCAAGTAGCTTTGTCCAAAGGGATCCCATTTCATGGCGGTGACGCCCCGAGCGACGGCAATCTTGGCCTTTTGGGCGAATTCCTCCGGTGTTTTGGCTCCGGCAAACCAACCGTTTACATAGATGCGCGCACGTTCGCGCACGCGGCCGCCCAGAAGCTGCGCCACGGATACGCCAAGATATTTGCCCAGCAGATCCCAGAGGGCCATTTCCACAGCCGATAGGGCGGACATCAGCACCGCGCCGCCGCGCCAGTAAGCGTCGCGGTAGATATCGTGATAGTGCTTTTCAATATTCAAAGGATTCTTACCCACCAGCGTTTCCCGGATGTGCTCCACCGCACCAACCAACGCTTTCTCCTTGTATTCCAGGGTGGCTTCCCCAAGACCGGTAAGGCCTTCGTCGGTATAGACCTTGACAAAGACCCAATTGGTACGGTAGGCGTCCACCGTGAAGGTCTTGATCTCCGTTATCTTCATCTGCTCCATCCTTTCGTTTTCGGGCTGACAAGGGCGCTGCCCATGATATAATAGGAAGAAATCAAGAAAAGCATAAAAGAATCCGGAATCCGATCCAAGAGAAAATCTTAACCTTTTCTTGCAATATCTTATGATGGGAGCCAAGATACTCCATGGACGCAGCCATATCCGCCTATCTGCCGGCGCTGTTGCAGGCGGGCCTTTTTGACAGCCGCATCAAATTCGCCGGCCAGCGTGCCACCATGGGGCGCGTAATGACGCAGTATGAACTGGAGCTTTATTTGGAGGATGGGGGCGCCGTTTTTGTAGAAGGGAAGCGCTATCCGATCCGGCAGGGATATCTGCTTTGCGCTAAGCCGGGTCAACGGCGCAGCAGCGAATTGCATTTCCGGTGCTATTATCTGTATCTCACCGTTGCTGAAGGCCAGTTCCGGCAGCTGCTGGACGGATTTCCCGATATGATGCAGGTTACGGATTTTGATCGTTGCTTGGCGCTTTTCGCTGATATGACCGATGCGCTCGCCCACCGACGAGAGGCGGGAGACCTTCTGCTGCAGGAGCGGATGCTGGCGCTGTTTTACCAAATGCAGCTGGATGCGCTGGCCGTAGGCCGCGGGGTAAGCAGGCAGCTTGCCGCCGGGCGGGAGCGTGTCAAGCGGGCCATGGAGTATATGGACGCGCACTTGGAGTATCCGCTCAGTTTGGCGGATATTGCCGCCCAATTCAACCTGCATCCTAACTATTTCCACCGGGTATTTTGCTCGTTGGCAGGGAAGACGCCGCGAGAATACTTGCTGGAGCGGCGGATGCGGCGCGCCAGGATGCTGCTTCTGACCAGCGAAATGACGCAGGAGGAAGTAGCCAAGGCCTGCGGATTCGCTTCCGCCAGCTATTTTCACAGCGTTTTCAAGCGGTATACCGGGCAGACGCCTGGCCAGTACCGGGACAGGCGATATGAGAAAGATCCGGTTTAACCGGCGGCAGATTGAGCCAGTGAAAGAGTAACGATGTAGTTTCGCCCGTTGGCCGCGCAGGCGCAAAATCAATGCGAGAGGGTGTGATTCCGCTTAAAGCAAGGCATCGATCCCGAAATAGCATAAAAAGGCGCCGCAAAGCACGACCACAACGGGAACGACATAACCGGCAACCCCGCTCAGCATGCGCTCGATTCGTATGAGTATTGCCGTGCCCTGCAATTTTTGATAGCCAAAGTATAGCAAAATCAATGGAAGCGTATACACAAAGCTATAGATCATCATAAAAAGCAAAACAAATGGAAACATGAAGCGATAACTTGCTAATATCGCCAAAAACCCAAAATACGGAAACGCGCTGGCCAATTCAATCGCGCAGAAAGCGCCCCCCAAGAGAAACAAGGATAGCGGGGTAAGCTGCGCCGGCGCTTTCACCTCGGAAGCCGCCTGCGCATTGTTCGCTTGACGCTTTTTTCTGGCGATAAGCCTAAAACCTGCCAGCAAGCAGATCATGCCGGCGCCCAATGCGGCGCCATATATATGCTGCGGATACCGTTCAACGGCTTGGGAAAAAAGTGCTGAAACCCACGCGGCGATGCCGTAATAAACGGCTAGTCCGAGGATGAGGTTGGCCGACCCGATCCCCCCAATAAAGAACCAGATATGGCGCTTGTTTTTCACCATAGCTTGCAGCAGCATTTGCTGTGCGATGGCGGAAGGATTTAGGCTATCCAAAAAACTTGTTGCGACGGTAGAACCCAAAAGCATCCACATATGGTTGCCTTCCTTGTTTTTGATGAATCCCGGTTGTGCGGTTTTCATGCTTTCTGCAGGGGTGCTTACCAGTTCCCGCATGGGAATCCGGCGCTATTCTCGGCATAAGATTCCTCATCAAGCAATTGCGCTTTAAGATAGGCAGTGTACGCCGCCCTACCAATTCGGTCTCCCGTCATATTGAGGGAAGCCGGTTCGCCCCATAGGGCGGCGCTTTTCTCCGCCCTATGCGCCGCTTATGAAAATGGCGTCAAGATCAGGCGCGTCATTGGCGAAGGCTGAAATGCCAGGGGGCCAACGATGGAAAATGACGGAAGCGTATAAGGCTTTCCCTTTTCGGCGCATGACTGGAAGCGTCGCTTAGCCTCCTGCAAAAAATAAAACGCTTATTTTTACTCCTTCAATGGCCTAATGGAGTAAAAATAAGCGTTTTCCCGGCGGAAAAGATATTTTTTATACGGTATCATACGTGAAGCGGAAAGTCAAGATGTTTGGGGTTGCGGCTTTGTTACAGCTAAAAGGATACGGTTTAAGGGCGGACGATCCGGCAAAGGTCCCCTGTGGTTGGGGCAAAATAGGGCAACCGCTCGGGTGTTCCCGGCAAGCAATATGAACCGGGTGCTTTTGGCGCGACCGGCTGCCCGGACAAGCTATAAGCCTAAAGCTTGCCGGAAAAAGCAACGAAAGCCGTCGGGCAATGTGCCGCCGTCTACCTCGAGATGATCCAAATCATAATAATACCGACCAGTGGGGATATGTACGGAGATCCTATCCAGCGGAAAGCCGGATTCGCGCTTCGGATGCGGCTGCGCGACGATACGGAAGGACTCTCCCCATAGGGAAGGATCTTCGCTTTCAAAGCAGTGCGCCTCATCCATTACCAGGCAAATAGCATTGTGATAGCGGGCGGTTAGGCCGCCGTATTGCCGGGCCAGCTCCCCATAATAGGCGGTCATAGCATCGTCGTCCAGATAGCGTCCCTGAGGGGAGCGCACGTGCACGCCCGGCTGCAGTGCGTCCGGCAGGCCGGCGAAATACAGGCCGGAATCGCAGGAAAACACAGGACGCCCAAGGGCGCGATAATAGGCATGGGCCTTCAAGCGGGCGTTTTCCAACGGTGTCCGGCCGGTTTCTTCCACCGAGGGCAGCGAATCGAAACTGTCCAGTCCTATGAGGGACAATCCAAGTGGTTCCAGATGCCTTCGCATATGAGCGAGCTTGGCTTGGTTCCCTGTACCGTAAATCATCTGCATGAAAACTCCCCCCCTGCCACAAGGGTAGCAGAGCGCAGGCGGCCTGTCAATCATCCATGGGAGCGTCAGCTCCGGTCCATACTTCAAGGGCCAGCAGTCCGACTACTTTAGCCGGCGTACCCTCCAGTGTAAAGCCGCCCTCCGCCCGGGAGATTGCTAGGCATTTGCGTATATCGGCATAGACTGTTGCCCAGCCGACGCCCCGTTGCGCCCCGACCAGGGCGCACAGATGGGTAAGGGGCGGCATTTTCGTTTCCACATCCTGACAGCGTTCTAGGACGCGAACAAGATCATAAAATCCTTGGGCGCCGGGTACGATCCCGTGCTTAATCATGTGCTCCTGAATTTCGATGTTTTCCACAAGTACGCCTCCTTATCATGCTTATAGCCTTGAATGTAGAGGCGATTAGGGAGACGTGGAGAAAGTTAAAACGAATTCGAGAATTGCTTTGAAAAATTTAGCTATTTTGCCCTATAAAAAGCGAAAAACCCTGGATCATTCGATCCAGGGTTTTTGTGGCCCTACTTTTATGAAACGGCGTGATCAAAGATAAAATTCGGCACGACCGTCTCCTGCAGCACGATCATTTTGACATAGGGCTCACCATAGCTCGCCACATAATCGGCATAGCCGGAGTCTTCCAGCGTCTGAGCGTCGACGGAAAGCTGCTCTGCCTCGGCAATGGCCTGCAGGGCCAGATAGTAAACGGCTGTTTCCTCAAAGACAGCCTGGTTGGCCTCGATGTAAGCGTCCTTGGAATCATACTCACTGTATGCGGCAAGGAATCCGTCCAGATCCAGACCGTATAGATCGGCATAGTAGCTATATTGGGCCAGTTCAGACTCGATTACATAGTTAAGCACGCTTTCCGGCACTTCCTGCTTACAGGTCGCACTGGAAAGCAGGGTTTGCATGTACTCGGATTTTTGGGTGCTGACCAGCCATTTGGCAATATCGTCTTTCAGCTCGTCGACGGTGGTAAAGCCGTAATCGGCGGCAATCTCGTCGCTGAGCTCGGGTATAATCTCATCCCCATGGATATAGTTTATGGTCACAGTAAAGACCGCGTCTTTCCCCTGAAGGTCGGGGTTGGTTTCATATACCTCCGGAAAGGTAACTTCAATGTCAAAGGTTTCACCGGGCTTGTGGCCGATCAGCTGCTCGATAAAGTCGTCGATATAGTTGGTCTCGCCGACGGTCACTGTCGTACCGGCTCCATCGGTGCTGCCGCCTTCAAACGCTTCGCCGTCCACCTTTCCTACATAGTCGATGTTCAGGGTGTCGCCGTCAGCCACCGCCCGATCCTTGATCTGCTCATAGGTAACATAGTTGCTCAGGATGCTGTCAATCTGGGCGTTGAGGTCTTCTTCGCTGGCCGTAAGCACCTCGCTGGAGATGGATATGCCTTTGTATTCCGGTAAGGTGATGTAATCGGAAGCGGTTACGCCTTCAAAGTAGCCTTCGGCCGTCAAACCCGCGCTGTAGTCAAAGGCCTCTTCTTGCTGTGAGGCCGCCGTGGTTTGCGCTTCACCGGCGGCCGCCGTCGTTGTCGTCTGGGTAGCGCTGGAGCTGGTTGTGGAGGCAGGGTGGCTGCACCCGGCGACCAGCGCGGCGCTGACCGTCAATACCGCCAGAGTAAGGGGGAATTTCATGTGTTTCAAGCGCATTCTCCTTTTGAACTAAGCGTTTGCCCGGCCAAGCGGCGGGGCATAGAATTCCGTTACTCTATTATAGGATGAAAATATTGCATTTTGGTGAACAAAATCTGAATCCTGATCTTCAGCTTGCGTTGGCAAATCTTGCTAAAACGGCCTAGGCTTTTGAAAACTTGTCGAATTTTAGCATATTTTACCGAAAGGCCATAATTCGGTCAAAATCCCGCCTTGAATGTGCTTCTTTAAGGGCAGATTCAAAAGGAGGGTTTCGCAATGAACGAACGCAAGGTCCAACTTTACCTGATGGAGAGATTGGATATCACGGTAACGGGGTATGATATGATTGTGAAATTTTTGGAAATTGCCGAGCAGTATCCTATCGACCGCCCCTTACCGATGATGAAGGTATATGAGCAGGTTGGACGGGCCTTTGGCAAGTCAAAGATGAACGTTTGCCAGGAGATTCATACATGCATTAACAATTCGGTGGCGCAAATCTATCACGATCCCTTTAAGCCTTGCCCCACCAATAAAGAATTTCTGCATGGGCTGCGGTTTGAGCTATGGAATGCGGGATTGCTGGCAGAGCGCCATAAGCCGGAGCTCTGAAGGGCATTGATCCAGCCTTTCAGGGCTTCCTTCGCCTGGAACCGGGCCTATGCCTGCGCGTCTTTATCCAGCTGGTGGGCAATGTACCCGGTAACTTGGTCGGGATCCAATTTCAGCACATAGGCGAGCTCATGATGTAAGAGGCGCTCAGCTTCGCGAAGCGCTTCCTCGTCGGAAGCGCTCATCCGCTTACCGGCTTGGGCTTTACCGGTGCGGCTTTCATATAAGGTTTTGATCAGCATAATAAGCTCTCGGCGGTCGCCGTTTTTGAGAATCTTACGATATTGATCCCGGCGCGCCTGGGCGTTTTCGATCCACTTGGGAGCAATGGTAGGGATGGAACGGATGAGCTCGTCCGCCTGTACAGGCGTCAACAAAGGCCGCATCCGTCCGGCGCCGGTTTCCACCGGGCAGTAGATCGTCGAATGGGGATCGTCAATCGGGGAAAGCACATAATAGAGCGTACCCTTTTGGCAGAAGTTTTCCTGGCGAATGTCGACAATTTGGCATACGCCGTAATTCCCGTAGAGTATTGCGTCATGGATGGATAGCATGCCCATACCTCCCGTTGGTCGCGTTTTGCGTGTTGGGAAAGGGGGACGAATGAAAAAAAGCGCTTCGCCGCAGGCAGCTGGATTTACGTTCCGCCGCCGACAAACTACGCGCTGCCCTTTTACTATACCATATTTGGGTGTAGGATGACATGGGTAAAATATCTGAAAGCCTATAGGAATATTCGCCGGATCAATGCTGAACGGTCCAAAGGTTCGATCCGGCGGGGAAGGAAAAGAAGATGTTACGGGTCGGCGTCATTTCAGACACGCACGGATTGCTGCGGCCGGAGGTTGTTCAGCGCTTGGCAGGGTGCGATGCTATTCTTCATGCCGGCGATATCGGCGGGCCGCATGTGTTGGACGCGCTGCGGGGGATTGCGCCCGTTTACGCGGTGCGCGGCAACAACGACGGGGCATGGGACGGAGCGCTTCCCGAAAGCCTGCGAATCACCCTGGGTGGCACGGTATTTTTCGTGATCCATCGCCGGGCGGACATTTCCCCGGCGGCGGACGCAGCCGCAATCGTTGTTTTCGGGCATTCCCACCAATATTCAGAAAAAATAGAGAACGGGCGGCTTTGGCTGAACCCAGGCAGCTGCGGGCCGCGGCGCTTTGGAAGGGAAGCCTCTATGGCTTTGCTCTGGATCGAGGATAACCAGTACCGGTCGCAAAAAATCGTTATTCAACCGGAAACCCGAAAATAAAAGAAGATCGCCACAGCTTTATATAAGCTGCGGCGATCTTCTCTAGATGGGTGACAAAAATGATAAAGGCTAATCTTGCCAGGGTTTTACCAGGACTTTAATGGATTCGTTGCCCTGCTGCGCCAGGATCGCCGCCTCCACCTGATCCAACGGGAAGCGGTGTGTAATCAGCGGCGCGGTTTGGATGCGCCCGGCGTTAATGAGATTTACCGCGCGCTGATGGGTATCAGGATTGATAAGCGAGCCATAAATGGTAAGCTCCTTATGGTATACGTCAAAAAGGGGCAGCGGCGTGGTAGCATCCACCGAAGGCACGGAGAAGAGCAGGACGTGCCCGCCCCGCGCGGCCAGGGCAAAGGCTTGGCGGGTGGCGGCCGTGTTCCCCACGCACTCGATCACGATGTCGACGCCTTCAGCCTCCAGACGCTCGGAAAGGGTGGCAGCCGGATCCTGGGTAAGGGGATCAAAGGCAAAATCTGCCCCCAGAGATAAACCAATTTCCCGACGCATGGCCACAGGCTCGGACAGAGCCACAAAACCGGCGCCAGATAGGCGGGCAAGCTGCACCATCATCAGGCCGATGGCGCCGCCTCCGATGACGCAAACGCTTTGGCCGGGCAGAATCCCTACCCGATCGATCCCGTGCAGGCAACAGGCCAGCGGCTCGGCCATGGCCCCTGCCTCCAGGCTGACGCCGGGCGCTAGGCGGAAAGCTTGCTGCTCGGGCACCACGGAATACTGGGCAAAGCCCCCGTTAAAGTTTACACCGACGGCCACCAGATGGTGGCAATTTTGCTTCATCCCCATGCGGCAGGCAGGGCACTGGCCACAGTAGATGTTGGGATCGACCGTCACCGCGTCGCCGGGGCGAACCGTCGTCACTTCGCTGCCTATCTGCTCGACAATGCCGGCATATTCATGGCCCAGAACCACCGGCGGCGTGACGTCGGCAGAACCTTTTTCACCATGGTAGATATGGACGTCTGTGCCGCATACGCCGGCGGCCTCGTTGCGTACCAGTACATCCCGAGGGCCCAGCGGCGGCAGCTCCATCTTCCTGGTTTCAAAACGCTGATTGCCTAAAAAGAATACGCCTTTCATGACTTGCCTCCTATATCGGACGTTATTTCAACCTATTATAAGCGATAAGGAGTGGCGCGGGTATATCCGGAAGTGACCAACCCATCCCTTTATTGGGCATCCGGCAGCCCGGCGGCCCGATAGATCTCTGCCAGCAGGCGCTTGAGGCCGCCTCGGGTATCGCCGGCTTGCTGGGCTGCAATAATCGATTCACGGTTCGCCCATAGGGTAGCCAACGCGTCGGGCAGCGTTTCAGGCGTCATGCTTTCCTGCGCTAAGCTGCGGGCGTAGCCCAGCTTGACAAAGCTTTCCGCATTCAGAATCTGATCGCCCCGGCTGGCGGAGAGTGGAAGCGGGATCAGCAGCATGGGCTTGTGCAGGGCGGCGAATTCCCAGATGGCGTTAGCCCCGGCCCGGGAGAGAATCAGATCGGAAGCCGCCAGCAGATCGGGCAGTTCGCCTTGAATGTATTCATATTGCACGTAATTGTGCTTTCCATTAAGGGAGGGATTCAAGCCGCCCTTGCCTCGCAGGTGGATTACCTCATAGCGCTCCGTCAGGCGCTCAAGGCAGCCGTCTACTGCTTGGTTGATGGCCTGCGCCCCTAACGAACCGCCCATAATGAGCAGCACCGGAAGCTTGCCGGGCAGGCCGGTAAAATCAAGGCCACGAGCGCGGCTGCCCGCATAGAGGCTAGGGCGGATGGGGGAGCCGGTGCAGACGCCCTTCTCCCCCACGGCCCGGGCCGCCTCCGGGAAGGTAGTGCACACCCGCTGGCATAGCGGGATAGCCAGCCTGTTGGCCAGGCCCGGCGTAATATCGCTCTCGTGCACCACTACCGGCACCCGGCGGCTGTGTCCTGCCCATACCACCGGCACGCTGACAAAGCCGCCTTTGGAGAAGATTACCCGGGGCTTGATTTGCCCCACCAGACGGCGGGCCTGGAAAGCCCCGGCGATGACCTTGAAGGGATCGGATAGGTTCTTAAGGTCGAGATAGCGGCGCAATTTGCCCGAGGATATCCCATGATAGGTTACCTGGGGAAATTGCGCGATGAGCTCCTTCTCGATCCCTTGGAAGGATCCGATATAGTGAATGGTCCAGCCGTCTTCCAGCAGCAGGGGGATCAGCGCCATATTGGGAGTAACGTGGCCGGCAGTGCCGCCGCCGGTTAAAATAATCGTTTTACCCATGGGAACTCCTTTTTGTTTGTGGTATTCTTATTATACACGAAATGCGCGCGAAAGCACACCAAAGGGGGAAGTTTCATGCAGACCTGCGAACGGCGCAAGGCCATTGAGCAGCTATTGAGAACCTCGAAGGAGCCGGTGACCGGCAACCAGCTGGCGGCCGCCTTCCAGGTGAGCCGCCAGGTAATCGTTCAGGATATGGCGGTGTTGCGGGCTGGGGGGCTGGAGGTGGAGGCCAGCGCCCAGGGCTATAGCCTGCGGGGCCCTCGGGAGCGCTGCGCCTGCGTAGTAGCCTGCCGGCATACCGGCGAGGAGGCCATGCGCCGGGAGCTGTATGCGGTTGCGGATGCTGGCGCATGCGTCGCGGATATTGTGGTGGAGCATCCGGTTTATGGGGAAATCGTGGGGCGCCTGCGTATTTCTACCCGCCAGGAAGCCGACCGGCTGGTAGAGAGCCTCTCTCAGCCGGAGGCGGCACCGCTTTCAGTGGTGACAGGCGGGCTGCACCTGCATACGCTGACCGCCGAGAGCCAAGCGGCTTTAGAGCGCGCCATTACAACCCTCAAAGATCAGGGAATACTGGTGGAGTTAACGGAATAACCGAAAACGGATTGCGAACTTTGGCAGTTTTCTGCCTTGCCAAGTTCGTGCAAGGAGGATACAATGCATGCAGGGGTGACAAGACACCCCCCTGCATGCATTGTTTTGGAGCGGCTGCGCCCCGAGGGGGACATGGCTTGCAAAGGTAAAAGGCCGGCATCAGCCGGCTTTATGATAAGCTTGGGTGACAAGACACCCATGCGGCCAGGAGGAAAAGATGGAAAAGAAAGAGAAAAAAGCATTCAAATGGTACACGCCCTTCCAGTATATCTATCAGCGGTACCTCATCCAGGCCATGGGCGCTATGGCGTTGGGCCTGTTTGCGTCGCTGATTGTGGGGCTGATTCTTTCGCAGATCGCCAAGGTGCCGGGGTTGGCCTTCTTTGGCTTTAGCTCCGAGATCTTGGCGGCCAGCTCGCCGGTGGTAGGCGCAGCGATCGGCGTGGCCATTGCCTATGGGCTAAAGAGCGCGCCCCTTGTCATGTTCTCCTGCGCGGCGACCGGCGCGTTGGGTTACCAGCTGGGCGGCCCGGTAGGCGCTTATATCGCGGCTGTGGTCAGCTGCGAGGTAGGGCGCTTTATATCCGGCAAGACCAAGGTGGATATTGTACTGACGCCTATGGCGGTGATTGTGGCCGGATCGCTGGTGGCCAAATTCGTTGGCCCAGGGGTTAACGGCTTTATGACCTGGCTGGGAAGCGTGGTGAATGCGGCGACGGTAATGGCCCCGATTCCCATGGGTATCGTGGTAGCGACGGTGGTGGGGCTTGCGCTGACGGCGCCCATATCCTCAGCGGCGCTGTGCATCATGCTGAACCTCAGCGGCTTGGCGGCCGGCGCGGCGGCCGCCGGCTGCTGCGCGCAGATGGTGGGTTTTGCGGTCATTAGCTTTAAGGATAACGGCTGGGGCGGCCTGCTTTCCCAAGGGCTGGGGACCAGCATGCTGCAGGTGCCGAATATTCTGCGCAAACCGGCGATTTGGCTTCCGCCGACACTGGCCGGCGCGGTGTTGGGCCCCATCTCCACGGCGCTGTTGGGCATGACCAATACGCCCTCTGGCGCGGGCATGGGCACCTCGGGGCTGGTCGGGCAGTTCGGGGCATGGCAGGCCATGGTCACCGAAGGCGGGATGGCGGCCGGCACGGCGCTGGCCCAGATCCTAATTCTCCATGTGATTGCGCCGGCGCTGTTAAGCCTGGGCTTCTATTGGATTTTCCATCGCATTGGATGGATCCAGGATGGCGATATGAAATTGATCCGGGAGCCATAGGCATCCGGTGGGAATCGGATTTGCATGGGGACGGCCCCTGTGGTATAATGCAGGCATCCTGATACGAGGAGGAAGATCCATGGCCGCTAAATTGCAGGATGCGCAGCTGCAGCAGATCGCCTCGCGCCTTAAGGCGCTGCGGGAGCTTTCCGACTATACAATAGCCGACGCCGCTGGAAAGCTGGGCGTTTCGGAAGAAACCTACCGGGCCTACGAAGAGGCGGAGCTGGATATCCCGGTCTCCATCCTCCATAGCGCTGCAGAGCTGATGGGCGTGGATCTAACCGAGCTATTAACCGGCAAACCGCCGCGGCTGCATGCTTTCTGTTTGGTGCGCCAGGGCAAGGGGATCCAGGTAGACCGGTATCGCGGGTATGATTTTCAATCGCTGGCCTATAATTTTACCCATCGGTCGGCAGAGCCGTTGATGGTTACGGTCGGGCCGGAGGATGATGAACAGAATCCTCTGGAGCTTGTTACCCACCCGGGTCAGGAGTTCAACTATGTAGTTGAAGGTGCCGTGCGCGTTACCGTGGGCGAGCACGAACTGCTGCTTCAGCAGGGGGACTCGCTGTATTTTGATCCCACGATTCCCCATGGCCAGCGCGGCGTCGGCGGCACGGCAAAATTTTTGACCATCATCCTGTAGCATTTTTGAAAAAATGTGGTATACTAGGTAAAACAAGGGCTATGACGAAGAAAATGGGCATCCTTCCCCTGAAGAGAGCCGGTGGTAGGTGTAAACCGGCGGGGAACTGCTCTTTCCGCTTTCCGAGCCTGCGGGCGATGAGCCCGCCGCGGCGGCGCGATAAGCCGATAAAGGTGGATGCTTAGGCGTCAAGCTGGGTGGTACCGCGGGAACATAACGATTGGACCCGTCCCGATAGAGGGACGGGTCTTTTGTATTTTGAAGGAGGAACCGAGATGCTGGACCTGAATCTGATCCGCAACGACCCCAAGGCCGTACAGGCGGCCCTGGCCAAGCGGGAATATGAAGTGGAGTTCGACGAGCTGCTGGGATGGGATGCCCGCCGCCGGGCCATTATCCAGGAAAACGAGCAAATGAAGGCGGAACGCAACCGGATCAATAAGGACATTCCCCGCCGGAAAAAAGCAGGCGAAGACGTAAGCGGCCTGCTGGAGCAAATGAAGGAAGCCGCCGAGCAGGTAAAGCGGCTGGATGCCGAGCAACGGGAGCTGGAAGACAAAATTCAGCGCTTTATGGAAGCGCTGCCCAACCTACCGGCCGAGGATGTGCAAGCTGGTGGCAAAGAGAATAACCAGGTGGTTTCGGTGTTCGGCCAGAAGCCTGAGTTCGATTTTGAACCCAAAAATCACGTGGACCTTTGCCTTTCGCTTGGGCTGATCGATTATGAGCGGGGCGTCAAGCTGGGTGGCAATGGCTACTGGCTTTATACCGGCGACGGCGCGCGCCTGGAATGGGCCCTGCTGAATTACTTCATTACCACCCACCTCAAGGATGGCTATGAGTTCATCCTGCCGCCCCATATCCTGACCTATGCTTGCGGGTATACGGCGGGACAGTTCCCCAAATTCCAGGAAGACGTATTCCGCCTGCAGGAAGATAACTTCTCCTTTATGCTGCCTACGGCGGAAACGGCGCTGGTTAACCTGCATCGGGATGAAATTGTAGAGGAAGGCGATTTGCCTCAGCGCATGTTCGCCTATACGCCCTGCTACCGGGAAGAGGCGGGCACCTACCGGGCCAGCGAACGCGGCATGGTTCGCGGACATCAGTTCAACAAGGTGGAGATGTTCGCCTATACGCTACCTGAGCAGTCGGACGCAATGCATAAGGAGCTCATCCGCAAGGCCTGCGCCCTGGTGGAGGGCTTGGGCCTGCATTATCAGCTTTCCAAGCTGGCGGCTGGCGATGTATCGGCCTCCATGGCGACGACCTACGACATTGAGCTGTGGATTCCCAGCATGAACGAATACAAGGAGTGCTCCTCGGTATCCAATGCCCGGGATTATCAAGCGCGGCGGGGCAACATGCGCGTGCGCCGTGCAGGCAGCAAGAAGATCGAGTTCCTGCATACGCTTAACGGTTCGGGCCTGGCGACTAGCCGCTTGATGCCGGCTATTGTGGAGCAGTTCCAGCAGCCTGACGGAAGCGTGCTGATCCCCGAGGTGCTCCGGCCCTTTATGGGCGGCCAGGAAAAGCTGCTCCCCAAAAAATAAGCGGGCAGGATCCAAAAGCGCGATCCGTTTAACCTTTTCCGCGGCAAGAAAACCGCGGATTTTTTGTTGGCATTTTGGCGGCAGGCATTTTAGGTAAATCTAAGGTTGATGGGTCATACTCTTCGTGTTCGGATGGACAGACGATGCCCTTGAAACGGATAAGGAGGATATGTGTATGAAACCCATACGATTATTGGCCTGCGTGCTGGCGCTTTTTGCCGGACTGACAGGCTGCGCAAACCAATCGAATCTCGCGCCGGACAACGAGCCAGAACAGACAGAGACCGCGCAGGCTGACGCAGCTGCGGCTTATACCGGCCAAGTAACATCGATTGAGGATGCCACCATAACCCTTGCGCTGGGCGAGCTAAACCAGCTGCAGCGGCCGGAGGGCGATCCGGATCAGAATCAGACGCCTAAGCAAGGTGAAACGCCGCCGGATGAACGCGAAACGGCGACGGCCGCCGAGCCAGGCGAAACGACGGAATCCGAACAGAACGGGCCTGAAGGGGAAGAAACGGAAAAGCGGGATCAGCCGCCGGAGAAGCCTGAAGGGCAGGCAGGGGAATCCATGCCCCAGGACGGGGATGGGGAGCCTCCGGCGCGGCCGGCGGACGAGGCAGGCGCCGGGCCTACCTTCTTCACGGAGAACGGGGAAACGGCGACGTTTGACCTTTCGGAAGCGACCGTCACAGTGGAATCGGCCGATGGAGCCGCCGAAGGCAGCCTGGAGGACATTGCCGTGGGCGATATCCTGACCGTGGAAGCACAGGATGGTGTGAAGGCCCAAATCGTGACCATAAAGGTGCTGGACAGCCCGCAAGGCCAGCCCGGCGGATTTGGCGGCTCCGGAACGGTGAACCAGGGCACGGCAGCCCATACGATCGATACCGACGAGCAGCAAAGCGGGACCAGCTATACCTCTACCGGGGACGATGAAAACGCGCTGCGCATTGACGGGGCGACGGTAACGCTGGATGGTATCACCGTCGATAAGCCATCCGGCGCTAGCTCCAATACCGAGGATGGCGATTTCTACGGCATGAACGCGGCGCTTTTGGCTACCGATGGGGCAAATGTGACGATTCGCAACGCCAATATAACCTCTGCGGCGCAGAATGGTAACGGCGTATTCAGCTATGGGGAAGGTACGGTGGTGACCATCTCCGATTCCACGATCGCTACGCAGGCGGACCATTCCGGCGGCATTCAGACCACCGGCGGCGGCACAACCTATGCGCATAACCTGACGATTCATACCCAGGGCGATTCATCAGCCGCAATTCGGTCCGACCGGGGCGGCGGCACAGTGCAGGTGGAGCAAGGCAGCTATACCACGACCGGCTATAATTCCCCTGCCGTATACTCCACAGCGGATATTACAGTACAGGATGCAACGTTGACGGCCGTAAACTCCGAGGCGCTGGTAATTGAGGGGGAAAACGCCATTACCCTGGAAAACTGCACGGTAACGGGCAACATGAGCGATACCCAAGGGGCCAGTTCGGAGGTGAACGTCCATAACGTGATGATTTACCAGTCCATGTCCGGCGATGCAGAGGTGGGCACGTCCGCCTTTTCCATGACAGGAGGCAGCTTGACCGGGGCCAACGGGGACCTCTTCTATGTGACCAACACCCACTGTGTGCTTGAGCTTTCTGGCGTGGCCCTGGAGAACCAAGATCCGGACGGGTATCTGCTTCTCGTGTCCGGCAACGACGCCAGCCGCGGATGGGGGGAGGCCGGAGCCAATGGGGCGCAGGTAGACTTTACCGCGCGGGATCAGCAGCTGGAGGGTGAAATTGCTGTGGACACCATTTCCAGCCTGAACATGGTCCTGACAGGGGCAAGCAACTTTACCGGCGCCATCAACATCATCGAAAATGACCAGGGCGGCAGCGCTGCAGCGGATAACGCGGTTGTGACCATAGAAAGCGGCAGCACTTGGACGCTGACCGGAAACTCCACCTTGACCAGTCTGACCAACAATGGGACGATTCACTTCAATGGGTTTACCATTACGCTGGCCGATGGCACGGTGCTGAGTGAATAGCGCAAAAGACTTTTTATGAGCAATACCATGGGAATTCGCCTCAAAAACCTCCCGGCTCCTATGACGGGAGGTTTCCCTATAGAAAAAAACGGTTCTGTCCAGGGGCCGCAGCGCGATAAGAGCACCGGGCCTGAGGTAAGCATTGGTGAATATGAGAAAAGCATACCGGGTTCAGTACAGCGCGTCGGGTTAAATTGCAAAGGCTGATTGCCCATCCGGGAAGGACCACCAGGCTGCGGACAAAATCTTCTGTTCAAAGCTGCGATAATCCGCTATAATAATCTATAAGGCATAAGGAGCGTGAAATCATGAAATTTCAAGCAGCGATCTTCGATATGGACGGCCTGCTGCTGGATTCGGAGCGGGTATATGGCGCGGCTTGGGCTGATACGGCCCGGGAGATGGGGATCCCGCTGACTCAAGAAATGATCCATGCCACCATCGGCATGAACGCCAAGGTAAGCGAGCAGTATATGAAAGGCCGCCTGGGGGAGGATTTTGATTTCCATACCTTCCATGAGGCGGCGCGGCATCTGACTTACCGGCGGCTGGAGGAGGAGGGGATCCCCCTGAAGCCCTATGCGGCCGAGATCCTGCAATGGCTGACCGGCGAGGGCTGGCGGCTGGCGCTGGCCACCTCGACCCGGGAGCATGTGGCCCGCCATCTGCTAGAGGCCAGGGGCCTGATGGATTATTTCAATGCGTTGTGCTTTGGCAGCCAGGTAGAGCGGGGGAAGCCGTTCCCCGATATTTTCCTATTGGCGGCGCAGCAGCTTAAGGTAGCGCCGGAGGCCTGCGTTGTGCTGGAGGATTCGCCCAACGGCATTGCGGCCGCCCATGCAGCGGGAATGACCAGCCTGTGGATCCCCGATCAGGTAACGCCCCAGGAGCGGCCGGATACGGCGGAGATGGCGGACTATCTTTTCCCCAACCTAAAGGAGGCCGGGCAGTGGCTGATGGAGGAGGACGGGCGCAATGAGGCTTAAAGGCGCAATTTTTGATATGGACGGCCTTTTGTTGGATACGGAAGCCCAAAGCGTGCTATGTTGGCCTGCCGCAGGACGGGAGATGGGGTATGAGATTACCACCGAGATGGTTCATGCGGTTACCGGAACCAACCACGCCAGCTGCCGGGCTGCGATGGAGGGGTTCCTGGGGCCAGATCTGGATTTTGACCGGCTTTACCGGCGGGTGGGCGATCTGATCTTCGAGCGGATGCAGCAGTTAAAAATGCCCCTTCGGCCTTACGCTAGGCAGATTCTGGAGCAGCTTAAGGATGCGGGATTCCGCCTGGCGCTGGCGACCTCCACCAACCGAGATCGTGCGGAGATAGAGCTGCGTGAGGCGGGCATAATAGGCTTTTTCGATACGCTGGCCTTTGGTAACGAGGTGGAGCGGGGTAAACCTGCCCCCGATATTTTTTTGCTGGCAGCCCGCCGCCTGGGACTTTCTCCCGAGGCTTGCGCAGTCCTGGAGGATTCGCCCAATGGGATCCGCGCCGCTATTGACGCAGGAATGGAAGGCCTGTGGATTCCGGATCAGATACTGCCCCAGGAGCGGCCGGATACAGCCCAGCTGGCTACCCGGGTTTTTCCCACGCTGCGGGAAGCTGCGCATTACCTGACGGCGCCGGTTGGCCCAGAAGCCTAGGCGGCGCATAATATTCCGGATTATACTGGAAATGCTCAAACTTTATACGCTTTTTGGTGCAGAATAAAGAAATTTATCCGATTTACTGCCGACGCCTTGACAGCGTATATACCGGGCATTATCATCGGGTTATATCATAGATGTAAGATAGGAGATGTGCAATGCCCCCATATGATTTTGAAGCGGGTAGCTTTTATGGGTCGACCGATCCGCAGGCGTTGGTCGATCAGTTTGGCAGCCCGCTCTATGTGTATAATGAATCTATCCTGCGTAGGCGATGCCGCGAGATGGCCCATCTGGTCGACTACCGGCCCTTTACCGCCAACTTTTCTTGCAAAGCGAATACCAATGTGGAATTGCTCCGAATCATCCGAAGCGAGGGGCTGTTGGCCGACGCCATGTCGCCGGGGGAAATCTTTATGCTCAAGCAGGCCGGATACCAGGGGGGAGAGATTTTTTATATCCCTAACAATGTATCCGAGCAGGAACTAACCGACGCAGTCCAAGAAGGCGTCATGGTGAGCGTTGATTCGCTTAGCCAGTTGGAGCGCTTTGGGCGGCTTTTTCCCGGTGCGGAGGTCGCGATCCGGTTTAACACCGGGCACGGTGCCGGCCACAGCGCAAAGGTGGTGACCGCCGGGAAAAAGACAAAATTTGGCATTGGGGACGACCAGGTAGAACAGGTGGAGGCCCTTTTAAAGCGCTATCACCTGACGCTTATGGGCATCAACCAGCACGTGGGCAGCCTTTTTATGGAGCCGGAAGCCTTTCTGGCGGGTATGGACCGGCTGCTGGAGCTGGCGCAGCGATTTGAGCACCTGAAACTGATCGACCTAGGCGGCGGGTTTGGTATGCCCTATCATCAGGGCCAGGCGCGTCTGGATCTGAAGGAGCTGGGTAGCCGGATGAGCGAGGCTATGGAACGCTTTGCCGACCGGTATGGCCGGCGGGTAACCTTTAAGATCGAACCGGGCCGCTATGTTACGGCGGAGTGCGGCGTGGTGCTGGGTACAGTGCAGGCCCTTAAAGAGCATGCGGGTATTGCGTATGTTGGCACGGATATTGGGTTTAATGTCATGCAGCGGGTCGTCATGTACGATAGTTACCACGAATTAACGCTCTATCGCGACGGAAAGCGGCTGGACGGAGAAGGGCATCCTGTCACCGTCGTCGGCAACATCTGCGAGTCCGGCGACAAGCTGGCGGAAGATCGGCTGCTTCCGGAAGCGCGTGAAGGGGATGTGATAGCGCTTTCCGATGCGGGCGCCTATGGCTATTCGATGGCCTCTACTTATAATCAGCGGCTGCGCCCGGCTGAGGTGCTGATCGAGGAATCGGGCCGTGCGCGCCTGATTCGACGCCGGGAAAGCTTTGCGGATCTTATGCGGGGCTACGACTTTTAGTCCGTCCCCGCTATCATAAGGAGGAAGAACATGAATAAACCAAAGACGGGAATGTATCTATGGTTCTATGCGGTGCTGGCCTTTGTCCTGGCGATCTTTGGGCAGACGCTGCTCTGCGGCCTGCTGCTGGCTTTCGTCATCGTTACGGAACGGGATAGCTGGCTGACCTGCCAGGTGATTCAAGCCCTCGGCCTGTGTTTTGTTAATTCGGTGATGGGGGTAGTATCATCCATCTTTACCCTGGTGACGAACTACACTTTGGCGGCGGTATCGCGCTTTTTCAGCACCACCTTTAATGTGCTGGATCAGGTGCTCGCCATCGTGGTGCTGATCTTTGCGCTGGTCGCCATTTCTAAGGTTCGCAAGGGCGAGGATGCGAATGTACCGGTGCTTTCCGGATGGGCTAAGTCTGCCTGCATCTGGACGGAGAACAAGCTATAAATCCCGGTTACCCGCCGGATGCAAAAAGGGCTGGGCGCATGCCCAGCCCTTTTCCTATGCAGTTCATTGTCCCGGGAAGAGTCGGTAGTTAAGACGAAGCCCCAAAACCTGACGGGCCTTCGCCTTCATGCGGAAAGTCCGGATTCACATGCACAACGGCGTCAGCGACTTCGTGGTGATCCAATAGAAGCGCCCGGATTTTGCCGGCGATGGCATGGCCGTCGGCCACCGTCAGATCCGGCGGCACGGATACTTTGATAATGAGAATATACCGGGCGCCCACGGGCAGCGAGGTAATGGAATCGATATGCTGCACCTGGTCGATTTCCAGGATATGATCGATTAGATGTTGCTCAATATCCTTGCTCATGGCGGTATCCATGAGCACACGCAGCGAAGCGATCAGGATACGTGTCCCGCTATAGGCTATCCAAAGCGAGATCAGGATGCCTACCACGCCATCCAGCCACCATAGCCCGGCTATTGCGCCTAGTATACCAGCCAGGGTGCCGGAGGTGACGAACACATCGTTGCGATGGTCCTCGGAATTGGCTAAGATCAGCAGGGAATTGTATTTGCGTCCATAAGCGCGGGTATAGAAATACAAAGAAAGCTTGATCGCAATGGTCGCTAGGGCGACCGCTACCAGCCAGGGGGAAAAGGTAAAGGGCGTGCGCTCCACCAGGGTCAGCACGGCCGAGCGCCCGGCGGTAAAGGCAACGGCCAGCATCGATACCCCAATCGCCAGGGAAGCTAAGTATTCCGCTTTACCATGGCCGAAGGGGTGCCCGCTATCGCTGGGTTTGCCGGCTACGCGGCTGCCCAGCAGCGTAGCCAAAGAAGCGAACACGTCGCCAGCGGAATTTAGGCCGTCGGCAATCATGCCCTGGCTGCGGGTGACGAGGCCGACGGCCATTTTGGCGGCCATCAGCCCCAGGTTGCACGCAATTCCCCAAAGGGCGGTGCGCGCGCCGGCCTGCTCGCGGGTTTGCATCAGATTCTCCTCTCTTGTCAATATTTTTACTAGTATATAGCTATAAAGTCAAATTAGGCAATGCTAATTTTATCATGAATGAAGGACAATAGAAACATATTGTCGTGTAGGACATATAAGAGGGAGGGTAGCCGCTTATGAAATATATCCTGGCGCTGGATCAAGGGACCACCTCCAGCCGCAGCGTGCTTTTCGATGCGTCCGGCCGCATGGTGGCCTCTGCAAACCAAACCTTTGAGCAGCTTTTTCCCCAGCCCGGATGGGTGGAGCATGATCCGGATACGCTGTTAGCCAGCCAGCGTGCTACGATGACACGCTGCATACAGCAGGCAGGCGTGGATGTGCGGGACATCGCGGCGATCGGGATCACCAACCAGCGAGAGACGACGCTGGTATGGGAACGAAAGACAGGGCGGCCCATCTATAACGCTATCGTGTGGCAGTGCCGCCGAACGGCCCCCATTTGCGAGCATCTGGCGGCCCACGGATGGGAGGAACCTCTGCGGGTCAAGACGGGCCTGGTGCTGGATGCGTATTTTTCCGCGACCAAACTGCGCTGGATCCTCGATCACGTCCCCGGCGCACAGCAGCGCGCTGAGGCGGGTGATCTCTGTTTCGGCACGGTGGATAGCTGGCTGATCTATCATATGACCGGCGGCGCGCTCCATGTAACCGATTTCTCAAATGCCTCCCGTACCATGCTTTTTAATATCCATACCCTGCGCTGGGACGAAGAAATTTTGCAGCTTTTGGATATTCCGGAGGCCATGCTGCCCCAGGTGAAGCCCAATGCAGGGCTCTTTGGCATGTTGGACGCGTCCTGGTTGGGGCGGGAGATCCCGATCATGGGCGTAGCGGGAGATCAGCAGGCCGCCCTTTTCGGACAGGGGTGCTTTGAACCGGGCATGTGCAAAAATACCTATGGCACGGGCTGCTTTTTGCTCATGAATACCGGTGAAACGCCCGTAGATTCGCCGAGCCGGCTGCTCTCGACCATCGCCTGGCAGGTGGAGGGAAAAACGGAATATGCGCTGGAGGGATCCATCTTTATGGGCGGAGCTTCGGTGCAGTGGCTGCGGGATCAGATGGGATTTATCAAAAGCTCAGCGCAGTCTGAAGAAATGGCCTTATCCGTGCCTGATACGGGCGGCGTTTACCTGGTGCCGGCCTTTACCGGTTTGGGCGCGCCCTATTGGGATATGTATGCCCGGGGTACTCTGGTGGGCATGACGCGGGGCACAAGCCGCGCCCATATCGTCCGGGCTACACTGGAGGCGATCGCCTATCAAAGCCGCGACGTGCTGGAGGCCATGCGGCGGGATTCGGGTATGCCGCTTTCGATCCTGCGGGTGGATGGCGGCGCCAGCGCCAATAATATGCTGATGCAGTTTCAGAGCGACATCCTGTCGCTGCCGGTAGAGCGTCCGGCCTGCATCGAGACGACGGCCCAGGGCGCGGCCTTTTTGGCTGGACTGGCCAGCGGTGTCTTTGCCAGCCGGGCGGCCATTCGGCAAGCGATGGAGACGCAGCGGCGCTTTACGCCCGCGATGGAGCCGGCAGAGTGCGAGCGGCTATACCGGGGTTGGCAGCGTGCGCTGGAACGCAGCCGGGGCTGGGCCCAGCCCTAGAGGATAGAATCAAAAGGAAGGATCATCCATGAAGAAGATGTTTTTAATCTGCAACGCCCACCTTGACCCGATTTGGCAGTGGGAATGGCCGGAAGGCGCAGCTGCGGCCGTGTCCACCTTCCGGGTGGCGGCCTCGCTTTGCGAAGAGTACGGCTGCTTTGTCTTTAATCACAATGAGATGCTGCTGTACGAATGGGTGGAGGAGTATGAGCCGGCGCTGTTTGCACGGATTCAGCGGCTAGCCCGGGCCGGGCAATGGAAAATCATCGGCGGGTGGTATCTGCAGCCGGACTGCCTCATGCCCAGCGGCGAATCCTTCTTGCGCCAAATGCTGACGGGAAGACGATATTTTCTGGAGAAATTCGGGCAGGTGCCCCGTACGGCGGTCAATTTTGATTCCTTCGGCCATACGCGATCTTTGACGCAACTGCTGAAAAAAAGCGGCTATGACCGGTATGTGTTTATGCGTCCAGATCAAAACCAACTGGAGCTGCCCGGCGTTAATTTTATTTGGAAGGGCCAGGACGGCTCGCAGATTGTTGCGCATCGGCTGGACGGCCCCTACAATACGCCCCTAGGGCATGCCAGCGAATGTATCGACCGCTATATCCGCTCCCATCCGGACATGGAACGAGGCTTGGTGGCATGGGGCGTGGGCAACCATGGCGGAGGGCCTTCGCGCGAAGATATAGTTGCGGTCAATGCGCTGATTGAAGCATACAAGACGGAAGGGTGCCAGATATTACACAGCAGCTTGGATGATTACTTCGACGATATGCCCCAGCAGGAACGCGAAGCCCTTCCCAGCTATGAAGGCGATCTTGTACCGGTAAACGTGGGATGCTATACATCTATGATCCGTATCAAGCAAAAGCATCGACGCCTGGAAAACGGACTGTATACGGCGGAAAAAATGGCATCATCCGCCTGCGCAGCCGGATTGATGGCCTATCCGGCTCAAGCGCTGCGGGAAGCGGCCAAGGATCTAATGCTTTCCGAATTCCACGATGTGCTGCCCGGCAGCTCCATTCAGGAGGGAGAGGAAGGCGCGCTGCGCGTGCTGGATAAGGGATATGAAACCGTCTCCCGGGTGATTACCCGCGCGCTTTTTGCGCTGACTGCCGGCCAGACCCCGGCCAGGCAGGGCGAGATTCCGATCATCGTGTTCAATCCGCACCCCTTTCCGGTTACCCGGACGGTGGAGTGCGAATTCATGTTGGCCGATCAGAATTGGAAAGAGGAATTCACCCTACCAGTGGTAATGAAAGACGGCGCCCCCATCCCCTCGCAGCCGGAAAAGGAGGCATCGAATCTTAATCTGGATTGGCGTAAGCGCGTAAGCTTTACGGCCGAGCTGGCGCCAATGTCCATGAACCGCTTTGACTGCCGCTTAGAGACGATCCCGGAAAAGCCCACGCCCCATCTGGAGCGCGACGGGGATGGAAACGCCATATTTGACAATGGCGATATGCGGCTTGTCATTAACGGAGCCACCGGATGGGTAGACAGCTACCGGGTGGGTGGCGTGGAGCAGGTAAAACCCGGCGCTTTCCGCCTGGATATGGTAGCGGATATTCCGGATCCATGGTTTATGCGGGCATGCGCTTTCCCCCGTGGCGGCGATTCTTTCCGCCTGGCCGATCCGGAGACCGGCAGCTGGCTATCCGGGTTGGAGGGGCGAAGGTTGGAGTCCATCCGCGCCATTGAGGATGGCGCGGTGCGTACGGTTATCGAGGTAATGCTTTGCTGTGCGCACAGCTATGCGGTCATGACCTATTTGCTGCCCAAGCGGGGCGCCGCCTTTGAGCTGAAGGTGCGGGTGTTCTGGAATGAGAAGCAGCGGATGCTGAAATTGTGCGCTTCGCCGGCCGGCGGCATTGTGGGGTATCGGGGCCAGACTGCCTATGGCGTAAGCGATCTTGCGCCCGACGGCCGCGAGATGGCGAGCGGTAAGTGGGTTATGGTAGACGACGGCAATCAGGCCCTGACGATCCTCAACGACTCCATCCATGGCTCCGATGCGCTGGACGGCGAGCTGCGGCTGTCATTGCTGCGTTCTACGGGGTACTGCGTTCACCCGATTGAGGAGCGCCCGTTGGTGCCGGAGGATCGCTTCCTGCCCCGCAGCGAGCAGGGCGAGCGCATCTTCCGTTTTGAGATTCAAGGCGGAAGTCTGCAGAGCAGAATGGAGCAAGTGGAACGGGATGCGGCGAGCTTTGCCGAAGCGCCGGTAGCGATGTCCTTCTTCCCTGCCGGCATCGGGGAGGCCCCGGCGCAGCTCATAGAGACGGAGGGCAACGTCGTTCTGGGCGCCTTGAAAGCGGCAGAGGAGGGCGAAGGGTATATTGCCCGCCTCTATCATCCGCAGCCGTCCAACGAGCAGATCCGGGTTCGTTGCCCGCTGTGGAGGCAGGAGCTTTTGATGGAATTCGCCCCCTACGAGGTCAAAACGCTGCGGCTGACCTGCAAGGGTATTGAGGAAACCGACGCCATGGAAGGCCTGCTGGAAAGGCACCGATAGCAGAAACAAGAAAGCGCCTGCAGCTTGCGCTGCAGGCGCTTTTTAATAAGGAAAATGGAAATCAGAGACGGCTAGAAATGCCAGACGATCCGGGCCGGGTTTGGTTCGTTGGGTACGGCGGCTTTCCGCAGCGCCGCTTCCATATCGGAAATATAGGCGGCGGCAATCCCCTCATAAGCAGCAGCCGGTTCGCCAAGGCCAAGCCGATCATACGCTACGGCCGCCGCGCCGTAAAAGGCAAGCCCCAGGGCATGGGAAGGTACGTGTATCGAGGATGCGGCTTGTGCGGCTGCCCGTGCCGCAGCCTGTGCGGCCGGATGATTTGCCGCCTCCCTGGCGGCGGCGTGGGCCTGCAGGATCAACTTCCTAGCCAGGGGGAACTGCAGGGTACCCCTCAGCCACGCCTCCGCGGCATCTAGCGCTTGACGCGGCCGTCCGTCGGCCGAATAGGCACGTTCATAGATGGGCAAGACATTTTCCCGAGCATAGGCCACACACCATCGGATAAGGGTAGCTTTGCTCTGTGTTTGCATCAGCGCCATTAAGGACTGGACATAGGGCGCGTCCGGACGGCCCAAGGTTTTGCGAAGATAGGCCATATCGGCTCCTTAATTAGCGGTTAGAATTCGGTGAAAAGGGTGATGCAATACGTATTGCCCGCCATATTGATGACCCAAATATACCAAGTGGTGCGGCGGTTATAGTCGGCGGCCCGCTCCTTGATTTCGGCGCTGAGGGCATCCCAGTCAAAGGTTTGCCCCACGGCCAGGGTATAGGTCAGCGCCTGCTTATCATCGCGCATCCGGCGGTAAATGAAATCGGCCATACTGTCAAGATCCCAGAAGGCGGCGCCAAAGCCGTCGAAGCTATTGCCCTGGGGCGTGTAATAGTAATACGTATGGTTGCTGGCCTGCTCAATGGGCCGGTATTCATAGAGCTCCGGCCAAGTCAGCGTATCGCCGATCATGTCTCGGCCGGCATTGAAGTAGCGGTAATTGACATAGACCTGATTGGCGAAATCACCACTGACCGGGGCATCGTCGCCCGTCACATCGACGACGAGCCAGCGCCCATCCAGTTCAATGGTGTTCCACATGTGGCGATCTTCACCGGCGAAGCCCGACATCCTATCCACGTGAAGCCCGGCCATCGTGCCTAGCAGATAGAAAGCATCGGAATAGCCTTGGCAGTTGGCCTGGCCGTCTAATAGCGCGCCTACGGCGGTCAGCGCGCGCGGCGCGTCTGATAGCTGGGTAAAATCGGTGTCAGCGGTGGTATAGCTTACGTTGGCGCAGATCCAGTCGTGCAGCTTCAATTCCAAAATCAGATTGGTTTTGGATTCCGACACGGCCTGCTGAACCACCTGCTGGGCTTTTTCCAGCGTTTGGCGTTCCTCCGCCGTCAGGCCGGAGAGGTCGCCGGAGGCATAGGCGTCGGCGATTCGGGTGCCCGGATAATAAGTGATTTGCAGCTCATACCGCCCGGTAGAAGCGCTGTAGTTGGATGAACAGAAGAAGAGGCTGGCAAGTCGGCAGAATTCTCCGGCGCTGATCTTATCGAGGCTCGGATCCATATAAAAGGTTACGGTTTGCATTCGCTGGTCCACGCATTGCAGCAAGTAATCCTGCATCTCTTCTACGCTGGTAAAAGAAGGGGCGTCCGTAGACTGCTGATAGAGGGGAGCGGCCAGGGCGGCCGAGGCGGGCAGTACGGCAGCAGAGGGAAGCAGCAGCGCCAAAACCAATATCAGCGCTGCTAAAGATCGGATATACTTTCTTCTTTCCATGTAAGATTCTCCCGTAAGTCATATGCGATTTTTAATTATGACCTTATTATAGTCCGCTGGAAGGCGGGGTGTAAAGAAAAATTTCCTCCGTTGCGCCCATTGCATTCCAGCGGGATGAATAAAAAAAGGCCGCGATGAAGCAGCCTCGACAGAAGAAAATGAGAAACGCTAAGGGCAGCGAAAGGGTGGCAAGACGGATCCGCGAATGCAGGCCGGCAGCCTCAGCGTTAGGATTTATCTAATTTCATGGATGAACAAGATTTCTGAGCGGGGGATTACAATGGGAAGAAACCGGCTTAAAGAGAGAAGCGGAAAGAGATGCTGGCCGCCGGTACGATGGCGATGACGGCAAAATCGGACTTGAAGCGCGGTAGTAATTGCAGGGCGAAATCCGATACAAAGGCGAGGCCAAGCTGGCGGCATCGCAACCGAAAAAGCGGGTGAACGCTGACGTCATAACGGACGCAATCAAAAGCAAAGGATTATTGCCCGGCTACGACTCGACAGAGGCGCATGCCTTGCGCAGCGTCAGGGCAGCCGGGCATTGATACCCGTCCAGCGAGGTATAGAGCCTGGCGGTACATTGGTGCAGCACCATATCGGCGTTTGCCACGACGATATGCATCAGCGCTGGGGCGCTTTGTACGCCCTTGGGCCAGCACGAAGGGAAAAGCAAAGGCCGGTAAGGGATCAGCCTGCGCATGGCAGGATGCCACAATGAAAAGCGGGCGGCTAGAAAGGGCCGGGCAGCCCTGCAAAAATCATCAAGAATCATAGCGGCGCATTCCGGTAAGCGGTGTCCGCTGCCCTTCTGCAGGCGACGGTTTTCGTCCAGCATGGTTTTGGCTACACTGTAGATCCAGACGGCGGCACACTCCTCTTCGCTCCGGGCTTCGATCAGCATTTGAAGCGTATGGCGGGATCCCTTGGTTTGGACGGGGAGCAGATCCCCGGCCCGCTCATCCGCGAGAACCCACTCGGGCAGAAAGTAGGGCGTTTGCTCCGCGTCCTTCGGCGCGTGAATTTGAAACCGAATCGGGCGGACCGGGCTGCTCAAAAGCGCGTTTTTGCTAACGCTGTTCCAGACGGCGAAATATTGGTTCCAGCCCTTTTGCATGGATCCCAGCAGGGCTAGGCCTCGGCGTCCGCGTACAGGCTGCGGAAATCCTGCGCGCTGAGGAGCCGTTCCAGCGTTGTATATTTTGCGGAACGCACAGCTTGGGGCGACGCCGTACCTCGAGGAATGGGATGGGGCAGCTCTTTGGGCGGCCCGTTTAGCTTAATGCGGTATTTTTTTGTCTCGGGGTCGAAATGAAAGCCGTCAGGCGCAACCTCTGCATAGTGGCGGATGGACGATTGCGGCGCGCCGATATACAGCGCAATATAGCGGATATGCGGGATCTTGCGCTTATCCACCCGCACAAAACGCCATTCATGGTCGGTGAAAAAGGCCCGGCGGTATTGTTCGCCCGGTTGAGCGGGGAACACGATGGTATCAAAGTAATCATCTAGACGTCCGGCGGAAGCAGGAGAATCCGCCTGGGATGCGGTAAACTCGATGCCCTTAGACTCAAGGATCGGCGCGGCCTCTTCAAGCAGGCTATCGACGGCGTCTTCAATCAGCATGTTGCGGGTGGTGGTTACGCCAGAATGCTGTGTGAGAACCCGGGCTAGGTCGTCAAGGCGGCGGATGCTTGACAGCTTTAGCGGAATGGATAGCGGTTTGCGCACCTCTTCGTCAGGCCGTTGCAGGCGCGCTAGTATTTTATCGCCGGCAGCGCTCATAGAAAAGCCCCCTTTATTCGGATGATTGAGTTCATTATATAGAGGGGAAGATAGAATGTCAATATAGAAATTTGTATTGAAATAAAAATTTCTATTAATGATACCAATTATGCATCGAAAAAGCACAATGAAATGCAAAAAAACTTGCAAAATTAAGCTGTTTTAGGACTTCAATATGATTCATCTTTGCCCTTCGCCATAACAGCGATTGATCACGAATACAAGTCGGAGCAGAGGTATAGAAAAAAACAATGGCCGGCAATCGCCCAATATGAAGGAACATTCAGATAGAAAAATAAATTTGTAATGCGGAAATCACTCTCTGCACGGTCTGCAAAATAATGATGGTCCTCCCATTGTGCCTATTATCCTCATGGAACAACGGATCATAAGCTTGTAGAAGCAGATTTCTTTGCGATAGGGAAAGCATATAGATGGGCGAAGGATGTGAAGCGCTTGCTCATTCGGCATGGCTAAAGCGGCAGATCCCTTTCTAAGCGTATAGCCGTAGCTGCGCCAGGCCCATGAGCCATTAGATAGGAAAGCGGAAGACAACATCGGACGTACTATAGCATTGGCATATGAAGTGGGATCGAAATAGCATTCAGATTGCCATCTGTTAGCGCCGGCTCCGAAATGGTTGCGTGCCTGTATATAAAGGTTCGGCTATGCGGCGGATAAGCTGCGTATGCGGAGGATAGGATCCGGAAACGGGTATCGGTAAGCATGGGTTGCATTGGGATAGCCTGCGGATACAATAGCAGCACTTCAATATGGCATGCAGCAGGTAGGCTTTGCTTCATCGCAAACGTATAAATCGCGATGCGCTCACGACCTACTTTTTGGGTAAAATGATCGGTTTAATCCGATTTTCAATGTAAAATGAAAATCGAGTTAAGCGCCAATCAACATGAAATTTTCGTAAAATATCTATTTGACTGCAATAGGTCAAAAAAGTAAATTGCTTTTGTCTGGTTGCGGGTGTAGAATAATACCGGTAAAAAGCTAACACTCATCCGAGGGAGGAAAAGAACAATGTTGATGGACAAGTATCACGAGGCGGTGGACGCGCTCTTTGAAAAGGTGCGTACTACCCAGCGTGAGAACATTATCAAGGCTGGACAGATGATCGCCGACGCAGTCGAGGCGGGCGGCAATATCTACCTGAGCGGCATCTGCCACTCCATCGAGAACGATGTGATTTATCGCGGCGGCGGCCCCATCTTCTATAAGCACTTCTCCTACAAACTGGACGTGGAGAAGCAGGGCCGTGAGCGCGACCGTTCCAGCATTGACCAGAACATGGAAGGCCTGGCCGCTTACGCGCTGCGCGCTTCGAACATGCTGCCCGGCGACGTCCTCTTTGTAGGTTCCGTGTCCGGCCGCACCGCTAGCGTGGTGGATCTGGCTTACGAGGCCAAGAAGATGGGCATCAAGGTCATTGCTATGTCTTCGATGACCTATGCGCAGGCCGTGGATCCGGTCCACTCCTCCGGCAAGAAGCTCTATGAGATGGTCGACCTGACGCTGGACAACTGTGCGCCCGCTGCCGAGGCCATGATGGAAGTAGAGGGCATTGAGGCCCATTATGCGGCGGCATCCGGTATTGCTTCCGACTATATCCTCTGGAGCGTTACCTCTGTGGCGGTTGAGGAACTAATGAAGCGCGGTAAGACTCCGGGTATCCTCAAGAGCGCCAACTTCCCTGGCGGCAACGATTACAACAAGACCGTAATCGAGCCCCATTACGATGAGTTCGGCTGGTAAACGATCCTTTCAGGGGCCCCGAGTGATCCTCGGGGCCCTTTTTGCTTTTGGGGGAATTTGCCGAAGGGCGGTTCCACATTGGCGTTTGGCATGATATAATTGCTCTGCTTGAATCGCTCCCCGCGGCTTACCGCGGGGAATTCTTATGGTTTGGGAGAGAAATGAGAAACGGATGAAGGAAAAACGGATTTTTACACAGGGCATGAAGGACGGGATGCCGGTGGCGCTGGGCTATCTTTCCGTATCCTTTGCCTTTGGTATGCTGGCGCTGGAAAATGGGCTGCCGACATGGGCGGCCGTCGTCACTTCGCTGACCAGTTTTACTGGGACCGGACAATTCGTAGGGGTAGATATGCTGGCTAAGGGAGCGGCGCTGACGCAGATCGCCTGCACGGTGCTCGTGATTAACCTGCGCTATCTGCTGATGGCGCTGTCCTGGTCCCAGCGGTTGGATCCCGAGCTGAATCTTTTTCAGCGCATGCTATTGGCCTTCGGCAACACCGATGAGGTATTCGCGGTATCCATGGCTCAGCCGGGTATGCTGAAGGCCCCTTACCTGGCAGGCTTGATTCTTACTCCCCTTATGGGCTGGGTAGGGGGGACGTTGTTGGGCTGCGTGGCCAGCGGCATTTTGCCTGCCTCGGTGCGGGCGGCTCTAGGGATCGCGATATACGCAATGTTCCTTGCGATTATCGTACCGCCGGCCAGAGACGCCAAACCCGTCATGCAGATTATCCTGGTGGCGGCCGGCCTTAGCCTGCTCATGCGCTATATGCCGGGGCTGCGGCTGCTGGGCAGCGGGTGGAGCGTTATCCTCTGTGGGATTGTGGCGGCGGCCTTCGGCGCGTGGCGTTATCCCGCGGTGGAGGAGGTAGAGCATGACGACAGGTAGGCTTGCGCTCTTTATCCTGGTGTTGGCGCTGACGGCATATCTGCCCCGTATGATTCCGCTGGCCGTATTCCGTAGGCGTATCACCAACCGCTTTGTCCAGTCGTTTCTGCTGTATATGCCCTATGCAATCCTTGGCGCTATGATCCTGCCGGATATACTCTTCTCTACAGGCTCGGTCGTGTCGGCCCTGGCGGGAGGGGCGGTGGCTTTCTGGCTGGCCTATCGTCGGAAGGGCCTGTTGCCGGTGGCGCTGGCAGCCACGGCTACGGTATTCGTCGTAGAGCGGCTGATGGCCTGGTTCGCAATGGGCGGGCTGTAAGCGCGAGGTATCTGAAGCTTCATGACGGTCGTCCGCAGCGCGGGTAGATATGCCCTATGATAAGAAAATATAAAGGGAGGTCTTCGGTATGGCAACCAATCCTGCATCCCGGTAGAGAGAAAAAATAGGAGGATGCAACCATGAATGAAGAAATTTTATTCGACGATGAAAAGGCCGCAGCGCATGGCAGGCGCGGCAAGCAAAGTTCCGATGCGGAGCGCATAAGATGGCGGCACAGGCTTCCGGCCGTAGTCGTGAGGCGAGCCGAGGACTCTGGCGAGCGGGGGATACGCTGGCTGGACGAACTGGACGGCGTCGTCGCAGCGCTGGAATCGCTGTGGCGGATTAAAGTGGGCGCGGTTTTGTCAGGCGGCACCCACGGCTTGGCGGCCGATGCGGTAGGCTGGGATGGGGAGCGCTATGTGCTCAAAATCGATATCCCGGGAGATCCGGAGGATGACGAATTTTTTCGCAGTATCCGGGTGTTTTCCGCGGCCGGCGGACGGGGATACGCTAGGCTCATTGCCTGGGATGAAAAGCGGCAGGCCTGCCTGCTGGAACGACTGGGCGCGCCGCTGAGCAAGCTGGGGTTGCCGCTGGAGGAGCAGCTGGCCATCATCTGCCGTACGTTGGAGGAAACGTGGCGTATTCCGGCCGCCGGCATGAAGCTGCCCACCGGAGCGGACAGCGTGCAGTGGTTCCGAACCTTTCTCGCCGCCGAAAACCAGCGCTTGGGGCGGCCCTGCGGGACCGCGGTGCTGGACCAGGCTTCGGCGTTTCTTGCATCTCGGGAGCAACGGCTGGATCCGTCAGGCTATGTGCTGATCCATGGAGATGCACATGCGGCCAATACCCTTGAGGATCGGACGCGGACAGGATGCTTTAAGTTCATTGATCCTGACGGGCTCGTTTATGAAAAGGCATATGACCTAGGGGTGCTGATGCGGGAATGGACGGAAGCGTACCAGCCGGATCCACTGGCGCGCGGATTGGAGCGATGCCGATATTTGCACCGGTTGACCGGCGTGGATCAACGTGGAATCTGGGAATGGGGCTTTTTGCAGTGCGTTTCTACGGGCCTTGTCCTTTGGATGGCCGACCGGCCGGCGGCGCAGCGGCTGCTGTCCGTCGCTCAGGCCTGGTGCGGCGCGACGGCAGAGCCCTAGGGTAAAAAAAGGATGACGGGCGCCCGTCATCCTTTCCTTTATATCGAAAAAGGCGCTAGCGCAGCGCCTTTTTCAGCACCACCATATCGACGCACTGCACGCCGTTGTCCTCTATGACCGGCTGGGCATAATGCTCAAGAAAGAAGCGAGGGATTCGATGATCTACGGTAAAGCCCTCTCGCTGATACACATGCAAGGCTTGGTCGCTGGCATCCGCCGTGCCCACCAGCATGGTATGGAATCGGGATCGAGCCTGATCAAAGAGGTGACGGATCATCCGCCCGCCCAGCCCTCTGCCCTGAAAGTCCGGACGCACCGCTAGGTTCATGAGTTCGCAAACGCCGCCGCCCCGGTCCAGCAGCACAGCTTCAGCCAGCGCATTGCCTTCCTCAAAAAGGACGTACATTTCGCCTTTTTCAAGGTAGCGGTCGATCATCGTTTCATCCGGGTCCGCTTGGAGCAGCAGATCCAGATATTGCTTTTTGTTCCGCTCGATTTTTTGAATCATTGATCCGACTCCCTCCAATAGGCCCGGCAGTCCTTGGTTCGCTGAAGGAATCCGTATTCAATAAGGTAGCGGCGGACCAGCACAAAGTCGTCATAGATTGGGCGGAGTATCTCGTTTACTTCCCGCTCGCTATAGCGCCGCTGCGGCTCAAAGCAGGCGCTGATCCGCCGCAAGACTACAATTTTGCGCTTCTCTTTCGGCGAAAGTTGCTTCAGCTTCAGCGGCTCAAAGCTTTCAAAACTGGTGCGGAGAATTTTTTCCTCTTCCTCCTGGGTGATCTAATACCGGTCGTCCACCATGGTAGCCCCCTTATGAATGGGCACAAGCCCGTCTTTAGGATGATGTTTCGATAGGGCCAAGTCCAGAATTGCCAGGCATAGCCGGGCTTGCCGCGCCCGTTCACGGAAGGTAAAGCGCATATGCCGCAGCGTGGAAGGCGAGATGCCCAGCGCTGCGGCAGACTGGCGGTCATCCTTGCCCTGGGCTATCTCCAGCAGCACCTGCGCTTGGCGTTCGGTAAACCCGGCGTCCTTCCTGCCCAGCGTCAACAGCCCCTGGAGTGCCGAACCATGCGCCTGGGACAGATGCAGCTGCGCCGCGCCTACTGCTGTCAGATACCGGCCGTCCGCTTGCGGGAAAACCTCCTCGGCGGCAAAGTGGGCTGAACAGAAAAGACATTGATAAGCCTGCGCTTGCGTATCGTATACTAGGCCCTCCGAGAGTTGATGTACCGACAGTTGATCCCAATCCGGATTCATCGTAACCTCCTATCATTATAATAATCATATCATAACATTGTTTATTGAAAGTGTAAACATAAAATAACTAAGCCGACAAAAATTGCGCCGAACGCATAAAGCGCCCGGCGCGAACACCATTAGAAGGGGAAGTATTCGTCTACCTTGTCCATAGGCAGCGCACCGCCGTACTCGCTGACCTCGAAAGCTTCAGCAGCCGTGCAGGCACGGGCGCGCTCCGCACCATACCGGGCCGTCAGCGGCGCTTCCAGCTCCCGGGCGTTTTTTTCGTAGGTAGGACGATAACGCTCCATTAGGAACTGATAACGGGCTTCCTCGCTTTCCGGCACCTGATCCAGTGTGTGGTCGATCCAACGCAGCCAGTCATACATCTGGGAAGTATGGCAGTGCATCAGCGCGATTTTCTCTTCGGCTACATCCGATACGTCCACGGCGATGTCGGGTTTAAAGGGGGCGGGGAATTTGAAGCGGTCCTGCGCATACAGAATGATGGGGTTATAGCGCAAGGGCGGCGTAAGTTTGCAGAAGTTCGGCACCATGACCATATAGGATGCGTCCATCACCAGTTGGCCGGTGGCTCGATGGTCGGGATGGTAATCGTTGGGCCGGTTGGTGATGATAAGATCCGGCGCGTATTCCCGAATCTCCCGCACCAGCATCTGCCGGGCAAAAAGGGTGGGCTCCAGGTGCGCGTCGTCAAAATCGAACATTTTGTAGCGGATACCGGCAGCTTGGGCTACGGCCTGGGCCTCGCCATAGCGGGTCATGGCCAGCTTAGCGCCGCCCATCTCCTGGTGGCCAGCCGAGCCGTTGGTCATGCTGAGGAAGAGCACGCTGTGGCCTGCGCGGGCATATTTTACCGCTACGCCGCCGGCGTGGATGTCGCAATCGTCGGGATGAGCGCCAATCACCATGATTCTGAGCTTGCGGTCCATCGAGATACCTCCTATTATCCGGGGCGACGCCCGGTCTATTGTTTCAGCTTGGCGCCGGCCGCCAGCGCGGCAATCCGCTTGATCACCTCGACCGCCGTCAGCAGATGGGATTCCACCAGGTACTCAAACTTGCCGTGGCCGTTGCATCCGCCGGCGGAAACGTTGGGACAGGGGAAACCGCCCTCCATGTTGGAGATGTTGGCGCCGTCGGTGCCTCCGCGGATTGCGCCCACCTGCATCTCAATGCCCAGCGAAGCCATGGCGTCCCGGGCCAGGGTGACGACCTCAGGATGGGATTTAACCTTTTCCAACATGTTGCGGTAGTTGTCCTCCAGCGCCACCTCTACGGTGCCCTCGCCGTAGCGGGCGTTGAGCAGCCCAGCGATCTTAACCATATCATTTTTGCGCCGCTCCAGCCCCTGGGCGTCGAAATCACGGATAATATAATCCAGTTGGGCGGTTTCCACCTCGCCGTGCATCCAGTTAAGGTGGGTAAAGCCTTCGTAGCCTTCGGTGGTTTCCGCCCGCTCCCATTGGGGTATCATGGTTGTGAATTCGGCGGCAATGGTTGCGGCATGCACCATATAGCCCTTGGCCGAGCCGGGATGGATGCTGTTGCCATGGACGGTTACCCGGGCATGGGCCGCATTGAAGTTTTCATACTGGAAGCCGCCCACGCCGCCGCCGTCCATGGTATAGCCAAAGTCTACGCCGAAGTCGCGGGCATCGAAATGATCGGTACCTGCGCCGATCTCCTCATCAGGCGTAAAGGCCACGCGGATGACGCCGTGCGGGATCTCAGGATGGGACATCAGCTCCTCTAAGGCGGTAAGGATGGCGGCGATGCCGGCCTTATCGTCAGCGCCCAGCACGGTCGTGCCGTCGGTCACCACCAAGCGCTGTCCGACATGTTCCTTCATGTCCGGGAACATAGCGGGGGACAGCACAACCCCCTCCCGCTCATTGAGCACAATGTCGCCGCCTTCATAGCGGTCGATTACCTGCGGCTTTACACCCTTGCCGGGTTCCACCGTATCCAGGTGGGCGATAAAGCCGATGGCGGGCGTCCCGTCTGGCGCATGGTTGGCGGGCAGGGTACCCGTAACGATGCAGTAGGGATCTACCTTCACGTCGGCTAGGCCCATTTGGATCATTTCCTTTTCCAGAAGCCGCGCCAAATCCCACTGGCAGGGGGTGGAGGGAGCTTCGCCGGTATCATGCCGGGAGGTGGTGTCGATCACCACGTAGCGTAAAAAACGTTCCAGTGCTGCGGACATTGATTTTTCCTCCAAAGAATGATATGGTTCCATTGTACCACCATTCGGGAAAATTTCCATCCCTTCTCCGCCTGCGGCTGTGCGGAGAAGGAAGGAGGACAGGAGGCAGATATGCTGAAGGATCTTGTGCTGCGCAATCGGTCCTATCGCCGGTTTGACGCATCCCGCCCCGTACCGGAGGCCGATTTGCGGGCGCTGGTGGAGCTGGCCCGATTTACGCCCTCTACCGTCAATTCTCAAGCGCTGAAGTTCCGGATTGTCCATGAGAAAGAGGAGGCGGATAAGGTGTTCCCCTGCCTGGTCTGGGCGGCGGCGCTGAAGGATTGGCCGGGACCGGCTGAGGATGAGCGGCCCACAGCCTATATTATCATCCTCTGCGACCAAGCGCTGGGGAAAAATAAGGCGACGGACGACGGTATCGCCGCTCAGACCATGATGCTGGGCGCGGTGGAGCTGGGCTGGGGCGGATGCATGCTGGGGAATATCCGGCGCGATCAGCTGGCGGCGGCGCTGAAAATTGACCAGGCGCGCTATAGCATCGACCTGGTGCTGGCTTTGGGGCGGCCCAAAGAGACGGTCCGGCTGGTGGACGTGCCGGAAAACGGAGATACCCGCTATTATCGCGATGCGGCGGGCGTGCATTATGTGCCAAAGCGTAAGCTGGATGAGCTGATCCTATAAAAGAAGATTTAATACGCAGGCTATCAGCCGCCCCAGGGTATAGGGACAGCACAAAAAGAGGTTCTGAGCAGGAAAGATATATTTAAGCGGAGTGGCGCAGCGTAAGCGGTGCCACTTCCTGTTTAGCTTTGGATACGCTCGTGGGTATAGAAATAGACGAACTCCTCAATAAGCTCCCTGGCCTGCTGCAGAACTTTCAGCGGCAATATTGTCGTCAGCCTCGTCGAGGGGCGAAGTAGGTGATCGCCATGGGCTCTGTAGCGGCCCTTGAAATCGTCAGGCGCCTGGGAACCAACGGCAGCTTCCTGGACGCCAGCGCCTCCATGCCGATTGCAAACTCCATCATGCTTTTTAACTTTATCAAGCTATACCTCATGACGCTGATCTGCGGCCTCTTTTTTTCGCGCTGATTTTCTTATCTGTCCAATGGTAGACCGGTGGGGGTGAATGGGCAAGCCGTGGACACCCGGCATGTGGGCCAGACGTTCGCGGCGGATTGCTATATGGGAAGCCTTCCCTCAGCCTATCACGACAACGTGCATGTAGCGGGCGAAGATATGATAACGACGGCTCTGGATTTGCTGGGCTGGGTTCCAGATCCAAGAACGATTGGCCGTCCATTCAGCGCTAACCACCCGGGTTGAGCGGATTAGCGCTGCCTTCCTAAAGAATTCGGACGTTAAGCATGAGAATATTCCTGCCGACCTTTTAACCGTTTCCGGTTTGGGCTTGGATTTCCATATTTCCCCGGAGCCTACGGAGATGCAAATTCTCCGTATGGCTTGAGGCATCTAGGTTGAGAAAACGCAGCTCCGAGAAATTGTGGCTGAACATGCTGAGGGCAAACTGCTGGGCGTCTTTGGAGCCGACGGCGTACATGGGCTCTGGGTCAATGCCGATAGTGCGCAAGCCGTGGGGCATTGGATCCGAAGGTCCAATTGGCGAACGGCCAAGGAGAATCGCAATATAAAGAGAGGGGTTCCGCAGCTAATGCTGTGGAACCCCTCTCTTTATGTCGGCCGCCTTACGCCCACGCTGAGCCGGGCGGGTCGATCTGCCCTACTGTGCCGCCAGGGAGAAGACGGGTAGGGATAAAGACCGGAGAAGGCGGGAGAGACTGGCCGTTGACGCGGGCGATGAGACGGCGGGCGGCCTCTACGCCGATGCGGTCAGTGTCCTGCCATACCGTGGTCAGCGGCGGTGTTAGCGTTCGCGCCAAGTCGATGCCGTCGAAGCCGGCCAGAGAAATATCGCCGGGGATTGTCATGCCGCGGGACTGGACCGCTTTACGGGCTCCGATGGCGCTGAAATCGTCGGAAAGGATCAGGCAGGTGGGCGCATGAGGCTCGTTGAGCCAGCGAGCCGTTTCCCGCTGGGTGGCATCGGGATCGTGATAATAGCCGGGGCGTATGGCATCCGGCGCCGCAGGGCAGCCCAACTCGGCCAAAGTTTGGCGCATGGCGTCAATGCGCATTCGGGTAACCGAAGACATTTCCCCATGCAGCAGGCCGATCCTACGGTGCCCCCGGCGGTAAATATAGCGGATGAGATCGCTCATCCCCTGGCGGTTGTCGGAAACGACGGCGTCTGTGCCGGGATAGATATGATCAATGGTGACGACGGGAATTTCGGAACGCACCAGGGCCAATACGCCGGGATCCTCAAAATCCACAGAAGCGATGCAAACGCCGTCCACGTGACGGTATTGACTATGCTCCAGGTAGTTGGCAGCCCGCTGGCCCAGGCTTTGGCTGATGAAGGTGATGTCATATCCTTCGCGGGCGGCCTCCTCACGGAAGGCAGAGAGCAGGCCGGCAAAAAAGCTGTTACGTAGCCCGTGGTTTTTGCGGTCCGTAAAAACGATACCTAGGTTATAGCTGCGGTGCGTCTTGAGCGCCTGAGCGTGGCCATTGGGCAGGTAGCCCAGCGCCGCTACCGCCTGACGGACACGCTCCCGGGTGGCATGGGATATGTCGTCGTAGCCATTCAGCGCCTTGGATACCGTGGCTACGGAGACATGGCAGTATTCGGCAATGTCCCTGATGGTAACGGCCATAGCAACCTCCATAAAACGTTTTCGTAATTTTTATTTTATCATGGCCACCGGTGGGATTCAATAGCGGGGGCCATGGGCAAAACCAACTGGAGGCATCCGGGTGGATTGTTTATCATAGGAGAATCGTGATGATCCGAACCGAAAACGATCATGCTGTGGGAATATGAATAAAAAAGGCTTCCATCGTGGCTGGGGCAAACGGCCCGGGCATCGTGGCCCTATGCTCCACGGGGTCGCGGGCGGGTGCAGATTATGCCGGGAGGTGGAATGAGCGCCTTGGAAGACGGTTTTGGGTGATCAGCCGGACACCGTCGGGAGTATGACAAGCCGCCCATTCTATGATACAATAACCTCTAGCGCGCTGAGACGGCGCTAATACGGATGGGAGGAGAGCCGATGCTTCACACCATTTTTTTTGATTTGGACGGCACACTGCTGCCGATGGATGAAAAGGTTTTTACTGCAAGCTATTTTAAGACGCTGGCGGCGAAAGCGGCGCCCCTAGGGTATGAACCGAAAGCGTTGGCGGACGCCATATGGCAAGGAACGGCCGCCATGGTGAAAAATGACGGGGACCGTACCAATGAGGAGGCATTTTGGCGTTGCTTTGCCAGCATTTACGGAGAGCAGGCGTTGAGCCATAAACCGGTGTTCGACGCCTATTATGCCAATGAATTTCAGCAGGTGAGGCAAGACTGCGGGCAGAACCCGAAGGCCGTGCAAGCGGTCAAAGCCCTGCAGGAGATGGGGCTTCGTCTGGTGTTGGCCACCAATCCCATTTTTCCGGCTGTGGCTACGGAGAGCCGCATTCGCTGGGCAGGACTGGAGCCTTCGGATTTTGTCCTCTATACCTGCTATGAGAATGCGCGCCACGCGAAGCCCAATCCTGCCTATTACCAGGATATTCTGGATGCGCTGAATTTGCCGGCGCAGGGCTGCCTAATGGTGGGCAACGACGCGACGGAGGACACGGCTGCGGCAAAGGCGGGCCTTGATGTGTTTCTGCTGACAGATTGCCTTATCAACACGCGCCATGAAGACATTAGCCGCTATCCGCACGGCGGGTTTGACGAGCTGATGATCTATATCCATAGACAGATGGCATGATAAAAGACCGCCTGCGGCGAGTAAAGGCGGACCTTTTCTAAGCGTAAGTCCCCGATGCTTTACGGCATCGGGGACTTTTTGTCGCTTGCGTCGCTTAGGATCTCGTGCCGGGCAGATCCGGCAGCCGGGCGATGATTTTTCCCATGAGACCTACACGGGCAAAGGGCGTGATAAGATAATACCCGTCCACCCACGGGGCGATTTGCTGCGCGATACGAACCGATATATCCTCTGCCAGACGGGCGCACTGTGCCTTGTCTTTATCCCGATACAGCTCCACAAGCTGCTCTTCCACCCGGATCCCTGCGACCTCGCTATGCAGATAGCAAGCGTTCCGGTAGCTGACGATGGGCATGATTCCTCCCAGGATTTTGGCGGATAGCCGCGTGCGCGCTAGCTGCAGGTTGTCCGCGGCCTGGCGGGTGAGCACGGGCTGCGTTAAAAAGGCCGAAACGCCGCAGGCCTCTTTTTCCATAGCCCGGCGCAGCTCAGCCTCAAAGTTGGCGGCATTGACGTTCAGCGCGGCGCAGATGAAAAAAGGTGTGGACAGCGCTGTATCGCCCAGCGCGTGGATATACTTGGCCAGCATGCGGGAATTGAAGTTGAAGACACTTTTCACTTCGTCCCGCTGGGCGCTGGGTACGGGATCGCCGGTAACGGTCAGCACATTGTGGACGCCCTCCATACACAGGCCTAGAAGAAGCGCCTTGGTGGCGTTAATATTCCGGTCGCGGCAGGTCATGTGCGGAAGCGGATCGATATCCAGCTCCCGCCTGAGCTTGCAGGCCAGCAGGCTGCTGTCCATGCGGGCGCGCCCGATGGGGCAGTCGGCAATGGTTACGGCGTCGGCCCCCATATCCTTTAGGCGCCGGGCGCCTTCCATAAATCGGGCGATGTCCGTGTCCTGAGGGGGATCCAGCTCCACGGCCACCACGCGCTTGCCCTGGGCGAGCTTAAGGGCAAAGCGGTTTTCTCCGGCCGCCGGGCGTATGGGCGAGGGTTTGGGCGTCGGGGCATATGCCGGAGCGGGGCCCGCCTTCAGCAGCTGGGCGGCGCGGCGAATATGTTCAGGCGTAGTGCCGCAGCAGCCGCCGAGGATGTTGGCGCCCAGCTGCGCGATACGGGCCACCTCCCGGGCAAAATAGCCGGGGTCGCCGTCATAGAAGGTGCGGCCGCCTACCACCGTGGGATATCCGGCGTTGGGCATGGCAGAAAGGACACCGGCCACCGGCCCGGCATCCTGCATCAGGCGGCGCATATGGTGGGCGCCCGAAATGCAGTTATACCCCACTGCGTCGGCTATGTCGCAGGAGCGGGCCAGCAAGTCCGGCCCAGCTTCCCCGTGGCGGGTAAAACCGTCGGGCTGCACGGCAAAGGAGAGAATGATGAAGCTTTCCGGCGCTTGTGCGCGGATGTGGGCGACCGCTTCGGCGATGCCGTCCAAGCCGCTTAACGTTTCAAAAAGAAAATGGCGGGCGCCCCGTTCAAGAAAGCGGTCGGCCACCAGGCAGTATTCGCTGGCGGCGTCTTCGGTAAAAACAGGGCCGATGTCGGCAAAGACGTAGGCATTACCCTCCGCTGCGCGCTCCGCCAGGGCCCATCCAGCGTCGATAAGCCGGTAAAGCCCCGCTTCATCGCCCTCCAAAGCGGGACGGTTGGCGCAGAAGGTATTGGTTTTCAGGGCCAATGCCCCAGCCTGCAGATAGGCACGATGGATGGCCAACACTTCTTCCGGGCGCTCCAGGTTGGCCTGTTCGCAGCGCGCAGCCGGGCGCCCGGTTCGGGCTACCAGATAGGTGCCCATGGCTCCGTCAAACAGCAGCCGGTTCTCCTTAAGATAGGAACGAATATCTTGCATGTTATTCTCCCAACACCCTGCGGGCGATGTCCACGGCCTGCTTGGCATCGGCCGAGTAGAAGTCGGCGCCGATTCTGGCGGCGTATTCCGGCGTCAGCACTGCGCCGCCTACCATTACCTTGCATCCGAGCCCGCTGGCCCGCAGCGCCTCGATGGTCTGGGCCATAGCAGGAACCGTCGTGGTCATCAGCGCCGATAGGCCCACCAGCTTAACTTTGTGGGCGGCGGCAGCCTCCACCACGCGCTCGGGCGGCACGTCCCGTCCCAGATCGATCACCGTATATCCGTAGTTTTCCAGCACGGTCTTGACGATGTTTTTTCCAATGTCATGAATATCGCCGTGTACCGTGGCCAGGACAATCTCACCCTTGCTGACACCGGCAGCCCCACGCGCTTTCATGCGGGCTCGTACAGCGTCAAAAGCCGCGCCTGCTGCGTTGGCCGACCGAAGCAGCTGGGGAAGGAAAATCTCCTGGCGCTCATAGCGGGCCCCTACCTCGTCCAGCGCAGGAATCAGCTCCGTCTCCACGACGGCAAGCTCATCCAGCTGGCTGCAAAGCGCTTCAGTCAGTGTCACCGCCTCATCCCGCAGGCCGCTGTAGATGGCCTCTTTTAGGGAAGGCTTAGCCGCCGGAGCCGGGGACGTTGCGCTGGCTGTGCCGGCAAATCGGGCCACATATCCGGCGCACCCCGTATCCTCGCCACTGAGCACACGCCAGGCGGCTACCGCGTCCATCATCTCCCGGCTGTTGGGATTGATGATGGGCAGATCCAGGCCGGCGGCCATGGCGGCGGTGAGGAAGGCGGCGCTGAGCTGCTCCCGGGCAGGCAGGCCAAAGGAAATATTGGATACGCCCAACACCGTGTGCAGCCCTAGCTCACCGCGCACCCGGCGGACAGCCTCCAGCGTGTGGGCGGCCTGGGCCTGTTCGGCTGAGGCGGTTAGGGTAAGGCAATCGATATAGACATCTTGCCGTGGAATGCCTAAGCTAAGGGCTGCATCCAGGATCACCGAGGCCAGGCGCAGACGCTCGTCAGCGGTCCGCGGCAGGCCGCTGTCGTCCATGGTCAACCCCACCACCGCTGCGCCGTATTTTTTCACCAGCGGAAGCACGGCCTTAAGCTTTTCCGGTTCGGCATTGACCGAGTTGACGATCGCCTTGCCGTGAAAGGCCCGCAGCCCAGCCTCAATGGCAGCCGGATCCGAGGAGTCAATCTGCAGCGGCAGATCCACTGCGGCCTGCACAGCGCGTACCGTCTGCTCCATGACCTTGGGTTCGTCCAGGCCTGGCAGGCCTACATTGATGTCTAGGATATCGGCGCCGGCATGAGCCTGCTCCAAAGCCTGGCTGGCGATGTAGTCCATCTGGCCCAAGCGCAGCGCCCGCTGAAAGCGTTTCTTGCCGGTGGGGTTGATCCGCTCGCCGATCACCCGCACCCCATCTAATTCCACCACGCGCCCGGCGGAGCAGAGCCCGGCGCGGGGGGCCGGACGAGGCGGCGGCGTGAGCTGTGCGGTAGCGGACGCCAGGGCGCGGATATGCTGGGGCGTAGTGCCGCAGCAACCGCCTAGATAGGTGGCGCCAGCCTCAACAAATTGGACCATCTGGCGAGCAAAGCCCACCGGATCCAGGCTATAAGCGCCTGTTTGCGGATCAGGCAGCCCGGCGTTGGGCTTGGCAGCCAGGGGCAGGGATGTATAGCGGGCCATTTCGCGCACTATTCCGACCAACTCGCCGGGCCCCTGGGAGCAGTTGACCCCCAGGATGCTAGCGCCCAGCGCCGTCAGCGCCATGGCGGCCGCAGCCGGCGTGCATCCGGACAACGTGCGTCCCGTTTCGTCAAAGGTCATGGTGACACATACCGGCAGAGAAGACGTTTCCCGAGCGGCTAGAAGGCCGGCACGGGCTTCCGCCAGATCGGAAAAGGTTTCAAAAACCACAAGATCCGCCCCGGCGCTGGCGCCGGCGGCGATCATCTGGGCAAAGCAATCATAGGCAGCGTCAAAGCTGAGGGAGCCCATCGGCTCCATCAGCTCCCCCAACGGGCCGATATCCAGGGCTACGCGCGCCCGGCTGCCCGCTTCGGCACGGGCGATCCCCACTGCCGCGGCGATTACTTCCTCCACGCTGCAGCCGCTGCCCTTAAGCTTGAGCGGGTTGGCCCCAAAAGTATTGGCGTAAAGGATGCGGCTGCCGGCTTGGAGGTAGGCCCGATGCACAGCCGCCACCGCCTCGGGCTGCCTGAGGCAGATCAGCTCTGGGTAGCGTCCCTGTTGCAATCCCTGGGCTTGCAGCAGGGTGCCCATCGCTCCGTCCATCATGGTTATCTGATCCATTAATTCTCCCTTTCCGCCATATTTTAGGCCTTTAATGGACAACAGTATAATGGTTGCGATTCCAAAAGTAAACATGACCCGCGAGAGAAATTCCCTTTGACCGCTATGGCTTTGTGAGGTTCTCCATTTTTTGCGAATGAAAATTGTTAACCAAAGGTAACATTTTGTATTGACAGGGTGAACACATAATTCTACAATTATTTTGCGGAAACTTTGTATTTTGGATGGAGGAAGCCATGAGGACATTAGGCCAGCTAAAACCGGGCGAAAGCGGTGTGGTGCTCCGCTCGGGCAGCGAGGACGCGCGGGTCAAACGGCGGCTTGTGGACATGGGGATTACGCCGGGCACCGAGGTGACGGTGCGCAAGGTTGCGCCCATGGGAGATCCCATGGAGATCAATCTAAGGGGATATGAGCTGTCGCTGCGGCAGGCGGACGCCCAGAAGATTCAGCTGATGGAGCCGGATGAAGCGGCCGGCTATCTGGCGAAGATGGCTCAGCGCCAGGCAGAAAAGCAGGCGGGGGACCGCCACGAGCAAAGCGGCGACCTGCCCCAGCACGAGAAGGCGGCGCGGCTGACCGAACGGGTGATGGAGCGCCAGCAAAAGGGCGCCGCGGGAACATGGGGCGACGGGTATGATCAGGATCATCCCATTAAGCTTGCCCTGGTGGGCAACCCCAACTGCGGTAAAACCACGCTCTTTAACGCGATGACCGGCGCGCGGGAATATGTGGGCAACTGGCCGGGCGTGACCGTAGAAAAGAAGGAGGGAAGAATCAATGCTTTGGGCCACGAGATGACGTTGGTGGACCTGCCGGGCATCTATTCGCTTTCCCCTTATTCCATGGAGGAGGTCGTGGCCCGCAATTTTGTCATCAATGAGAAGCCGGATGCTGTAATTAACATTGTGGACGGTACCAACCTGGAGCGCAATCTATATCTTTCCGTGCAGCTTATGGAGCTGGAGCGTCCCATGATTATCGCCCTGAACATGATGGACGAGGTGGAGAAACGCGGCGACCGAATCGACTGCAAGCGGCTTGCGCTGGAACTGGGTATTCCTGTAGTGCCCATCAGCGCACGCACCGGGCAAGGCGTGAAGGAGCTTGTAGAGTTTGCCCAGCAGGTGATCGAGGTCGCGCACGAACAGATGCACGAGGGCTTCCACATTGAGCCGGACGATCTATATGACGACTATACCCACCAGGTGCATCACCGGCTGGGCGATGTGATTGGCGATCGGGCCAGCGCCGCAGGCTTGCCGGAGCATTGGGCTCAGATCAAGCTATTGGAAGGCGATGCCTTGGTGCGGGAAGCATTGAATCTTTCCGAGCAGCAGCGGCAAGCGGTGGATGGGATCATCGCGGAATACGCCGCCTCCAGCCAGCTGGGCGACAATGAAACCCTGGTAGCCGACAGCCGCTACCGCTACATCAGCCGGGTAACGGCGCTGGCGCTTCAGCGGAAGCTGGGGCAGGGAGAGGCCTCCTTCTCCGACCGGATTGATCGGATCCTCACCAATAAATATCTGGCCTTACCCATCTTCCTGGTCATTATGCTGGTCATTTTTGCGCTGACCTTCGGAACCCTGGGCGCCTGGCTCTCTGATGGCGTAGATGTTCTGATAAACGGCTATCTAGCCGATGCGCTGCGGGGCCTGATGGAACGCTCCGGCGCCATGGACTGGCTGACCGGATTGATCTGCGACGGCATTGTGCCCGGCGTAGGCGGCGTGCTCACCTTTCTTCCGCAGATCGCAATTCTGTTCTTTTTCCTTTCCATTCTGGAGGATTCCGGATATATGTCCCGCACGGCTTTTATCATGGATAAACCGCTGCGCCGCTTTGGGCTTTCGGGCAAAAGCTTTATTCCCATGTTGATGGGGTTTGGTTGCTCTGTGCCGGCCTCCATGGGCGCGCGTACCATGGAAAATGAAAAAGACCGGCGGATGACCATTATGCTCATCCCCTTTATGTCCTGTTCGGCCAAGCTGCCGGTATACGGGCTTATTGCAGGCGCCTTTTTTTCCAAGGGTCAGGGGCTTGTCGTGCTTAGCCTATACATCCTGGGCATCCTGGTAGGCATCCTTTCGGGGCTCATTTTCCGCAAAACCTTGTTTAAAGGCGAGACGGCCCCGTTTGTCATGGAGCTGCCGCCCTACCGTTGGCCCACGCCCCGCAACACGCTGCTGCATGTATGGGAGCGGGTGAAGCATTTCCTGGAGAAGGCCGGTACCATCATCTTCGCAATGAGCGTGGTCCTCTGGTTCCTGGAGAATTTCGACATGACCTTCCACATGGTGGAAAATACGGCCCAGAGCATCCTTGGCGTAATTGGCGGATTCCTAGCGCCGCTGTTCACGCCGCTAGGCTTTGGCACCTGGCAGGCAGCGGTGGCGCTGCTGGCGGGTTTGGTGGCCAAAGAGGCTGTGGTGTCCAGCCTGAGCATGTTCTTTGGCTTTTCTACCGTTGCCGGTTCGGAGGTAATACGCGCTTCTATGGCCGGTACCTTTACGCCTTTATCGGCCTATAGCTTCCTGGTGTTCGTGCTGCTCTATGTACCCTGCATGGCGGCGGTTTCCACCATGCGGCGGGAGCTGGGCAGCGGCAAGTGGACCATGCGCATGGTTCTTTGGCAGATTTTAGCGGCCTATGTGGTATCCCTGCTTGTGTATCAAGGCGGCCTGCTGTTGGGGTTGGGCTGATGTGGGCCTTTTATGGGCTGGCGGCGGCCATCTTAGGTTGGACCGTCTGGTGCCTTGTGCGTCATTTCCGGCGGGGAGGATGCTGCGGAGGCTGTAAAGGATGCAGCGGTGGGCGATGCCAGCGCTGCCAGAAGAAATAGGATAAGGTGGGGAGCGTGCTGCACGCTCCCTTTTGCATGAAGGGGATCGGTAAGAAAACCAGGATTGACCAAAGCCTTTCGCCCGTTGACATTTGACGGTAGCCATAGTAAAACGGGAGTAAACATAGCGAGGAGCCGGAGAAGGAATGATCGATATTACGCTATTAGGCACGGCAGCCCTATTGCCTCTGCCGCATCGGGCGCTATCCGCCGCTATTTTAAGCTGTGGGAGGCACGCGATCCTATTCGACTGCGGAGAGGGGACGCAGACGGCGGCCCGCCGTGCGCATGTAAACCTGATGCGAGCGGATATGATTGCGCTGACCCATTACCATGGCGATCACATCTTTGGCCTGCCGGGCCTTTTGCAGACCTTAGACGTTATGGGGCGAAAAAAGCCGCTGTACCTGACGGGACCCGAAGGGCTGCGGCAAGCGCTATCGCCCATTTTTGCCTTGGCAGGCGTAATGGGCTATGAACTGAAACCGATGGATCTGCCCATGGAAGGCCTGCGGCTGGCTGCGCTGATCCCAGGATGGCCTGAGACGGCACGCCTTTGCGCCTTTGGCACCAGACATCGGGTGCCCAGCCAGGGTTACGTTTTCACGCTGGATAGGCCGGGCCGGTTTCAGCCGGAGCGCGCTCGGGAGCTAGGCGTACCCCAGCGCCTATGGGGTAGGCTGCAAAGCGGGGAAACAGTGTGGGTTGGCGGCGGACCGGTTATGCCGCCGCAAGTGATGGGGCCGGCGCGGAAGGGCATCAAAGTTGTCTTTTCCGGGGATACGGCGGCTTGCAGCGCCCTGGAGAGGGCGGCCGAAGGTGCTGACCTTTTGATTGCGGACGCCACCTATGGGGAGAATGAACAGCAGGAGCTTGCCTGCCAGTATGGACACATGAATTTTGCCCAAGCGGGGCGCCTGGCGCAAAGTGCCCGGGTGAAGCGCCTGTGGCTCACCCATTATTCTCAGATGATCGATCGTCCCGAGGCGTATCTGGATCATGCAAGGAGCGGCTTTCCGGAGGCGGTCTGCGGGCAGGATGGCATGTCGGTAACGTTACAGTTTGAAGAGGATTATGAGCGCTGAGCGCGCAGTGCGGTCAAGGGTTAGAATATAAGATAGGGATTCGCCAAGAAAAAGGCCGCTGTCTTTCAAAAAGACGGCGGCCTTTTGGCATGAACCCAAGGGATTATGCCGTTGCCTTGGCCAGGGCCAGGCGGCCGGCATAGCATAGCCGCGTAAGCTCGATCTGAGGCAGCTGCGTCCAGCGGGCGGCTTCGTCCGGCGCAAGGCCTAACTGATCCAGCAATACAAGCGCAAGCCGCTGGCCCCAAGGCAGGGAAAAAAGCGCGCGCTCCAAGCGGGAGCCGCCAGCTCGAGCAGCGGCGCCATCCAGCGCGGGGGCGCGCGCCACGCAGAGGGCAACGGCTTTGCGCAGGGGCCGGGGATCCGTAAGCGCTTCCAGTGCAACCTGGCGGGCGGCCTGCGGGCAGCCTGTAATCCGATAGCACAGGGTATAGACCTGACGGGCCGCTTGGCAAGTGGGCGTGTTTTTCATGGCTGCCTCCTTATGCGTCGGGGATATAGGCCATTCCAGTAATGCGCATCCCGATAAAGTCGTAGATCATGATAATTTGGCCGTCCTGGGCCGGATAATAGATGCGGCACTGGGAGCCGGCCAGCTCGGTTTTCGTAGGCGTGTCCGTAGAGAGTGGAACAGCTACTTTCATGGAGAAAAAGGTACCGTCGTCCAGAGACATACCGGGCAGCTCAACGCCCTTGCTTTCCAGAGATTTGGAGTATTCCTGCCAATAAGCCAAGAACTGCCCGCAGATGCTGGCGGCGCGGTCCATCAGCGCTTCATCTGGCGAAAGGCGCGTGTTGTTGCCGGTATCGGATACCATCTGAATCAGGCGCAGGCCATCCAGGGAGTGCAGCGCGATTTCAAGGCGGTAGGTAGTGCCGCCAGCATGAAGGATCGTCTGGGACAGCAGCCAGACGCCCCGGTCATCCTGATAAGTACGAAACTGCTGGTCGGTTTCGTAGAATTCCTCTCCGTCCGAGCTGTTTATGATCGTCTGTATGTTGGAGTCAATGATTCGGCCTACCGCTAGCGATATGCCATCGAAATAGCTAATACTATCCAGAATAGACATATAGGTCGAATATTCCGGAGAGGATTCATCTATGACTTGCGCCTGGGGCGGAAAGCCTTCGTTGGTGAAAGGCGGTATAGGCTCCGGTATCATAGACGCCTGGAAGATCTCCTCGTTCAAAGAAGCCATATCATGAAGCTGGTGACCTTCGGTGCCGGAAGGGAGGATCAAATCCAAGCTGCGGATCCCCAACCAGCCACCGGCCAGGATAACCGCCGCCAACAGCAGCGAAAGCAGCGTTTGCATAAAGCTGTTCCTCATAGGGCTCCCTCCTGGGGAAAGGTGATCTCCACGGTGGTTCCCACGCCGGTGTGGCTTTGAATCGCCAGCTGAGCGTTATGGCATTTGGCAATTTCTAAGCACAGTGCCAGCCCCAGTCCGGCTCCCCCCTCTGCTCGCGTACGGGCTTTATCCAGCATATAGAAAGCCTGGGTAACCTTGCGGGTTTCCTCCGGCGGCATGCCGCGTCCATGATCGGTGACGGTCAGATGAATCCGTCCCCGCCGGTCGCGGCGGGCAGCCAGCTCGATGTTGTTCCCCGGGCTGGAGGCTTTAGCCGCATTGTCGATGAGATTAAAGAGCAGCGACTGCAATAGGGGCCGGTCGCCCCACAGGGCAAGCTTGCCGGGGCAGTCCACCGTCATCGTCAGCTGACGCTGCACCACCATGGGTTCCACCAGCTGGGCGATATCCAGAAGAAAATCCACCAGGTCGATCTTATGGCGCTCTACGCTGGTGCGCCCCACCAAAATGAGCTCCATCAGCTTACCCGATAGGGTTTTGAGATGCTGACCCTCCTGATAGATGGCATCGGCATATTCCAGACGCTGGTTATCATCGATCCGGCGGGCGGAACGCAGCAAATCAGCATAGCCGATGATACTGGTCAATGGGGTCTTCATCTCATGGGCCAGGTTATCGGTAAACCGCTTCCGGTCTTCCGCTACGGCCTCCAGATCGGCCACCGTGTTCTGCACGGCTTCGGCCATGGAGTTAAAGGCTTCGCTGACCACAGCCATTTCGTCATGGCCCCGCAGCGGCAGCCGGACGCTATAGTTGCCGGCTGAAAGGCTGTCGGCTGCCCGCTCCAGGCGGGAAAGAGGGCTAAGCAGCGTGCGAGTGATGACAAGCAGCACAAGGCCGACGATGCCTGCTACAATGATGCCGCCGGTGGCGATGGAATACAGCTGATCCCGGCGTTGATCGAATACCGAGGAGATATCCCGGCTGGTGATGACGATATATTCTTGGCCTTCTAACTGCACCTGGCAGGAAGCATACAGCCTCTTCGAGCCATGATACAGCGTCATGCACTGCCCTTGTTCCACGGTCAGTTCTTCCCGGGGGGCGTTGGGCCGCGCCCCTTCCTCCAAGGAGCTGTATAATAACGTGTCACCCTGGTAGAGCTCGACCGCCAGATCCCTGCGGCCGGCTGTATAGAGATCCACATTGCGGGCGAAGGACTCCACCGTGTCTTGCTGCGATAGAAAGCTATCGCCCTGGCGGTAGCGCTCATAAATCAGCGAAGCCTGCAGGGCGTTGACCAGCGTTCCATGTTCCTGAGCGGCGCGCATCTCCTCCCGCTCCAGGTTCTGCAGATGGGACTGCTGGCTGACCAAGGCGGCCAACGCCGCCACGGAAAGGGTGACCAGCAGCAGCGAATAGATAAAGACCTTCTGCCAAAGCTTCATTCATGGCTCTCCAGCCGGTAACCGATGCGGTTGACAGTCTTGATATGCTCCTTTAGCCCCAACTTCTTGCGCAGCTGCTGAATATGGATATCGACCGTGCGGGTTTCGCCTTCGTAGGTATAGCCCCATACAACCGCCAGAATCTTATCCCTGGAGAGGGCGATATCCACATTGCGGATTAAAAGTGCGAGTAGATCGAATTCCTTGGGGGTAAGGGCTACCTTTTTGCCGGCCTTACGGGCGACCCGTTCATCCAAGGAGAGGGTGATGTCATCATAGCGCAGCTGGGTTTTGTCGCGGCCTACGCGCCGAAGCACCACGTCGACCCGGGCCAGCAGCTCCACCGGCTCAAAGGGCTTGATAATATAATCCTCCGCCCCAAGGCGCAGCCCGCGCACCCGGTCGGTCACGTCTTCCCGAGCGGTCAGAAAGATAACGGGCGTAGATCCTTCCCGCAGGTGCTCCATCATTTCAAAGCCGTCCATCCCAGGCAGCATTACATCTAAGAGAATCAAATCATATTCTTCATGGGACAGGCGATCCATTGCCTCGTCGCCCCGCATGCAGCGGTAAGCATCGTGCCCGGCCAGCTGAAGAGAGGCCTGGACAAGACGGGAAATATGCGGATCGTCCTCCACAATGAGGATCTTAGCCATGTATGTATACCCTCCATTCTTCACCTCTTTATCATACCATACCACACTTTGGATGCCTGCAGTAGGATGTAAGGCAAATGTAAGCAAAATGTAAAAGCAGCGCCAAAATGGCGCTGCTTTGGGCGTATTTGGAAAGGAAACGGAGGGCTACTTTTTCAATGCGGCTTGACGCCTTTCGCTGCGAAGCGAAAGCGCCAGCCCCGCGAGAAGCAGCAGGCTGAAGAAAGCGCCGGCCAGCATACCGGCCTTTAGCCCTAGTTGCTCGGCGCTGAGGCCCAGCTGCGCCAGGCGCTGCGGCGTCGCATGCGCGATAACAAGATCGGTCGTTAGTCCCGAAAGCCAGGGCCCCAGGGAGCAGCCGATGTCGCCGGCCACGGCCATGAGAGCAAAGAAGAGACTGCCTGCCCCGGGAAAGCGGGCGGAGGTGGAAGAAAGCGTACCGGGCCACATCAGGCTGACGGAAATCCCGCACAGCGCACAGGCGATCAGCGCCAGCGCAGGCTGCGCGCAGAAGGCGGCGGTCAGATAACAGGCCAGGCCCAGCAGCCCGCAGGCAAAGAGCGTGGGTTTTAAAGGAATCCGCGCGCCAAATATGCCGTACAGCATGCGGCCGATGGCCATCATCAGCGCAAAGGAGCAGGGGCCGGCAAGATCGCCCCACAGCTTGGGCAGACCGAGGCCCTTTTCGGCAAAAGAGCTGGCCCATTGGGCCATGACCTGTTCGGCCGCGCCGCTTGCCACCATGGTGGCAAGCGCTATGAAAAACACAGGGCTTTTCAGCCAGGCGCCCCGGCCCTCACGGCTGCGCTCCCGCTCGACGGGCGGCATCACCATGGGGACGCGGGCGAAATTAAAGGCATTGAACAGCGGCAAAATGGCCCAGCATAATACGATCCCCGGCCATGCGGCGGAGCCGATAAAACGGATCAAAAGGGTGGTGATAAGGATCACGGCCAGCTGCCCCCAGCAGTAAAAGGAATGCAGCAGGCTCATGGCCGCGTCCTTAGCGTCGGAGGGAAGCGCGTCGACGATGGGTGAGGTCATCACTTCCAGCAGGCCGCCGCCCAGGGAATAGAAGATGGTAGCCGCTACAAAACCGGCATAAGGTGCAGTTGGAAAAAGCTGAGGAGCAAAGGCGAAAAGCACAAGGCCCGTTACGCCCAGCGCATGGGCCAGCACCATGTTGGCCCGATATCCAAAGCGAAGGATCAGCGGATGGGCACATAGATCCATGATGATCTGGGTGACAAAGTTGATCAGCACCAGGCGGCCTAGCTGCTCAAAGGAGATGGAATAGGCGCTTTGCAAGGTTAGAAACAATACCGGCGCCAAGTTGACGATGATAGCCTGGGTAGCGCAAGCCAAATAGCAGGCTTTCTGGGTAGCGGCGTAGGATCGGTTCATGGTTGTCTTCCCTTTCATGCGATTGGCCCAATGGGCGAACATTACCCATTATGGGCAGGGTGAGGGAAAAAAGCAAGGGGCGCATGAAATTTTATCCATTGAAATAAAAAGGCGCGGTGATAGAGCGCGCGATAGGCGGGATGGATCAATCGAAATCAGCGGGCGGACACTTATCCGTATACCGAAAGCGGAGCATCAAGGGCACGGCAGCATGGCGCGGATACGTGAGTGATCCCAAAGGCGCTGAAAGCGACGGATGCCGTATGGGAGAAAGTTGAAATTGGAGGATGGGCGCAGCCGCCGCGCGATCACCTGCGGTGATGGATCCTGGCAGGGGACTATACTGCCCGGCGCAAGATGGAGGGTTGCGCGTTGCCCGATCTGTCGCGAGACAAGCGTAACCGATGCGGCGATGGACCATGGTATAAGATGCATGCGGGCATTCGCTAGGCTTTAAGCGAATCTATGGTTGGCCGCCGTCGGTGCGCTGCCTGCATATCGCCGCGGTTCAGCCGGGAAAGGCAGCCGCTGGATTTAAGAAACGGGGAGAAATTCTTATGATGGTGCAGGCAAAAGCGATTGAAGGCCTTGGCATTGCGGAATATTTTTCGGCTTAGGCGGCGTTGAGCGGATCGCCGGTATGCCGGGATGCTGGGCGGGATAGCCTGATGAGGAGGCCACGCTTTCGGCGCCGCACCACGATGCCCGGGTGCGCCGTTGCGAGGCGGCCCGCTACTTTGATATGGAGGAAACGACTGGCTGTTCCACCAATATGCTGGGCGTGGAGGCGGATAAAGCCGAAGCATCCGGCCCGGCGCACTCCGATCCATACCACAAGCGGATGCCGGACGGTTCGCATGCCGTTTTCGCCACGCCCGGTTTCCGGATGATCAGGATTTCGGGCCATTCACGATACCTAGGCGCAGGCGTTAGGGGCTGGCTGCCCGGATTGGGCTATGGATATGACGGCTTGCAGGCCGAATTTAAGTCTCATGACGAACGCGATTGCGGCAAAATGGTCCCAATTGGGGAGAATATACCGCTTTGTAAGGGTAAGCCGTAACCGGCGTGAATCGAAGACGGTAAAGGCGCATCCCCCGGCGCTACAGAGATGGGGGACGCTTTGTGCGATAGAAAATGTCAGCGGGAAGGCGCGTATACGCCGCTTCGGTCACGCCGGTCAGCGCCGGAGGGCGATTAACGCCATCAAGCGGCGGGCGGCGTCATGCAGCAGCGGCTGAGCTTGGGCCAGCGCATCTTCCAGCGCCATGGGCTCCCGTACCAGGGCCATAGCAGCGGGGCAACCGGCGGCAGCCAATTCCTCATAAGACAGGGCCAAGGAACCGGCAATCAGGGCCAGAGGCACGCCCGCTTCGGCGCAGCGCCGAGCGATACCGCCGATTACCTTGCCATAGGAGACCGATTGAGCGTCTACCCGGCCTTCGCCGCTAATGACAAGATCGGCAGTCGACAGCAATTTGTCAAAACCGCAGGCGTCAAGCACCGCGTCGATGCCGCGCTTAAGTTGACCGCCCAAAGCCAACACTGCCGCGCCAAGGCCACCGGCCGCGCCTGCGCCGGGCATGTCTATCAGGGGGCGGCCCACGGCCTGCTCCAGCAGCCGGCCAAAGTGGGCGCTGCCCGCGTCCAACTGCCGCACGCATGCTTCGTCGGCGCCTTTCTGGGGGCCGTATATGCTGGCGGCGCCTTGCGGACCGCACAGGGGATTGGTGACGTCGCACATGGCGATAAGCTGGCATTGGGCCAGCCCAGGCTCCAGGCCGGAAAGATCGATATGCGCTACTTGGGCCAGAGATGCGCCTACCGGAGGCAGCTCGCGGCCGCCTTCATCCAGAAATCGAGCGCCTAAAGCGCTCATCAGCCCCAGCCCTACGTCGTGGGTGGCGCTCCCGCCCAGACCCAGCAGCAGGCGGCGCCGGCCGGCGCGGATTAAGCCGGCCAATTGCTGGCCGGTGCCGTAGGTGGTCGTCTGCCGCGGATCCCTGCGATGTATGGGCACCAGAGGCAAGCCGCTGGCTTGGGCCATCTCCACGACGCAAACGCCGTCGGGCAGCAGCGCCCAACAAGCCTGGCGCGGCTCGCCTAACGGTCCGGTTACCGACTGCTCATGCAGCTGACCGCCGGCCGCCGCTGCCATGGCTTCTACCGTTCCCTCGCCGCCATCGGCGACGGGAATCGGCGTGAGTACGGCTGTGGGCAGCAGCTCTGCGGCGGCTTGGGTTAGTGCTTCGATTACTTGGCGGCTGGTCAGGGTTCCTTTAAAGGAATCGGGGGCCAGCAGGATATGCATCGCTTTCGTCATCGGCAACCTCCTAGGGCGTTTTTTCTACTATACAACTTTCCTCATGCCTTGTGTAGACAGACGATAGCCTTTTGGGATAAAATAGGGACGCTTTGGATGAAAGGAGGCGGGATCATGAGGCCAATGGATGAGCGGGCCCAGGAACTGCTTGCAGCTTGGGTGAAGGGGCTGCAGGACTGCTTTGGTGAGCGTATTTGCCTGGCGGCGTTGGTGGGAAGCCAAGCGCGGGGCGAAGCGGGGCCGGAAAGCGATGTGGATGTCAACGTGGTGCTGGATCACGTGGAGGAGGCGGATGTGGAGGCCATGGAGCGCCTGGTGGCAGGGTTGCCGCACCGGGAGCTGGCATGCGGTTGGCTTGGCGGGTTGGATGAAATGGCTGGTTGGCCCGCCTGGGATCATGTGGGTACCTATATGGCATATCAGGTGCTGATCGGTTCGATCGACGCGCTGCCTCCGCTGACCGACCGGATGCTGATCGATTCGGTAGCCGCCAATCTGGCAGTGCTGAGCCACACCCTGCGCTACCGCAGGATCTATGGCGGCGACCGGGAGCGGGCCGCGGCGCAAGCATTGGACGAAAAAAAGACCATCGGCCATACCCTGCGGGCATATCGGATGCTGTGCGATCGGAATTCCGCCTTCCGGACGGATCCGTTGGATACGGCGGTCATGGCCCTGACGTCCGATACACCCTCGGAAGAGATCCTATCGGTATGCGAGCGATGGGCTGCAAGCCTGCTGCTTCGCCTAGGCGAGGGGCAGGCCTGAGCAAAATTCTCCATATGTCACCCCAGAAGAAGCTGATATAATGATAACGGATAACAGGTTGCCAGCGTAAAATCGGCTTTTAAAAGGCCGATTTTGCTATGCATGGCGCAGCATGCCGGCCCTGTGCCCGGGGAAAAAAGGTTAGGAGTAAAAATGAGCGAGACCAGAAGTGCACCCTGGTACAGGGATAAAGAATTTTTTGAAGGCGTTATGCGCATCGGTATGCCCGTGGCGCTGCAGAACCTGATGACGTCTACCCTGTCGATGATTGACTCGATGATGATCGGTTCTGTAGGGGAAACCTCTCTGGCTGCGGTAGGAATGGCGGGCCAGTGGGGTTCGTTGCTCTTCTCGGCCTATTGGGGGCTGTGCTGCGGCGGAACAATGTTCTTCTCCCAGTATTGGGGAGCGGGGGATATAAAGGGCATCCGGCGGGCCTTTTCCGTTACGCTCATGAGCATGATGGCGGTGGGGCTGATCTTTTGCCTATTGGCCCTGCTGGCGCCTACCTGGGTTTTGACCATTTATACCAACGATGTGGACGTACAGCGCCAAGGCGCTCAGTATCTGCAGATCATGTCGGTAGGGTACCTGGCTCAAGTAGCCAGTATGGCTATGAGCGGCCTGCTGCGCTCCACAGAAAATGTCAAGCTGCCGCTGTTTGCTTCGCTGGCCTCGATCGCCACGAATACTTTTGTGAACTGGCTATTGATCTATGGTAACTGGGGCATGCCTGCCCTGGGGGTGCGGGGCGCCGCGATTGCCTCGGTGCTGGCGGCCTTTGTAAATCTATTCATCATCCTGGGCGTTTCCGCCGCCCAGGGCAATGTGCTGATGGGCGCGCTTCGCCGCGTACTGCATATCGAATGGAGCTTTATCGGGGAGTATTTCCGTAAGTCTGCGCCGATTATTGCCAACGAGCTTTTTTATGGCTTCGCCGTTATGGCGATCAATATGGTCATGGGTCGGCAGGGCGCGGCCAACCTCTCCGCGCTTACGGTATTCCGCACGCTGGAGGGCCTGATCTTCGCTTTCTTCGGCGGCTTGTCCAATGCCTCCTCGGTGATGGTAGGAAAATCCATCGGCGCCGGAGAACTGGATAAGGGACTGCGGGACGCTAAGCGATTTACGCTGCTGTGCCCGGCCCTAAGTTTTATGGTGTGCCTTGTGGTACTGGTACTGCGCCAACCGATCGTGGGCCTTTTTGGCGTGAGCGATAGTGTAGCGGCCACGGTCGTGAGCATGCTTATGATTTATACCGTTACCGCGCCTATGCGTACCAGCAACTATATTCAGGTCAATATTTTCCGCTCCGGCGGGGAAACGCGCATGGGTATGTTTTTAGAAGTGGGCGGCATTTGGCTGGTAGGCGTGCCTCTCGTTTACCTGACGGGCATGGTGTGGCATCTGCCTTTCCTTGTGATCTTTTCCATGTTCTACGTTGAAGATGCGATCAAATGCTTCATTGAGCCGTTTTATCTGGCGAGCGGCCGGTGGATTCGCCCGGTCACGCCCCAGGGGCAAGCAGCCTTGGCGGCATTCCGCGACCAAAGAAAACGACGCCGGGGCCGCGCGGCGTAATCGCGGCCAGAAAGGGATGGACGATGGATACGACAAAATGGAAGAAGTACCGCGACCTGTTTGAACGGGAACTGCTGGATTCGGTGGAACCATTTTGGACCCAAGGCGAGATGCTGGACCGGGAATACGGCGGCATATTTTCATCGTTGGATCGAGAGGGCAAAGTGTACCATACCGACAAATCGGTTTGGTTCCAGGGACGCTGCCTATGGGCCTATGCCGATCTGATGGCCCATTTCGGCCAGCGGCCCCAGTGGATGGAAATTTGCCAAAGCTGTATGCAATTTTTGGATGAGCACTGCTTTGATGCGGACGGGCGGATGTACTTTACTGTCACCCGCGAGGGCCAGCCGCTGCGTAAGCGCCGCTATTTTTTCAGCGAAACTTTCTATATTGTGGGCATGGCGGAATATGCGCGGGTAACCGGAGACCGCCAGGCGCTGGAGAAGGCCAAGACAGTCTTTGACCGTGTGCTAAAGATCTATGATGATCCGGATTGCGATCCCTATAAGATTACGCCCAAATCGGATCCGAAAACCCGCCAGATGAAGGCGCTGGCCAATTCGATGATTTTAACCAACGTGACGGCGGTGCTGCGCAAGGCCGACCCGGAAACCGACTATGACCCCATTACCCGCCGGCTTATCGGCGATATCCTGCGAGACTTCTATAAGCCTGATCTGCGCTGCGTGCTGGAGAGCGTGGGCCTGCAGGGCGAATTCTTGGGAGACATCTCCGAAGGGCGCCTGGTAGATCCCGGCCATAGCCTGGAGGCCTCCTGGTTCATTATGGCCGAAGCGGAGCGCATGGGCGACCAGGAGATGTTGCAAAAGGCGCTGAACATTTTCGATTGGTCCATTGCGCTGGGCTGGGATGAGCAGCAGGGCGGAGGTATTGTATACTATGCCGATGCGCTGGGCAAGCCGGTTGTGCCGCTGGAATGGGATATGAAGCTGTGGTGGCCTCATAATGAGGCGATTATCGCCGCGCTGATGGCTTACCGCCTGACGGGCGAGGAACGCTTTGCCCAGTGGTTTGAGCGCATTACCGATTACGCGTTCAGCCATTTCCCCGACCCTGAACACGGCGAATGGTACGGCTACTTGCATCGGGACGGTTCGGTGAGCCATACGCTCAAAGGCTCCACCTTTAAAGGCCCCTTCCATCTGTTCCGTATGCTTACGGTGTGCTTGGATGAAATGGATAAGCTGCTGAAGGCGTAGATGCGCCGGCATATGGTCAAAATGCCCTGAGCGCTGTGCGCCGAAATGATGAAATTCGGCGGACGGCAAAAGTTTGCTTTGCGAAGCGGGCGCAAGAAATGGTAAGATCGCTTTATGGAAAAGGAGGTCAACCCATGAAGCGGATCAAATTTGCCTGCATCGAGAAGACGATGCATTTTCTCCTAAAAGAGGATCTGCCCCATGAGGCGGCGGTAGCCGCTGTGCGCGGCGAAGTTGCCCACTATAAGGATACGCTGGAGCGCAGCCGCACCCAGTACCGCATAGAGGAGGAGACTGTAGAGCCAGACGGTTCGGTCATCATAAAGATCAAAATGCAGTATAACAATATCCCCTGCGGCGACTATTTAAACTAGCGCCCCATAGGAAAAACGGGAGAAAATCTCCCCTTCGTAAGCCGAGCAGCATGAAAGCGTAAGTCCAGGTTGTCTGGACTTACGCTTTTTTTGCGGCGCGGGACGTTGGGGCACAAAATAAGGCATTGAAGCGTGTAGCCTTGGGCGTAAATCCAGCTCTGGGCGGCACGCTTATTTTTTAGGAGGACGTATGCAAGAGAAAACTCAAATCCCAACGGAAAACCGGCTGGCCACCGCGCCGGTAGGCAGGCTGCTGGTCACATTCTCCATACCTTGCGTGCTTTCCATGCTGGTTAGCGCGCTGTATAACATTGTGGATCAGATTTTTATCGGCCAGGGCGTAGGCTACCTGGGCAACGCGGCCACAAACGTCGTATTCCCCTATACCGTGGCCGCTCTAGCCGTGGCGCTATTGATTGGCGATGGCAGCGCGGCGCTTTTCAGCCTCTGCATGGGGAGGGGTGAGCGGGATAAAGCCAGCCGCAGCGTGGCGAATGGCCTGACGCTAACCCTGCTGGCCGCATGCCTGCTGACCGCGGCCGGATTCGTCTTTGAAGACGGCTTATTGCAGCTTTTTGGCGTTACGGATGCTTGCTATGACTATGCCAAGGAGTATATGACGGTGATTTTAATCGGAATCCCGTTTTATGTCTTTACTTCATCGGCCAACGGTATGATCAGGGCCGACGGCTCTCCGGGATATGCCATGGTCGCTGCCGTGCTGGGCGCGGTGATTAACCTGATTCTGGATCCCATCGCGATCTTCGCGCTGGATATGGGCGTGACAGGCGCGGCCGCCGCTACCGTAATCGGCCAGGTTGCCACGGCCATCCTATCGGCCTGCTATTTCCGCCGCCCCAAATCCTTCCGCCTGGCGCGGGCCGATTTCCGGCTTGACGGCGCCATCGTTAAACGCATTGGGCAGGTGGGCATTTCCAGCTTTATCATCCAAATTGCCATCGTTATTGTGACCAGCATAGCCAATCATGTCATTGGGCGATACGGGCCGCAGTCGGTCTATGGCGCGGATATTCCGTTGTCAGCGGTAGGAATTGTAATGAAGGTCTTCGCGATTGTCATTGCTTTCGCCGTAGGGATCGCCGTGGGCGGGCAGCCGATCGTGGGTTATAATTATGGGGCGCGCCGGTATGACCGGGTTATGCGCACTTGTAAGCTGATTATGGCGGCGAACCTCGCGGTAGGCCTGGCGGCCACATTCATTTTCGAGCTGTGCCCCCAAGCGGTTGTCAACCTGTTTGGCCATGAAAACGCGCTATATAATGAATATGCCGTCCGCTGCTTCCGCGTCTTTCTCAGCGGTATCTGCCTGTGCTGCATTCAGAAAGCCGGCAGCATCTTTTTGCAGTCGCTGGGTAAGCCGGTCAGTTCTACCTTGCTCTCTTTATCGAGGGACGTGGTGTTTTTTGTGCCGGGCCTAATGATTTTAGGGGCCGCGGGCGGCGTGACGGGCATGCTTTGGGCTGCGCCAATCGCAGATATCCTAGCTTTTGCGGTAACCGCGGTGCTGCTATTCCTCCAGCTCCGAGAAATTCGCTTTTCGGCGGCGGATCAAGCCAAGACCCAGGATGAGGGCGCCATATAGCGCCATGGCCAGCAGCAAGATGAGGCAGAAGTCCCGGGCCGCAGCGTAGGTTTCAGGGGAAAGGCTGCGGATCACCACATGGGCGATGAGGTAACTGACCGGGGCAAGCAGCAGCCTTTCCCACAATTTGCGATGATGCCTGCGTAGGGGAACGTATAGTGCGGCGATTACAAGAAGCAAAAAGAGGACGATCAGAGCATAATAATTGAGCACCAGACGGGGCAGTACAATGCCATGCATGTAGGGATGCAGATCCAGGCCGGTGAGCAGCGACATTTCGCTGCCATCGTTGGCGCTGTAATAGACGGTTGGATAGGAGTCGTTCTCCCCGCGGGGAATGGAAATCCTGGGATTGCGGACGGCGGTCTGCATAAGCTGCGACCAAAGCGTCGTCCAGGCTGAGAGGTGGTATTCGACGCCTTCGTCCTGCTCGTAGGGGCCGTCCAGTTGGTATCCGGCAACCTTATCGGAGAATATAATCTTCATTTCGGATTCCGTGGAAACGCAGGAGATCACGGCTTCTTCGGCAGGCAAGTATTCCGGCGTGGTGAGAACGGCGCCAACCAGAATAAAGACCACGGCCACAATCAGCGCTGTAACGGCGATAACCTGATTGCGATAGCGCGTCAGGCGGCCGCGCAGCTTTTTTAGTGGCGCAGCATCCATCGGTTCGGGCAGCGGCTGTGGAGCCCGGAGGGCGGCCAGGGCCTGCTGGCAAGCTTCGCAGCCCGCCAGATGCGCTTCGATAAACTGGTTGGTTTCCGGGCTGGTCATATCCTCGGCGTACAAAGCCAGCAAATCTCGAATAAGCGGACATTGTTCGTTCATCATGCTTCCTCCATTTTGTCTTGGATTTTCTTGCGGGCACGGTGATAAGTCACGCAAGCCCAGTTCGGCGTCTTCCCATATGCCTCGCCAATCTGGCGGAAGCTTAGGCGGCCCAACACTCGTAGGGTGAAAACCCCTCGATAGGGCTCGGCCAGCTGTTGGAGAATTGCACGGACCTGGCGAGAGGTTTCGCGGATGTAGATCCCTTCTTCGGGATCATGCGGCGCCTGCTGGGGGAGGGGTTCGCCGGTAAAGGCCAGGCGCCGATCCTTGCGCATGCGGGAGTAATAGCAGTGCTTGGCAATCTGGCAAAGCCATACGCGGATGTCGCACGCGCCGCGGAAGCGGTCAAGCGCCTCCATGGAACGCAGGAAGGTCTCGCTGGTGATATCCTCGGCTAGCTCCCGGCTGCCGCATAGAGCGATAGCATACCGGTATACGTCATGGAAATAGGTTTCATAGATCGCTTCAAATTCCGTCGCCCTTCACCTCCTTACTTATATGACGCGGGAGTAAGCGTTTCCTTACAAGAAAATCGTACAAATCCGTTGAGGCATACCTTAATGGGAAAAAAGAAAAGCCGGAGCAGATGCTCCGGCTTTCGTTTGGCCGATAAACCCGCCGGGACGTAGCGGGGGACGGCCCCAGAAATCGATTTTACTCGGTTACGATATCGGTGAAGTAACCAGCCTCCTGGTAGCGCTTCAGATTCTCCACATACCGGGAGGTCATCTTCGCCTCGACAGCCTCCAGGCCGTTGGCTTTGGCGTATTCCTGGAAGTCGTTCCAGACCTGCTCGACCGCTGCCTCGGAGTCGGCGGTGACCATTGCGGCAGTGGACTTATTCCACTGGTCGCTGATCTTGGTGTACATGGCCATTTCGTCGTCTTCACTCTCTACGCGGGCGAAGCTCATGGCCGGGTTCTTGTTCTCATGGGCAAGGTTTTTGTTCATCAGGCGGTACTGATTTCCGCGCTCTGCACCGTATTTCGTCCACTCATCCTTGGCGTTTACGGCGCCGGCAGCCCAAGACAGGCCCTCGCACCAGCCGGAGCCCTGCAGGTAAATGGTCTGATGCATCAGCTTCTTTTCATCGGCAGAAGCGTTGATGTATTCATCCGTCTGCTTCGGCACGCCGTCGACCATTTCATAGGTGTAGCCTTCAATACCCAGCTGGGACAGCTTGTCGCCTTCGGGGCTCTTCATGAACTCCATGAAGCAGATGGCGCGTCCGGGTTCTTCACAGTTGGTGGAGATGAAGCAGCTGGCAAACCCAAGACTATAGTCGTTCTGGTAATAGAGGTTTTCGCCCTTATAGGTCAGGGGCTCCATCACCTGCTCAAAGAAAGGCTGGCTCAGGTCGTCGTGCTTTCCGCCGGTGCCCAGTTCTTCGCGCCATACACGGTCGACTTCGTAGGCGTACTGCGCATTGTAAGCGGCAGCGAACACCTGGCCGGACTCGTTACGGGAGAAGAAGTCCTCAGGACGTACGCCCAGGTAATCCTTCACCAGGATACCGTCGCGGTACCATTTGTTCATCAGCTTGTAGTATTCCAGCCAAGTTTCGTCATTGTACATCATCTTGATGGACTTGGTCTCGGGATCCCAACGGTTGCCGTCGATGCAACCCATCCAATACGAAATGCAGTAAGGCCAGGAGGGATGCATGTTGTACACCATGGTAATGCCCACATCAGAGGCCTTATCCTTTACGGTATAGAAGGTCTCCTCCAGCTCTTCGACGGAGGTAAACATGGGCAGATTCAGCTTTTCCATGATGTCAGCCCGGTAAGCCAGGGTATAGTTGCCAAAGTTCCCGATGCTGTTCTCATCCGTATAGGCGCGTTCATCATTATAGTGGGTGATGAAGGTATAGATGTGGCCGTCAGCAGCCTGATTGTTCACCTTTTCCAGCGGGTCTACCAAATCCATGAATTCCGGGCAGTGCTCCGCGGCCAGCTCATCCCAGCGGTAGCATACGTCGGGATCCTGGAAGCGTTGGGTCAGGTTCGAGGTGAACACGAGATCGTTTAGCTCCTGCGCAGCCAGCTGTACGCTTAAGATCTGAAGGTCAGAACCCTTGGTGATTTGCAGGCTTACGCCGGTCAGCTCCGTGATCTTCTTGGAGGTAGCGTCCTCGCCAAAGGTATCAGAGCCCCACCAGTCATAGTCGATGTAGCAGGAGAAGGTTACCGGAGAGGTATCCTTTTCCCAGGAGAGGTTTTCCCAGGTGGCGGGAGCCGCAGCTTCTGCAGCGGTGGTTTCCCCGTCGCCCTCAGCGGCCGTGGTGGCTTCGCCGTCGCCTTCGGCGGCTGTGGTCGTTGTGTCGCCCTCTTCCGCTGCGGCTGTGGTCGTCGTGGTGGCGTTGGTGTCGCCGCTGCAAGCCGTCAGGCCCAGCGCCAGCACCATGCACAGCACTAGCAGGCTGGCAAGCAGTCTCTTCTTCATCGTGTTCCTCCTCTTTTTGGGTTTGCTACCTAATCCTATGGTTCGAGCGTCCCCTCAAACCATAAGCGATTACCGAGCCGCTTAATCATGGGCGATGGATTGTTATTCTACCTTCGCGTCCAGCACAAGCGCTGCGAAAAATCAGCGGATTTCGCATGTAAACAATATGTTTACATATACAAATGTATACTATACTGAATGCGCAAAAAAGTAAATATTATAAATCAATATTTTTCAAATGGGCAAAAAAAGAAAAGAAATGACAATACTAACCTATTCCATCTGATTTTGTAGTGGGCCGCACAAAAAAGCCGGGCAGTCGGCAAATCAGCCTACTACCCGGCTTTTTTGGTGTGCATGGGATGGGGAGGATTATTCGCGGTCTAGAATTTCCATGAATTCTTCGCCGGTAATTGTTTCTTTCTCCAGCAGATATGCGGCCAGCTCATGCAGCTTTGCCTCGTTATCCTTAAGGATGCTGCTGGCCTTTTCATGGGCGCGCCGGATGGTGGCGAGTACCTCGGCATCCACCCGCGAAGCCGTTTCCGACGAGCAGGCAAGGGCGGTGTCTCCGCCGAGGTAAGGATTGGATACGGTTTCCAGCGCCATCATGTCAAAATTTTCGCTCATGCCATAGCGGGTTACCATAGCTCTAGCAATGCGGGTGGCCTGCTCGATATCGTTGGAAGCGCCGGTGGTAATGGAGCTAAAGATCAGCTCTTCGGCGGCGCGGCCGCCTGTCAGCGTGGCGATCTTGTTAAAGGCTTCTTCGCGGCTCATCAGCACCCGTTCATCCTCGTCTACCTGCATGGTATATCCCAGCGCGCCGGAGGTGCGGGGGATAATGGTAATCTTATGCACCGGTGCGGAATGCTGCTGGCGGGCAGCCACCAGCGCATGGCCGATCTCATGGTAAGCGACAATGCGCTTCTCCTGGTCGGAAATCACCGCGCCCTTGCGCTGGTAGCCGGCAATGACCGTTTCTACGGCTTCTTCCAGATCGGATTGGATCACGGCGGAACGGTAGTTCCGTACGGCCAGCAGAGCGGCTTCGTTGACAATATTGGCTAGTTCTGCACCGGAAGCGCCGGACGTGGCCCGGGCGATTGCGTTAAAGTCGATTTGCGCACCCAGCTTTATTTGCGCCGCGTGGACCCGGAGGATCGCTTCGCGCCCCTTGAGGTCGGGCAATTCCACCGGAATGCGGCGGTCGAATCGGCCGGGACGCAGCAGCGCCTTATCCAGGGTTTCGGGCCTGTTCGTAGCCGCCAGGATCACTACGCCTTTGCTGCTGTCGAAGCCGTCCATTTCCGTTAGCAGCTGGTTGAGCGTTTGCTCCCGCTCATCGTTGCCGCCAACGCCAGAATTATCCCGCTTTTTTCCGATGGCGTCGATCTCATCGATGAATACGATGCAGGGGGCTTTTTCCTGCGCCTGCTTGAAGAGGTCCCTTACCCGTGCCGCGCCCATGCCTACGAACATTTCGACAAATTCGGAGCCGGAGATGGAGAAGAAGGGCACTTTGGCCTCGCCGGCCACCGCCTTAGCCAGTAGGGTTTTACCGGTTCCGGGAGGGCCGACCAGCAGCGCGCCTTTGGGAAGACGTGCACCGATTTCTTTATATTTCTGCGGCTCGTGCAGGAAATCTACGATTTCGGTCAGCGCCTCTTTGGCCTCGTCCTCGCCGGCTACGTCGGCAAAGCTTTTGCCGGTTTAGGCCTCCACATAGACCTTGGCATTGCTCTTGCCGAAGGTCATGGCGTTTCCGCCCATTCGATTCATCATAAAGCGGCTTAGCAGCTGGCCGATGACCACAAAGAACACGATGGGAAGAATCCAGCCCAATAGGAAGTTCAGGATGGGGGATCCCTCGTTGGGAATGACCTTGTCGAAGCTGACATCCGCCTCCAATAGCTGGCTGGTCAGGTTTGGATCGTTCATGTTGCCGGTCACGTAGACCGTATCACGCCCTTTGTCGTTGGGGGCAAGGTAGGCGATCTGCTCGTCCTCCACCTGGATCTCTTTTATTTTGCCCGCATTCAGATCCGCAATAAAGGTGTTATAGGAAACCTCCACAATGCTCATATTCTGGAGGGCGGGCATGATTAGCGCGTTAAGCAGAATAATAATGAGCAGTGCGACACCATAATAATATAGCAGTGGTTTTTTCGGGGATTTCCTGTCGTTTGCGTCATTCATGGCTATTTCCTTCCTGAAGGCTTTGCGCCTCCTGCAAAATGTGAAGCACCTGGCTGAGGCGGTCAAAGCCCGCTTGGATGCATTCGATATCCGCCTGACTCACCGCGGACAGTGCCTGTTCGTAATAGGTGGCAATGGTCTGATCAGCCTCGGCCAATACCGCCTGGCCGGCTGCCGTCAGCGTGACGTGGACAACCCGCTCGTCCTTTTGATCTCGATGCCGCGCCAGCAGGCCGAGGGACTCCAGGCGCTTGCAAAGGTTGGAGGTATTGCCTGGCGCCATGAACATATGCTGCCCCACGGTCATGCCGCTGGGCACATTGATCAGCATCAGCATCCGCAGCTGACCGGGAGTGAGCCCGTGCCGGATCCGCACCGGCGCCAGCAGTCCGTCAAGCTGCTCGCCCATTGCCCGCAGTGGACCAAAGAGGAGGGACTTGAATTCCGTATGGATCAACGCTGCACCTCCTTTAAGAGAATTTTTATGTTTTATACATTTTATGATATAGAAATATTAGCCATCAACAAATGGCGCTCAAACTGTCGCCCAAGATAGGCCAAGGCCCCGGTACAGCGGCTGAAAACCAGCTAACCGGGGCCTTGGGATGGGCAAATTATGCTTTATGCCTCCAGGATAAAATAGGGCAGGGTATCCAATCCGGCGGGGACAGTGACGGCATCGCCGCCCTCGTAAAGGGTGCCGTCCACATAGCGCCAGCGCCCGGCAGGCAACCGGACGGAACGGGAAGCGGCGCCTTTTTCCAGCACGGGGGCCACCAGCAATCGGTCGCCCAGCATGAACTGATCGATCACTTGCTCCAGCCCCTGGTCAGGGAAAACATAGGCCATATAGCGATAGATAGGTTCGCCGGTTTGAGCGGCGTGCCGTGCCAATTCGATGATGGTTCCAGCCCACTGGGTATGCAGGCGGGCCGCCTCAAGGCAGCGGCGGTTTCCTTCCGGAGAGAGCAGGCGCCAGGGGGCAGCGGAGAACTGGATCATGGGCGACAGCGCGGCGCACTGGGCATAGCGGACAAAGAGCTCTTCATCCAGCTGAAATCCTTCGCCATGAAAGCTACCCAGCATGCCGCCGCCCACCATATCCGGACAGGTAAAGGCATAGCCTTGGATGCCTTGGCAGAGCTGGTTGGGAATCAGCGACGCCATGCCCGCTTCTCCCCACTCGTGGCATTTATCGTGTAGGCGCTGTACCAAGGGCAGGTTGGCCGAAGCAAAGCAAGCCCGGAATTCATTATAGGCGTATTCAGCGCCCAGCTTGGCCCAGGCAGCGGCCTGGCCGTTTTCCGTGATAGGCGCGTAGGTGATATCGTGGGCTGCGTTATAGAAGTAAGGATCGCCGGCGTCGAATTTAAAGCCGTCTACGCCATAGCGGGCCATTAGGCTGTCCAGCTGGGCACGCATCCAGGCGATAGCCTGCGGATGGGATAGATCCAATACGGCGGAATAGCCGTTCCACCATTTTTTGATGGCGACTTCCCCCGAACGGTCCCGGATCAGTAGTCCCTTGTCGGCCAGCTCCCGGCTGACGCGCGTATCCGGGGAGATAAAGGGGCAGATCCACAGCATGACCTCAAATCCCATCCGATGCAGCTCATCCACCATGGCCTTGGGGTCAGGAAAGGCGCCTACTGAAAATTCCCATGTACCGTAAGCTTCGTTCCAACCGTCGTCAATCATGATGATACCTGCCGGATACCCTTCAGCTAGGATGCGGCGGGCATAGGTCAGCACATTTTCCTGCGTTTGGTCGTAGGCCAGCTCGATCCAGGTATTGTACTGAGGCTTGGCAAAAAATCCTTCGGGCGGCAGCTTGCCCTGAGGGGGGAAGTGGGATGCCGCAGCCGCCAAATACGCGCCCCGCAGGGTGCTGAATCCTTCCTCAAAGTCAATGGGGCCTTGCTGAGACGAAGCTGTGATAACGCCGTCCCGCACCTCCACGGTAAAACCCGTGTCGCACCATAGGTAGCGCCCGCGGCTGGAGACAAAAAGCGGCGCGCTCTGGTTGGCGGTGGGGTTGGGTTCCAGACTGCGGGAATAGACACTTTCCCGGGTGATGGGCATCTGGCAGCCGTCCCAGACGCAAAGACCATACCAGGCCTCACCGGGTAGCATAACAATGGTTTTCTGATCCATCCCAAATCCTCCTTGTTTGACCGACCGCTCTAGGATGTTCGGTCGGCGCCTATAGTATAGCATATCAGGAAGGGCCTTGGTAAGTGAAAGGCCAACGAGATGCATCGAAAAAAGGGCTTTTGCAGCCTAGCGCGGATGCAAAAGCCCCTTGACGGACAAAAGCGATTACTCTTGATTCAGCTGGTCGATGATCGCGTCGACCTGGGCCGGATCCATACCGCCGAACATACCCAGGTTCCGCAGGGGCATCTCCTGCATCATATGCTCGGCCATCAGATAGTTGGGGTCGTTGGGATCGGAGGAGGCACCCATCTGGCTGGAAGTAGCGGCCATCATCTGCTCGAAAATGGCGCGCCCGGCCGGCGTGGTGCGCATGTCGCTGACGGTGGAATTGCGGTCAAAACGGTCGCCGGGCCGGCGGTCGGCCTGAGGCAGGGGACGGCCCAGTACTGCTTCAAATTCACCGTCGGATAGGGTATGGAAGCCCTGCTCCGGGTGATAATAAGCCGGCGCTTGCTGGCGTAAGTCAGGCTGCGGCGCGTCGGGCCGAAGGGAAATAACTTCTACCGGAGCCTCCAGACGGATGTCGCGGCTGGAGGCCCCAACCAATACATGATAGGTTCCGGAAGGGACATACCAATCATGAATCAGCGGATTATAATAGGCGAAAGCGCGGGAATCAAGCTGGATCGTGATGGTTTGGGCCTGACCGGGCTCCAGAAAAACTTTAGCGAAGCCCTTCAGCTCCTTTTCGGGCCGGTAGGCCGGCCCCTGGGGTGCGCGGACATAGACTTGGAAGGATTCCGCGCCAGCGCGGCTGCCCGTGTTGGTCACGGTGACTTGCAGGGAGAGCCCTTCGCCTTCGCGCAGCGAGCTATGATCCAGACGCAGGTCAGAATAGGCAAAGCTCGTATAGCTCAGGCCAAAGCCAAAGGGGAAGCGTACAGGGTTCCGAGCCGAATCATAATAGCGGTATCCCACATACAGGCTCTCACGATATTCGGTGGTTAGGCTATGGACGGCAAAATTGCCATAGCAGGGCGTATCTTCCAGCGCGATGGGATAGGTTTCGGCCAGCTTGCCGGAAGGGTTTACATCCCCATAGAGCAAATCGACCGCAGCGCTTCCGCCTGCCTCGCCACCCAGGTATAGGTTGAGAAGCGCGCGCGTCTGATCCAGCCAGGGCATGGTTACCGGCGCGCCGCCGGAGAGCACCACTACTGTGTTGGGTTGAGCCCGGCATACCCGGCGGATCAGCTCGTTGTGCGCCTGGGGCATGTCCATATGCTTGCGGTCAAAGCCTTCAGACTCGTAGCTGGCGGGTAGGCCAGCAAAGATAACGGCAACCTGAGCGGAGGCAGCGGCTTGGCAGGCTTCCGCAATCAGGGTTTCGTCGGGCTGGTCGGAATCCATCGGATAACCCTGGGCATAGGTTACCGGCAGGCCCCGGGCGCGCATCTCGTCATAGGCCGAATCCAGCTTAAGCGGATGGATCAGCGAGCTACCGGCGCCTTGGTAGCGCGGTGCCTTGGCAAATCCGCCGATCAAGGCTATGGGCATGCCGGGCTCCAGCGGCAGCAGGCCGCCCTCGTTTTTCAGCAACACCGCACTTTCTCCCGCCGCCCGCCGAGCCAGGGCGTGATGAGCGTCTGCGTCAAAATGCGCGCCAACTTTTTTGTGGGAAACCGCTTTATCGATTAGATCAAGAATCCGGAGTACCGCCCGGTCCAACACGGCTTCGTCCAGCCGTCCCTCGGCAATGGCCTCTACAATCTGCTGGTCGGTATATCCGCCGGAGGCGGGCATTTCCAGCTCCTGCCCGGCCTTTAGGCCGGCTACTCGGTCATTGTTGGCGCCCCAGTCTGTCACGACAATGCCTTTATGGCCCCATTGCTCTTTGAGCACCTCTGTCAGCAGCCAGGGATTTTCTGCCGCAAAGGTACCGTTTAGCTTGTTATAGGCGCACATCACCGTCCAAGGCTGCGCTTTTTTTACTGCGGTTTCAAAACCGGAAAGATAGATTTCCTGCAGAGCGCGTTCATCCACCACGGAATCGTTGGTCATCCGGCTGGTTTCCTGGTTATTTGCAGCAAAGTGCTTCAGGCTGGTGCCGACCCCCTGCGATTGGATCCCGCTGATGAGGGACGCGGCCAGCTCACCGGAAAGGTAGGGATCTTCGGAGACGTATTCAAAGTTACGGCCACAAAGCGGGGAACGTTTGATGTTGATGGCCGGCCCCAGCAGCACCGCTACGCCGGCAGCCTGGCATTCTTCACCTAAGGCTGCGCCGATTTTTTCCATCAGCGCCCGGTCCCAGCTGGATGCCGTGCAGGAAGCGGTGGGAAAGCAGGTAGCCGGTACGGAATCATTAAGGCCGACATGGTCGCTCTTCCCTTCCTGCTTGCGCAGGCCATGGGGGCCGTCGGTTACCATAATGGAGGGGATGCCCAGACGCTCGATCCCCTTGAGATGCCAGAAATCGGCGCCCGAGCACAAAGAGGCCTTTTCCTCCAGGGTCATTTGAGCCAGTAATTTCTCCTTGTCCATGGAAACTCTCCTTTCTGATGCGTAGGTTATCGGTTGGCGTATGCGTCAATCAGCGTATCCGCCAGCTCGGTCAGCATTTCTCCGCCATAGCCCTGCTCTCGCCGGAAATGCTCCTCCCGAGGCAGAACCCGTTGAGCCATGGCTAAAAGCGCGTTGCTCAGGGTGACAGCGGCCAGGTGTGGATCCTTCATCGGACGGATACTGCCGTCCGCAATCCCATCCAAGATCGGTTGAAGGAAGGGACGCCCCATGGATCGCACATAGGCTTCATAGTATCCGGATATCTCCATATCGGGATAACTGCCGGAAAAGACAATGTCAAACTGCGTCAGATAAGCGACCTGCGCGCGCCGCAGGGAAAGCAGCTGCGCGGATCGGCGCACAGCAAAGGCCAGCCGGTCCAGCCCGCTGCCTTCCGGCAGCGGGCCGGTATAATATAATGGCTGGCCCTGAAAAATGTACATGCTGATATAGAAGGCTAACGCCTCTTTGGAAGGAAAATGACGGTAAAGGGTGCTGCGGGATATGCCGCTGCGGGCGGCGACATCCTTCATTTCCACTTGTCCATAGCCCAAGGTAAGAAACATCTCCTGCGCCATGTCCAGCACCTTACGGGTGGTGGGATTTTCCATAAGAACCTCAATGGTCTGATAGGCCATGACAATTTCTCCTTTGCGCGACACACGTGTCTCTTTGCATGCATTATATGATACATGTGTTTCAAAGTCAAGCACAAAATGCGCCCCGCCACGCGGGGCGCATGGTTATAGGGCTATGGCTGCACCGCCCGGACGGCATATTCCTCCAACAGGCGAACATAGCACCGATACTGCTCCAGGGTAACGCCTGGCGGGGTCTGATGGTCAACCGATGGGATATACCGGCCGGCGCGCATGGCGGGTAGAAGCCGGTCAAATTCAGCGCGCATCGCTTCCTCGCCCAGGTGCATGATGGTTTTATCATAGCCGCCGATCATCATGAAATCAGGATACTGCCGGCGGATCGCATTCACATCCACGCCGGCCTGACGCTCTAAAGGAAGAATGCCTTGAACGCCGACGCTTTTCAACCAGGGAATCATTTGGGTTACATCCCCGTCCGTGTCGACCAATACGGGAATATCGCGGCGCTGGAGCTCAGGCACGACCCGGCGGTAATAGGGGGCTAAGAAGGTTTCAAAGTGCTGCTTGGAGAGCATCGGGCCGTTGTTATAGGACATGTCCTCCGCAAAAGTCATAAAGTCGGGCTTTATCACGTCGCAGACGGCCTCAATGCAGGCAAGATGATATTGGACCAGTGATTCATTCATCCGATGCATGAGCTCGGGCTCGTCATAAAAGGCATAGAGATGCCCCTCAATGCCAAAAAGCGTACGGGGATACCAGAAGAATCCCTCCAGCGTCAGCCAAAAGGTGATTTCTCCGGCCTCGTGCAGGGGTTTTAAAGCCAACGCCTGCCGTCGGGCGTCCTCAATGTTCTGCTGGGGATAGAGATGGGGCAGCAGCGATTCATAGCCGGATGCATCCTCCATGAGCGCAGCGCCGTGGCTGGCGGGTGCGGGGCAGGAGCCCGCCCGCGGTCGGATCCAGATTTGGCGAAGGGAATCCAGGCCGAAATACGCTTCAATCTCGTGGTTGGCCAGCCCCTTGGGAAATCCCTGCTGCTCCCACTGGCAGGTTAATTGATCCCAGTAGGGCGCCCACTCCACCATGGGCAGCCGATCCAGACCGCCTAAGCCCCGCAGCGCGCGGGTAAAGCGTTCCTGATTTGTCATAAGCTTGTCCTCCTGTCTGCCTTGCGGGCGAAACCATTTTTTATGGGGCGGGATAGGCACGCACCACGCCTTGGCTGTCGGCTTCGATTAGCCAGGCCTGCCCCTGATATTCGGCGCGGATTACGCCCGCAGTGCGTATGTAGTCAAGGTATTCCTCCAGGCAAAGCCCTCGCTCGCCCATAATGCGGGAATGAGGCAGCCCGACATACCGGTAATGCCAGCTCTCGGCGGGCGTACCGGTCGTTTGGGTTTTGTCTGAAGGATAGCGTAGGATAAACCCATAGTCCCAGCAGTTGGCATAAAGCCAAGCATACTGCGGCGTACGGGTAAAGTCCCTGTGGCCATAGGCAGTTACGTCGAAGGCCAGGCCGCTTTCATGCTCGCTGGCTCCAGGGAGCGCGGCCAATGTGGGTTGGGCTTCGTATTCGGCTTGCTGAGCCTGGCGGTTGCGATAACCGCTGGAGATAATAAAACCCTCTACCCCGTCATGGGCTGCGGCGGTGAACATGCGCTTTGCCGCTTGGAAGGTTTCGTTGGTCAACGCAATCTCACTGGAGGCTAAGGAAAAGCCCCGATCCTTTTGCGCATACAGGTTGACGAGCGTATCCGGCGCTATGGAGGGGCAAGGATGCTCCCGGTTAATGAGCACAAGGGGGGCGCCCTGGCCGGTGGGCGGCGATGACTGAGGGGTCAGCGCGACGAGCTGCTGGCTCAACGCTTGCGCGGCCGGCGCAGGGCCGGGCGCAAAATAATATACGCACAAGGCTACCGCTGCCAGCAGCAGTGCGCCGGCGGCCGGCAATACCCAGCGGCGTAGATTCTTTTTCATGGCGGCTCCTTTCTAAAATACTCATTCGCCGCCGCAGCGCGATATTCCTGCTGCTGATGGAAGGACCAAGGTTTTCAGAAGCCCTCCCAGGTGCGTTTGCCTTTTTCAGAATAGGGGACAGAAAACGGCGATATACATGATGCGGACGGGGTTGGCACCTTTATTGAGCAACAAAATGGTGGTTGCGGAGGTGGACGTGCCGATCGGATTTTGACGTGGGGAGGAGCTTGTGCCTTGGGAAAGAGACGGATTAAGCGCAGGGCTTTCTGCATCATGTAGCCGCTTTTTATATTCAAAAGAAGGGGCTAATTGCGCTGCGTTTTGTGCCGGCGCATGTAGGGCGTGACGCTGCCTATGATGGAGTATTGATTCATTCAGCGCTTGGTTGTAAAATTTTGAATGCAGGCTCTCTCGCTTTTTCAGGATAATATGCGCGGCTTTATTCTTTCAAAATCCCTAATATAGGCAAGAAATCAGGCGAATTTCAAGCTCGCGGAAAGCCTCCGTCGCCCAACGGCATCCAATGGCATACACTGCTGATTTTAAAAAATTTTCTGTTCCATAAAACTTTTTCACCTTCACGCTTGTCCTAGCAGTAGAAAACGGAAAACAAGCAAATGAAATGAGCCAGTAAGCGATGACGGAGGACAGGGCATGAAGCCGTTGAAGCGGTTGGATAATCAATCCCTGGGAGGCGCAAGCCTGGATATAGCTCGGCGGATGGCTCCTGGAGGTGAAGGCTAGAGAACATACGCGGCAAGGTTATGCGGTAGAAGCGATAAAATCAATGTTTGGAAAGGAAAGAGATAGAAGAGTATGGATTATCAAGAGGCGATTGCACTTGCAAAATCAGGCAAAGAGGAAGGGTTCCGCTTCCTATACGAGGCGACGCATCAGAGCAAGTACTATTTAGCGGTGCAGTATATGAAAAATGAGGAAGAGGCAAAGGATGTGCTGCAAGACGCATATATCCGGGCCTTTTCCCGATTGGATTCGTTGCAGCAGCCTGATGCGTTTCCAGGATGGTTCGGTAGAATTGTTGCGAATACAGCTAAGAATAGATTGGTAAAGAATAAGCCTATGTTATTTACAGAGATGAACCAAAACGAGGATGCCGAAGAATTCGAGCGTTCCATCGAAGATGAAAATATCAGCATTCAGCCGGAATTGGCCTATATGCAGCAGGAGCGGAACGCGCTTGTGCATGAACTGATCGATAGCCTTTCAACGGAACAGCGGATGTGCATCTTGATGTTCTATATGGAAGGCGATTCGATTCGGCAGATCGCATCGGCCCTAGGTTGCTCGGAAAACACCGTAAAGTCCAGGTTGAACTATGGCAGAAAAAATTTAAAAATCAAATCGGAACAGCTCCAGAAAAAGGGCTATTGCCTGTATGGCATCGCTCCGCTTCCGCTGCTGATTTATTTGCTTCGCGCGCAAGCGTCCGAGCTGTTTGGAAGCAGCGCATATGCTCAGGTGGGACAGGCAATAGCGGACAAAGTATTCGGAGATCCGCAGATACGCCATATCATCGACGGCGTATCGGAAACGCGATATGCGGTGAAAACCGGCGTAAATGCCGCGGCAAAATCGGCGGCAAAAAGCGGATTCTTGCACACAGCGGCAGGAAAAGCAACGGCGATTTTCCTTGGCGTATGCGTTGCAGGCGGCACGATTTATGGCGCGGCTCGCTTGATCCCAAGCCTAGCTGAAAACAGAAACGAAACAACTCCACCCGCCGCGCAGCCCACCATCCAAGCGACTGCGACCACGGCCGAAGCTGCAACCACGCCAGTGAGTACGACGGCCCCGGAGCCTAAAGCGCTGGCAGAGGCTGATTACCCGGCGCTGATTGCAGGTGGGCTTACCAAGGAAGAAGTGGAATTCGTCCTAGCCTATGGGCCGGATGAAATTCCGGAGCAAGGCTTTTCGCTTTCCGATTATACAAACCTGCTTAACTCGCTCTGTATGGGGTCCAAGTCCAATGGAATCATTAAAAACTATGGGGTTAACGAAGAATGGAAGGCGCAGTATGCTGTCGAGGACATTAACCGCCTCTTTGCTTCGTTTACCGATTACCGCTTTGAGGAAAGCGATTGGGACAGCGAGTTTATCCGTATCAAAGATGGTGTGCTCGTCTATGCGCCCGCTACCCTAAACTATGCTGTGACAGCAGATATTGTAGCGACAGAATATACAGAAGGTGAAATAAACATCTATTACACCTATCAGTATACAGGATATGAAAAGCCGTCCTATACGGCCTCAAAAAGGGCGGTACTTGAACCGACCGCAGATGGGCCGTACCGGATTGTACGGATTGAAGCGGTCGAGACGCAACCGGAGGGGACGGAAGCAACGCCTTCAACAGAGGCTGCTTCCGGAGATCCGGAATCGGAAACTGGCGGGGCGAACCGCGTAAACGAAGATGCGGGCATCAAGAAGCTGTATGCAGGCGTGCTGGATGATGTGAGCGATGAGACCGCCCGGTATTGTTTGCAGGATATGGATGGCGATGGGATACAGGAGTTGCTGATAGGTACAGAAAACGCGGACGGCCCGTTTATCTATTATGATTTTCACGTGTATAGCTGCGAGAAACAGGGCGATGCCTATGCGCTCAAGCCGATAAATGGGAGCGCCACAGCAATGGGCCCTCGCATTGCAGCGGATGGAAACGGGCTGTATTCTCAGCAAATTTCCCGCGGCACAGGAACGGTTGAGGTCTTGCGCATTACCATACAGGGAGATAAACTTGTAAGCGGAAGCGTAGAACAGGAAATGACGTTGGGTTCGTCGGAGTACAAAACCTTTGACGCAGCGAATCCCACAGTCGAGTGGATCGATATTTCAGACCGGTCAGCCATAGCCCCAGCCGGATAGATAGGGAACGCGTAAAACATTGCTTGGGCACAAGAACCTTTTGTAAGCATATAGAATTGAAACATTAGGAGGTAACCAAATGTATTGCACAAAATGTGGAGCCAAAATGGAGGAAGATGCGCTGTTCTGCGCAAAATGCGGCTCGCCGCTGCGAGCGCAAGGAGAACCGGCGTCAAATGAGCCGGCCATGGAGCAGGCGCGCCCGGATGAAAGCCCGGATTACGCAAGCCAACCTTCGCATCAGCCGTTGCAACAGCTAGGGGCGGCTGATGCAGGCAGCGCCGCTGCGGCTCAAAAAAAGAAGTATAGGAAAATCGGCGCTATTGCGGTCATCGCAGTCGTGGTTGCCGCAGCTGCGGTTGCCGCTTTCGTGCTGCTTGGAGGCAGAAGCTACGAAAAAACGATCGATCAATACATCAATTCAATCTATAAGGCTGATATAAAGGCGTATGTTGACACGCTGCCCAGTCAAGTCGTGGATATCATTATGGAACAGTACAATTATCGCAGCGACGAGCGCGATGCGTTCCTTGAAGACGGTCAGGATATCCTAGAGCGTGCAGTAGAGAGCATCGATGAAAACTTTGGAGAGAATTGGACGTTTTTCTACGATATTCTTGGAATTTACGAGACAGAATGGAGAGAGTTTGAAGAGGCCAAGGAAGCCTATAAGGAGATAGGACTAAATATTTCAGAGGGGAAAAAGGTTACATTTAAGATCATCCTTAGCAAAAAAGGGAATGAACATGAAATCGAGCGAACGATGTATTTAATTAAGATTGGCAATTCCTGGTATGTGCACGCCGATTTTAGCGGCGATAATTTTGGACTTCCGTGGGAAGCAAAGAGCTAATGCCTATTTGAATGGGCGAAAGCATATCCTGCAGCGGCTAAGGGGGCGTTCAAACGCCCCCTTTTTTCATGACGGCCGCCAAGCGGATGCATGGGATGGTTTTGAAACGTTGACGGCATTCCCTTCTAAAGCCATAACAAGATGGCTGCTCCCAGTCAGGGCTCCTTGGGCGGCGCGGCTAAAAGTTCAAAGAAGGCGGCACGGTTCAGACCCGCTGCCCGGTTAAAGCGGCCAAGGTCAAAAAGGCATGCTGGGTCGCGGGTAATGCGGTTGACCCGTTCATAGCAGCTCAGGCTGGCAGAGAATCCCATTTCCTGCACCAGCTGGCGGGCAGCGTCGGTAGTTCGGCCGAAGGGGTAGGTCATGCAGGTGGGCCGTTTCCCCGTAGCCTGCTCGATAAGCCGCTGGTTGAGGGAAAGGTCCTGTTGCAGGCGGCTGCGATATTGGTCAAGGCTCTCTCCCGCTGCTTCCTGTAGACTTGCGCCTTGCTGGCTTTGGTGGAGGTTATAGGAATGGTTCTGAATCTCCACTCGCCCGGTGGCGGATAGCTGCCCTACTTGATCCCAAGAAAGCTGAGCATAGGCCGGATTATTGTCGGGCTCGTCGGTATATCGCTGGCAGAAGGTTCCGACCACTGAGATAACTGCCTTTAGGTCATACTTCTCCAGCAGCGGATAGGCATACACGAGATTGGAGAGGTATCCATCATCAAAGGTAATCATGATAGGCTTCTCCGGCAGCGGCGCCCCGTCTTGTACGTAAGCGATGAGATCCTGCACCACGACGCTTTCATAGCCCAGCTCTTTCAGATAGGCAAAGTCCTCCTCCAGCATCTGAGGGGAAACGACATATTCCCCTTGGCGGGACGGATCTTTTAAAACGTGATGGTACATAATGATGGGCAAGCTGACGCCGGGATCGGCTGTGGTGGAAGCCGGCTGGGCGGGCTCTGACAAGGACAGGCCTACCAGCAGCACACCGCAAAAAAGCAGGAGCATCCCCAGCGGGCGCCATTTTTTTCTCATCGCAAAGCCCTCCTTCTCCACATTAAGGGTATGCTGGTTAAGGAGCCGGGTATGCTAACCCCAGACCGAAAAGGAGGAGAATCCATGCCTGAAATGCCCGATTTCGCCATGAGCATCGGCGAGACCATCATCCGCTCCGTGTCCTCGCTCATTGTGCTGTTCCTTTTAAGCAAAATGGTGGGCGCGCGCCAGATCGCCCAGATGACCTTTGCCGACTATATCGCGGGTATCTCCATTGGCTCCATTGCCGCCACCATGGCCCTGGATAATGAAATCCCCTTTTATCAGCCTACCCTGGCCATGCTGATCTATGCAGCTTTTACGGTGATGAGCGCCATCGCCTCAACCAAAAGCATCAAAGCGCGCCGGCTGTTGACCGGCACGCCGCTTATTATGATCTATCAGGGCAAACTAATCGAAGCGCATTTGGCCAAGGCCCATATGGATGTAAACGATATCATCAGCCAGGCCCGGGTACAGGGGTATTTTAACTTGTCGGATATCGAATATGCGGTGCTGGAGACGACAGGCCAGATTGCTTTTATGCCGGCGCCAGGCAAGCGGCCGGCTACCTGCGAGGATCTGGGCCTTACGCCGCCGGAGCAGACCATGACGGCCAACGTTATATTGGATGGGCGGGTGATGCATGAAAACCTGGTAGCCCAGGGCTTTGACGAAACCTGGCTTCGCAGGCAGCTGGCGGCTCAGGGTTTTGAAAGCCCTGAGCGGGTGCTGCTGGCCAGCTGCGACCGGGGCGGCACGCTCCGAATCTATACGAAAGGGGAAGCCATGCCGACCCATACGCCCTTTATTTAGCGGCGATCCGCTTCTCATACAGGTCGCAGCACCGAAGGATCCGCTCGGGCTCGGGCAGCGGATCAGACCCTGCCACTAAAAGTAGAAGCCACCGGTCGCCCTGATGGCGCAGCGCGACCACCGGCCAACCGGGATTGAGCGGTTCTCCAGCCTGCACCTCCGCCACCCGATGGGCTAGACGATAGCCGTGGCGCAGGCAAAAGGCGCCCATGGGCCCGCCAGTGCAGCCCAATAATCCTACGCCGCCGCCCATACGGGCCAGGCGCTGCTCAAAGGCTTCCAACATCCGCAGCGCCGCAGGGCTTTCTGGGCGGATCGCCCAACCGGAAAGCCGCGCGCTTTGCTCCAGAATCTGAGCGGGGCGGTCGGGCCATGGGCCGGGTATCATACGGGAAAGAATCATTTGCGGCTGGGGCGAAAGAAGCTGTTTCATATTCTCATGCCTCCCCTTGCGTTTTAGTATTATTCTATTGCGCGCAAAGGCGGGCCATGCGGCGTCTGAAAGCAGAAAAATATCCCCCCGCTTACGCAGGGGGATGGAAAGCGCCATCATGCGGAGCGCTCCAGCGGAAGCTCCAGGGTGAAGGTCGTGCCTGTGCCGGGCGTGGATTCCACGCCGATGGAGCCGCCTAGGTTTTCCACGATGTGCTTGACGATGGAGAGCCCCAAACCGGTGCCGCCGGTTTGCTTGGAGCGGGACTTATCCACTCGGTAAAAGCGCTCAAAGATCCGGTCCAAATGCGTGGATTCGATGCCGATGCCGGTATCGGATACTTTGATGCGGGCCTTTTGCGGCAGCTTTTCCAGCGTCACAGTGACCTTGCCGCCGGTCTTGTTGTATTTAATGGCGTTGTCTATGAGATTATAAAAGAGTTCCTCTATATAGGCGGCGCCGGTGGGCAGCATGACTGGCTCCAGCCGCGTTTCCAGCAGCACCTGCTTTTCCTGAGCCACCGGCTCCAGCCGTGCGCAGGTTTCGCGGGCAATCTGGTCCAACGCCACCAGTTCCTGCGTGTCGGCCGTTCCTTGGCTTTCGATTTGAGAGAGGCGGATGATATCCTCGATGAGGCGGATCAAGCGGCCGGATTCCTTCAAAATGCGCTGGGCAATCTGGTCGGCGTCCTTTTCAGGCACCATATGGTTGGCCATCATCTCGGCGAAGCCATGGATGCTGGTTAGCGGCGTTTTCAGCTCGTGGGATACGTTGGCGGCAAAATCGCGGCGGCTCTCTTCAGCCCGCATGGCCGGTCCCATATCCAGCACCAGCATCACCACGCCCTGTAGCTGACCGTCATCATTGCGCACAGGGTTTAAATAATACTGGTTATGCTCCAGCATGACGCTACGGGAACCATCCGGCTCGTTCATTGCCTGACGGATTGCCGTTTGCAGGCGAATATCCCGATTGATGTGAAGGAAGCTTTCCCCCACGGCGGAGACGCCCTCAGGCACCTTCAGCAGGCGGCGGGCGCTGGGGTTAATGATAAGCAGCTCATAGGTCGGGCTTAGCAGCACAAAGCCTTCGTCCATATTGTCCACCAGCGTGTTAAGTGTGTCGCGCTGATCCTGAATTTCCCGGATCTTTTGCTGCATTGCCAGATTAAGGTGATCGATTTTGCGAAGAAAAGGCGCCAACTCCTCATAGGTATCCATATCGGCCAGCGATTGCCCATGCCCCTGAAGGGCCGTATCCAGATGGGCCGAGGCCTGCAGGATTGGGGACATCAGGCTGTCGGTCAGCCAGCGGGCGATGAGCACCGCCAGCACCAAGATGGCAGCCAATACAAGCGCCAGGATGGGCAGGGTCTGCGAGAAAAGCGAACTCATACGGCTGAGCGGCTGGCTGACCCGCAGCACGTCCCCGTTGGAGAGGGCGACGGCATAATAGTAGGTATCCACGCCCAATGAGTCGGAATGGCGTATGGCCTCGCCCTGGCCCTGCTCCCGAGCCAGGAGGATCTCCTGGCGGTCGGCATGGTTTTCCAGGCTCTCCGCTTGCGCATCGGTATCAAAAAGTACCGTACCGTCAGCGCGTATGTAGCTGATGCGCAGGCCCGGATCCAGGGCTTTCTGCTGGCTGGTTAAGACGGCCAACGGATCGCCGCCCTCTTCCAGCTGCTGCGCCATCAAAGCGGCATCCCCCTGCAGCGCTGATTCTACCGCGTTTTGATAGAATCGGTAGTAGATTCCGCCCATCGCCAGGGATGTAAAGATCATAAGCATCAGGGAAAACGCGGCTAGGCAAAGGAAAATTTTCTTTTTCATCGGTCTCTCTCCACCTTATATCCAATCCCCCGGACCGTTACGATAAGGTCGGTGCAGCCTTGGGCCTCCAGCTTCTGGCGGAGGGTTTTGATGTGCATATCCACGGTGCGCGTTTCACCTTCATATTCATAACCCCAGATGGTCTGCAGCATGCGGTCGCGGGAGAGCACCATGCCCTGGTTGGATAAAAGGAAGTATAATAGCTCAAATTCTTTATAGGTAAGCTTGACGTTTCGCCCATCCACCTCCACGGTGCGCTGATCGTAGCTTAAAGTCAGGTTGCGGTAGCGGATGATATCGGCCACCGGCCCCGCGCAGCGGCGCAGCACAGCCTTGACCCGGGAGATCAGCTCCATCACGCCGAAGGGTTTGCAAATGTAGTCGTCAGCGCCCCGGTCTAGACCCCGAACCCGGTCAACCTCGCTGGTTTTTGCCGTCAGCATGATGACCGGCGTATTGCGGGTGGCGCTGTCGGCGCGCATATCGTCCAGTAGCTTCAGCCCGTCTTCGCCCGGCAGCATGATATCCAGCAGCACAAGATCCGGCGGCGCCTCGTGGGCCAGCGCTTCTTTAAAGGGCGCACCGGACTCAAAACCCTGGCATAAGAAGCCTGCGCTCTTCATGGCGTAGCTGATGAGCTCCCGGATGCTTTCGTCGTCCTCGACACAGTATATTTTCGTCATCTTGCCACCTACAGAATTCTTTCGTTTTTATGCTGCCCCGTTAGGGAGAAGATCACCCACTCGGAAAGGTTGACGGCATGGTCGCCGATGCGCTCCAGATATTTGGCGACCATCAGAAGATCCACGGCCAGCTCACCGCTTTCCACGTTGGCGTGGATGCGGACGATCAGTTCATTTTTCACCTGATTAAAGAGATCATCCACCACGTCGTCGTCAGCGATGACCTTGCGGGCTAAGGCAAGATCCTGGCGCACGAAGGCGTCGATAGCCCGGCGCAGCATGTCGCTGGCTGCACCCGCCATCTCTGGGAGCAGCTTCAGATCCACGGATTCCTGCTGCTGGCACAGCCGCAGGGTGATTTCGGATATATCAGCGGCATGGTCGCCAATACGCTCCATATCGGTGATCATCTTCAGCGCGGTTGAGATGCGGCGCAGGTCGCTGGCCACCGGCTGCTGCTGCAGCAAAAGGCGCAGGCAATGCCGCTCGATGGTGCGCTCTTTTTCGTCAACCTCCGGATCGGCGTCGATGGCAGCCTGGGCCTTGCGGGCATCCTTCTTCATCAGGGCGTCGATAGCGGCGGCAATGTTGGATTCAATCATCGCGCCCATCTCGATCAGCTCCTGGTGCAGCAGATCGAGCTCGCGGTCAAAACGGTTTCTCATGATATGCTCCTTTCGCCTTATCCGAAACGGCCGGTAATGTAGTCTTCTGTGCGTTTGTCGTGGGGCATAGAGAAGAGGTTCTCCGTTTCATCGTATTCAACAACCTCGCCCAGCAGGAAAAAAGCGGTCTTGTCGGAGATGCGTGTTGCCTGCTGCATATTGTGGGTGACCATGATAATAGTATAATCCTTTTTCAGCTCCTGCGCCAAGTCTTCGATTTTGGAGGTCGAGATGGGATCCAGGGCGCTGGTCGGCTCGTCCATCAGCAGTACTTCAGGCTCTACCGCCAGGGCACGGGCGATGCACAGCCGCTGCTGCTGGCCGCCGGAGAGGCCCAAGGCGCTTTTTTTCAGCCGGTCCTTAACCTCGTCCCATAAGGCGGCTTGGGTCAGGCTCCGCTCTACGATTTCATCCAGCCGTGCCCGGCTGCGGATGCCGTGGGTGCGGGGGCCGTAGGCGATATTGTCGTAGATGCTCATGGGAAAGGGGTTGGGCTTTTGGAAAACCATTCCCACCCGCTTGCGCAGCTGGTTCACGTCGCACTCCCGCGCATAGATGTCCATGCCGTCCAGCAGGATGCTGCCGGTAATCCGGCAGGTGGGAATCAGGTCATTCATGCGGTTCAGGGATTTCAGCAGCGTGGACTTGCCGCAACCGGAAGGCCCGATGAAGGCGGTAATGCATTTTTCATCGATGGAAAGGTTAACGTCTTTAAGCGCATGGAAGCTGCCGTAATGCAAATCCATATGGGTAATATCAAATTTTGTCATGACTTTTCTCCCGTCGTTTTCATAAGGGCTTTGGCGATGACGCTGGCTAGCGTGTTGATCCCCAGCACGGTGATGAGCAGTACAACGGCCGTGGCAAAGGCTTCATTGGTGTGGAAACCTTCGCCGGAGAGCACGTACATATGGATGGAGAGGGTGCGGCCGGAGTCCATCAGGCTGTGCGGCGTATCGGTGGAGGTGCCGGCCGTGTAGATGAGCGCGGCGGTTTCACCGACGATACGGCCGATCCCCAGGATCACACCGGCTAGGATGCCGGGCACGGCCGAAGGCAGCACCACCCGCAGAATGGTACGCAGCCGCCCCGCACCCAGGCCGAAGCTGGCCTCCCGGAAGGTATCCGGCACAGAAAGCAGCGCTTCTTCCGTGGTGCGCATGATAAGCGGCAGAATCATCAGCGACAGCGTGCAGGAGCCGGCTAGCAGCGAATAGCCCCACTTGAGTTGGGCTACGAAGAACAGATAGCCAAAGAGACCATAGACAATGGAGGGAATACCGGAGAGCGTCTCTGCCGCCATGCGGATAATCCGTACGACGATGGAATCGCGCTTAGTGTATTCGGCCAGGTAAATGGCGCAGCCGATACCCAGCGGCACCGAGATGCCCAGCGATACCAGGATCACCCATAGGGTATTCAAAATGCTGGGCAGCATGGAGGCGTTATCGCTGGTGTAGGTAGGTGAGAAAAGCGACAGCTTCAGGTGCGGTACGCCCATAATCAAGATGTAGGCAATGATGAGCACCAAGGTCGCGACGGTCAAAACCATGGCGGTCCATACGCCCACCCGGAGGATGGGGGAAAGCCAATCCCTGCGGTGCTTTTTCTTTTCCATATTAGCCCTCCTTTCTCCGGTTCAGCGCCGAAAAGCACAGGTTGAGCAGAAGGACCAGCGTAAAGAGCACCACGCCGGTAGCGATCAGCATTTCCCGGTGTAAATCAGCGGCATAGCTCATTTCAATGACGATATTGGCCGTCAACGTCCGCACGCCCTGCAAGATGGAGGAAGGAATCCAAGGCTGGTTACCGGCCACCATGATGACCGCCATAGTTTCGCCCAAGGCGCGGCCTACCCCCAGCACGATGGCCGAGAGCACGCCGCTCTTGGCGGCGGGGAATACGGTGAAAAAGACGCTGCGCTCGTGGGAAGCGCCAAGGGCCAGCGCGCCTTCATAGTAGGATTCCGGTACGGCCCGAAGCGCCGCCTCCGACACGCCGATAATGGTAGGCAGGATCATAATGCCCAGCAAGAGCGCGGCGGTCAGCACGCTGTTACCGTTGCCGCCGAATACGTCGCGCACAAAGGGCACCAGCACCATCATGCCGAAAAAGCCATAGACGATGGAGGGAATGCCGGCCAGCAGCTCTACCAGAGGCTTAAGCACACGATAAGCCTTGGGTGGGCAAAAGCGGGCCATGAACAGGGCGGTCAGCAATCCGATGGGCACGCCGACAATGATGGCCCCCACGGTGACGTAAATGCTGCCGATAATCATGGGAAAGATGCCGAACTGGGCCGGTTGGTTGTTGGGGGCCCATTTCATGCCGCCCAGGAAATTGCCCAATCCCACCTCGGAGATGGCGGGTATGCTGCTTGAGAAAAGGAAGACGCAGATCAAGATGACGGCGGCCACGGAAGCGCAGGCCGTGATGAAAAAGAGGATCCGCATGGATAGTTCCAGGATTTTATTCTTCATAGATGGCTCCTAACCCGGCGGCGCGGCCGCTTCGGGGCTTTTCCTTCGAGGATTTTACATTGCGGTTTCTATAAAAATGGCCGCAGCCCAATGGGGAGCTACGGCCACAAGAGGAGGCAATTACTCAACGTTCGCCCAGTTGGTCGTCTCGCCGGTGAAGATGGCGCGCACAGCGTCCTGGCTCAGGTCGTTGACGGGATTTTCGGGGTTCACGATGACGGCGATACCGTCGATGGCGATCTGCGTGCCGGTCAGTTCAGCCTTTTCGGAATCCTTCAGCTCGCGGGAAGCCATGCCGATGTCATAGGTGCCATCGATGGTGGAAGTCATTCCCGCGGTGGAGTCGCTCTGCTGCAGTTCAATGGTGGCGTTGGGGTTCAGGGCCACATAGGCCTCCTTCAGCTTTTCCATGATGGGCGTGACGGAGGAAGAGCCGCCCACCGTGATCTTACCGGAGGGCTTGGTGCCGGCATAGGCAGGCGCCGCATCGTCTACGGGAATGTAGCCGTCGGAGATGACCTCCTGGCCTTCCTTGCTGAGGATAAAGGAGATGAAATCAGCGGTCAGGCTGCCCTCTTCCGGCGTGCCTTTGGTCGCGATGTTGAAAGGACGGGCCACAGCATAGGAGCCGTTCTTAACATTCTCATTGGTGGCCTCTACGCCGTCAATGGACAGGGCTTTGACGGTATCGTTGAGCGAGCCCAGGGATACATAGCCGATGGCGGCCTTGTTGCCGGACACCTGGGTCAGCATGACGTCGGTCTTGTTGGCGATGACCGCGCCGGGCGTGGTCATATCGGATTTGTTGCCGGCTTCGTCCTCTACCTGCACGCCCATCAGCTCAATGAAAGCGCCGCGGGTGCCGGAGCCGTCTTCACGGGAGATGACGACGATATCGTCGGTCAGACCCTGCGCTGCGGCGGCGGTGGTTTCGTCAGCGGCAGCCGTGGTCGTGGCATCGGCCGCAGTGGTGTCGTTGGCGGCGGTCGTGGTCGTCGTCGTGGTGGCCGTCGGCGTGGTCGAGCAGCCCGCCATCAGGCCCACCAGCATGGTGCATGCCAGAAGCATTCCGGTAAGCTTTTTCATGAATCATTCCACCTTTCTTCGATTACGGCCCTAGCATATCGCTTAATTGTAAAATACGCTTCTTACTTACGTAAAATATGGGTAAAACATAATTGAAGTAATTCTGGTGAATATAAAATGTAAAAAAGAGCTATATTCAATAGAGATAATGAGATATAATATGAAATTGAAAATTATAATATATATTAGATTTGAAATGGGGTGATTCCGATGGGCTTATAGTTAAAATTAGCTAAAAATCTCGAAAATCCGACATAAAAACAGAAGGGGGATTGAAGACGTGAAACGGAAAAAATATATAATTTTATTAGTAGCAATGATGATTTCTGTAATTATGCCGTTTAATGCATTAGCACTTGACGATAAAGAAGTTGTTCCTACAATATATGAGGATACAACCACAGCCGATGATGAGACCAACGCTACTATTATGGCTGGTTGCTGGCACCCGGCAGCAAGCATAAACTACGTTCAGTATAGTTCAACTCACCATAGCCGTATATGTGGACGTTGTGGAGATGGGTTGCCCAAAGAAGCACATGTTTGGGTTTTAGATATGACACTGTGTAGTCGTTGCGGCTATCGTCCCTAGTTAATATTATTAGTACTCTGCCCCTATAGAAGGGGCAGAGTAATTATTATAGCAACAGGAGGATGATATGAGGTCGTTTATTCGCATGCTCACAGTAATTGGATTGGTTTTATTATTAGTTTGTGGATGTAAGCAAAAAGTTAATATGCCAATTGATAATGCGATAGAGACAGATATGCAGGGCCATTGGACCGCCAACTCCTACGAAAGGGACACCTCGCCGGTTACGCTGACCATGACGGTGGTGCGTAACGCGCCGGTTTTCAGCTTGGAAGATAAGCCCACCGCCCGGAACCGCTGGATGGTGAGTTATCCTTCGGCGGAAGGCGGCGACGACATATCACAGGCCCTCGCGGCGCTCACGGGTGTTACCATCCGGGCAGAAACCGTAGATACGCTGGATGCGCAGCTGGCTGCCGGGGCGCTGGGCGACCTGGTGCTGGCCTGCGGCTATGACGAGCTGCTGGCACGGGAGGAGCGCTGTTATGCCCTGGACACGTTGAGCCAGGCAGAATGCCCGGGATTCTGGGAGAATCTCGATCCCATGGAGAAGCTGGCCCGCCAGCAGGCCGACGGGCATGTTTACGCCTTAGGGCAAAGCCGCCCGGGCCTAACGGCCTATGCCGGCAGCCCTGCGGCCTACCGGTTTGAAAACCCCATCCATCGCGACCGGGCCTTTGACCCGCTGGCGGTCCGCACGGATCTTATGGAACAGCTTTCGGCTCAGGAACCGTCGTCCCTGGAGGAACTGGAGCAGATGCTGCGGGAGGCGGCCCGCCGCAAAGGAGAGCTGGGCATCGAAACGCCTCTGCACATCGACGGTATCTACGCCGACGGCATCATGACGGCGGAGGAATGGGATGTCTGCTATTTGGATTTTATGGATGAGGCCTATCCACGCTTCCCGTTGGCGGGATGCTTGGGCCTGCGGCAGGAGCCCTATTGGGATGAAAACAGCCAGCGGGTGCGCACGCCCTGGCGGGATGAAAGCTGGCTGGACTATTTTCTGATGCTCAATCGCTGGTACCGGGAAGGACTGCTTCGGTATGCAGCGGTGGATCTTCTGGAGAACACGGTTTACGGCGAAGCAACTTGGGAACCGGTGACCGATGCGCTGGTCTATGCCGGTTGGGACCAGGATGCCGCCGGGCTAAACGCCCTGCTGCGGGAAGCCGGGTTAGGCGGCCGCCAGGGTCAGCCAGGGCAGCCCCTATACCAGCCTCTGCCGGCGGCGCTCACTTACCAGGGAAACCAGCTTAACGTGGCCGCTGACTATGGATTACCGGAGTTTGAACTATACATTACCAAGGCGTGCGGCAAGCCCGAGCGGGCCATCCGGTTGATGGAGTTTTTGCGCAGCCCCAAGGGCGCTACGCTGACCCAGTGGGGCGTGGAGGGCGAGCATTACGTCCTGAATGAGGAGGGGATCCCGCGGTACCAAGCGCCCTATGACGACGCCGCCTACCGGATGATGAAGATGGGCGCAGGCCGGTGGGATTTTCTGGGCTCTGCCTGGCGGGCGGATATGCTATGGCCCTGCGAGATCCTGGAAACGGGCGATGGGGATCTCCGCCAGGATCAGCAGCGTTATTTCGACGGATACAGGGCTTATACAGAGGCGGTGCGGTTCGATCGCAATCCGGCCATGGGCGAAGCCCTTTTTACCGAGCAGGAGCCCGAGTATAACCAGTATATCCGGCTGGGGCTTGCTTGGCATACCCAGGCCGCACGGCTGATTACCGCCGGATCGGAGCAGGCAGTACGAGACGGCTGGGCGCAGCTTATGGACTGGATGAGCCAGCAGGGCGTAAGCGAGCTGGAGGACATGCTGACGCAGCGCTACAGTACGGCGGCCCAACGCTATACAGAGGCCGGCTATACGCTTGGACAACCGGAAGAAGATGGGATGGATCCATAAAAAAACGACCAGACAGAAGCGAAGTTTCTATTCCCCCATCCATGCGTCCGCAAGGTGACAGGATGCAGCCGGCTCGCAGCGGGGCGTTGTATGGAGCGTTCAATCACGATATAATAAAACGTAAGCTACGAATCTAGCCGCCGCAGATATGCAATCTGGGGCGGCTTATGGAATGGGAAGACAAAGGAGCGGTAAGATGGATAAGATCGGTATCCTTTGCGCGGGGGACGACGAACTAGCCCCCTTTATCCCCCTTTTGCAGGACGCGCAGCTATCGGAAAAGGCGATGCTTACCTTTTATCAGGGAAGCATCGAAGGGGTGCCGGCAGTTGCGCTGTATTCCGGGGTCTGCAAGGTGAATGCGGCCGTTGCCGCGCAGCTTTTAATCGATACCTATGGGTGCGGCGCGGTAATCAATGCGGGTACTGCCGGCGCAGTGGCAAAGGAACGGAAAATATTCGATACAGTGGTTGCGACCGCCGCGGCCTATCACGATGTGGAGGCAGAGATCCTAACGGATTTTCATCCATGGCTTCCGGACGCGTTTTTTCAGGCGGATAAAGGCCTGCTCGAGCTGGCGAAGCAGGCGATCTGCCAATATAATCCGCCGTATCCGGTAGTTTTTGGGAAAATGGTGACGGGGGAGCGCTTTATTGACGACGAGGAGAAACGGCGCATTGCCGACGCCTTTCATCCGATGAGCGTGGATATGGAGAGCGCCAGCGTCGCCCATGTATGCTATGTAAACCGGATCCCCTTTCTCGCCGTAAGGACGATGACGGATCTCGCAGAGGGCGGAGCGCAAGCGCTTTTTGAGCAGAACTGCCGCAAAGCGGCGGCGCAATCGGCGGACTTTGTCCGGCTGATGCTGAAAGCCCTGCGCCAGCGCAGGGCATAGAGCGGGATGCCCCAATATCCCTACTTAAGCGACCAAGCCCGGTTTCAATGCAGAGAAGCATCAAAGTGTATTGGACGCTGCTTTGGGGAGGGAAAGATATGGAATATAGACAAGTGCAAAAAATCGCAAAGGATACCCTTGCCTATGCCATACATAGGATTAAGCCCGGCATGAATCTGCGTGAGATTCGCCGGCTTTGCGAGGAAAAATGCTTGAATTGGGCGCCGACTCTTTCTGGTACTGGGATGTGGGCGCATTTGTGTTTGCAGGAGATGAAACTGCGGTATCCATTTCGGGCAGGCAATATACGACAAGTGACCGAATGATTGCTCCAAATGATCTCATTACAATCGACCTAAGCCCCCAGAACGGGGATACTTGGGGCGACTATGCACGAACGGTTATATTGCAGAACGGCGCTGTAGTTGATCTTGATGGAATCGAGAATAAGGAATGGAAACAAGGACTACTCATGGAGGACTTCTTACATCATGAGTTGACCTTATTTGCACGGCCGGAGACGACCTTTGAAGCGCTGTACTACCATATGAACAACTTGATAAAAGCTAAAGGCTTCATGAATCTTGATTTTTCCGGTAATCTTGGCCACTCCATTGCGAGGCGCCGAGATGACAGGGTGTACATCGAGAGAGGCAACCGGATCCGCCTGGGCGACGTAGCGCTTTTTACATTTGAGCCGCATATCGGCCACCATGGTTCTAAGTATGGATATAAGAAGGAGAATATCTATTACTTTGAAAATGGAAATTTGCAAGAACTGTAGTTTCTTGCCTTTGGCCGGAGGTTTTTCATTGCCCTTAGTATGCGCTTCCTTATTTTTTGTTGGGGATAAGATGCGTCCAGCGTTGTTCCAATCTTTGTTGGCAGAAAAACTTTATCATTGAAGATGTTGCGTCACGAACGGCCCGGCAGGCGGGGAGCATCCCAAGCGGCTACGCCCGGATAACTTACCGGATATAAACAAATCCTCCGCATGTTCTTAGCCATACGGAGGATAATGATTTTATGGGCAGCGGCTTATAGCTGTTTTTTCGCATCTAAGCCTGATGGGTTAATCCGGACGCGTTTAGAAGAGTTCATCGTATACTGCGTCCAGGCTGTATACGCTCTTGGGCGCGGGCGTGCGCCCGATCCAACGCCCGTCGGTGAAATCGGGAATCGCCACCGGCGCGCTGCCCATGGCAATGGACTGCTCGCTCAGACAGGTAATCGCCATCCATGAGGCGGTATCATAGACGTCGATGGGCGTCTCCTGCCCCTTCTGCACGCTTTCCACGAAGGCGCGCAGCACCAGGTAATCCATGCCGTCGTGGCCGCCCCGCAGGCCGAAATCCTCATAGGCTTTCCACAGCGGATGACCATAGGCTTCGTAATAATTGGCCAGCGGCTCCCAGATCCCGTGGGTCCAGCTGTTCTTATCCTCCGGCGACAACCCTTCGATGAAGACGGAGGCGTTATCCTCCATCCACAGGCCACGGGTGCCCTGCACCCGGCCGCCGCGGGAATAGGGGCGGGGGAGGGTGCAGTCGTGGGTCAGCAGGATGGTTTCCCCGTTAGCGCACTGGATCATGGTGGTCACGATATCGCCCTCGTGGAATTCAATCCGGCTGACCGGATCGTCCGGGCGGTGTTTGGCTGTCCATTCCTTCATGCCGCGGGCCTTGCTGGCCATGGAAGTCAGGTGAGTCATACGGTTGCCGCGGTTGAGCTCCAGCAGTTTGGCGATGGGGCCGAGTTCATGGGTGGGGTATAGCTCGCCGTTGCGATGGGCAAAGTTTTCCTGGCGGTAATGGCGGTTAATATCACCCATGCCGATTTCCTCGCGCAAGTCGTGCTCATAACCGCCCTGGCAGTGAACCAGTTCGCCGAAGAGCCCCTTCTTGACCATGTTGAGCACCTGCATCTCCACCTTGCCATAGCAGCAGTTTTCCAGCATCATGCAGCTTTTGCCCGTGGCCTGGCTGGTCCGTACCAGGGCCCAGCACTCATTCAGCGAGCTGGCGCCGCCCACCTCCATGGCAACGTGCTTGCCGGCTTCCATAGCCGCCACGGCGACCAGGGCATGGGTGGTCCAGGAGGTGGTGACCATGACGGCTTCCAAATCATCCCGTGCCACCAGTTCCCGATAATCCTGAGTGCCAAAAGGCGTTATCCCCCGTTTGTCATATACATCCTTTTGGCCGGCCGCCACCCGGTCGGCGTACAGGTCGCATACCGCTACGATATCCACATCGTCCATATCCAGCAGTACGCCCATTTGCCCGCGGCCCCGGCCGCCGAGCCCCACGACGCCCATGCGCAGTTTGCGCCCCTGTTGAAAGATCATTTTGCGTCCTCCTTATTTGCCCTTCGGGCATTGGTTCTTTTTCCATTGTACCTCCCCCAGCAGAGGCGCGCAAGGGCTCGTTATGAATTCCAAAAAGAAAGCTTGACAGCGGAATAAGGGGAGATTTACAATGTAACTAAATAGTTACTTACTTGGAGGGCCAATGGATCGGGGAAAAGAAGAAGGACGCTCGGAGACTACGCGCAGGCGGCTTATGGAGGCGGCGGAAGCTGCGTTCGCCGAAAAGGGCCTATCAGGCGCCCGGGTGGACGAGATCGCAGCCGCTTCCGGCGTGAATAAGCGGATGATTTATGCCTATTTTGGCAGCAAGGAAGGGCTCTACATGGCGGTGCTGGAGGCTGTCTATGCCCGGTTGAGCCAGTGTGAGGCGGCTTCAGGATTGGAAGCGCTGGAGGAGGAAGCGGCCATTGCCGCTCTGGTAGAAGCGTACTTCCGCTTCCTGTCTGAAAACGACAGCTATGTGCGGATGGTGATGTGGGAGAACCTGCACCGGGGCCGGTTTATGGATGCGAAGAACCTGCATCAGGTGAGAGACCCTATGCGCCGGGCCATGGGACAGCTTATCGCCCGGGGCAAGGCATCTGGACGATTCCGCGCCGATGCAGACGAGGAGCAGGCGCTTTTATCGCTGTTCGCCTTGACCTTTAACTATTTTTCTAACCGGCATACGTTAAGCCGGGTCATGCATAAAGACCTGATGGACGAAGGGGAAAAGCGCAGACGGATCGCCGCCATTACCGCAATGATCCTGGCGGACCTGAAGGAGGATGCCGGATGAGAACAAAGATTATAAACGGGCGGCTGATCACACCTTACCGAATCTTGGAAGGATGGGAGCTGACGCTCGAAGGCGGCGTCATTGCGTTGGTCGGGCCCAGGGAGGGGCAGCGTGATGGGCATTGCCGGCTATTGGATGCAAAGGGCCGGTATGTGGCGCCAGGCTTTATCGATCTGCACACCCATGGCGGGGGCGGCTATGACTTTATGGACGGTACGGTGGAGGCCTTCCGCGGCGCGGCGCAGGCCCATGCCTGCCATGGGACAACCTCGTTGATGCCCACCAGCCTGGCCGCCAGCGACGAGGAGATGGAGAAGCTCTTCACCTGCTATGCGCGGGTAAAGACGGAAGGCACCGGCGGGGCGAACCTACTGGGCCTGCACTTGGAGGGGCCCTATTTCGCCTGGAACCAGAGGGGGGCGCAGGATCCTAGGTATCTGCGCTGCCCGGATCCGGAGCACTATGGAACGATGCTGCGCAGGGGGCAGGGGATGATCGCCCGGTGGAGCGCCGCGCCAGAGCTGCCCGGCGCCCTGGCTTTTGGCCGCACCCTTCGGGAGGCGGGTATCCTTGCATCTATGGGCCACAGCGATGCCACCGACGAGGAGGTGCTGGCGGCCATGGAGAACGGCTTTACCCACATCACCCATCTTTACAGCACCATGAGCACCATCACCCGGCGGGATGGGTACCGTTATCCGGGCCTTTTGGAGAGCGCCTATCTTTTTCCCGGGCTGACGGCGGAGATCATTGCCGACGGATGCCATGTGCCGCCCCGGCTGCTGCGGCAGGCATACTTGGCGCTGGGGCCTGAGCGGTTGTGCCTGGTCACGGATTCCATGCGGGCGGCTGGACAGGGCGATGGGCCCAGCCTTCTAGGCAGCCGGAGCAACGGCCAAGCGTGCCTGGTGGAGGATGGGGTTGCCAAGCTGCCGGATCGGTCGGCCTTTGCCGGGAGCGTCGCTACAGCCGACCGGCTGGTGCGCACCATGGTACAGCAGGCGGGCGTACCGCTATGCGACGCCGTGCGCATGATGACGCTGACGCCGGCGCGCATTGCGGGGATTCCACATAAGGGGCTTCTTTCAGCAGGATATGATGGAGACATCGTTATTTTTGATGAAGCGATCCGGGTGGATAAGACCCTTGTGGGTGGACAATGCGTTTATGACAGACAGGAGGAGAAGCCATGAGAACTTTACAGGTGGATCAGCTGACCGTATGCACGGCGCAGAGCCGGCAGGCCATGGGCCAAGCGGCGGCGGATGACGCTGCGGCGTATATCCGGCAGTTGATGGCGCGCAAGGCCTATATTTCCGTGGTGTTTGCCGCCGCGCCCTCCCAGAACGAGTTTTTGGCGGCGTTGGCAGGGTCAGGGCTGGATTTTAGCCGTATCCATGCCTATCATATGGACGAATACCTGGGCTTGGCGCCCGATGCGCCGCAGGGATTTGGAAATTTCCTGCGGAGGGCGATCTTTGGCCGGGTGGCCTTTGGGGCAGTGGATTATCTGAACGGCCAGGCGGAGGATCCGGAGGCGGAGTGCCGGCGGTATGCGGATCTTCTGGCGTCGGATCCGCCGGACGTGGTATGCATGGGCATTGGGGAGAATGGCCATATCGCCTTTAACGATCCGGAGGAGGCGGATTTCCATGACGCCGCCCGCGTTAAAGTTGTGACGCTGGATGAGCGCTGCAGAATGCAGCAGGTGCACGATGGCTGTTTTGACTGCCTGGAGGCGGTGCCCCAGCAGGCGCTGACGCTGACAATCCCGGCCTTGACGGAGCGCGCCCGAATCTTTTGCGTGGTGCCTGCGGCTACGAAGGCGCAGGCCGTGCGCGATGCGTTGCTGGGCCCGGTGACCGAGGCCTGCCCGGCCTCGATCCTGCGCCGGTGCCCAGGCGCCCGGCTTTATCTGGATCCGGACAGCGCGGCGATGTGGGAGCGGGAAAATGGATAGCCCACGTCTTGCGGTGATCACCGACGAGGTATCCCAGAGCTTGTGGGAAGCGGCAGATTTCGCCCGGGAGAATGGGATGACGGGCCTGGAGCTTCGATCCATCAACGGCCGGGGGCCATTTGAGTGGACTCAGGCCGAGATCAATGCCGTGGACGCGGTGCAAAAGGCTTATGGTTTGGAAATCTGCTGCTTGGCGCTGCCCTTCTATAAGTGCGGCGTAGCCGATGAAGATGCGGTGCAAAGCCACAGGCGGGGGCTGAAGCGGGCCTTGGAGCTGGCCAAACGCTGGCGAACGCCGGTGGTTAGGGGGTTCGCTTTCTGGAAGGGTTCAGGCAGCTGGGATCAGGCCCTGGAACGGTATGCTGCGGTTGTACCGCTGCTGCAGGATGCCGGCATCACACTGGCGCTGGAGACGGAGCCGGCGGTGATGACGACCAACGCAGGCCTTTTAGGCCGGTTCCTGGAGGAGCTCAACGTACCGGAGGTCATGGCCCTTTGGGATCCGGGCAATCTACCCTTCGATCCTGAGGGGGAGCGCCCCTATCCGGAGGGATATGAACGGCTAAAGGGGCGCGTTGCCCATGTGCACCTTAAGGATGCCATTGGACAGGGCGCGGATGCCAGGGCTGTATGCCTGGGCACAGGCGTGGTGGATTTCCCCGGGCAGCTGGCGGCATTGCAGAAGGATGGCTATCGAGGGTATCTGTCGCTGGAGACCCATTACCGCCGGGGAGAGGCGCTGACGGAGGAAGAGATGCGCCTGCCGGGCGGCTACCAGTTTTCCAAGGGCGGCCGTGCGGCCAGCCAGGAATGCATGGACGCGCTGAAAAAGTGGCTATAGCGGGCGAAGGCCCGAATGAAAAAAGGAGGGATCGTGATGAAGCCCATCAATGTTGCAATCCTGGGGCAGGGACGCAGCGGGCTTGATATCCACGGGAAGTATTTCCTGACCGATAAGGAACGTTTCCGGGTAACGGCGGTGGTGGATCGTTTGGAGGACCGCCGGGCAAAAGCGCAGTCGCTCTTTGGCTGCGCGGTATACGACGATTACCGGGCGCTTTTCGGGCGTGATGACATTGATCTTGTCGTCAATTCGCTACCCAGCTATCTGCATCCTCCGGTGACCATTGACCTTTTGGAGCATGGCTTCAACGTGCTGACGGAAAAGCCCATGGCGGCCACGGTTCGTGAAGTGGATGCGATGATCGACGCGTCAAGGCGCAGCGGAAAAATGCTGGCCGTTTTCCAGCAGTCCCGTTTTGCCAGCTATTATCAGAAGGTCAAGGAGGTGATTGCCTCCGGCAAGCTGGGGCGTATCGTGCAGATTTCCATTGCTTTTTCCAGCTTTGCACGCCGATGGGACTGGCAGACCTGCCAGGATTTTAAGGGTGGGAATCTATATAATACAGGCCCTCATCCACTGGATCAGGCGCTGGATCTTCTGGACGATTGGGATCATATGCCCGGCGTGTTATGCCGTATGGATCGCGCCAATGTGTTTGGCGACGCCGAAGATTACGTCAAGCTGATCCTGACCGCGCCGGGAAAGCCCTTGGTGGATTTGGAGATCAGCTCTTGCCAGGCCTATCCCAACTTCACCTATAACATCCAAGGTACGCGGGGCGGGCTGCAGGGCTCGCTGACGGAGCTTGCATGGCGGTGGTTTGACGAAAAGGAAGCGCCTTCACAGCGGCTGATAAAAACGCCTTTGGCCCATGCAGACGGTTCGCCGGCCTATTGCTCGGAAACGTTGCCCTGGCATGAGGACAGCTGGAAGGCGGGCGAGGATGATACGCCCTTCACCACGGCGGTTTACCGCTACTATACGACGGTGTATGAACACCTGACCCAAGGCAAGCCGCTGGTGGTGACGCCGCAGCAGGTGCGCCTGCAGATTGCCGTGGCCCAGGAGTGCCACCGGCAGAACCCCATGCCTGAGAGGGAGGATTGCCGCCATGTATAGAATTGGTATCATCGGTTCGGAAAATTCCCATGCCATGGCCTTTTCACGGATTTTTAACGGGATGGAGCCCGAATCGGCCAAGTTATATCCGGATCTTGAGGTCGTCGCCATCGGCGGCGCCGACCGGGAGGAAAGCCGAAAGGTAGCCGAAGCCTGCGGGATTGGATTTATTGCCGAAAAGCCCGAGGATATGTTGGGGCGGGTGGATGCAGTGATGGTGACGGCCCGCAACGGGGCTTTCCACCTGCCCTATGCCCGCCCCTTTATCGAAGCGGGCCTTCCCGCGTTTATCGATAAGCCTATCGCCAACGACGCGGCGGAAGCGCAGACACTGCTGGAGCTGGCCGCGCGCTATGGCGTTCCGGTGGTGGGCGGCTCTTCCACCAAATATGTGGAAGACGTGCTAAATATGAAAGCCGCTGTAGCCTCTGGAGCGCTGGGCGTGCTGCGTTCAGGCGCGGTATCTGCGCCGGTGAATCTGGATAATCCCTATGGCGGGTTCTATTTCTACGCCTCCCACCTGGTGGAGATTGTCATGACCCTATTTGGCTATGCGCCAACGTCGGTAGCGGCGGTGCGGGGCCAGGGGCGGGTGACCGCGGTGTTCCGCTATCCGGACTATGACATAACCGGTCATTTCGTGGAAGGGACAGGGCTATATTCCGCCGCAGCCTTCGGAACTGACGGTATCCGGCAGAGCATGATCGATATTTCCAGCTGCTATAGCTTGGAAGCGGCAAATTTTGCCAGGATGCTTCGCACCGGCCGGGCCGATCAGCCCATGGAAGAGCTGCTGATGCCGGTGAAGGCGATGAATGCGCTGGAGAAGGCCTACCTCACGGGAAGGGAACAGCCGCTTTCGCGCAACCAGGACTAAGAAAACCCTACGGATCAGGGAAAGCGCCCTGCGAGGCCGTCGGCCTCGCAGGGCGCTTTATGCATGCTTGCCGCCCCATGCATATGATAAGCTGAGGCCCCACCTGCGTTAAGGGGGGATGAATTTCAGAGAAAATCAGCAAAATGATGCATAAAAGTAGAACTTTAAGTCAAAATGTGATATAGTAAAAGCCAACTGCGGCCATGGTATATTGGGCTGCACTGTTCTTTGTATACTTTTCGGCCATGGGCCGACTTCAAAATAAGGAGGGGTTCTTATGCAGGTATCCCACTATACGCCTGAGGAGATCAAGCAGAGCATCCAGCGTAAGCTTCGCCACCTATATGGCTGCGAGGTGTCCGACGCCACGCCCCAGCAGATTTATCACGCGCTGGCGCTGACTGTACGCGATCAGGTGATGGAGCAGCGGGCCGTATCTCGCGGCGCGCGCAAGCGCCAGGGCGCAAAAAAGCTGTACTATCTATCGGCTGAGTTTTTAACCGGACGGGTTACCTATCAGAACATCATCAACCTGATGAGCACAAAAGCCTACCGCCAAGCGCTGGAGGAGATGGGCGTTGACCTTACGGCGGTAGCCGAGCAGGAGCCGGAGCCCGGCTTGGGCAACGGCGGTTTGGGCCGCCTGGCTGCCTGCTTCCTGGAGTCGCTGGCTACGCTGGATCTGCCGGCTATGGGCTGCACGATCCGCTATGAATACGGGCTTTTCCGCCAGAAGCTGGTAGATGGGCAGCAGGTAGAGCTGGCGGACAACTGGCTGGCGAATGGAAACGATTGGGAGATTGCCTACCCGGAACAGACCTGCCAGGTGCACTTCTACGGGTGGATCGAGGAAGATTGGTCCTCGGGCAAGCTTACGATCCGGCATCATGACCCGGTGACGGTGTTGGCTGTGCCCTATGATATGCCTGTGGTGGGCTATGATACAGTCAATGTAGACCGGCTTCGGATGTGGTCGGCCCAGTCGCCCAAGCAGCTGGATATGGCAAGTTTCAACCAGGGTCAGTACATGCGGGCCATGGAGGAGCAGGAGCTGGCGGAGGTGATCTCCAAAGTGCTCTATCCGGAAGACAACCATTATGCCGGCCGCGAACTGCGATTGAAGCAGCAGTATTTTTTCGCGTCTGCCTCGGTGCAGTATGCGCTGAAGGACTTTGAAGAGACCTATGGGCCCCGGTGGGACCGGCTTCCGGAAAAGATGGCCATCCATATTAACGATACGCACCCGGGCCTGGCGATTCCGGAGATGATGCGCATCCTGATGGATGAGAAAGGCTTGGCTTGGGATCGGGCAGAGCGCATCTGCCAGGGGGTATTCGCCTATACCAACCATACCATTCTGGCCGAAGCCCTGGAGAAATGGCCGATTGATATGGTCAAGTCGCTATTGCCTCGGATCTACATGATCCTGGAGGAGATGAATCGCCGCCAGTGCGCTCAGCTTTGGGATCGCTTCCCGGGCCAATGGGACCGTATCGGCAAGATGGCCATCATCGCGGATAACCAGGTTCAGATGGCGAACCTGTGTATTTGGGTCAGTCATAACGTTAACGGCGTATCCCAGCTGCATGGCGCGATCCTCAAGAAGTCAACCTTTAAGGATTTTAATCTGGTGAGCCCCGAAAAATTCTCCGGCATTACCAACGGCATCACCCACCGCCGCTGGCTGATGCAGGCCAATCCCGCGCTGTCCGCCCTCTTGGATGAAACCATCGGCGAGAACTGGCGGCGGGATGCGGCGCTGCTTTCAGAACTAGAGCCCTATAGCGAGGACGCGGCATTCCTGGAGCAGTACGCCCGGGTAAAGCAGGCCAATAAGCTGCGGCTGGCCACTTTTATGGAGCGCACCCAGGGGGTGGTCATGCATACCGACGCTATTTTCGACGTACAGGCCAAACGGCTGCATGAATATAAGCGCCAGATGATCAATGCGCTTCATATCCTGATTCAGTATAACCGCATTGCCGATGATCCCAACTATACCATTACGCCTCGGTGTTATATCTTCGGCGCTAAGGCTTCGCCGGGCTACCAGCGGGCCAAGCAGATCATTCATTTCATTAACGCGGTAGGTCAGCTGGTGGCGAAGCATCCCAGGGCCAGCAAAATGATGCAGGTCGTCTTTTTGGAGAACTATTGCGTATCGGCAGCGGAGCTGCTGATTCCGGCTGCTGAAATCAGCGAGCAACTTTCCACTGCCGGTAAGGAGGCCTCCGGCACCGGCAATATGAAATTCATGATGAACGGCGCGCTGACCGTCGGCACCCTGGACGGCGCCAATGTGGAGATTGGCCAGCTGGTGGGCGATGAGAATATTTTCATCTTTGGGCTTAATACTTCGCAGGTAGATGCGCTGTACAATACCCATAGCTATCATGCATATGATGTGCTGGAGAGCCAACCGGAGATCCGGCGAGCCATGGAGCAGCTGAATGACGGCACATTGGGCGTGACTTTCCCGGAACTGTACCATGGCCTGATCTATGGAGACTTCGGCGGTATGGCGGATCCCTATCTAGTGTTAAAGGACCTGCCGGATTATGTGGACGTACAGCAGCGTGTGCAGCAGGCTTACGCCCAGACCAGCGACTGGTGGAAACGGGCGATTGTTAATACGGCCAGATCCGGCTTCTTTAGCTCAGACCGTACCATCCTAGAGTATAACGACACCATCTGGCATCTGCCGAAGCTGCGCTTTGAGCAGACGAAGTAGCGGATTGTTGGGAATCAAAAAAAGGGTATGCTGTTCATGAACAGCATACCCTTTTTCGGTTATTATTGAAAAATGCCGCATCGATGAAGCCTTTTTTGGCATCGGCGTACGGAATGCCCAAAGGCCGATTAATCGGATCGGACGGCGCCCAACACGGAACATAAGCCAGCATCCTCGACGGCGAGGCAAAGGCGGATAGCGCCGCGGCGGCTGGGGCATGGGCATACGGGACGCCTGGACAGCAGCTGTGTTTCCCGTCGCCGCCGTTTAGCGCCAAAAAGGAAGCGGCCCGGCCGTGGGAAGCCGGCCGGGCCATGGGAGAAGAAATTGGAAAGAAGGAAGAAGATCTATGAACACGACGGGGAACGGTCGTCATCCGTTTTGCATAATCCCCATCGGCTGGTTTTATCTTACATAAGCAAGATGAAGCTAAGATGAACAAAAGGACTTTTTTGAGAAAAAAATCCGGCCATAAAAGCGGACAGGTTGGGGGGAAGAAATCGAATAGAAATAGGTCCGGCGGCCGAGCGCCTTCTTTTTCCCAATGGACAAAATGACGATATAAGGCCAGCATGAAATCAACGTGTACAAGGCGGCATACAAAAAGGCCCGGCCGTGGGAAGCCGGCCGGGCATGAGGGAGAAGAAGGGAAGAAGGAAATAGGTCGTTTCGCACAACGGGACTTAGATGGCACCGCCCGTTGACAAGAATTAGTATACGCCGGTAAGATGAAGCTAACATGAACGGCGAAACAGTTTCTTTAAAGAAGAAAAAAAGGCCCGGCCGTGGGAAGCCGGCCGGGCAAGGGGAGAGGAAATTGGAAAGAAGGAAGTTTGGATCAACCGGATGATATGCATGGCGCGATGATCATCCGCACATTTATCCTATGACGCCTTCATGAATCATGTGTGAACGAATGATCATAGCAGCGTAAAGATTTTTCAACGCAAAAGAGGCCCAGTTTCTCAGCCGGGCCTCTTTTGGGGGAAGCCTGGGACGAGGCTTCCCGATACAGATGGAGAGGAAGAAGAGAAGATCTATCATCCAACGACGACGCCACCACCACGAAGCGCACCGCCGATGATCGTTAGTATACCGCCCAGTTGTGAACCTGCTGGGAACGGGATGTAAATAGTATGGGTCGCTTCACGCGTTTTATACGCAGCTTTTTATGCGGTACATCTTTGAGCGAATGCGGCGCCCTTTTCTTCTGACTGGCACAAAGAAAAAGGAAAAGGGCCGGCGATTGCCGGCCCTTCTGGCCCTTGGGAAAGGGCCATCATTGTGAAGAAAAAGGGGAGAGGAAAGAAGAAGAAAGTCTATCGTAAAACCAACAGGGGATCATCGGCTTTTGTTTGTTCCCCCTTGGATGATGTCATTATAGTAAACGCCTATGAACAGGACAATAACGTGCCATGAACATTTTATGAATATCTTAGCCAGGCAGCGAATTACGGTATTCGTTAGCGGAGCAGCCCTCCAGCTTTTTGAAGATCTTGGCAAAATGAGCGGTATCGGAAAAGCCAACTTTTGTAGCGATGTCGCGGATTTTCAGCGACGGATCTTTTAGCAGCTCTTTAGCGGCGCGGATACGGGCACCATTCAGCAGATCGTAGAAGGAAGCGTTGGTATGTCGATTAAGCAGCTTCGACAGATGCCATTGGGATACGTAGGTGTGTTCGGCCACTTCGGCTAGCGTGAGCTTGGTGGCGTATTGTTCGTCGATATACCGCAGCGCATTTTTCACCACAAAGGAATGGGTGATCGATTCTTGCTCGGTTTCCGGAAGCTCCGCCTCCACGGCGGCCGCTACGGCCGCTTCATCCTCTGGGTCGGCAGGCTCCGGCTCCGGCGAGGCCGGCATGGCGGCCAAGGCCTGAGTCATGGCGGTCAGCGCCTCGTGCAGTTCGTCCATCTTGGAAGGTTTCAGCAGAAAACGGCATACCCCCAACTTAATCGCCGTCTGGGCGTATTCAAAGTCGCGGAACCCGGTGAGTACGGTAATTTGCAGGCGGGGGAATTCACTTTTCAGTGCAGCGATCATAGAGAGACCATCCATGCCTGGCATCCGGATATCCGTGAATAGAATATCCGGACGGGTTTTCCGTATGAGGGCAAGGCCCTCTTCCCCGTCATAGGCCATACCGACGACCTGGCACTTATATTGATCCCAGGGCAGGATCGTCTTTAACCCATTTGCAATGATTTCCTCATCATCTACGATTACGACGTTATACATTCTGATGACCTCCTCATCTGTCTGCTATTTGGGGGCTCGGTTGTTGATCGCAAGCTGATCCAATGTTTTCGGTATGCTGCCATAGCCTTGTATAATCGGGTCTACCGCCGCGACCAGCGATGACCAGGCCAAGCGGCTGAGACGCTCCTTGATGCTGTAGTGGGTCTGCGCCCGCCGGCACAGCGACAGCGCGCTTTGCGCCAGGGTGCCCTGCCCGGATATGGGATCAAGGGATTCCAGCAAAACGGTTGGGTACCCGCCGCCATCCTCGTTCATGCGGGCAATAGCGTCGCTGGAGGACATATACATCACAAATTTTACCGCCGCGTCACGGAGCGCCTCATTTTCCCAGGTCTTCCTGGAAATATAGTACCCGTAAGACACCTGGATGATCAGATGGTCTTCGCCGCTGTTGGGTGCGCGGCAGGGGAAGGCACAGGCAACCACGGCATTGGGATTTGAGATCAACGAAACGCTGTCGCTGGAATCGAGATACATCGCAGCCTTCTGCGTGTTAAAAAGGGTCAGCGCCGTAGAACGGTTGCTGGTCAGCGCGTTGTTGGGAAAGGCGCCAGATCCCTCCATATTGACTAGCTGCGCCAAAGCCTGATTCCAGGTGGTCGGCACGTCGGCGGCATCCATGGGCGAAACCTCATGCTCATTGACGCCATAAGAGAGAATCAACTGGTCGACCCACAGCGAGGACTGATCCTTCAAGCCCGCGGCAATGGGAATCACGTCGTTACGCTGAAAGATCTCAATCGCCTTTTGCAGGTCGCCCCAGGTGTTCGGTAGAGGTGCGCCATATGTCTCAAAGAGGCTGACGTTGCAATACAGCGCCTGATAGCGGCCGATCACGGGCACGCACCAGTTATTTCCATTCTCGTCAGACAGATGGTCCATAATGCTGGACTGAATGTTGGACGCATACTGAGGATATTCCCGGCAGATCTCTTGAACGGAAACCACTTGATTATTATCAATCATAGTTTGCGCGTCATTCACAGGGAAGTAAAACACATCCGGCTCGTTGCCTGCGGCAAAATCATTGATAATCTGCTGGGTGAAAGCGGTATCGGTCAGCGTAGAGCTGTCGACAATATCGATTCCCTGCTCTTCGGAAAACTGATTGCTTAGCTCCTGATAGACCTGGGCGGCATGTTCCCCGGAAAAATACGAAGCGATGTTAAGCGTAAGGGGGCGCGATTCGTCCCGGGACCGGGTGACGGCAGGGCCGCAGCCGGAAGCGATACAGGCCAGACAGAGGGCAAGCATGAAAGCGACCACCTTTTTCATCCGTGATTCTCCTGTTCTTTGCCGGGCGGCGGGGGGATGCGGAAATAGCAATGGGTTCGCCCTTGTTCATCCAGCCGGAAATGCAAACCCGACCGTTCGCCATAGATAAGCGTGAGCCGCTCGTTGACATTTCGTATACCTAGATGGTGGCTACGTGGGTCTGAAGGATCAACCGGGTTGGTAAGCAGGGAGTCGATTCGGGAAAAATCCTCGTCGGTCAGCGGCTTGCCATCGTTGATCACCGATACGTCCAGGTTGGCGCCATGACTTACGACCTCTAGGATCAGACATCCGCCGCCTGCCGGCTCCAGCCCATGGACCACCGCGTTTTCTAACAGGGGCTGGAGCACCATACGGGGCACGGGAGCGTCCAGGCGGCTTTCGTCAATGCGCTTTTCAATATGCATCCGCCGCCCAAAGCGGGCGGATATAATGGTCAGATAAGCGTCGGCTACGCCCAACTCGTTCTTTAACGTTACAAAGCGCGTATTGCTTCGGTCCATAGCTGAGTCCAGCAGGGTGGATAGCGCCTGGATCATGTCGGAGAGCTGTTCATCGCCCAGCATGCGGGCTTTCCAGTTCATAAGTTCCAGCGTATTGTTAAAAAAATGAGGATTAATCTGGCTTTGCAGCGCAATGATACGAGCATCCTTCAGGGCAAGCTGCTCACGATATACCCGGTTAAATAGGTTGAGCATCTGATCGCTCATCGCGTTAAAGGATTGGACAAGATCCCCGATTTCATCATCCCGCGGCGCTTGGGCATGCACGCCGAGCTCGCCGTTCTTTAAAGCCCATGCCGCGCTGGAAAGCGACTCCAAAGGCTTGGCAAAACGGCTTTGGAAGGAGCGGAAGATGGTAAAGAAGAAAATGACCGATACCAGCGCGATGACGCAGAGCACCTGATTATAGCTATTAAAGGAGCCGTACAGAAAGCCGCTGGACATGGGCACCTGGTAGCCCAGCGAATAATCCCGCTCGGTAAACCAACCAGAAAAGGTTACATACCCCATGGATTCCTCTACGCCAGAATCGGCGGGATCCAGCACAGGGGGCGTGATGCGCTCATATTCCGGCGCCCGCAATGTCAGCGGCGTATCGTTGAGCTGCACGTAGAAGGGCGTGTCCTCTTGGGCCGCATCCAACAGGAACTTGAAAACGGAATCCGTATTTAGCTCTAAGATCAAGCGGCCAAAGGAGGACGTGTTATCGGTGCTACGTAGGGAACGGACCAGATACAGCCGCTCGTTGTTCACGATAAACCCTACTCGATTCCCCAGCGTCTGACTCATCTGTTCCGCTTTACGGGCCACAAAAGTCGCATAATAATTATAGGCGTTATCCTGCCCGCGCTCAGTATAGTAGGGCGTGTTCGGCTGTGCGTCCAGCACGAGCACCGCCAAAGAAAAGTCGCTGTTCAATGCGAACTGATTGTTCAAATAGGTGGTGCAGCTGCTTTTCAGCTCTTGCTGGGCATCGTATAGCCGTCGTTGCCAGGACTGGGCAGGGTCAGAGGTATCGTTGGGCGCATTGGCCTTGGTCTGTTCCAGCAGCAGGTATTCGTCATTGAGCGTTTCCAGGGTGGTATCATAAGAGATTTCCCGGCTGGCGTTGAGCACACCGGACAGCTTTTCATTGGTCAAAAGAGCGGCGTAGTACAAACGGCTGTCCATCGTATTGCGCAGGCTGCTAGCTACGTTCTGACGGTATACCAAGATGGTATAGCCGCTGAGCGCGATGATGGGGACCAACCAAAAAAGCACGAGCAAAAGGCCCAGCTGCGCCCTGAGGGTGCGGGGCCAAAGCGAGCGGAGATGGTGCCCTGTTTTCATGAACGCTGCTCCCTTCCACAGACAGAACGCCGCAAAAGCGGCTTTCCCTTTGCATTATACCATATCTGGCAAGCACCCGTGAAGGGAAAAAAGCCGACCTAAAGGGCAAAAAGGCTCCCCTCTGCGAGGGGAGCCTTGTCGGATTTATGCAGGATCAATGATTTCATCCACACCGCCGGACAGCGCCAGGCGATGCAGTTTGCCGCCGGAGGAGCAGTATACCCAATCGCCCAGCAGGGAAAGGTTGGTATAGCTGCCTTCGGCCAGCATCGTGCCGCCGTCGGACCCGGTGCCGGAGAGGGTGAAGCGCATCACCATCCGCCTGCCGTCGCTTCCGGTGACGGAGGCGACAATGTAGCTGCTGGAGGCGGTAAGCTCATGAACCTCGCCCTCAAAAATCAGCGATTGCTCGGCGCCGGCGGCGTCGCAGAGCACCAAGCGGTTATCGGTGGTAACTACGGCGAGATTGCTGCCAGCCATGGCGAAACGCGCCACATTCGCGGTCAACACGTTAGCCTGTGTACCGTCGATCCGGACCAATGTATTGGCGGCAGTATCCAGCGCATAAAGCGTGCCGGAAGAAGCGACCAGGTTGCGATAAGTCCCGGCAATCACCTGTGTGACCTCATCGCCGGAGAGCCGGTAAATGCCATCGTCACAGGCTAGATAGAGGTCGGAGCCGATCGCAGCTAGCGCATTGGCTTTGGGTGCGGCGGATATGACTTGACTGGCGCCATTCTGATTGGAAGTCAGCTGACCTTCCCCATTGAGATAATATACCTTGCCGTCGGCATAAACGAGGGAGCTGGCAACATCTTCCGCCATCGTGGTGGAGCTGGTACCGTCCGGACGCATCAGGACAAGCTGCCCGTTGATGTTGGCGTAGATCCAGCCGCCATTGGAGACGGCGACGCCGTTATTTGCAGCGTTGGATCCGTTATCATCCGGCTTGACTTCCTGCTCCCACTCGCTGTCGCCCTTGCTCGGTGTTGTAGCAGGCTCGGTGTTGGGGTCGGGCGTGTCCTCCGGCGTGGGCGTAGGATCAGGCGTGGGCGTGGGCGCTGGCGTCGGTGTCGGTGTAGGATCGGGGGTCGGCGTGGGTGCCGGCGTCGGCGTAGAAGCCGGTGTAGGTGTAGGAGCCGGCGTGGGGGCGGTGGTCGTGGTGGTCGTGGTGGTCGTCGTCGTAGTTGTCGTGGTCGTAGTCGTTGTGGTTGTTGTGGTCGGCCTTGTAGGCGCAGGCGTGATCACGGCTACCGTCGGTTGGGTTGTCGTGGTTTTCCTCGTGGTGGTGGTCGTTGCTCTCGTGGTTTGCCTGGTGGTGGTCGTGGTATCCACAGCATCGGCGGTTTCAACAGGACCGGAGGCGGTGGAGGAGGGCCATAGCGGATTTCCCGTTAAGGTGGAAGTCAGCGTAGGCGTGGTCGAAGTGGTTGTTTCGCTGGGGGATAGAAGCGTAGTGCCTTCACGGGTTTGGGTCGGCGTAGTGATTACCTGATCCGTAGGGTTGGCGCACCGGCGGATAATCAGCACCATGATGACGATCAACGCCACCAGAAGTACAGCCGCGACAATCTGAAGGGTAAGCTTCAGCTTATCCGGCCCCTCCTCCACAGGCCGGCCTTCTACCTGGAGGGCATCGGCCTCCACCAGCAGGCGGCCGCAATAACCGCAGCGTTCGGCATCGGGATCGTTCAAGCGCCCGCAGCGGGGGCAGCGCACGCTGCCATCTTCGCCGCCGTTCCCCGATTCGTCGCCTTCATAGTCGCCGGCGCTGTCTGCGCTGTACTCGTTGCCGTAATAGCGATTGCTGTCATCCTGCGAGTTCTCTTCATCGCCGTAGGATTCTTCGCTTCCCTCGGCGGCCTGCTGGTCATCCTCGCCCAGCACATAACCGCAGTGGCGGCATACCCGGGTATTCTGAGCGTTAATGGTGCCGCAGATGGGGCATCGCCAGCCCACGGGCGGATCGCCGGATTCCGATTCTTCAAGGCCGTCCGTTTCTGTGGCGTTCTCCGTTTCTCCAGCATCTTCCGGCTGGCCAAGCGACTGGCCGCATACCGGGCAGAAAGCCGCGTCCTCCCACAGCGCGGCGCCACAATAGGGGCAGCGCAGGGAATCGTTATCCATGACCTGATCCTGCGTCTCCATCCCGCCTATGTCGGCATCGTGCAACGCAGCCCCGCAGTGGACACAAGTCTCACCTTCAGGCGTTTGGTTATGACAATGGGGACAAATCATCTATTTTCCTCCCTTACGGTACGGTATCTTTTTATCGATATTACACCATCTATATTTTAATGCGTGCAGCGGAATCCTGCAAGCTTTAATTGTTAGACGAAGATTTCGCGGGATTTTACAGCGGAAAGCGAATAAAAATCCTACTGTATTTCTAGCGTATTTGCCTATAGCGCGTGGAAAGCTTTGCAGCGAATTGACATTTTCGTGGCAAAGATAAAGGACCAGCTTGCAAGGCGGCCCACAAAGGGGTAATCTAAGGACGGATTGACAGCGCCCGTTCGCATAAGCGGGCAGCGTGACCATAAGGACAAGGAGGAAAGTATGAAAAAGTATCTTCCACTTTTAGGCGTCGTAATGGCGGCCGTGATGCTGATGTGCGCCTGCAGCGCTTCGGCGCCGGCGGCGGTTCGGGTTACAGCCCTGAAGGGGCCGACAGGTATCGGCATGGCTCAGTTGATGGATCAGTCGGCGCAGAACAAGGCCCAGGGGAAATATGAGTTTACCGTGGCGACTTCGCCCGACGAAGTGGTTTCGGCGCTGGCCTCCGGCAGCGTGGATATTGCAGCCGTTCCTGTTAATTTGGCAGCTTCGCTATACGCCAAGACGGAGGGAAAGGTCAAGCTGGCGGCGGTCAATGCCCTAGGCGTGCTTTATATTCTGGAAGAGGGCGATACCATCCACTCGGTAGCGGATCTAAAGGGGAAAACCCTTTATGCCACGGGCCAGGGTTCGACGCCGGAATATGTGCTTAACGCCATTTTGGAGAAAAACGGCCTTACGGCCGGCGAGGACGTAACCATTGAATACAAGGCGGAGCACGATGAATTATCCACGCTGATCGCAAGCGGCGAAGTCGCGCTGGCCATGCTGCCGGAACCCAATGTAACCGCCGCGATGGCGAAAAACGAGAATCTGCGCATCGCGTTGGATTTGACCACGGAGTGGGAGAATTTGGGATTGGGCACGCTGGTGCAGGGCTGCATCGTGGCGCGCGACGAATTTCTGCAGCAGAATCCGCAGGCGATGCAGACCTTCCTGGAAGAATATGCCGCTTCGGTGAGCTTTGTCAACGGGGACCCGGCGGCGGCCGGCGAAATGGTAGTGGCCGCCGGCATTATGCCGCAAGCCGCTCTGGCGACCAAAGCCATTCCCAACTGCAACATTGTCTGCATACAGGGCGACGAGATGAAGGCTATGGCCAGCTCCACCCTGCAGGTGCTTTATGACGCCAACCCCAAGTCGGTCGGTGGGGCAATGCCCGATGACGGCTTCTACTATCTGCCTTAAAAGCCGGCTCGGGCGGGGCCTGCTGGTTGCGGCTTTTTATCTGGCGCTGTGGCAGCTGGCGGCCGTCCTTGTGGGGCAGCCGCTGTTGGTTCCCGCACCGGGCGCAGTGTTTCAGCGGCTTTTCGTGCTGGCGGGCGAAGCGCACTTCTGGCAGGCGCTGCTGGCTTCCATGGGGCGGGTGGCCGCGGCCTTCCTTTTAGGCGTCGTGCTGGGTGTAGCCCTGGCTGTGGTCACCCGGCGCTGGTCATGGAGCAGCTACCTTGTTGCCCCGCTGCTTTCCGCCCTGCGGGCCACGCCGGTATCCAGTTTTATTATCCTAGCGCTGGTGTGGATGGGTGCGGGTGCAGTTCCGGTTTTTACCGGACTGATCATGACGTTGCCCATTGTGTGGGGGAATGTATCCCAGGGGATCGGCAGCCTAGATCCTGCCTATGAGGAGATGGGGCGGGTATTTGCCTTAAGCCCGATGAAGCGGTTGCGTTATCTATATCTACCGCAGATCATGCCGTCGTTTGCCTCGGCCTGTACCACCAGTTTGGGCATGACATGGAAGGCGGTGATTGCGGCCGAGGTGCTGGGTACGCCCAAGCTAGCCATGGGCAGCGCCATGTACAGCGCAAAGATCTACCTGGAAACGGCGGAGCTTTTTGCGTGGACGTTGGTGGTAATTCTGCTGTCGGTAGCTTTTGAGCGCCTCTTTACCCGGCTGATGGCAGCGTTGACCCGGAAAATGGGATGGGAGGGCAGGCCATGAAATTGGATGGTATAACGGTGCGCTTTGGTGCGCGCGTCGTTTTAGAAAACTTTGGGATTGCTCTGCCTCAGCGGGGCATCGTGGCCATTATGGCGCCCTCCGGCGCTGGAAAAAGCACATTGCTTCGGGTGCTGGCCGGGCTCCAGCCCGCGCCGGGAGCCGAATTGGCCCCCCTGACGCGCATGCGGCGGGCCATGTTGTTCCAGGAAGACCGGCTGCTTCCCTGGCTAACCGTGCTGGACAATATCACGCTGGTGATGGAGGGCGCGAACCGATCAGCGCGGGCGCATCTAGCCCTGCAGCAGTTGGGGATTGGCGATGCAGCGGCGCTGCTGCCGGGCAGCCTCTCCGGCGGCATGCGAAGAAGGGCCGCTTTGGCTAGGGCCTTGGCTGTCGATCCGGAGCTTATGCTGCTGGACGAGCCCTTTAACGGCTTGGATGACGAAGCGGCTTCGGCTGCCGCGGCCTGTATCCGCCGTCAGGCGGAGAAAGGGCTGGCGCTGGTGGTCACCCATCAGCGCGAACACGCCCTTATGCTTACAGACGATATCCGCCTATTTACCGGGCCGCCCCTTAGGCCGGCCGGTTAGCACGTTGCGGGCCTAAGCGATAGCTAGGCCCGCATTTTTGCGCCGTGATACGGGCGTCGACCAAATTAAAACTTTTACGAGAAATCTTGAAATGACAAAAAACTTCGCGTATAATAACGAAATAACGTAAATGCGGCTGATCACAAGGACGCAGAGGAAGAATATGTGCGGCTGTGATACAGGCGTTTTCATGGGGCCGGATACGTGGGTATGACGGCGATCATCGAGGCTGACTTTGCTTCTCAGGGAGAGGGAGAAAAATGCAGCTGAAAACTACGACCGAATATGCGGTACGCTTGATGATATACCTGGCGCGCACACAGCGGATGACAGCGGCTGCGGAAATTGCCAAAGAGACGGAAATCCCGCTGAACTATCTTGTGACCATTACCCGCTATATGCGTAATGCCGGATTGATTACGGCAACCAGCGGAAACCGGGGCGGCTATCGCCTGCAGAAAAAGGCCAGCGAAATTACGCTGTTCGATATTCTGATTTGCATGGAAGGCACCCTGAAGATCAACCGCTGCCTAGAATCAACACAGGAGCGGGCGTGTCCGGAGAACCCTTGCCCTCTGCGGGACTGCTACCAGCAGCTTCAGCAACACATTGAGGCCTATTTAACCGGAATTACGCTGGAAAGCTTGCTGCAATAAAAGCGACAAGCCTTTGGGGATAAAACGCTTGGCCTTGATCTGAAACACAATAGCACAAAAGCCGCCCAACAGGCGGCTTTTATGTTTTTTGCGATGAGATTGGCTAAGGGCAGGGGCTGCGCGGCGCGTTACGCTGCCAGCCCTGCGGACTGCCTTTGCCGGCGGCGTGACATCAGCCGTAGCAGATATAAAATCAGCAGGACGATCCAAGAGAAAGCCTCGGCATAGGCGATCACCATGTTGCCGAACAGGCCGGCCATGGCATAGGAAGCGGCGATACGGACACACAGGGAAACCATGCCGGCAATGCTGGAGAATACCACGTCGCCCAATCCTTCCAAGAACCCGCGGGCGGCGGTGGCCAGCCCAAATACTACATAAAAGCTTGCAATGCGATGAAAGAAGTCCCGCCCGATCCGGATCGCTTCCGGCCCCGCCCCAAACATGGCGATAAGGGTGCCGCCGGTGGGGATGATCAGCAGCGTCAGCAAAAGCGATACCGCCAGCATGGCCGCCAAGCCGACCATAAAGGTTTTACGGGCTCGGGGCCCGTCGTTGGCGCCGTAGCTTTGGGCCACTAAAGTGGAGATGCCGGATCCCAGGTTGATGATGGGCAGCAGAATGATGGAATCCACGCGATAAGCCGTAGTAATCGCCGCTACCGTTTGGGTACCGAAGCCGTTCATGAAGTTCTGCAGAATGAGGCCACCGAAAGCGCTGACACTGGACTGGATCATGGGAGGGAACCCCATGCGAAGGCCCTGCGACAACGCGCGCCTGTTCAGCATACGGAGGCCGGGATGAAAGCGCAGCAGCGGATGCTTCCGCCGGCTGTAAATGACAAGAAATAAAGTCATCGCGGCCTGGGAGAGCACCGTAGCGAGCGCAGCGCCGCCGACACCCCAATGCAGGCACGCCACCAGCACAACGTCCAGCGCTATATTCACCAGGGAGGAAATCAGTACCGCTATAAAGGGCGTGCGGCTGTCGCCCAATCCCCGCAGTGCCGCCGAAAAAACGTTGTACACGGCGAGAAAAGGAATCCCGGCAAAGACGATTCGCAGGTATGCCTCTGCCAGAGGCAGCGCATCCGAAGGCGTATGGAGTAGGCGCAGCGCCCAAGGAGATAAAAGCGCGCCCGCCGCTGCCAAGAAAAGAAAAAGGACGGCAAAAAGCAAAGAAAAGGTAGCCAGAATCTGCGGTATGGCCGACCTTTCTCCGCTGCCGTATTTCTGGGCACAAAGGATAGAAAGCCCCAGGGTAAAGCCAGTGATGATGGTGAGAAACAGATTTACGACCGTACCAGTGGCGCCGACGGCGGCCAACGCCAGCTCGCCTTCCACACGGCCTACGATAAAGGCATCCGCCCAGCTATAAAGCTGCTGGAGCACGCCGCTTAAGATGAGCGGAAGGCTGAATTGAAATAGCGAGCGCGCAATGCCGGCAAAGCCCGCATCGGTCATACGGCGTAGCTGCATCCTGCATGCCTCCTTTGGCTGAACGTGTCTGGGCGAAAAAATACCGTATGCAAAAGCCTTGCATACGGTAGGTGCTCACCCGATGAATGAAATTCATGACGCTACTATACCATAAAGGGAGGATAAAAGCAACAAAAGAGCGGCAGGGCGCATCTTTTTGCCGGAATGTAACTTAGTCACGGTATTTCCTTCCCTAAACCGGTATGATAGGGCCATACCCGCAAGGGAAACCGATAAGGAGGCAGAAACATGGCGATTATTCAAACGATTACCCGCGAGAACTTTGCAGAAAAGGTGCAGCAGGCCGATCGGCCGGTGCTGCTGGATTTCTGGGCAGGCTGGTGCGGCCCCTGCCGCATGATTTCCCCGATCGTCGATCAAGTGGCCGCAGAACGGCCCGGCGTGGCGGTCGGAAAGGTGAACGTGGACGAGCAGCCGGAGCTGGCTCAGGCTTTCGGTGTGATGAGCATTCCCACCCTGGTGGTCTTGAAGCAGGGAAAGCCGGTAAGCCGCATCATAGGCGCACGCCCCAAGGGCGAAATCCTCGCCGCGCTGGATCGGTTATAAGGCCATCTTCCGCAGGCGTTCCTTATCCAGCACGCGGATGCCGCCTCGCGCTACCTCGACCAATCCCTCTGCGGCGAAGTATTTTAGCATCCGCGAGACGACCTCACGGGCAGAGCCCATATACCGGGCGACCTGCTCCTGGGTCATGTGCAGCGTATCGCCGCCGGTTCGGGCCAGCTCATCGCAGAGAAAGAGCGCAAGGCGCTTATCAAAGCTCATAAATAGGATCTGCTGCATCGCCCACATAACGTCGGAAAAGCGCTCGGCCGCAATCCGAAGGGCAAAATTTTCCACATAGAGGTTTTCCTGACATAGCTGGGCAAAAAAGCCGGGATTGACTAAGTATACTTCCGTGTCCGATTCGGCGTCTACCAGCACATCAAAGGTGATGGCGCTGAGCACGCAGGACGCCGATAGCATGCAGATATCGCCGGGGTAAAGCCGGTAGAGGGTAATTTCCCGACCAGCCTCAGACAGCATATACACGCGGAGCAACCCTGATTTCACGACAATAGCGCCGGTACAGTGACCGCTGGCGCCGTGGACATTCTGCCCGCGGACAAAACGGACCGGAACGATATGACGGCAGAGCGCCTCAACCTGTTGACCGGTCAAGCGCTCCCAAAAGGGAAAATAGCGACTGATTGATTCGGTATTGGATGGATAATCCATGGAAAACCTCCCGGCCGCTTAGCGGCCCTGTCCGTTCGACTGGGAAACAGAAAGGATGATACGATGAAAACAGTGATTATTGGCGGCGTAGCAGGCGGAGCGTCCGCTGCCGCGCGGTTAAGGCGGCTGGACGAACGCGCGGAAATCGTCATACTGGAGCGGGGCTCGTTTATCTCCTACGCCAACTGCGGACTGCCCTATTATGTGGGCGGAACCATTGAAAACCGCAGCGCGCTGACGCTGCAGACGCCGGAGAGCTTTACAAGACGGTTCAACGTGGACGTCCGGGTGCGGCATGAAGCCGTCGGCATCGATCCAGCCGGTAAGATTGTGACGGTGCGCAACCTGACGGACGGGCGCCTATATGAGGAAAGCTATGACAGCTTGATCCTTTCGCCAGGCGCCGAACCTATTGTACCACGGATGCCGGGCGTAGAGGGCGAGCGGATATTTACCCTTCGGACGATTCCGGACGCGCTGGCAATTCGGGCGTATGTGGAAGCGCAGCATCCCCGGTCGGCGGTGGTGGTTGGCGGCGGCATGATTGGCACAGAGATGGCGGAGAACCTGACGGCTGCAGGTATAGCCGTTACCGTGGTTGAGCTGCAGGATCATGTAATCGCGCCGCTGGATTTTGAGATGGCGGCAGACGTCCATCAGTATTTGGAGAGCCGTGGCATCCGGCTGATGCTGGGGCGCGCGGTGACGGCTGTGGAACCTCAGGGCGAGGCGTTACGCGTGAAGCTTGGCAGGGAAACGGTAGACACGGATATGCTGGTCCTTTCCGTGGGCGTGCGTCCGGAATCGGATCTGGCTCAGCGCGCCGGGCTTCAGCTGACGGATCGGGGCGCGATTGTGACGGACAGCCATATGCGCACCAGCGCACCGGATATCTATGCTGTGGGCGACGCGGTGCAGGTCCATGACTTTGTCGCCGGCGACAGCGCCTATGTACCCCTGGCAGGTCCGGCGAACAAACAGGGGCGTATTGCGGCCGATAACATTTGCGGGATTTCCAGTGAATATGCCGGAGCCCAGGGTTCCGCAGTGGTGAAGCTGTTTGACATGACCGTCGCTGTCACTGGGCTGAATGAGCGGGCGGCCCAAGCCAAGGGCATCGACTATGATAAGACCTATACGTATTCAGCCTCCCATGCGGGATATTACCCGGGCGCGACGAATATGTCGATTAAGATCCTCTGGGAGCGTGACAGCTTGCGCCTGCTGGGTGCGCAGATTGTGGGCTTTGAGGGCGTGGATAAGCGTATGGACGTACTGGCCACGGCAATCCGCCTAGGCGCGAAGGTTACAGACCTGAAGGAGTTGGAGCTGGTCTATGCGCCGCCTTTTGGTTCGGCCAAAGATCCTGTGAATATGGCCGGATACGTAGCCGAAAACGTGGTAACCGGTAAGCTTAAGCAGTTCTTCTGGGATCAGGTGGACGATTTGCCCCGGGATGGGAGCGTGACGCTGCTGGACGTGCGGATGCCGGGCGAAGTAGCCGCCGGGCACATTGAAGGCTTTCGGCCTATTCCCCTGGACGAGCTGCGGGGACGGCTGGATGAATTGCCTAAGGATAAGCCTATCTATGTTCATTGCCACAGCGGACTGCGCAGTTATCTCGCCTGCTGCATTCTCAGAGGGAACGGATTCGATTGTTATAACCTGGCCGGCGGTTGGCGGCTGTATGCCTCCGCGGTGCGGGCCAAAAAGGCGACGGATTTCCCTTGCTACACAAGGGATGAATAGCGCGGAATCAGGCGTACTGACACGGCGATTTAAGAGGAGCTTCCTATAGAGAGGCTCCTTTTTCATGCGCAGCCGTTTTAGTCTCGGGTTAGGATAAAGGTGTTTTTTTCATAGGCAATCAGGCCGTCTCGTTTCATCTTAGAGAGCTCGTTGGATAAGGCGCTGCGGTCGACGCCCAGATAGTCGGCCAGCTGCTGGCGGTTAAAGGGGATGGAGAAGCGGTATCCGCCCTGAAGGAGGGCCTGCTCGGAAAAATAGGATAGAAGCCGCCCGCGGATGGACTTGGCGGAGGTATGTAGGATACGCCGTGAAAGCGTCAGGTTTTTCCGAGCAGTCAGTGCCAGCAAATTCTGAATCAGGCGATTGTGGTGGCTGCAGCCGCTGGGGCATAGGGTCAGCAACTTGCCCATTTCCATAAAGAGGATTTCGGACCTTTCGGAAGCGACGGCGTTGACGAGAAGCGGTTCGCCCGGCAGGCATGCATAGGTTTCAGCAAAGACTTCGCCGGCTCCGACATGGCTAAGGATGCTTTTATTTCCCCAAACATCGTCGCTTTCAATGGTTACGCCGCCGGAAAGCACCATAGCCATGGCGTTGAAGGGCTCGCCGGCACGGCAAATGATTTCCCCCTTCGCATAGCAGCGGGTGTAAGCGCCAAGGCACTTCAGCATGGCATCTGCTTCCTGCGGCGTCGTGCCGCGGAACAGCAGGGTTTGCGTGATTCTCATTAGATTCATAGTTTCCTTATTTTTGTTGTTATAACAACTGATTTATGGCCGCCATTCTAGTACACTGGCGATGAAAAGTCAAGGAAAGAAAGCACGGAAGTATGAAGATGATTCGCAAGATCATTGAGATTGATGAAAAAAAGTGCAATGGTTGCGGCGCCTGTGCAAGCGCGTGCCATGAAGGCGCGATCGGCATGGTGGAAGGAAAGGCTAAGCTGCTGCGGGATGACTATTGTGACGGCCTCGGCGACTGCTTGCCGGCCTGTCCTACCGGTGCGATACGCTTTACCGAGCGGGAGGCGGCGCCCTATAATGAAGCGGCCGTGTTGGCTGCGAAAGCACATAAAGCAGACGCAAAACTCCAGCTGGGTTGTCCGGGTGCGCAGGCGAGAACCATCCTGCGCGAGCAGCGGCCGTCGGCGGTGTCGCCCGCGGGCGATGCCCCTTCGCAGCTGCGTCAATGGCCGGTGCAAATTAAGTTAGCTCCGGTGCATGCCCCGTATTTTGATGGGGCTAAGCTATTGATTGCTGCTGATTGCTCGGCTTACGCCTATGCAGGCTTTCATGAGCGCTTTATCCAGGGGCGCATTGTGCTGGTAGGCTGTCCCAAGCTGGACGGCGTGGATTACGCCCAGAAATTGACGGAAATTATCCGCCATAACGAGATTCAAAGCGTAACTGTGGTGCGTATGGAAGTGCCTTGCTGCGGAGGATTGGAGCAGGCAGTCAAGCGGGCGCTCCAGCAAAGCGGCAAATGGATTCCCTGGCAGGTCGTTACGCTGTCTACCGATGGACGTATCATCGACGAATAGAGAAAGGAGAATGCCAATGGCTTATCTTCAGAATATTGAGCATGAAAAGATCCTTCGGCTGGCCGAGCAGATCAGCGCCGGGCCGGGGCAGGTTGTCAGCAAGACGCTGGTGCAGAACGAAGCGGTGGGCCTTACTTTGTTCGCCTTTTCAGCGGGCAGCCAGATCAGCGCCCACAGCGCTTCGGGCGATGCTATGGTAACGGTGCTGGAGGGCCGCGGCCTTTTGACGGTCAACGGCCGGCCATATGACGTTTCGGCCGGGGAAACCCTGGTAATGCCCGCCGGCAAGCCCCACAGCATTGAAGCGCCAGAACCCTTCAAAATGCTGCTAACCGTGATTTTTCCGATAGGGAAATCCGCGCCATAGAAAAAATGGGATAGCAAAAAAACAAGCGGCTTCCGCCCAAGAGCGGAAGCCGCTTGTTTCCTTTAGATAATGGGAATGGATAACAAACAGGATGGGGCATCATATAAATCCTTATTTTTTTACGGGAATCCAAACCTCTTCAAAATGCTTACCGTCAGCATCGGTATAATAAATCTCCATATCAGGTCCTGCGGCTTTATCATAGCCGGAGGCGGGCAGCCATTCGCTATAGGCCCGGGCAAACAACTCAGGTATAGCATGGCCGACAGCGGCGCCTTTTTCGCTTCTGAATACCGCCCAGGTCGCCTTCGGTACCCGCACGACCTTGTAGCCTGCCGTTTGGCTCGCGGGCGTCTTCAAAGCGAATAGCATATAGGGGAAACCGTCCTCTTCTGGCGTACCATAGCCGCATAGCGCGTTGATCACGCAGCTTCCGTCCTCCCTCGGATATCCGCGGCCGTCTGGATAACGCTTTCCTCCCGCGTCATCGAACAGCTTTTCATAGCTGCCGTTCCGATGACATTCGGCCCAGAATTCCGGGGCTTGGTTTGTACCATGGTTGGATAAGACCCGCTCCATGCCGAACACCTCAAAAGCTTCGCGTTCTTCGATCCTCCAGTTCATAGCCTGCACTCCTTTGATTTGAATTTGGAAAGTGAGAGGCGGAAACAGGGTCAGGCCTACTCCGGCCTGACGGGCTGCGGACGGGGTGACGCCGTGGTGCCGCACGAATGCCCGGGTGAAGCTGTCGGCGCTGTCGTATCCATAACGTACCGCAACGTCAAGGACTTTAACTTCGCTTCCCTGCAGCTCCAGCGTTGCCTGGGATAATTTGCGCTTGCGGATATATTCCGATAAGGGCATGTCGGTAATGTAATAGAATAGCCGCCCGAAATGATAGGGTGAATACGACGTGACACTTGAGACGTCAGTAATCATGACGCCGTCAGTCAAATGCGCTTCGATATATTCCACCGCCTGGTTTAGCTGGGTAAGCAGATCCATCGTCCCTACCTCCTTTCCGATTGGAGTATACCAAACGCTTGATGAAGATGTCCGACATTTTCCATAGAGTTATGAAGGCATGACTCGCCTGCGCCAAGGGAGAGGACGCGGGGAATTACACCTGGGCTGAATGGATAAATCGGAACAAAGCGTGCTTTGTCCCAATTTATCCAAGGCTTATGAAAGAGATGTTCTCATAGATTGCACCAGCAGAGACGGCGATCAATAATATGAGGTTGTATCGTATGTTTTCTTTGGGTGGGAATAACTATTTTGCTATTGAAAACAAGTATCCCAAACGACATGCATTCACGGTAGGACGCCCGTCTAGATAAACCGATGCATGCCAATATGAATGCGGATACGGAATACCAATGCCATCGCTTAATATTTGATCGCGTGTATAATAGTAAGCGGCTCCGATATCCCCGTCAAATTTGTTTATGTGATAGACTGCGTATGCAGCTTGTTCGGTTGGGACATCATAATAATCTAGCCCATCCGGCACAGGCGTTCCTTCCTTGAAAAAACGTCCGGCTAAGTAATGATTCTCAGAATCCACATCCCTCCCATTATGATGCATAAACGCACAATCGAACGATATATCTGATCCAAAATCTGACATCAATTCATCCAACGCCGGCATAAAGCCTTCCTTGCGGGCCCACAGTGCATCCCATTCTTCGTTGGGCCAGGCGCCTACACCGATCAAGCGTAATCTTCCAATCATACGATACTCAAATCTTTCGCATCGTATGATTGCGCCATTTCCTTTTTCACTATTCTTCATTCCAATTAGCCTTTCGTATGATTGAACTGTTTTTATCGAATTGAAAACCAATTTTAGCATGAGTGTATCATGCAAAAAGGAAAAGGCAAAATATAAAGTTTGCTTTTTCCTTGCTTCTATGGGAAGGGTGCTACAGAATAGATGTGCCTACCCCCGCATCCCCGCAAAAAGTTGATACCGGCGTAGAGACGTCGTGAGCGCGTTTGCAGGCAAGCAGGCGGATGCCGTGTGACTTATTGCGGATAAGGAGGAGCTGCGGAATGAGCGTGAGATGGTTTTTGCGAAGCAAAAAAACGTCGCAAGCGATACGAAACTTGCGACGACTTGGCGGAGAAGGTGGGATTCGAACCCACGTGCCCTTTCGGACAACCGCATTTCGAGTTTTATCGCCGTCTGTTAATTACATGGTTTCTTCTGTCAGTTTCAGTCAGCCTTGTACGCCCGCAAACCCGCATGAAATCTGGGCTTTTTGAAAAAATCGCCCGAAAATACTGAGGAAT
>CAJFUN010000031.1 GCA_904420205.1 Candidatus Parachristensenella avicola | reverse complement strand
GGGAACAGGAGGTAGAAATCTTCTACCGCTTTATCGGCAAAATTGATTAAATGACACCAATATCTTTAACTATGTGATACCGGAGAGACACTGCCTGATTTAGTGAATTGCCAAGCATTGGCCGATCTATATGGCGTAAGCGTGGATGATTTGCTGCATTTTGACCAGGCATCCCGAAAGCTAGGCATCCCTCCAAAGGGTAAGCATATTTTTGGCATCGTGAAGGTTGGCGAACGGGGACAAATTGTACTGCCTAAAAAGGCGCGTGAGGTATTCTGCATTCAGCCGGGGGATATGATGGTCGTATTGGGCGATGAGTCGCCGGACCATGCGGGTATTGCCCTCATGCATGAGAATTTTTTCCTTCAAATGACCCAGATGCTCAAAAGTGCGCTGGATATGGAGCGTGAAGAGGAAACAGGGGAAGAACCATGAAAGCGATACTTTCCGTGCAGGGGCTAGGTAAAATGTATCCAGGGTTTCAGCTTGAAGACGTGTCTTTTACGCTGCAGCCAGGGCGCATCATGGGGCTGATCGGCAAAAATGGAGCAGGCAAGAGCACCACGCTTAAGGCTTTGCTGAATATGGTGCAGCCGGACAGCGGAACCGTAACCATGTTTGGGGCACGAATGAATGAAAACGAACGAGATATCAAAGAGAAGGTGGGCGTTGTCTTCGGGGGGATTGATTTTTACCCGTTAAAGCGGCTTTCCACCATCACAGCCATAACACGGCGCTTTTATCAGGCATGGGATCAGCGCCGCTATGAAGAATATCTAAAACGTTTCGAGTTGGACGAGCATAAACTCTTTAAAAACCTTTCCAGCGGCATGAAGGTCAAATACTTGCTGGCGCTGGCGCTTTCTCACCAGGCGGAGCTTTTGATCCTAGATGAGCCAACTTCCGGCCTGGATCCAGTATCGCGGGATGAGCTTCTACAGATTTTTTCCCGTATCGTCAAAGCAGGGCGGCGATCTATCCTATTTTCCACCCATATCACATCGGATTTAGACCGATGCGCTGACGATATTACCTATATTCAGCGGGGGCGTGTACGCTTGAGCGCCGACAAAGCTAACTTTCTGGAGGCTTTTAACGGATTGCAAAGGCCTCAGGATCAGGGCAGGCTGACATTGGAGGATATTATGCTCCGGTCGGAAAGAGAGGGCATGGATGAAGCTGCTCTATAAAGAATGGGCGCTGGCGGCCCACCCTTCACTATATATCTTTACCTTTATGGGCTGTTTGGTCATGGTGCCTGCTTATCCTTATACGGTGATTTTTATGTTCGGATGCCTATCCCCTTATATTACGTTTACCTATGCGAGGGAAACAAACGACGCTTGGTATACCGCGACGTTGCCAGTCACCAAGCGGGATATGGTCGGGGCCAAATGCCTGCTGCTCATGTCGGCACAGATCGGGCAGCTCCTGATTTCGATTCCCTTTGTTGTGCTGCGCAGCGCGATAGGGATCGCGCCCAATCCGGTGGGGATGGATCCTACCTTGGCCTGGTATGGGGCGGGATTGACCATCTATGCAGCATTTAACCTGATTTTTTTGACAAACTATTACCGTACAGGCTATAAAGCAGGCCGCGCTTTTATCCTGGCAATGGTACCGGTAATGCTGCTGATGGCAGCGGGGGAAGCCTGCACGCATATTCCGGCCTTCAGCTTTCTGGACGATAACCACCCAGAGCAGCTGCTGCGTCAGCTCCCCCTATTGGCGGCAGGTCTCCTGCTGTATGGCGGCAGTATGGCAGCGGCCTTTTCCATTTCAGCCAAGCGGTTTGAAAAGGTAGATCTATAGAATCCAAGATAGCAAGGGAAAATAGGCGAGATGCCGAATATAAAGCAAAGCACTGTGCACAAAGCATTGCACAGTGCTGTTTATTTCTAGGTCGTCCGGCGCAGCTTTAAGATGGTTAGATTCAGCGTGCCGTCAGTATCTCTGACATTGGTGGGGCTGCTGAACGTCAGGGTAAAGGTCGTTTCTGTAGGTGCATAGAGGATAAAATGGGCTGACCCTGTAGCCGAAACACCGTTAGCGCTGGTTGCAAAGTAGATCCCAAAATCCAGATGAGGAGCACCGTTATAAAAGGGGGTGATCTGCATATAGCTGGCAACCTGAAAGAGCGCGGATACGCTATAGGAAATCAGATAGTACCCGGCAGCCAACCGGATATGCGTGGTATCCGTTTCAGTGATGGCACCCGTCGGATCGGTAACCACAGGAAGCATGGGAATTAGGATCCCGTTGGTAAAAATCGCAGAGAAATTCATGAAGGAGGCAAAAACATCGTCAGGCGGCGTGCCCGCTGGGCCTGTGGGGCCTGTGGCCCCAGAAATACCGCGTGCGCCTGTGACGCCTGCCTCGCCTGCCGGCCCTGCAGGGCCTGTCGCTCCCGTAGCCCCGGTGGGGCCCGTAGCGCCCCGCAAACCGACAGCGCCTGTTGCGCCGGTCACGCCTGGCAATCCTCTTTCGCCCGTCGCCCCTGTAGCGCCTGTCGCCCCGGTGGCCCCTGTCGCTCCCGTGGCCCCGGTGGGGCCTGTGGCGCCCCTTTCTCCTGCAGCTCCAGCGGGCCCCGTAGCGCCTCTTTCTCCTGTTGCCCCGGTAGGCCCTGCAACGCCTCTTTCTCCCGCTGTCCCGGCGGGGCCCGTAGCGCCTGTCGCCCCGGTAGTCCCCGTCGCTCCGGTAGGTCCTGTAGCGCCTCTTTCTCCCGCAGCCCCGGTAGGCCCTGCAATGCCTCTTTCTCCTGTTGCCCCGGTGGGTCCCGTCGCCCCCGTAGCGCCTGTCGCCCCGGCGGCCCCAGCAGCCCCGGTAGGACCGGTGGCGCCCCTTTCTCCTGTCGCCCCGGTAGGGCCGGTGGGTCCCGTGGCGCCCTCTTCTCCCGCAGGACCGACAGCGCCCCTAGGTCCTGTGGCGCCTGTTGGCCCCGTGTGACCGGCTGATCTGAAACATCCTTTTGCGGAAGCTGGTTCCAGCGCAGGATTCCAGCGGGGGCAGCTGCATAGAGGCAGAAAGCTTCGGCTTATCGGCCTGCAACAGCTGGTCTGCAGATAGCGGTAAAGGTCATCCATCGAATCGCCTCGCTTTCCCCTTTTTGTGGTCATCCATCTTGTATTTTTATTCTATGCCCAGCTTTGAAAACACGTGTATGCCCGGTGAGACGGATGAAACAAAAAAAGGAACAAATAAAGGAGCATTCCGATTTGCCAGATAAACCGGTAGCGGCGAAATGACGATGTCATTTACAAAATGCATGCTGCCACATCGAACCTTTCCAACGCAGCGGCATAAACTTTGCAAAAGAAAAAGAGAGCAAAGTTTACTTTGCCCTCTTATGGCGGAGAGACGGGGATTTGAACCCCGGTACCGCTATTAACGGTAACACGATTTCCAATCGTGCGCCTTCAGCCACTCAGCCATCTCTCCATAGAATCATCTTTCCGCCGCGAACGCTTTTTATGCATACGACGAAACGGCACGCTAAAAACAGCACATTTATCATACACAAACCGGACGAAAAAAGCAAGCCCTTACAGCTACTTTCTTATAAATTTTTCATCAGGGCCTGCCTAAGGATAGGCTGCGCTTCTTCGGTTTTCTTTTAGTCTAGGATGCCAACGCCATATAAACGCAATACGTTTCCCCCTATTCAAGAAGGAAAGGAGGGGAGAAACGCCTTTTGCCAAGATGATAGTAAAACATCCTTTGTAAAAGAAGATGGTTTAACTGGATGCAATTGGCCAAGCGGTGGATAAAGAGATGTCGCAATACAATATCCACCGCAAAATGCCATTATTTCCACTGCTTATCCCCATGTGCAAGGGCAAATCCACAGGTTATTCACAAAGTTATCCACAAAAAGTGCACAACTTTATATCTCATCCGGTTCAGCGTGCTTTTCCACAGGCTCATGCGGATCGCCTGATACAATATCCGTATCCAACAGCGTGGCATATTGCATAGCGCTTTCACCAAAGCGGCGGCGAATCGCATCGACGGTTTGATCCAGCCGCTGACGCCGCTCGTCCAATTCGCCGGTGTCGCCAAAAAGATCGGTCTGCTTGACGGCAGCTTTGCTTGTTAGTCCTGTAGCGGCTACCGCTAGCAAGCGAATGGGCGCTTTTAGATTCCAACTATCCCGAACGATGTCCAGCGCTGTCCGATAGAGCAGCTGTGTTTGGTTAGAGGCAAAGGGCAGCGTACGTTGACGGGAGATGACCTTCAAGCTGGGATCTTTAATAGAAACCGATACCGTTTGACAACGTAGCCCCTGGGCCCGTAACCGAGCGGCCACTGAATCCGACAGCATGAGCAGGCCTTGACTGATGTCTTCCAACCCCTCCAGGTTTCGCCGAAAGGTAATAGAGTTGGAGACGCTTTTTGCTGCATCCTCCACACCTTGGACCTGCACAGGGCTATCATCCAATCCGTTGGCATAGTCCCATAGCACAGCGCCAAGTTTACCCAGGTGATTTTCCAGCTGGCCGCGGCTGGATTCAGCCAACTGTCCAATGGTATAGATGCCAAGGCGCTCCAACGCCGCGGCAGTGGATTTGCCCACAAAAATCATGTCCTGCACCGGTAAGGGGAAAAGAATTTCCCGATAGTTTTCCCGGGTGATCTCCGTGGTCGCGTTGGGCTTTTTATAGTCGCTGCCCAGCTTCGCAAAGATTTTATTGAAGGATACGCCCACAGAAATCGTAAGCCCAAGCTGCCGATAGACCTGACGGCGCAGTTCATCGGCAATTTGGCGGCCGCTGCCAAAAAGTTTGCGGCTTCCGGTTACATCCAGCCAAGATTCATCCACGCTGAAGGCCTCAACCTGGTCGGTATACCGGCCATAGATTTCGTTGATCCGTCGGGAATAGGCATGGTAGAGGCTGTGATGGGGTGGGACCAACACCAGATCGGGGCATTTCTTTCGGGCCATCCATACGGTCTCCGCCGTGACCACGCCGTAACCCTTGGCCAGTTCGTTCTTGGCCAAGATCACGCCGTGCCGGCTTTCCGGATCTCCGCATACCGCCATGGGCACTTTCCACAGCTCAGGGCGCTGGATACACTCCACCGAGGCATAAAAGCCGTTGCAGTCGCAGTGCAGGATTGCTCGATCCAAGCTTTATTCCTCCTTTGCCGCTTCTCACCGTGATAAGGAGGGCGGTTAATGAAAAAGGTGCATGCACTTTAAAAGATGGGATACGCTACAGGCTCAAGACGCTGCGGCCCATGAAGGTGCCTATAAGCGATGAAAGGGCGTTGATCTTGAATGCATGAATCCCCGCCATGAAGGCGGCAATCGCGTCATGCAATGAACAGACAAAGCCACCCAATCGCATCGATTGAGGGGGGCGCGCTGGACGGGAAATGCGCTTAAACGCTGGCGAAGCATAACGGCGCATGCCGATAGAGCCAGGCAGGCGGTAGCCATGCCATATTCCAAGAACCGAGGAACAGGATAGCCGGAAAACACCACGGCAGCTTTTTGATAACCGCTGCAAATCATACCGGCGGCATGTTGCATGGTATGCCTGGATCAGCGCGGAAGCGAAAAATAGATATACGATTTCATAAAGAAGGCAGCGGTACGGGCAAAGAAGGCAACATCGTTTAGCCTGCAGGTGCCGACGTGAACAGCGTGGCCGCACCTCGGGCAGAAGGATTCAAAACCGGCCGCGGACCCCCATTTGGCGCAAAGCATGGTTTTTTTATCTTTCTTCTTTGGAGGGTAAAGCAAATGCCATGATTTTCAGGAAGCGTGAACCAATATATCTATTTATGATAAGGCTCATTGCGGGCGATTCGATATCCCCGATAGATCTGCTCCAGCAGCAGAATGCGGGCAATTTGGTGAGGCCAGGTCATCGCGCCCAGCGAAAGGCGGTCTGGGCAGGCTGCCAATACCTGAGCGCTTAAGCCCAATGATCCGCCAATGATAAAGGCCGCATCGCGTCCCTCCAGTTCAAGATTCGTCAAGAACGTAGAAAAAGTCACCGAATCCATAACTTTTCCGCGCCCATCCAGCGCGATGGCGTGGACATTGGGTTTAAGCCGCGCAAGCAACCTTTCCCCCTCCGCATCCATCACCTGCCGGGCCTGGGCGGCGGAAAGCCGTTCGGCAGCGGGATGGTCGTTTACCTCCGTTACTTCCACCCGGGCGTAGCGGCTCAGACGTTTAAGGTATTCCTGGGAAGCATCCCGCCAATAGGCTTCCTTCAGTCGGCCCACGCAGAGGATATCAATCCGCATAGCCATCTGATCTATCCTCCAATCGTGAATTCATAGAGGGCGCTGGAAACGACCAGCATGGCGAAAACCGCTACGCCTGCCGCCATCGGCGCCCACCAGAAGGGGCTGCGTTCTTCCCGGGGAACCGGTTGGACGCCGGGGGTGATACGGCGATAGAAATAGAGCAGCACCGCCATCAGTGCCGCGGCATAAAGCGCAAAGTTCCCCAAGGCCAGCAGAGACTGCAATCGAAGCAAGGGCGTCACCTCAACCTGTGCCTGACCAGCCTGCAGGCCCATGGCCCAGTAACTAATTAAGGTAGCCAAGGCGTTGTTTGTCAGATGAAAGGCCATGGCCGGATAAACCGTGCGGCTTCGCAAGGTCAGATAGCCCATCAGCCACCCCAGCAAAAAGGTATAAGGAAGAGCCGAAAAGCTGCCGTGCATTAGGGCAAAGATGACGGCGGTCAGGACTGCGGCAGCCATGGGCCCCATACGGCCTCGCAGCGCGGGCAGCAGTACACCCCGCAGACAGAGCTCTTCGGCAAAGGCCGCAGCGCCGGCTACTGAAATAAGCGCCAATGCCAACTCGCCGGGCCCCCCAATATCGGGCAGGCTCACCCCTTGAGGCGTGGCGCCCATGAGCTCTAGAAGGAAAATCCAAGCATTTTGAACCAGAAGCATGACCGGATAGCTGGTCAGCGCCAAGCAGGCGGCCAGCAGCACGGCCTTGCCCTCGCCGGTGGGAAATGCACGAAGCGAGGAAAAGACCTTCCGGCCCGTCATACGGCAGACAAAGGCCAGCGGTATTAGCAGAAAGGCCAGCTCAACGATGCCGGTCCAAAGGTATTGTTGCCAGCCGGCGGACATCTTTGGCGTAAGATATCCGGATATAAGCTGCATCAGCAAGAGAAAACCAGCCCACAGCAGGACCAGTAGGGATGCTGAAGCCGACGATAAGCGCCTGTTATCCATCCCGCAGTTCCTCCCATTCAGGCCCCGTAGGGCCGCCTTATGAGAGTAAGGATAAACGAAGCGGGAGCCCTTGTCAATTCACGGGACGCTCCGTAAGGATGCATTCGCCCTGCATGGTCTGACCGTCGCGCTGCCAGGTCAATGTTAGGCTGTCGCCGATTTCGGTGGCGTATACCTTACGGCGGAAGGCCAGTACCGAAGAAGGCTGCGTATCGCCTACCGTAATCAGCACATCGCCTTTGCGGATGCCGGCCGCATAGGCGGGGCCCTCCGGATCCACATTGAGCACAGCCAGACCTTGATCCACCTGGCGCCCATAATAGCGGGCGATATCGCTGTCGATTACTGTGATGCCCACGTAGGGTGCGGTAAAACTTCCATTGGCGATTATTCGTTCCACAATGGGCTTAGCCAGATCGGAAGGAATGGCAAAGCCCATGCCCTCAGCGTCCTGAACTTTCACGGTATTAATTCCGATGACTTTACCTTCCAGCGTGACCAAAGGCCCGCCAGAATTGCCGGGATTGATAGAGGCATCGGTTTGTACCAGCTCCTCTAGAAAGGAAAGCCCCGTAGCTGTAGGCACTTGCAGCGTACGGTTCATACCGGATACGATTCCAGCAGTGACCGTATGCTGAAAGGACAGGTCAAGCGGCGTACCGATGGCAGCCACCGGATCGCCTACGGCCAGTTCCTCCACACTGCCCAATGTAACCGGCGCAAAGGGCCCCCCTTCGTCGCATTTTACCACAGCCAGGTCCAGCACGCTGTCGCTCCAGACGGCGTGCGCCTTTAGCCGCTCGCCATCGCTCATAACCACGGTAATCGTATCAGCTTCGCCGGCCACGTGATGGTTGGTCAGAATATAGCCGCTCTCATCCACAAAGAACCCTGTTCCCAGCCCTTGAACGCTGTCCTCACCGGTGCCCATGGTGACCGCTAATCCCACCACCGAGGGCGAAAGGCGCTCGATCATCTTGGATATGCCGTTTTCCCGCTGAAAGAAAAGGGTTTGCTGGGTATGCACAGGGGTAGGCGTAGCCTGCGCCTGCTGGGGAGAGGCCGGCGAGCAGCCTGCCAGTAAAAGCGCCGCTGCCAGGGCGATTGAGGTATTCATTTTTTTCATTTTCCTTATGCTCCTTTCGCCCTCCTTGGCGGGCTTTTCCCGCTGCCGGGCTCCAGACTAGTATGGCCTGAAAGGCGCGCGCATCATCTTGCAAATCTTTGGGTTTTTGGAGTATAATAACCATAATTGGGGGGAGGCGTCATTTTGTACGACTTGGATCAGGAAAAGGATTCCACTATCGTGCGGCCGGCTCGCGTTTCCGACGCGCCTGGCATCGCCCATGTGCTGGTGGATACCTATCTAGATACCTATCGGGGATTGATTCAGGACAGCACGTTAAACCGCTTGTCCATTCCCGGCCGCTCCACCCGCTGGGAGCAGGTGATTGCCGCCCGTGGGTCGGATATCGTTCTGGTCGCGGTGGATGAAAAAAGCAACCGCGTGCTTGGGTATGCCTATGGAGGGACCAGCCGCGATGTTACGCTGCCGGATGGCGAGATCTATCAGCTCTATGTGCATCCAAAAGTTCAGGGGAGGCATCTGGGCCAGCGGCTGTTTATTCATTTTGCCCGTGCGCTTTGGCTGGAAGGATATGTTTCCATGGTTGTGCACGTGCTGGAGGGGAATCCTGCGATGCATTTTTATCAGCGGATGGGCGGTATTCCGGTTGGCAGCCATATGACCACGCTGGATGGGAAGCCCTACCGGGAGAATTCCTTCCGATGGCCTGACCTGGATGAATTTATGGACTAAAGGGTCCGCTATGGGGCGGACGGATACCCGCGCGGTTCGCCGCGCGTTTTTCGTCATTAGAGGGTATTTTGCCCGATGAAGGGCAAAGCATCCGCAACGAAAAGGGAGAGTGGGATGAGCTTTCGATTTTTGCATATAGCCGATTTACATTTAGACGCGCCCTTTTCCGGGCGGGCCGAGCTGCGGCAGCGGCTGCGGGCTGCCCAGCGGGAAAGCCTTTCCGCCGCGGTGGACGCCGCGTTGGAGCATCGGGTACACGCGCTTATGATTGCCGGTGATTTGGTGGATCAGGAATCCTGCGCCTACGATACCGCCGCCTTTATCCGGGGACAACTGGCACGGCTTCACCGATCGGGAATTGCGGTATTCTATGCCCATGGCAACCATGATCCAGCTTCTTCGGCTTTAGACCTGCCGCCTTGGGTGGAAACCTTTGACAGCCGCTATGCACGGATGGTAGAGGTGCGCGATGGCGCGGGGCAGGTAGTCGGGGCGGTTGTAGGCGCCGGCTTTGCTCGTTCTCAGGAGTATGATTCGCTGGTCGCTTCCTATCCACGGCGGCATGGGCGAATCCCTACCGTGGGGCTGATGCATACCCAGTTGGCAGAGGAAGCCGGCCGGGGAACACCCTATGCGCCGGTATCGCTGGCGCAGCTGGAAGCGCTTCAGTATGATTATTGGGCGCTGGGGCATATCCACCGCCGGCAAAGCTATGGACAGCATATCCAGTACAGCGGCTGCCTATGCGGCGCGGGCTATGGCGACACGGGCCCGCAGGGCGGGCTGTTGGTGGAGGTAGCCGGACAGGGGACGCCGTCGATACGGTTCCTGCCGCTGGCCCGGATGCAGTGGGAACGGGAAACCCTGGAAGGCCTGGCCGCATGTCAAGACGAGGGAGCCCTTTTTGACGCTGCCCGAGCGGCTATTGACCGGATGAAGTTGACCGTTCCCGCCATGATTCAATTGACACTCAAAGGTGAAGTCGGTTGCTGGCAGATGCTTTCCTCTCCGCGGAGCGCTTCGGTTTTGGCGGATATGGGCTGCCGGCTGACGCAGGCCTGCCACGCGCTTTCTGTAGAGCTATCTGCGGAGGACATTTGCGCGCCGGCGCAGGCCGAGGTTTACCGGCAGGAGGTAAGCCTGCTGGGGGAGATGCTTCATACTTTGGAGCTAGCCGGACAGGACGATGGGATGCTGGATCAGCTGCTGGATGCAATGGAGCCCCTGGGCCTGGCCGGATGCCAGCATGGCACCCGGGAGCAGCAGCGCGCCTATATCCGTAATCTTTTACCTGGGCTGCAGCAGCAGGCCATTGCGCTTATGCGAAGGGAGGAGCCCCAGTCATGAGATGGATCAAGCTATCTGCGCTGCGCTTCGGCCCATTGAACCGGTGGGAAGGCCGCCTGGACCAGCAAACAGTGGTATTCCTGGGCCGCAACGAAGCGGGAAAAAGCACCATGATGGAGCTGATGTGTACCCTGCTTTTCGGGGCGCACCGGCATAAGGCCGATACGAAGCGCTTAATCGCTTGGGGCAGCGGCGACGCACAGATCGAGGGCGTTCTGGCTCGGGACGATGGCAGTGAGCTGACGGTGCAGCGGGTACTGCGTCCATCCGGGGTAAAGGGATCGTTAACGACGAATGGAGGGCTCCTTCAGCTGGAGGACGGTCCCATTCCTTGGTTGGCACCGGTGAGCCGAGCGTTATATCGGAACATATACGCCTTGTCGCTCTATGACTTGCTTTTTCCCCGGCAGGAAGCTTGGGCACTGACGCAGGATCAGCTGCTGGGAGGGATGGCTGATCGGCAGCTTCGCCCTGCCAGCCAAGTGCGCGAGGCGCTGTATCGCCAGGCGATGTCGCTATGGCGGCCGGACCGCCGGGGAAAAACCCGGATGGAGGAGCTGGAAACAAAATTACGGGGGCTGTATGACCAGCTGCACCAGGCTCAGCAGGCCCAGGAGCAGATTAGCGAATTGGAAGCGCAGCAGCAGCGTTGCCAGGAGGATATTGCCCGGCTGAGGCAACAGCAGCAGTGTTGCCAGCAGCAGCTGGAGGAACTGCTAACCCTGCGGGATCGTGCCGCACGGATCCAGGAGGGCCAAGCCCTGATTGCTTCGGCAGGCGATGTGGCGATCTTCGATACGCTGCCGCAGGATGTAGCAGGAACCCTGGAGACATTGCGAGCCCAGCAGCGTTCGCTGGCGCGGCAGGTGGCAGAGAGCGGCCGCAGGCTGGCACAGATCAATGAACAGATGGAACGCTTCACCTTTCGGGAAGAGCGGATTCTAGAGAAGGCGGATGAGATCGACCGCCTTTATACCCAGCTCCCTATGCTTCAGGAGTCAAGCCGGCAGCTGCCGGAACTCATGGAGCAGGCCCAGCAGGCGGCAGCCCAGGCTTCACGCTACGTGAGTGAGAAGCTGGGTGATCCCTTCGGGTTGGAACAAGGCTATGCTTTGCCGATTGCCCGGCTGCGGGAGCGATCGACGCAAGCATTGGACGCTCATATGGCCCATCTAAGGGCCAAAGAGCAGCTGGCGGACGCCCAGGCTAGAGCCCGGTCGCCTATTCCGCTTATTCTCAGCATCGGCGGCTGCATATGCCTGACCGCGGCTGCCTGTTTGCTGCCGCCTTTGCAGTTGGCCGAGTTGGAACCGGCCTTGGGATGGGGATTATCCGGTTTGATGGCGGCCCTTTCAGTAGCGGCTTTCATGGGAGCAGGCCCCATAGCAAACCGCCTTCGGGATCAAAAAACGAGGACGTTGCGGGAATCCTGTGACCAAGCCGCTCAGCGGGATAGCGAGGCTAGCGGACAGCTGATGGAACTGCTGCAGCCGCTTTCGCTGCAGCAAGCGCTTAAGGATGACCCGGGAGAGCTAGCCATACGCTGCCAGCAATATGCCCAGCTGGCCCAGCGGGAGGCTGAGCTTAAAGAACGCTGCCGCCTGATGCAGGATCGATCTTTGCAGGATTCCAGCCAAATTCAGGCGCTGGCAAAGGAGCTGCTGCCGGAAGGCGGGGATGATGCGCTGGCTAATCTGACGGCCTTAAAAGCGGCGCTGGAGGATGCCAGACGCTGGCGTGAGGACAGTGAACGGCTCTATCAGGAAATGACGGAAGAGCGCGGCCGCCTAGCTGAGCTAAAGCGGCAGCAGCAGCAGGCAGTAGATGGAGAGCAGGATATTCTGAACATTCTTTACCAAATACCCGGCAGCAATGTGGAAGAGCAGCTGGCTGAGGTGCGCCGGCGGCGTCAGGCAGCGCGCCGGGGGCAGGCGCTTTTGGAAGGCGGCAATGAGGCTGGATTACCTAAACCAGAGCAGCTGGATCAGCAGATTGATAAGCTGCAATCCGATCTGGACGAGACGCTTGCCCAATTGCAGGGCCTTTATAACAGCCAAGGCGCCATGGATCAAAAGCTGGAGCAGCTGAAGAGCTTGACGCCTTCGGAGCATATTGCGCGGGAGATCGAAGCGCTTTCCGCCCAGCAGGCTGATATGGTGCATGAACGGGATCAGCAAGCGTTGCTGTTCGCTCTGGTGAAAGTATCGGAGCAGCGCTTCCGCGAGCAGCACCAGCCCGATGTGGTTCGGCGCGCTTCCAGTTACCTTTCCCAGATTACCAGCGGACGATATAGCCGAATCGTGATGAGCGAGGATCAGCAGGGGATACGGCTTTATAGCCCGGATGCCGGAGAATTTATTGATCCGGCTAAAAGCCGTTTATCGCAGGGAACAATAGAACAAGTGTTCTTATCATTGCGCCTTGGATTGGTAGATCACTTAGACCCAAAAGGGGAAAGCCTGCCGCTATTGCTGGATGAGACTTTTGTAAATTGGGATCATGACCGGTTGGTGCGGGGACTTTCCGTGCTTGCCCAGGTGGCAGATCGACGGCAGCTGATTCTCTTTACCTGCCATCCCTGGATGCTTCAGGCGATGGAGGAGGCGGGGATGAACTATCAATTGGTACCGATGGAGGAATCGCATGTTTAGCTGCTTTGTGGAGACCGATCTGGGTCTATTCGGCGCTGAAGGTGACGAATTGGGCGTCAGTCGTATCTATTTGCCCAATGAAACCTTAGCAAAGGGACCATCAGAGGGACCGCTGCCTTGGGATTTTGAGGGCCAGTTAAGGGCCTATCTAGCCGGAGAGCGTAAGGACTGGAATCTTCCCTTCTCGATGACGGGATCTCCCTTTCAGCTAGCTGTATGGTATGCCTGTAAGGACATTCCTTATGGTAGCACTTGCACCTATGGTGAGTTGGCCTCTTTAGCCGGATACCCGGGGGCGGCGCAAGCAGTGGGTCGGGCGATGGCCTCAAATCCCCTTCCCCTGATCGTGCCCTGCCATCGGGTATTGCCAGCTTCTGGCGGCATAGGAAGCTACAGCGGAGGATCTCATTTAAAGCAATGGTTGCTGCATCTGGAAGGAGCCTTGGATAAGGGTTGATCAAGTGAACAATTTGCCAATAGAAAAAGCAGAGGGAACTCCCTCTGCTTTTTTTGTGCTAAACTCAACCGAAGAATTGCTTACCGAGTTTGTGGAAAGCTTCTTCCGAGCGCTCGATTACCTGGCGGCTGACGCAATAGGCCAGGCGGACATGTCCCGGGCCATAGAAACCGCTTCCCGGCACGAGAAGCAGATTCAATTTGGCGGCCTCGTCGCTAAAGCGTTTATCGTCTGCGATGGGCGTCTGTGGGAACAGATAAAATGCGCCTTGCGGCAAATTGCATGTAAAGCCGGATTGAATGAGAATTTGATGCAAGCGATCCCTGCGCCAGCGGTATTCTTCCACATCTACCTTGGCATTTAGGCTCCGAGCGACCGCGCGTTGCATGATGCCGGGTGCATTAACAAAGCCTAGCGTACGGTTGGCGAAGATAATGCCGGCTACGATTTCTTCCGCATCCTGGCAGCGAGGGCTTACCGCAGTATATCCGATTCGCTCACCGGGCAGGGCCAGCGATTTGGAAAAGGAATTGACCACGATTGCGTGATCAAAGACGCTCATGACCGGAACGGCTTCACCCTCATAGACCAATTTGGAATAGGGTTCATCGGAAATTACGCAAATTGGCATTTGCAGATGATGCGCCCGCTCCCCTTCGGCCAAGGCTTCGCGGACGGCAATCAGCGATTCACGGGTATAGACAGCGCCCGTAGGATTGTTGGGACTGTTCATAATAATGGCCCGTGTGCGGGGCGTAATGGCTTTGCGTATTGCGTCGGCATCGGGCTGGAAGGTGCTGGGATTTACCGGTACAATTACGGCAATGCCACGATAATTTTTAATGTAGAAGGTATATTCTACAAAGAAAGGCGCCAGCACAATTACTTCATCCCCAGGATTTAGCAGCGTTTTTAGTACGCAATTAAGGCCGCCGGCTGCACCGACCGTCATGACGACGTGCTTACCTTCCACAGGGATACCTGACCGCTCCGCTTCGTACTGAGCCATAGCGGCGCGAACATCGTCGTATCCGGCATTTGCCATGTATTTATGGATATCAGGCTGGGCGGCCAGATCTTGAATGGCCTGGAGGGTTTCCATAGGCGGCTCGCCATCGGGATTCCCTAGGGAGAAATCGTATACATGATCTTCGCCGTATAGCGCCCGTAGACGGTTTCCCTCTTCAAACATTTTTCGGATCATGGATCCGCCTTTTAGGTTTTCTGCAATTTCATAGGATACCATACTGCCTTCCTCCTTTGTTTCACGTGAAACATTTCATTTGCAATGAACTTTGCGCCATATGATGGTATTATAGCATGAAAGTATATTCTTGACCATATAGAGAATGTTTCACGTGAAACAGCAAAATGTATAATAAGTGAGAAGTATTGTTTCACGTGAAACAATACTTTCTTTTCAGATAAAAGACGTGTATACTAGCACTAGGACAATGCAAGGGAGGAATACCTTGGCTAATATCATCGCAATTGCCAATCAAAAAGGCGGCGTGGGAAAAACCACCACGGCCGTCAATCTCAGCAGCTGCGTGGCCGGATTAGAGCGACGAGTTTTAATGATTGATATGGATCCGCAAGGAAACTGCACCAGTGGACTTGGCGTGGACAAGTCCTCTTTGCAGCGTACAAGCTACCATGTCATTACACAGGAGTATCCGATTCAGCAGGTGATCCGGCATACGTTGATTGAGAACTTGGATCTCATTCCGGCTAATATCCAGCTGGCCGGCGCAGAAATCGAAATGGTAACAGAAGAACAGCGGGAATACCGGCTAAAGGAAGCCTTGGAGCAGGTATCAGATCAATATGACGATATCTTTATCGATTGCCCACCGTCTATTGGCATTTTGACGCTGAATTCTCTTACAGCGGCTCGGCAGGTCATTATCCCCATTCAGTGTGAATACTACGCGTTGGAAGGCCTTAGTCAACTGATGAATAGCGTGAACCTAGTCAAGCAGGGATTCAATCCGCAGCTTGAGGTTAACGGAGTCGTATTAACCATGTTTGATGGCCGCACCAATCTTTCCAATCAGGTAGCGGATGAGGTGCGAAATTTTTTCCATGAAAAGGTCTATAAGACGCTGATTCCACGAAATGTGCGGCTCAGCGAAGCACCCAGCTATGGACTTCCTGTTTCAATGTATGATCCATCCAGTGCTGGCGCGATGGCATATCAAAAGCTGGCTGAGGAATATGTGGCAAAGGAGAGGACGACCGGATGACAATGAAAAAAAAGGGACTGGGAAAAGGGCTGGACGCGCTTTTCGCGGTAGAACAGCAGGCTGCGGGAGCTGCAGCCGCTCCAACAGAAATTGCGCTTGTCGATATCGATCCAAACCCCAATCAGCCAAGAAAGTCCTTTGATCCGGAAAAATTAGCGGAATTAAGCGAATCCATTAAAACCCATGGGCTGCTTCAGCCGCTGGTTGTAACGCCGAGGGATAATCACCGCTATCTATTAGTTGCCGGTGAGCGCCGCTGGCGTGCAGCGCGCATGGCGGGCCTTGTAAAAATACCGGCATTGGTATTGACATTGGATGAGCGGGAAATCGCAGAGATATCCTTGGTAGAAAATCTGCAACGGGACGACCTAAACCCCTTAGAGGAGGCGGAAGGGATCGCCCAGCTAATGGAGCAGTTCTCCTTTACTCAGGAGGATGCAGCGCAGCGATTGGGACGAAGCAGGCCATCGGTTGCTAACGCGCTTCGGTTGCTTCAGCTGTCTAAGCCGGTGCAGGAAATGGTACGAACGGGAGGCCTTTCAGCGGGCCATGCCCGTGCGTTAGCTGCAGTGCACGATGAGACCTTGCAGATACAGATTGCCCAGATGACGATGGAGGAAGATCTTTCTGTGCGTCAGCTGGAAGAATTGCTGCGCAAGCAGAAAAAGCTAGCAGCTTCGGCAGATGCGAAGGAAAAAGTAAAGCAGCCCGCCCCTGAATTTACCGAGCTAGAAGATCGCCTAATGCGCGCATTGGGCACCCGTGTGGTGGTAAAAGGCACTATGGATAAGGGGCGAATCATTTTGGAGTATTTCCAGCGAGACGATCTGGAACGGATCTATGAAATTGCGACACAGCTGACCGCTGATTCGGATCAGGATCGATAAGAATCGAACATTTATTCGCATAAAGGGAAGATTCAACCTATATTTACGAATATTATGAAGAATGTATGAGAGAATATTTGTATCTATTTTGTGCCTCCTGCGCATACTGGCTAAAATATTTGTGTAAATCTGCTCTTTTTAGACAAGATTCGCGTGCACAGGTGGTTGTGGATAAGCTGTGGATATTGTGGATAAATGTGTACAATCGATGTGGAAAAAACAATTCCACCCTGGGGATAGAACCCACAAAGTTATCCACAGGTGTTGGATAACTTTGTGTACATCTTAAAAAAGCCCGAAAGTTACGCACAAATTGTTTCAAAAATATTACAAGTATTTCATTTTCCGGTGGAAAAGCGCGGTGGATGAATTCTGCTGGGGAAAAGGTTAGCTGGATCATTCGTGTGAATAGTTTTATCCACATATCCACGATCCATGGGGATGAACATTTTTTCACCGGAATACCGGCCAAAACCAATCGAAAGCGCTGCAAGCGCAGGAAAGTATAACAAAAGAGGAAGGATGACCACCAATGGATTGGCCTAAGATTGAGGAAACGACGCGGATTGCCCGCCTAGAAGCACCCAGGAAGCGTCCGATTGCGATGGTACTGGATACGGATACCTATAACGAGGTCGACGATCAGTTTGCCCTAGCCTATGCGCTGCTCGAAGGGAGCTTCGACGTACAGGCCGTCTATGCTGCGCCCTTTCATAACAGCCGTAGCGAAGGGCCTGAAGATGGCATGGAGCGATCCTATAAAGAGATTCACAAGCTTTTGGACCTGATGGACCTGCCGAAACGTCCTGCTGTGCTAAGAGGGTCCAAGCAGTATATGGAGGCACCCGATACGCCTGTGGATTCGCCAGCAGCCCGGGATTTGATCGCCCGTGCAATGGCTCGGGATCCGGAGGATCCCCTGTATGTGGTGGCCATCGGCTGCCCTGTTAACGTGGCCTCGGCGCTAATAATGGAGCCAAGGCTTGTGCATCATATTGTACTGGTTTGGCTGGGTGGAAATCCCTCCTACTGGCCGACGGCTAATGAGTTTAATCTGATGCAGGATGTATATGCCTCTCAAATCCTTTTTGATTGCGGAGCGCCCTTGGTGGTGATGCCTTGCCAGCAGGTTACCGATCATTTATCTACCACGGTGCCGGAACTGGAGCATTACCTGAAGGAGGCCTCGCCTTTGGGACGCTATCTATGCAGCTTTGTCACCGAATACGCTAAGGAGTTCCATGCGCAGGTGGGATGGAGTAAGGTCATCTGGGATCCGATCACCGTGATGTGGCTAGCCCATCCGGAGGCGGTCGCTACGCGCCTGACGCCGACACCGGTCCTGCAGAAGGATTTGCGCTATAGCCAGGATATGACCCGTCCCATGATGAGGGAAGCTTATCAGGCGGATCGGGATGCGATTTTGGGCAGCTTATTCCGGCTGCTGGGTACGCCTAGAAAAGACGGCGCAGGACAGTAAAATGGAATAAAAAATGGATGGTTGATGAAGTCCACCCTCTTGTGTAAAAATAGAGGGTGGACTTTGTTTGTGAAGCCTGGAATATTCATTAGGAATAGGCATGATATGGCCGTCCTTTGGCCTGCGTTTATGCTCGGTTTTATCTGCCGTAGACGCTTCAGGGGAGCGATATTTGGAATCTCCCTATTCGGCCACGGAAGCCAGGTATGCTGTTTGCGCGAGTGAACAGCGAAGAAGGTTTCAATGCTGTCTAGATAACCATGCGGATGAATCTGGATAAAGGCGATTTAAACCGTATCATCAAAAGGACGGCTCCAAAGCGGACTTATACTTTAAGAGGCTGTCCAATCAACGCAGCCCTTCCTGAGAGGAGAAAAGGGGAGCCTGCCATTACCGAGCAAATTCTCAAAATCCAAGGCGCAGAGGGAAGAGCGCGGAACGGAGCCTGAATGCATATACCTGATAGGAGCAATAGATAACCGATTGAAATCGCCGGAATCAATAGGAGAAACCGGTATGAAGGGGATTTCCGATCATCTTAGTTAGATATAAAATGGATTTCATTGAAATGAACTGCGCGTGGATCTTCGCAATGTTTGCGCTGGGAACCCCAGGATCTTGCCGTGACGGAGCGTATTAGGCCGTTAGATTGGTACAGATTAGGCAATGGCTGCGCCCTGGAATGCGTGGGAATGGAAAATTGAACACTCGCCGCCAAGGGTAAGTATCCAGGCAAAGATGCGGGAGGCGCAGGCTTAACAGCATGCATCGGCCAGGAAGGAAGAACAAAAAGTTGCCAAGAAAAGGGTCATCGTCTGTAACAACCAATATATGCGTGCAGGCGCTGCGCCTTTACCGAAAATGCGGTTTTGTGGAAATCCCTGTAGACAAGCCCCAATTTCCCTATGCCCGTGCGGATTATTATCTTTAGATGGAAAAGTAAAGGCTGAAGATCCGGAATCACTTCAAAGAAAAAAGCCCGCGCCAGTCAAAATGCAGCGCGGGATTCATGACAAGAGAAAAGGATGGCGGCCAATCAGGTTATAGCAAGAGAAGCTCTTCAAGTAGCGACGCCAGAAGCGAGCGGTCGTTCTCATAGGTCAGTAGCGGAGCGGCCTCGTTCAACGGAACCCATTGCACAGCCGCAATTTCATCCTGCTGGGGGCGAGGCTCCGCCCGATCTGAACTCAGCAGTCCGCCAAAATAGACCACCGTCTTTTCGTTGCCATTGGGCAGCGTATAGGCGATGGTTCTGCGCAGGGCGGGGCATGGATCCACCTGAAGCCCAGTTTCTTCCCACACCTCCCGTCGGGCCGTATCCAGCTCGGTTTCGCCCGGTTCCATATGCCCTTTGGGGAAGGACCAGTGGCCACCTTTGAGATTTTGAATAAGCAAGATCTCACGCCGTTGCTGTTGCTTGCGTATTACCAGAATTCCACAGGATTTCTCTTGCGCCATCATAGCCTCCGATAGAAAAGAAGCCGGTATCTACCAGCTTCTTTGGATTGATAGGGTTTATAGATCCGCAGCTGCAGCCTCGTCTAAGAGCACCACCACGTTGGGATGATTCTGCAGCAGGGAGGCGGGCACCATATTGGTTACCTCACCTTGGAAGGACTTCTTTACGATACCCGCTTTGCCAGCGCCTGTAGCCAGCAGCAGGATCTTTTTGGCCGAAAGGATATCTTTAATGCCCATGGTTAGTGCCTTGGTAGGAACCTTGGACATGTCACCGTCAAAGAAACGGGCGTTAGCGTCGATGGTGGCCTGGGTCAGGTTCTCCACGTGGGTGCGGCCTTCAGGATCAGCGCCGGGCTCATTAAAGCCAATGTGGCCGTTGGGGCCGATACCCAGCACAGCGAGATCGATCCCGCCGCAGCTATCCAGGCCGGCGTTGTAGTCGGCAGCCGCCTGCTCAGGATCGGGAGCCAGGCCTTCCGGCACATGGACGTTTTCCGGCAGGGCGTCCACATGGGCAAAAAGGTTGCGCTTCATAAAGCCGTGATAGCTTTCCGGATGGTCATAATCCATGCCGACATATTCGTCCAGGTTGTAACTGACCATATTCTTGAAGCTCAGCTTGCCAGCCTTGAAGCGGCGAACCAGCTCCTCATACATGGGTACCGGGGTGCCACCGGTAGGCAGCACAAGCACGGGCTTCTCGCTGCCTTTAATCGTTTCCTCGACAATGTCGGCGGCCTTTTTGGCCCATAGTTCCTTGGTGGATTCTACAATAAACTGCATTTCCCTTACCTCGCAAAATTTCGCCGGCTCGGCGTATTGATGAGTTTATTATATCACCCTATAGAGCAAAATACCATATATAGGCCGCCTAAAACCCGCTTTTACCCGCCAAGCAACGAAGAAAGCCAGCCGTCTAGGAAGATCAGTCCCACGCCCAGGGCAATACCGAGCAGCACCATAGCGCCGACCCGGATAACAAGCCGAGGAGAGGGGCGGGTAGAAGGACGGTCCTCGATAGGGGCGGCTTTAGGCGGCGGATCCACCCGTAGCACCGGCTCGCCCCGGCGATTTTCGCCGGTATGCACATCTACCTCGTAGGGCTCGCGCCGCAGGCGCTTGGGCGTGCGCTCTCGTACCCGTGCCGGCATGTATAGATCCGGATCCGGCCGCTGGCTGGGAGCGCTTTTGCCGCCAGGCGAACGATAGCGGCTCAGGAAGGGTTCCGGATCCGGCGGAAGCGGCTCTTCGGCTGCGGGCCGGCGCTTTTTTTTCTCCGATTTGGGAATTCCTTTGGGTTTGGGTGGGCGTGGAGGGAGCACCTTCACCGAATCCTCCAGCGGCTCCGGCGTAAGCTTGCGGGCGGCCACCGGGCTTTCTATGGTGGCGGTGCGCACCAGCTTCAAAGGATCGCCTTCCTTGACTTGCCCCATGGCTGTGGCCCTGGCAGAGGTGGCCGGCGTATCGGGCTGGCGAGCCACTTCCGCCGCTGGCGGGGGAGCTGGTTCTTCGGGCGGTGGATCCGTGCGCACGGCAGCGCCCCAGCGCACCTGCTGCTGCCTTTTCCATAGGGGCTGGGCTTGGACGGGCATAGAGCGTCCACCTGCTCCATTTTTCAGCGTAGGCTCGGGCCGGGCGGCTATCGGGCGAATGACCCTTTCAGGCGCGCTCTTATGCGGGCGAGGCGCCGTCTGGTTGGGAATGGGACGCCGCAAGATAATGGTTTCCGCTTCATCGGATGGTTCCGGTTCAGGCTGCTGCATTTTGAGGATCTCAATGAGATTGCCGATCCGATCGCCTGCCTTGCGGTCAAAAAGGTTCACGAACAGCTCCATGCCTTCCAGCAGATCGCGGGTCTTGGCATCGTTAAGCTCGGCCTCCCGGTTGGGCGTTACGTGTCCCTCGTATTGATTGCGTACGGCGGTCACCGCCCCCAGCAAGCTTCGCTGCCGGCCGCCCCAGTCTAAATCATCGCTGAAAAGTTCCCAGTGATAAACCTGCACCAGCTTCAGCGCCAGCTGTAGGTCGATATCGCCGGAATCCCCCTGGGCCGGCCGGTCGTTGATGGGCTTTTGATCCTGCGTCAAGGCATCTAGCACGCCGCGCTGCCACCAGGCGTCGCCGTAGGCATCCCGCAGGACCCGTTCCACCAGCGGGGTCAGCGCGTCGCGTACGATTTTTAATCCCTGCTGAACCGCTTCCAAGTTGCGCATATTCCCCACCTCCTTCTATAGCAACTGGCTACCGCGCGCCCCATCGATCCAGCCACGCATCATATTCCTTGATCTGACCGGGGTCAATCCAATAAGGGCTGTGATATACTTGCCCAGGACGCACGCCCGGCAAGCCGAATACCGTCTCCGTTTCCTGAGGCCCACCGTCATAGAGCAGAATTTTTCGGCCGGCGCGTCCGATCTTTCCAAGTACTTCTGGCCACGCCTGCTGGGGCGGTTGACCGTCGCCAGGCACCCACTGGACGGCCTGAAGCTTGGGATCGATTTCCATCAGCGCGTCAAAATGAACGAGCTCGCCGGGGCCGTCCCAGTGGTAGAGCGGCCAGGTTAGCTTTTGGGCGCTGGCGGCCAGCTCTGGCTGGATGAATTCCCGGAACATAGCGGGGGATATCATGTAGCTGAAGTCGCTTTGCAGGATATAGCCGCTGGGCGAGGGATAGTACACACCGAACCAGTCGCTGTAACCAGGCATAGCGTCAGCCAAGCAGCCATTGAGCAGGCCATACGCTTGCCACCAAGCCTCATGGGCCTCCCGCATAAGCCGTTTTACTTCGTCTGGGTCATCATATAGCGCATAGAGCAGCTCCTGACTTCCAACAAACGTGGCGACTACATCCGCCACGCCGCCCAGATCGGTCATACCCAGCACAGCATTGCCCTCAAAGCGGCGGGCGCAGGACTCAAAGATACGGTAAACTCGCCGGAACCAGCGGTTGTCCTCATCAAAGCGGATGGAGATTTGGTCGATAGGCTTTCGGGGCGCCTTGAACCATACGTTATTTGTGGACGAAAGCTCAATATCAGCGCCACAGAAGGCAGCCAGCACGCCCGGGCCGAAAGCCTCCATGGAAAAACGAGGGTAAGCCGCGCCTCCATATTGCTGTTGCTCCAAATGATAGCTGATCGCATCGGCCAGTTCATCGGCGCTCCAGGAAAAGTCTGTGCAAGTGGCCTGACTTAAAAGCGGTGCCTTGGGCTTCGGCCTGCCTGGGTCTCGTAGAGATATCCACCCCAACAACGGCGCTCCGTCATCGCGCGACCGCCATGCTGCGTATCGCGCTCGCAGCGCATCCCAGCGTGCCGGCGTATAATCTATCGCCATCTACCCTTCCTCCCGATATGAATGATCCATCATATTGTACAATATTACGCGAGCAATGAAAACCACAGGCCAGTGAAATATTTGTTAAAGCTGCCGAAGGACATGCATCGCCACGAACAAGGAATATTTTAACAATTGTAAAACGCATAAGCCGTCCATTGGATACGCATGTTGGGACATAGGATCGCGATAGATGAAAGATCGTGATCCTTATCTAGAACGATATGCTCACATATAAATGTTTTGCAAATGTCGTATATCCATCCTATACACTACCAGGTATCGAACGTTTCCTCGCTGGTGAGGTTTTGCAGGGCGCTTTGAATGCTGTCCCAGGAGAAGCCCCGCCGGGCCAAAGCCGCCGCCGTCTTTTGCCATCGCTTGCGGGGTTCCGCCTCCCGGTATCGTTCCCATAGCGTGCGGGCCAGTTCGCGGGCGTTTTCGTTTTCATCCTCCGGCTGATAGGCATTCAGCGCTTCGCGGGCCAGATCTTTATCGACGCCGCGCTGGCGCAGCTTACGCTCAATAGCGCCGCGGCCCAGGCGCTGCCGGCTTAGCGTATCAACTGCTCGCTGGGAAAGCTGTTCGTCGTCGATAAAGCCGTAATCCTTTAACTTATCCATGACGGCGGCAATCACCTCAGGTGCGTATTGGCGCCTTTTCAGATAGGCTTCCATCTCATGGCGGGTGCGGGATTTCAATCCGAGGTAGTATAGCGACAAATCGAGGGCCGGAGCAATTTCGGCCTCTATCAGCCGCTGCCAATCCTCCTCTGAGAGGGAAGCGCCCTCGGCCAGCCCCTTTTCCCGGATAAGGCTTGCGCTGACCACGCCCTGCTTTTCGCCGTCCACATAAACCGCAACACGCCGCTTTATCCGAGGCAATGATTCAATTTTGGTAATGATTCCCATAAATTCCCGTCCTTTTCAGGCATGTTTTCTCCATTATATCACACACTAACTTCGGTCAATCCAATGAAGGAGGGAAAAAAGATGAGCAACGTACCTTACGATCTGCCGGTCAGCACCAAGAACCTGGAATATCTGGAGGAGATGATGCGTCAGGAAGCGCTGGCTTGCAAAAAGTGCACCCAATACAGCCAAATGTTTACCGACGCGCAGCTGAAGAACATGTGCGAACAGCTCAGCTGCCATCATAAGCAGCGCTTTGACACGCTCTACAGCTTCCTGGAAAGCAATAAGTAAGGAGGAAAACCATGTATTCACAGACAAATCCCATCGGGGAACGCGAGGCGCTGACGGATCTTCTTAACGGCGAAAAGAACATGATAACCCTCTACGCTAAAGCGCTGATGGAGAGTTCCTGCCCCAAGATGCGCACCATGGTGGAGCAAGGGCTCTCCCAGCTGGCCCAGGATCAGTACGGCGTCTATGCCAACATGTCGACCCGAGGATATTATGCGATCAAAGCGGCTACGCCCCAGATGATTTCTGACGCCGCCTGCCAATTTGAAAGTGTAAAGCAGCAGCTGTAGCGAGGTATACCCTGCCGATTATGGGCTATGATAATATCATTCCATAAAGGAGGCGATATCATGGCTCAGGTACCCTGCGCCCAGTGCGGGCGCTGCGAGGATGTCCGCTCCATGCAGGCCTGCGCTCATTGCGGCGATTGGCTGTGCCCGTCCTGTGCGGCGGTGAACAGCTTATGCCCCAGGTGCATGGAGGACGAGGCGCTGAATCAGCATATCCTGTAAAGCAGGCTCAGGATGGAAAAAAGTCAGGTTCACCTGACTTTTTTCTTGTTTATGATATTTTCATTTCCAACTCGGCCGCAGGAAAAGGCAGGCGCGGCCTTGATGACAGATCGCAGAAGCCCGCCGCTGCCGGACGCGTCCGGATCCGTCTACGGAAGAAAGCCCGGACTTTTGGGATCCGACAGGGCCGCATGCTGACCAGGATCTGCCCATGGTGCGCCCAAACAGCAGCCGTATGCCGCTTTTACGCAGCCGGTGGGAAGGGATCAACTCGATCCGGGTAGAGCGGATATTCCGCCCGATTCGTGTAATAAGATGCTCCACCAGTAGGAGAAAACCATGCTTATCGCCCGCAATCCGACCGTGAAGCTTCATGGCTCTTTTCCTTAACTCATCATCCAAACGTCGACCTCGCTGGGGAGCGGAGGCTCAAAACGCGCGTCCAGGATTTCCCGAATACCGCCGTCCATGCGGTAGCTGTCTTTTACTTTGCCGTCGCGAATGGCCTTGTCGCGGGCCTGCAGCCTTTCGAGGCGCGTGCGCTCGGGCAGGTCGAAGTAATACAGGCAAGCAGCGAGGCCGCGTCGGACAAAAAATTCCTTTGCCTCTTTCCGCCCTTGGCGGGTCCAAAATCCAAAGTCCAAGGCCACATCCACGCCGTTTTTGCCCAGATCCACAGCTAAATCCATAAGATAGGCCATGCATTTCCCCTGGATCTCACCATGCTTCTCTCCAAGATAGGGTGGAAAAAGCCGCAGCAGAAGCTTGTCGCAGCTCAAGCAGGGGCATGCCAGCCGCTGCCGGGCAAAGGTGCTCTTCCCGCTGCCCACCCTGCCGCACAGCAGATAGATCATAAAAGCTTCACTCCTCTGGATTTTTTACCAGCATATCATGGGGCGCCGAGCCTGTAAAGGTTTGAGCCGCTATACCTTGACAGCACCCGGCATACGCGCTATAATCTGAATACTTTGACTTTCAAAGGATGTGATGGATATGGATCAGCGTGAGCGGCTTAACCGGCAGCTGGTAGGGCTTTTTAACCGCCTGCTGCAGCAGGAAGAGCGTGCCTTGGCACCGCTGGCCAAGGATCTGTCCCTGCGGGAGATCCACTGCATCGAGCAGATATGCGCAGCTAGCGGCATGAGCACCATGGGCGAGCTGGCCGAGCGGCTGGGGATCACCCTGGGCACGCTGACCGTCAGCGTCAACCGGCTGGAGTTTAAGGGATATGTGCGGCGGCGCAGGGATGCCCGGGATCGCCGGATTGTGCGCTTGCTCCCCACCGACAAGGCGCTGGCGGCAGACCGGCTCCACCAAGCTTTCCATAAAGGCATGGTAGACGATATCAGCCGCCATCTATCTGAAGAGGAGTTGGAACGATTACTTGAAATGCTCGGCAGCATTGAAGCATACTTCCAGCGCCGGGCTGGGAAACAGGAGCAAGAACATGGCTGTTAAAATTATTACGGATTCGACCAGCGACCTATCGCTGGAGCAGGCAGCGCAGCTGGGGGTAGAGGTTCTCCCCTTGCGGGTAATCTTTGGAGAGACTGAATACATTGACGGTGTTACACTGACCGCTGCGCAGTTCTATGAAAAGCTGGCGCAAAGCGATGTGTTGCCCCATACCAGCCAGATCACGCCCATGGAATTCAGCCGCGTGTTTGATCGGCTGACCGCTAATGGCGATGAAGTGGTCGGTATCTTTATTTCCAGCGAACTTTCCGGCACCTTCCAATCGGCCCGCCTGGCAGCCGCCGATCAGCCGGGAATCTATCTTGTGGACTCACGGCTGGTGACCTTTGCGCTTGGCACGCTGGTGCGCATCGCCGCATCCCTGCGCGACCAAGGCCGTCCGGCTGCAGAGATTTACATGGAACTGGAACGAATCAAGCCCAGGATTGTGCTTTCCGCCGTGGTAGATGATATTAGCTATCTGGTTAAGGGTGGCAGGCTTTCCACCATGGGGGGTAAGGTTGCTACGGCATTGAACATCAAACCGCTTATCACCATGAAAGATGGCTTGGTAGTTTCCTCCGGCGCGGCGCGGGGAATTCGGAAGGCGCACCAAACGATCGTGCAGCGGATGGCCAGGGAAGGGGTAGATCCTTCCTATCCGATGGTTTTCGGCCATTCCAATGCGCCTGAGGGGGCCCAGAGCCTGCGTGAGCTGGTTTCCGCAGAAATGGATACGGGTGAAATCCCGCTGCAGCTGATCGGTTCGGTGGTGGGGACCCATGCAGGACCCGGCGCCTCTGGCGTAGTTTATGTGAAAAAGCAGCCGTAACGCCTTTACGCCAATGGATCCAGGCGATACAATAAAAATAAGGCGAAAGGCCCCATGGGGGCCTTTTTGCGTGGCGGGAGGTTGACGATGCTGATCTACCAATGGGTGCAGGAAAAAGACGGGGAATCGCTGGCGATGCGCCTAAGGCGGGAACCGGAACTCAAGCTGGCGCTGATGGTGGAGCCAGAGGCGGTGGAAGGGGTGTGGCGGGCCTTTGGGCTGCCGCCCCAGCGGGCGCAGGACTGCATGGGCGGCGGAGCCACCCGGTTTGAAAGCGATGAAGGATATGATTTTATGACCATATCCATCCCGCCTCTCATTGGGCAGGGGCAAGGTTTTCACCGTATCAGCATCCTTTACCGGCCCCGGCTCATGGTTATCGTAGCCCAGCGCCTGCCGGTGCTGGAGGCGATGCGCAAACAGCATCATGCCGCTGACGCGCCGGAGGAAGAGCTAGAGGGGCTGCTTTATCGCTTCTTTGACCGGCTGACGCGCCAAGATATCCTTTCCCTGGAAGCCATGGAGCAGGAGCTCGCGCTTCTGGAGGAGTCGGTGATGATGGGAGCTAAGTCCGATTACCTGGCCAAAATCGTGGACCTGCGAAACCGGGTGATGACCTTAAAGCGGTATTATGTGCAGCTGCTTCGGCTATGCCAGGACATGGAAGAGAACGAGAACGGCCTGATCAGCGGCCGCCAGCTTAAGCGGTTCCGCATACTGACCCGCCGTGTAGAGCGCCTGCTGGATACGGCCGACAGCCTGCGGGACTATGTCTCTCAGGTTCGGGAGGCGTACCAATCCCAGGTGGATATCAACCTCAACAACCTGATGCGGATCTTTACCGTGGTTACAGCCGTTTTTTCTCCGCTGACATTGATTGTCGGCTGGTATGGGATGAACCTAAAGATGCCGGAAAGCCGGTGGGATCTGGGATATCCTATGGTGATCCTTCTGAGCCTGGCGGTCTGCGCGGTCACCGTGGTGCTTTTTAAGAAGAAAAAATGGTTCTAAGCCCAAATACGAAAAAGGCTCCCCGCTCGCTGCAGGGAGCCCTTTATATGAAATAGTTTTCCTTGGGTGAAGGTCTTTTGAACCAATGTGTGGGTCCATGGATGCGGCTGATTGCGGCCACCGTCCACAGCCTGTGACGATCTGCCTGCTTACCAGGCTGCTGCCCCGGGGGCTTCACGGGTTTTTCCCTTCCGCGCAAGCTCCACCGACCTTTTACCGAGGCTTCCTTGATGCGCAACCTTAGCTGCCGAGTACCGCAACAAGCGACAGTAACAGAAGCTGGATACCATGACGATTTTTCATGTTGAACATAAACACCCTTCAAAATATCCATCTCGGGTTTCACCCAAGATTCCGCTACTGGCCCATTGGACTCACCCCTTTCTCAGGATGGGGAGGATTTCTCTTCCCTTTGTGATTTCATTATATGCCGGGAATTTGACGAATGCAACAGGTATTTTTGATATTTTTGTGAAATATTATGATAATACGATCTTTGCGTTTTTTGCATTCGTAAGGATTTGATCCATCGCATTGGGGCTGATATAATTAGCAAAGAAACTTTAAGGAGCATGCCATGAAGGAGTATTGGACGCTTTTTTGGACCTTCTGCCGCATCGGGGGGCTAACCTTCGGCGGCGGATACGCCATGCTGCCCATGCTGGAAAAGGAAGTGGTGGAGCGCCATCACTGGACGACACAGGACCAGCTTCTGGATTACTTTGCCATCGGCCAATGTACGCCGGGCATCATTGCGGTCAACACCGCCACCTTTATCGGGTATAACCGCCGGGGGGTATTGGGCGCGATCATTGCCACGCTGGGCGTCGTATTTCCCTCTTTCGTCATCATCAGCCTTATTTCGGCGGTGCTGAGTAATTTTGCTCATATTGCCATGGTTCAGCATGCTTTCAGCGGGATCCGGGTGGCTGTATGCGGGCTGATCCTGCAGGCGGTCATCAAGCTGCTGAAATCGTCAGTAAAAAATGCCATGGGCTGGATTTTGCTGGCGCTAACCTTCCTAGCAGTGGTGCTTTTCGACCTATCGCCGGTGATCGTGGTAGTCGCCGCGGCGCTGACCGGCATTCTGGCAAGCAGAGGGAGGCAAAAGGCATGATTTTCCTGCAGCTGTTCTATGAATTCTTCAAAACAGGCCTGTTCGCTGTAGGCGGCGGCCTGGCGACATTGCCCTTCCTTAACGATATCTGCCAGAAATACGACTGGTTTACCGAGCAAATGCTGGCGGATATGATCGCTATTTCCGAATCTACGCCGGGCCCTATCGGCATTAATATGGCGACCTACGCCGGCTATCAGGCGGCTGGGCTGCTCGGTAGCATTGTGGCCACCTGTTCGCTGGTGGCCCCATCCATCATCGTGATCGTGCTGATCGCCCGTTTCCTTTCCAAGTTCAACGAGCATCCCTTGGTAAAGTCGGCCTTTTCAGGCCTGCGGCCGGCGGTGACAGGGCTGATTGCCGCCGCGGCCGTCAGCGTGATGAAATTGGCGCTGCTGCGCATTCCTGCCTTCGAGGCTTCCGGCCAGGTGCTCGACCTGTTCAACCTGCCGGCCATCGCGCTTTTTATCGTGCTTTTTGCCGCCATGATGAAGTGGAAGAAGCTTCATCCTGTAGTTTTCATTCTAGCTGGCGCGGCCGCCGGTATCGTATTCAAAATGTAATCGCTTGCATGGGCGCATGCGATGTGATAAAATAAAACCGAGCTGCAGGGAAATCGTTTGGCAGCTCGGTTTTTGACGAGAGTATTAGTTATAACTAACCGACGATTTCCCTGCGTACCTCCTCCATTTTTTGAAAGCCGCTTTTGCCAGGCGGCTTTCTTTTTTGGCTGCCCGGGCCGATGAAAAATTATGGTAAAATCGTTTCATCCGTCCGGTAAATATGGTATCGTGTTACCAAACGCGATAGGACAAGAGGTGCTGATCCCATGCTATTTGACCCGCAGGACGACGGCCGGCGCTCGCCTTTTCCCCGAAGGGGAAGGTTTTACAAAGCGAATCTCCACGGCCACACCCGGTATTCCGACGGACGCTTAACGCCGGAACAGACGGCGCAGCTCTATCGGGCTCAAGGTTACGCGGTTTATGCCTTTACCGACCACTTGATTGAAATTGCCCGCCGCGGCGGCCCCGATGCCTATATTCGTCATATCCAGTCGGTGGCCACTTCCGACTTTTTGCCTTTGACGGGATTTGAAATAACCTTTGAACGCCAGTGCGCGGCGGGAGAGATGCGGCCGGCGGGCAATATCCATCTCAATGTGATCGCTTCCGTGCCGCAGCCCAGTCAAACGCCGCCGCTATCCGTCTATGGGCAAAGCTATACCCGTGAGGATGTCTCTGCGATGAATCGGCTGATCGCCGGCCTTTCCCAGGCGGGTTACCGGGTGCATTTCAATCATCCGGCCTGGTCCGGCGGCGATTCCGCCATATACCTAGGTCTGGCGGGCTACCAGGCGATGGAAATCTATAATAGCACCACAGACCACCTTTCCCAGGAAGGCGACAGCAGCCTGATTTACCAGAAGATTCTGGAGTCGGGCAGGATGATCGGATGCCTGGCTACCGACGACGTGCATGGCGGGGTGGATGAACTGGAGGCGGGATGCTTCGACGGATTCCAGGGATGGACCATGATCCATGCGGAGGAGCTCACCTACAACAGCATATTCCAGGCACTGGACGCTGGGCGTTATTACTGCTCCACCGGCCCGGCGCTTTACGACCTGGAGGAAGAGGGCGGCGTGGTGCGGCTAAGCTGCTCTCCAGCGGCCCGCATATTCTGCAAAGGGCTGGACAGCCACAGCCCCCTGGCGGCCTATGGCCGGGGTGGCCTGCTGACCGAGGCCTACTTTGACCTGAGGCAGCTCAAAGGCAGCCCTTTTGCACGCTTTGAGATCGTCGACAGCCAAGGGCGGTCGGCATGGACCAATCCGTATCCTTTGAAGGAGGATTCAACCGCATGCCTTATCTGATCGACCTGGACGGTACGGTGTATTGCGGCCGAAATCCGCTGCCCCATGCCGCGGATTTTATCGGCCTGCTTAACCGGCGGCAGGTTCCCTACCGCTTTGTAACCAACGCGCCGGAGAATCACCCTGCGGATATCGAGCGCCGCCTGGAAGCGATGGGGATTCCGGCCCAGCCGGGTACGGTGGTGACGGCGGCCATGCTGGCGGTGGATTGCCTGCAGGATATGGCTGGGCGAGAGCCGATACGGCGGGTGAGCGTGCTGGGGGATGAATACCTGAAGGGTCTTGTAGCTCAAAAGGGGTTTATTCTGGATAAAGAGCGGCCGGATTGCGTGCTGGTGTCCTTTGCGCGCTCCATTACTGCCGGAGAGATTCAGGACGCCAGCTGCCAGATCCGGGAAGGCGCGCGCTTTATCGCCACGAACCCGGACGACCAAATCCCCAGCGAACGGGGGCTGGTGCCTCATACGGGATTTATTGTGGAAACCATCGCTGCCTGCTCTGGCGTAGAGCCGGTCATGGCAGGGAAGCCGTCCGCTGCGATGAAAAAGGTCTATCCCGCGCTTTTTGGTTGCCGACCTGAGCAGATTCGGGTGGTGGGCGATCGGCTGGATACGGATATGGCCTTTGCCAGAGCTTGCGGCTTTCGGGCTTACCTGATGCTGACGGGCGCGGTTTCCCATCGGGAGGCGATGGAGCGGCCGCAGGCCTATGACCGTGTTTTTGAGAATATGGCGGAGCTGATCGCGCTGGAGGAAAGCCGGCGGGATTGAACAGGGACCGTATGTGAAAAGGAAGGATAAGATGAACGATTTTTGCAAGGATCCTTATCTGCAGTTGCCATTACCGGATTCCATGACGGTGATGTGGGAAACCGAAACGCCCTGCCGCTCAGTGGTCGAGGTATATCGCGCGCAACGGCCCCACTGCGGCGAGGCGGTTTACCGGCCTCAGGGCGAGGCCAAAGTCTTTACGGGAGAGCCCGGCACCGTACATCGCGTGACCCTGACGGGCCTTGAAAGCGGCGCCGATTATGTATACCGCGTGCTGCCCGATGAACGCTGGCCCCAAACGCCATTCTTTGAGAGCGATTTCCGTACTGCGCCCCTGCCCGGGTCGCCGGTAAGCTTTTGTGTAACCAGCGAAACCGGGGGAGCAAAGAGCGCGCCCCGGCTGCGGCAGGGCCTGGTGGAAAACATAGCCGGCGAGCGGCCTGATTTCATCTTTTTCCCCGGAGACATGGTGCTGGACGGCCGTCGGGCGCGGGATTGGGATGAATATCTTTTCACCCCTTTTCGCGAACTGATTTGCCATACGCCCTTTTATCACTGCGCCGGCAACCATGAGGAGGACAGCGATCTCATGCGCCGGTATCTGGCCACGCCGGAGCAGGGATACTATGCCTTCGATTATGGCTGCGCACATTTTGTCGCCTTGGATACGCCAAAGCTATCGACCCACAACCCCACGCCCGACGGCGACCTTGTGATCGAACCCAACGAACCGCTGAAGCCCGGACAAGCGCAGTATGATTTTTTGGCCCGAGATCTTGCCGCAAGTCAGGCGGCTTGGAAGGTGGTGTTTATGCACTATCCGCCTTACTTTTCCGGCACGTGGGAAGCGCCGTCGCTTCGCCCGTTATGCAGGCTCTTCGAGCGCTATGGCGTGGATCTCGTGATTTGCTCCCATGCCATCGTTTATGAGCGAAGCCACCCCATTACTGCGGATAAGCTGGACTTTAACCATGGCGTGCGGTATATCGTGGCCGGTGGGGCCGGCGCTAAACCCTCCTGGTTCGACCATAAGAAGGCGTGGCACACCGCCCGCAGCGCTGCCACACCCCATTACCTGCATATCAGCATGACGCCTACCCATATGGAATTTCAAGCGGTCAACGACCAGGGGCAGCTATTTGACACCATGACGCTGGAAAAGTAGAGAAGGAGGGGGACCTATGTATATAGATCCAAAAGGAGGACGATGGTATAAGGGCAACTTACATGCTCATAGCACCTTATCTGACGGTGCCCTTGCCTTTGACGAGGTAGTGAAGATGTACCGGCAGGCAGGATATGATTTTCTGGCTGTGACCGATCACTGGATCCCCTCTGAAACGGTGGAAGACTCGGATTTTTTACTGCTTGCAGGCTGTGAGTATGACGCCGTGCGCCGGGAACAGTATTATAAGCGGCAGCGGGACATCCGTTATGATATCAATGGTATTGGATTCACCCTGCCGCCACAGGTGGAACAAAATGCCGGTTGGGACGGGCAAATGATCGTAGACGCGATCTTGAAAGCGGGCGGGTTGGCCTTTTATAATCATCCTGCTTGGCTGCGCAACCGGGCGGAAGATATCCTGCCCATTGAGGGACTGTCAGGTATCGAAATATACAATACTTTTACGGGTATGGCCCCTCACTTTACACTCCCCTATTCAGGCCCGGTGCTGGATGAGCTGGCATTCGGAGGCAAGCTATTGCCGGCGATTGCCACCGATGATCCGCACGATTATCAAGGCGAGCAACTGAAAAGTTATATCTTATTGAATGCAGCCTCCCTGTGTTACCAGGATGTGATGGAGGCGCTGCGGCAAGGTAAGTTTCTGGCCACTCAGGGCCCATGGCTATCTGTGGCAGTCCATGACAGCGTTGTCTATGTTGAAACTACGCCCGTTGCCTGTGTCCGGTTGATTTCCGACTCTTGGATGAGCTGTCAGCGGACCGGGGAGGGGATTACAGCGCTGGAGTTTCCGATACCGGCAGATGCCAGCTATATCCGCGTTGAAGCGGAAGATGAGCAGGGGAGGACCGCTTGGTCATCGCCGATTGCCTTGCAATAAGCACGATAGGATTTTTGCTGCTTAGGCCACCGGCCTGTTTAGCTCGCTCTGCCGGTTGTATCCGCATTTTCCATGGCTGCTTCTGGGCCGATAGGCTTAACGACGGAGCAGCGCAAGCGTTCGAGATCATTTTATCGGCGGCTTCCTTTGCCGGGTCGGCCGGTTCAAAAGCGTGCTGTGCAGGCCGTGGGGAGGGCGCGGTCACAAGGTGTTGATACGGTGCGGAGCTGGGGCCGATATAGCCGCTGCGCTTTGCTGCATGGAGGTGCGCAAGCGGACCGGTTGATATGCCCCTTGCGTCCGGATGGAGGATCGGCCGTTGGCGTATGTGCCGCCTATGGAAAGATAATCGGTACCGGCTTTCCCAGGGCCTTGAACGTTTCCCGATAAAATGATCGCCGTTTAAGGCGGATCCGTGCTACTCCACAAATGCCGTGTTGAGATGCCGCAGGCCCGCCATCCGGCTTCCTTCTGCGCGCCGCAGTTTGCTGCGGCGCGCTTGTTATTTCTTTTGGAGATGCAATATTGATTGACATATCATATTATATAAAATATAATATTGGTCGAACCAAAATGGTGAAGGAGGATGCCCATGGGATTTCAGGTGGGCGCGGCGCTGCTGGAGGGCTGCGTGCTGGCGGCTCTCTCGCGAGGAGACGCGTATGGATATGTGCTGACCCAGCGGGTCCGACAGGCCATGGAACTAAGCGAATCAACGCTCTATCCAGTGCTCCGGCGGCTGGAACGGGAGGGATGCCTATCCTCTTATGACCAGAGCTTTCAGGGGCGTAACCGCCGGTATTACCGCATTACGCCGAAGGGGCTGGAGCGGTGCCAGGCGATTCGGCAGGAATGGATTCAGTTCAGCCGGCAGATTGATCACGTTTTGCTTGAGGAGGAAAGCCATGAACAGCGCCCAATACCTGGATGAGTTACGCCGTCAGCTCCGGGGGCTGCCCCAGGAGGAAATCGATCGTTGCGTTGGGTATTATGAGGAGTACTTTGCCGATGCAGGCCCCGACCAGGAACCGGAGGCGGTAGAGCGCTTAGGGGCGCCCGCTCAGATCGCGGCTCAGCTTAAGGCAGATTGGGCAGTCAAATCGGTGGAGGATCAGCCGAAGGAGAAACCCGGGCATGGACTGAAAACGCTATGGACGGTGCTTCTAGCGCTGCTGGCCGCACCCATTGGCCTCCCCTTGGCGGCAGCGGCTTTTTGTGTGATTTTGGCCTTGGTGTTGGTTGTTCTGGCCGTGATAATTAGCCTTTTTGCCGCCTTTTTCGCTGTGGCCTTGGCGGGGGTCGCCGTGCTGGTAGCCGGCGTGGTCGTGGCCCCGGTTCATGGGCCCACCGGCTTGTTCTGCGCTGGAGCGGGGCTCGTTTTGGCGGGCCTGGGCGGCCTTGGGCTTATGGGTAGCGTGGCCTTATCGCAGGCCAGTGTCCGGGGCCTGATCCATATGACGGACGCCATGAGGAGGAAACGGCGATGAAACACGGAAAGAAAATCGCACTATGGACGCTGCTGGGCGTAACTTTGCTGGGCTTGGTCTTAGCGGGAACGGGCATGGCGTTGGGCGCAAGCCCTTATCTGGATTTCGGTCCGGAGGGAATCCAGGTAGCCGGCAGCCGGACAGCTGTGGAAGGTGAGCTGGAGATTGGACCCTTTACGGATCTAACTTTGACCGCGAATACGGCCGATATCGAGCTGATTCCCTCCGATCACTATGCCGTGGCATATCGGGTAGAGGAAGAGGCAGCGATTCCCAGCGCTCAGCACCAGGGGGAAAGGCTTATCTTAAGCCAACAGGGGCGAAGCGGATTCCGGATCAACCTGGGATTTTTTCCATCCGGCCAGGATCCCTATATTCGGGTCTACTATGACGCCTCCAGGCCGCTGGGGACGGTGGATCTTTCCCTTGCCTGCGGCGATGCTACCCTTACCGGCGTGGATGCTGAATCGCTTGCAATAACCTCGGCCCAGGGGAATGTCGTATACAAAGGACGAGCCAATGCGCTGTCTTTCACCCTCTCCTGCGGAGACCTCACCTTAGCGGCCCAGGCGGAGATGCTACAAATGAATGTAAGCTTAGGGGATGTGCAGATGAAAGACTGCAGCCTGGACAGCCTGACAGGGACGCTTGCCTGTGGCAGCCTGACGGCGAACGGTACGATTGGCCAGTCCCATCTTACGCTGAATTTGGGCGATTTTACCTTCACAGGCGGGGAAATTGGCAATGTGACCTATCAAGGGGATTGCGGCAGCTGTGTAGTGGAGGGCAAGCTGACCGGCAATAACAGCTTTGCCCTGGATATGGGCGATCTGACGATTCGTTCGTCTCTGCCCAGGGACCAGTACCATCTGGATCTTTCCTGCGACATGGGCGAGGCGCGCGTAAACGGCGGAGCGGATCAAGGCGGGCAGGACGCCCAAGCGCCCTATGGCATCCAGGCGCGCGTCTCGGCCGGCGATATAGAGGCGAACTTCTTATCCTGAACCGGCGAACCTCGGCAGGTTGGAGCACGGAAGATCCAACCTGCTTTTTTTATTCATCTGAGCACGCCGCTGCGATGGTGGACATAGGGTATAGCGGGGTCAGTCCTGAGGAGGAAACCCAATGGGTATCACGAATTCAAACAAAATTATCGATCAAAACCGGATTGACTGCGACGGGTCCCTGCGCGTGACGCTGGCTCTGACGGCAGCGCCGGATATTATTACCAATCCCACGGATATCGCCCTGGTACTGGACCGCTCCGGCAGCATGACCGGCAGCCCCTTAGCCAATATGAAGACCGGCGCGAAAACCTTCATCGATATTATCGCTCAGTCCACCGGCGGTACGAACGGACAGATTGGCTCGGGCAGCCACATCGGCATTGTGAGCTTTTCCAGCACGGCTACGGCTGATACGCAGCTGATCACCTCTGTGGATACGCTGAAAAATGCGGTGGATTCGCTGGTTGCCGTTGGCAGCACCAACCATGCGGACGCCTTTACCAAGGCAATCCAGCTCTTTGATCCCGCTTCCAGCAACCAAAAGGTGATCGTCATGTTCACCGATGGAAACACTACGGCCGGCGCGCCGCCTGCGCCGGTAGCCGCCCAGGCTCGCAGCCAGGGGATTATCATTTACTGCATCGGCCTTATTGGATCGGACGGCGTGGATGTCAACACGCTCAATGAGTGGGCTACGGCTCCCAGCGCGGCGCATGTGGCCGTTACACCTGACGAGGCTGAACTGGAGGCGCTGTTTGCCGAGCTGGCGGCCAATATCTCCAAGACCGGCGCCACCGACATCGTGATCGATGAGATAATAAACTCGGACTTCGCCATCACAAGCGTGCTCTCGCCCAATTACGGCAGCGCCATGATGGTGAACGCTACCACACTGAAATGGACCATCCCTGAGCTGGGCGTGACGGGCAGCGAAAGCGCAGTGCTGGAGTTCTTTATCCGCCACATGGCCCAAACGTCTGGCACGAAAAAGGTCAATGAGTCCATCGACTATTCCGATGCTGAGGGCAACCAGGTTATTTTCCCGGATCCCACCGTTTCGGTCGAGTGCGACGTGGTGGTGCATCCCGAGCCCTGCCCTATCCCGACTTCCGTGGACGCCGAAGGATGCCAAGACCTGGTTGAAGCGGATCTGGGCGACACCTATCTGGAATCAACGGGCCGCATCGTAGAGATGGATGTGACGGTGAAGAACGTATGCCCCGGCAAGCGCGTCGCGCTGGCGGTTATCCTGACCGAGGTTGACGAGAACGGGCTGGAGCATCAGCGCGGTATGAAGACCATGACCCTGCCCGCGCATAGCTATCCCACCTGCCGCGATATGTTGGTCAAATGCATCCGATTCGTCCTGCCTGATGATCTGGATGTATCTGGCGGCGAGCCGCAATCCATGTGCGGCACCCGCAGCCTACGGGCGCGTGTGATCGCTCATAACATTGATACCGACTATCGTTGCTGTGAAAGCGTATTGACCGTATAAGCACGCTCTCATAGGGCTCGAATTTAAAACAGGCCGCGACGCGAAAAGCGTCGCGGCCTTTGCATGAAGCATGAATTGCTAGGCAAAGGGGTTATCCATCACCCCGCAGGCGCCCAGCGTTTCACCTTCGCCGAACCGGCCGTGGAAATCCGAGCCTCCAGTAATGCCCAGACCATAAGCGTAAGCCAGTTGAAGGCTGCGCTCCACATCCTCAGGACGGTGTTTGGGATGATAGGCTTCAATGCCCCAGAGACCGGCTCGGATCAAGGCGGGAAGCGCATCAAAACTGTCGTATTGAGCGGGATGGGCCAGCACCGCCTTGCCGCCGGCAGACGTGATGCAGCGGACCGCCTCGATCGGATCGGCTGCGGGAAAAAGCAGGGGGGCGACGGGGGGCTCGCCCTTGGGCCCACGCTTGAACAGCCGGCGGTAAAGCGCCCCATAAAGGCTGTCGCCGCAGCCGGAATCGATCAGCGCTTGCATAATGTATTGTTTGCACAGATCGCCGCCAGGCCCGGCAAAACGGCGCACCGCCTCCATCGATACCGGATATCCAGCCTGGGCCAGCTGCGCGACGCTTCGGGCTATGGCCTCGTTGCGGGCCTGGCGGATCGGGCGGCAGAAGTTTTCCACCGCCGTCCGGCCCGACTCAGGGAGCTGATAGGCCAGCAGGTGAAGTGGGCGCCCGTCGGCCTGCGCGCAGCTGATTTCCACGGATCCAAAGACGGATAGGCCGCAGGCGCGGCCCGCCGCTTCCAGTTCGGGCAGGCCCTGGAGCGTATCGTGGTCGGCCAGCGCCAAACCGGAGAGCCCGGCTTGCCGGGCCTGGCGCACCAGATCCAGGGGAGCGTATTCGCCGTCGGACCAGTGGGAGTGGACATGAAGGTCATACATGACGATCCCCCCGCCCTAGGCGTAGGCCGCGAGCTCTTCGGCCGCATATTCCATACGGTAATCGATGGGTACCATCTTGCGCTCGCGCATTTCATAGCGCCAGTCGGCCAGCGTCTGGATGGCGATTTCATCATGGAACACGCCTACCATGGCAGCGCCCTCCTTTTTCAGATCCAGGATCATACGCATGACCCATTCCTTGCTGCGGGGGTCCAAGGAGGCGGTGGGCTCATCCAGCAGGAGCAGGCGGGGTTTGGTGATCAGCGCGTTGGCGATGTTCAGGCGCTGCTTTTCTCCGCCGCTGAAGGTTGCGGGATACATGTCCCACAGCTGTGGAGCAATGCCCACCTTTTCCAGGTAATCGGCGGCCCGTTCCCGCGCGGTGCGCGCGGGAACGCCTCGGGCCGTCTGGGTCTGCGTGAGAATATCGATGGCCGATACTCTGGGGATCACGCTGAAAAATTGGGATACATAACCGATTTCCCGGCTGCGCAAGCCAATAATTTCCCAAGGCTCGGCCACCGCCAAGTCCACCGTAGTTCCATCTTGGCAGCAGTAGTAGGCGTGCCCACCGGTGGGCGTATAGGTGCGGTAGATGCATTTAAGCAAAGAGGACTTGCCGGAGCCGCTGGGCCCGGTGATCGCCACCAGCTCGCCGGCATGGGCCTGGAAGCTGATGCTGTCAAAGCCCTGGATCTGGGCGTCGCTGCGAATATGCATAATAAATTTCTTGGAAAGATTATCAATCTGTAGCATGAAAAGGACCTCCTGTTTGGTTGAGGGCTTGGCGCGCCAGCGGAGGAAAGTAGGGCTCACATTGGCGATACAAGGCGGGGGAGCGGAAGGCGCAGACGAAATATTGGCCGTCTTTGATCTGGGCGGCAGCCAAACGGCAGCCCTGGCTGGACAGGATGGAGGCCGCCGCGGCAAAATCCCACAGCTTGAGATGGGTGCTGACATAAAAGCCGCAGCGCTCCTGGGCGATTGCGCATAGCTCCAGCGAAGCGCAGCCCATATACCGCACGCCTTGGAACCGCGCGGCCAGGGCATAGGGATCGGCGCCCATTTCGGCAAAGCGCTGCATGGTTTTATACCCCATGTGCAGAATCCCATCTTCCGGGGCTTCAGCCCCGGCGGACACGGAGGGGCTGGGACTGCCTTCGTGGAGCGTGCCCGAGGCCACATCCAGCACCAGGCCATAGACGGGCGTGCCCTGCCGCATAAGGGCCACGGAGATGGCGTATCCTCGGCCGTAATGCAGGTAGTTGGTCGTGCCGTCGATGGGATCAATCACCCAAGCGTAGTCCGAATGCCCCTGAAAACCGCCGCCCTCTTCGCCCAGTATGCTATGGGTCGGGTAGGCCCTCGAGATGCGGTGGCTGAGGTATTGCTGCACCCATAGGTCATGGTCGGTGACGATATCGCTGTGGCCGGCCTTTTGGCGCACTTGAAAGGTTTCGTTTTGCCGCATCTTTTGAAGCTTTTGTCCGCATTCCGCCACCAAGCTGCGGGCAAAAGCGGCCATAGCTCCTGGGGACTCAATCATAGCGCACCCCGTTATCGCCAATAAAATCGTTCCGGTAATGCAGCGTGGCGACCTCTTCTCCATTGATAAAGGCGGAAAGAATGACGGGGATAGGTCCCTTTTTGCTGACGAGAAGAAGGTCGGCGCACTTGCCGGGCTCGATGGAGCCTAGCCGGTCTTCGACCATGACGGCCCGGGCCGGGTTGTAGGTCGCCATATTGACCGCCTCGGGCAGGGTCAGCAGCCCCCGCTCCTTTAGCTGAAACACGGCGTGAAGGATCGCGGCGGGAAAATAATCGGACACCAGGATATCGGCGCAGCCAGCCTGCACCGCCTCCAGGGCCGAGAGATTATTCGAGTGGGAACGGCCCATCAGCACATTGGTAGCCCCAACGACCACCTGCATCCCCAGCTGCCGGGCGCGCCGGGCTACCGATAGCTCCACCGGGAACTCGCAGATTCGGGCGTGCAGGGATTGGGTTACATAGTCCAGCTTAGCCGGGCTGTCGTCGTCATGGGAGGCGATGGGAATGCCGGCCTCAAACGCCATGTCGGCGGCGGCTGAGAGCTGCTCGGCGGTGAGCTTGGTCCGGCCCATACGCTCGGCCAGGATCGCTTCCTTTTCAGCGTCGCTTTGCTGGCCCAGCATCACATGGTGCTTGAAAAATTCTAGATCCCGGTATTGCCCTTGACCCGGAGTATGGTCCATAAAAGAGAGCAGCTGCATATCCCGGTGGCGGATAAAATCCAGCAGCATGGGATACCCATCCGTATTGGTGATCTCATAGCGGCAGTGGAATCGGTGGCGGATAATATGGTCGCCTTCGTGAAAGGTCCGGATTAGCCCGATCAGCCGCTTTAGGTTATCGGGACTGCGCAGCTGATTGCGCCGGACGGCGTTTTCTCCGCCACCGCGGCCTACGTCCATGATGGTAAGGGAATGGTACATGGTGGTAATCCCCTGGGCAACCAGCTGCTTTTCCTGCTCACGCATGGCTAATTCAAAGTCGATCATACTTTGGGGCCGGGGCTGGATCACCGTTTCAATGTTATCGGAATGGATATCGATAAACCCTGGCATCAGGTAAGCGCCGGCGGCATCCACCAGGCGCGCGCCCGCATACCGGGCGGCGAATCCCGGCTGCTGGGAAACCTCCTGGATCAGCTGATTGCGAATGTATACGGAGGCGTTTTCCAGCACCCGGTCCCGGAGGACAACGACGGCGTTTGTAATGACGGTGTCTTGCATGATTTCCTCCTACAAAAGCGAGCTGACCAGGGTCTGGGTGTAGATGTGCAGCGGATCTTCCAGAATCTGGTCCGTCAGCCCCTCCTCCACCACGCGGCCGCCCAGCATGACCATGGTACGGTCGGACATCATGCGGATGACGGCTAGATCATGGCTGACAATCATCATGGCGATGCCCAGCTCCTTTTGGATGGAGCGGATCAGGTCGAGTACCTTAGCCTGTACGCTTAGATCCAGACCTGTGGTCACCTCGTCCAGCAGCAGGATGGGCGGGTTATTGGCGATGGCTTTGGAAATTTGGACGCGCTGCTGCATGCCTCCGGAGAAAACCCGGGGTTGATCGCGCAGCCGCTCGGTAGGGATCTCCACGTGGCGGAGAAGCTCCATGCTGCGGTCGATCATGCTACCAGCGTTGCGGTTGCCGGCGGCAATCAGCTTTTCGGCCACGTTGGCGCCGGAAGACAGTTTCATCCGCAGCCCCAGCATGGGGTTTTGGTATACCATACCCATTAGGTGGTTTCGCAGGTAGCGGCGCTGCTGGCTGCTGACGTTTAGGATATTGGTGCGGCCGTCCTGATACAGCGATAGATAGGCCTCTCCGGAGGTGGCGGGCTGGTCGAAATACAGTGTTTTGAGCAGGGTGCTTTTGCCCGAACCGGATTCGCCCACGATCCCCAGGATCTCGCCGGGATAAAGCTGGAAGCTGACATCGCGCACCGCCCAGATGGTATGGCACACGGGGCAGCGCCCCTTATCAAGCTCCTTATGGGCGTGGCAATAGTCGCAGCCGTTGCCAAAGCGGACGGTGATATGCTTGCCCTCCATAACGGGCGTCCTTTTATCCATGGGACTCCTCCTTATTGTCCTGCTGGGCGTTGCGCCGCTTGAGGCAGTAGCCGGTATCCGAGCACTGATAGAAGCGCTCGCCGGTCTGCGGATCGAATATCTCGTCAAAATAGACGTTTTCCGCGCCGCACAGGCGGCATTTGCGCCCGCTCATGTCCTCCTGGCGGAAGGGATGGTCGTCGAAGGCCAGCGAGACGACCGAAGTGTGCGGCGGTACGGCATAGATTTTCTTTTCTCTGCCGGCCCCGAATAAGTATAAGCATTGAGCTTCATGCAGCTTGGGGTTATCGTAACGGGGGATGGGGCTGGGGTTCATAACATAGCGGCCGTCCACCGTCACTGGGTGGTCCGCCCCACGGAAGGGGGAACCCCGGGTGAGCAGTTGCTCGAAGAGGTTAACCCAAATCCCGGTGTATTCGGCATCGGCATGAAGCTGGCGGGTCACCTCTTCATGGGCGTCTACGCTGCGCAGCGGCTCAGGCGTGGGCACTTGCAGCACCAATACTTGGTCGGCTCGCAGCGGTTCCTCGGGAATACGGTGACGGGACTGAATGATATCCGCCTGGGCAGTATCGGTGGTGGTTTCCACGCCGGTGGTGGCCTGGAGCAGGCGCTTGATGCTGACCGCATTGACGCTGTCGTCATTCCCCTGGTCAATCACCTTCAGCCGGTCGTGGGGCCCGATCAGCGACATGGTCAGTTGGATCCCACCGGTGCCCCAACCGCGGCCGATGGGCAGCTCCCGGGAGCCAAAGGGCACCTGATAGCCGGCAATCGCAATGGCATGGAGGATGGCGCGGCGAATTTCCCGCTTGGAGCCCTCATCCAGAAAGGCAAAGTTATAGTCTTGACCGTTATTTGTCTGCATTTTGTTCAAGGCTCCTTTTCCGCATTCTCAGACTGTCGAGCTTGGACTGGAAGGTGACATAATGAGGCAGCTTCAGGTGGGAGATAAAGCCGTTCATCTCCAGGCAGTCCCCATGCAGCAGGACAAACTCCATATCGCTGGTGGGGCTATCGATGGAGAGCGTCAGGGCATGATCCAACACCGACATGGCAATGGCCTTGGTATCGTTACGCCCGATGACGCAGCCATAGCCCACGCCGATTCCCTCGCCGCCGGCGCGGGTCCCCATGAGCCCCTCCACCTCGGTGACGAAAATATCGCCCACATACCAGCTTTCGCCTTCTGCCAGCGGATAGTCCACCTCAATCTCCAGGCTGCCGTAGCGCAGCTCGCCAATGGTGGGGTGCGACATGCCAAATCCGCGGATGTCGCTGTAGGCCAGGCCGGAGATAAATCCGGTATCAGCCCGGGTTAACGTCTGCAGGATCGCGCTGCGGGGCGCGGGCAGGGGCAGCTTTTCCATGGTAACGTCGCAAGGCTCGGAAACGTCTTCCTCGACAACCTCCAGCAACCCCTCTTCCCGCAGCAGATCCAGCACCCGGGGCGCCTGGTCATCCAGGGATACGGCGCCGGATTGGGCGGCCTTTTCTGCGAAATCGCTGCGCCAGCGTTTAAGCTGGGTTTCATCCTCCCGGATCAGATCAAAGTTCAGCAGCCGGTGGACATAATCATAGCTGGGCCCCAAGATCTGCCCGCCGGGAATGTCCTTAAAGGCGGAGCTGATGCGGCGGCGGATGTGCATATCGTCGCCACGCACGGTGTGGGAGGTATAGTTCCGGGGCAGCGTGCTGCGGTAGGCCCGCAGCAGAAAGACGGCTTCTTCCGGGCTTCCCTCGCACTGCTTGAGCGCCAGGGCGGCGTAGTCGGGCGCATAAAGCCCTGCCTCGGACATGATTCGATCGATCAGCAGCCCCATGCGGTTGCGCAGGACTGCAATCTCCACCGGCGCGTCGCCGCCTGAGCGATATTCCTTGAGCAGCTCAATGGAGGCATCGATGGCCTCCTGGCCGCCGGTTACCGCGACATAACCCATTCGTCATTCCCTCCCATCGTAATCTTTCGGGGCGCGCCCAGGACGTCTCCCTGGGGCGTCAGGAAGATAAGATCAATCCCGCAGGGGAATTCAAAGGCCATCTCCTGCCGGGCGCGGAGCCAAGCCTGGCCTTCTTCGGGAAGGGAAATCTCCAGGCTGCCGTCCACGCCAGGCCCCCGCAGCCAGGCAGGTTGCCCGCCGGTCAGGCGCTCCAGCATGATGAAAACCGTGGCGCTTTTATGGGGTTCCGGCAGCGTGCCGGGCTTAGCCCGGGAGAGCACCTCGCGGAAGGCGGCGCTGCACGATAAGGGTATGAAAATGTAATCCGCTTCCTCCAGGGGAGCGGGGACCCCATAGGTCAGCTCCCGCAGCTGCCTGGCCAGCGCGTCGCAGCCGAATACGGCGAATTTACGCCAGTTATCCAGGAGCGTCAGGCCTGACGCCACCAAAGGCGCATGCTCCGCCGGCAGCTTTTCGATGCTGGGACGGATGCTGGCGACGACGCCGGGCCTGGCCAGCGCGTTCATCAGCGCCTTGAATACCTGCTGGCAATCGAACACCGGATCGAACCGGGCTTCAGTAATCATATTGGAAATTCCCCCTATTCTGGCTAATATTCCACATCTAGCGTATTGAATTGCACCCTAGACGGCGCGTGTTTTTGTATCTCAAGTTCCGTGCGGCGGCGGATTGCCTGTTCTTCCTCCAGAAGGGCGGACAGGATGCCGGCCCGCTCCTGCAGGGCGGTCTTCAGCGCGGCGTCCAGCACGGCGGCATGGAGCACCTTGTCCATATCGTCTCCGGCGATCAGCGCGAATCCCTTTTGTCCTTCCAGCTCCACGAGGGCCTCGCTGGCCAACATTTCGCCCAGGTAAAAGTCGGCCTTGGCTACCGTTTCTTTCATGCGGATCATGACCAGCGTTTTTTTCGGCCGGCGTATCACGGTGACGGGATATTTTTCCATCAAAGGAGCGGCCAGCCGGCGCAGCGTATCGCCGGACGCCCGCCCCAGGATGCCGGAAAGGCGGCGGGGCGTTAGGGTTTGGCAGTCTGTCATGTTAGATCCTACCTTTCTTTTCCTTGAATGCGGTGAAGGCCAGCTCCATCATATAGGTGAAGGCCAGCACCATGGCGATGGCTACAATGGCTTGACCATAGGCGTACCGGGTCATGCAGTTGGAGATAACGTAGCCGATTCCGCCGGCGCCCACGGTGCCCAGCACCGAGGAGGCCTCGAAGTTGCTCTCAAAGCTGATGGAGGTCCAGGCAAGGATACCGGTGAAGGCGGAAGGCAGCACCGCGCCGAAGAAGATTTTAACGCGACCCGCCCCCATAGCCCGCAGGGCTTCCAGCGTTTCTTCGGGGACCTCCTCAAAGCACTGAGCAAAGGAGCGGGCAAAAAAGGAGGTGCTGAAGATGCAGATGCCGATAATGCCCGCCGAAGGACCGAAACCTATGCAGACCAGCACCAGCAGCACCCAAATGATGGAAGGGATGGCCCGCAGAAAGGTGAGAATGGCCGATAGGACGGTGGAGAGCCAGCGCAGGGGCGTCAAGTTTTTCGCCAGCAGCACCGCCAGCACCATGCCGCCGATCATGCTATATACGGTGGAGAGCACCGCAACGCCGATGGATTCTAACAGCGAGGTAAAGGTAATGCTCAGCTGGCTGAAATCAAGCTTGGCCAGCTTGCTTACGGCCTCTGGGATGCGGGAGATTCCCTCCAGGAATTGGAGCCAGTCTACGTTCATCAAAATCAGGGCGGCAATGCCGGCCGCCAGGAAAAGAATCAGGAACCACTTTACCACCCGGTCCCGAGCCGGATCCTTCACGCGGATGCGGCCCCGGCGGTCGCGGAGAAGGGTTTGGGGCGATTCGGCGGGTCGCTCTGGAAGGCCCGTTTGCAGGGCATCGATGCGCTCCGTCATGCAAGCACCTTCTTTCTAAGGAAATTCGTCAGCATATCCACCAGAATTACGATTGCGGCAACCAGCAGGATGACGCCCATGGCCGAGTGGTACCGGAACTGCTTGATATAACCCATCATGATCAGCCCGATGCCGCCGCCGCCCACCGCGCCCACCAGCGTGGAAGAGCGGATGTTGACCTCCAGCGAATAGAGCAGCCAGGAAATGAAGCCCGGCAGCGAAGCGGGAATGATCACTTGGGTAATGGTGGTGAGGCGGCCGGCGCCCACCGCCTCCATGGCTTCCAGGCTCTCGCCGCCCACCTCGTCGATAATCTCAATGAAGGATCGGGTTAGGAAGCCGCAGGTGGTGATGAGCAGTGCCAGCACGCCGACCACCGTGCCGATGCCAAAGGCCATGATCAAGAGGAAGGTCCAGATCATGCTGGGTATGTTACGCCCCAGCGAAGCCAGCAGGCGGATGAGCTTTTTCAGAGGCTTCCAGGGCGAGGTGGTGCTGGCGCCCAGAAAGGCCAGGCCCAGCGACAGGATGGCGGCGATTAGGCTGGCAGAGATCGCCATGGAGATGGTCTGCACCACACCTTCCAGGATGGTGCCCCAGTCGGCGATTTTAGGCGGCAATAGATCCTCGAAGATGAAAAGCCAGAAGTTTTCCATGCTAACCAGGAATTCAAAAGGCTGATACTGGGTTTGGAGGCTGGCGGCCACAAAGAGCGCTGCGATGACGCCGAAAGCGGCAAGGGCGATGCGCCGTTGCTTTTTAGGGACCAGGGCGATTTTGGCGCCGTTACGCATGGGCGGCAACCCCCTCCTCTAAGCCCACGGTCAGCTGCTCAATGGGCGTGTCGTAGATGGTTTCGATCATGGCGGTAGTGAGCTTATCGGGCGTATCGTCAAAGACGACCCGGCCCTGATGGATCCCCACGATACGGTCGGCATAGGCCATCGCCACATCCACCTGATGGAGGTTCACAATGCAGGCGATGTTGCGGGTCTTGGCCATTTGGTGAATCTGATCCATGATGATCTTGGAAGAGCTGGGATCCAAGGAGGCGATGGGTTCATCGCACAGAAGCAGCGCCGGATCCTGCATCAGCGCCCGGGCGATGCCCACCCGCTGCTTCTGCCCGCCGGAAAGCTCTCCAGCCTTTTTGTATACCATTTCCTCCAAACCGATCATCTTGAGGATATCCAGGGCCTTGCGTTTATCTTCCTCGCTGTAGCAGCCCATGACGGCGTCCATGGTGGACATATAGCCCAGACGCCCATGCAGCACGTTTTGAAAGACGGAAAGCCGATAGACCAAATTAAAGGATTGGAAGATCATGCCGATGCGGCGGCGCGCCGCCTTGAGATCCCGCTCCTTTTTGAGGGCGGCCATTTCAGCGCCTTCAAAAAGGATGCTGCCGGACGTGGGATCGATCATGCGGTTGATACAGCGCAGCACCGTGGATTTCCCGGCGCCCGAGGGGCCGATGATGACGACCACCTCCCCCGCGGCCACGTCGAAGCTGACATCTTCCACCGCGCGGGTTTGGCCGTAGTATTTCTTGAGCTTTTTCAGCTCCAGCACTTTTTTCATGGATGGCTCCTTATCAGTCGGAGAGGTTATATTTTTCCTTCAGCTCGCGGATATAGTCGTAGGCGCTATCCTCGATGGCGATAAACCGCTCCGGCTCTTTCCCTTCTTCGTCTCCGAAATATTCGGGATTATCATAGCTAAGCAGGAAGTCTTTGACCTTGTCCTTAAGCTCCTGAGGTAGATCTTTCTGAATCGCGATGGGGGAACCGGGTATGGTGGGGGATTTATGAATGATTTTCAGGTCGCCCTCCTGAGCGTTGCCCGCTTCAATCTGGTTTTCATAGGTAGAGGAAGAGACTGCGGCGGCATCCACATTGCCCTGGATAACCGCCTGCATGGAGCCGGCATGGGAACCAGCGAACATGGCGGACTTAAAAAATTTGCCGTCGGTATGCAGGTCATCGAAGGTTAGGCCCAGTTCGGGTACGGCGTTGAGAATCTCGTTGCAGGGCACCACGTTGCCGGAGGCGGATTCAGGATCCACAAAGGCGAAGGTTTTCCCCTGCAGATCGGCCAAGGTCTCAATATCGCTGTCAGCGGACACGACGATATAAGACTGATAGCCGCCGTCCGTGCCCTTTACACCCTGAACGGCTACGGCCTCGGCGCCGGCCCGCTCGGTGGCGGTGATATAAGAGAAGGGACCTAAGTAGGCCAGCTGCGCATTGCCGGTGCGCATGGCCTCGACGGCGGCGCTGTAGTCGGTGGCCCGGTAGGTGGTGACTTTTACGCCCAGCGCTTCGCTCATGGCGTCGGCCATGTTATCCCTCAGCTGCACGGATTTCTCCGTATCCTCACCGGGGATCATAACCATAACGAATTCATCCAGACCATATGGGTTGGAGGCCGATGTGCCGGCAGAGCAGCCGGCCAAGGAAGCGGCCATCGTGGAGGCAAGGGCCAAGGCGGCCCATTTCATACGGATGTTCATTGGGACGATCCTCCTTCAAATCTACTTTGCGGCGGCGTTACGGTGCCTGGCGGCCCGCCGATTCGGGCGCCATCGACCGGGTTCTCAACCCCGCAAATCATCCTAAGCATAGAAAAGCCCGGTAAAGGCGCCAAGTTTCTTCCGAAAAAAACAAGTAAAAACAATGCGGCTTGGCTTGCTCCCCTTTGGAGGATTTGTTATAATCCGCAAAAGAAAGGAGGCGGCGGGATGGCCAAGAACCCGAACGACTGGACCATCATCGTAGATGAAATCATTCGCGGGGTGGAAAAGGGTAAGTTTCAAAAAGGGGAAAAGCTGCCCAGTGAGAATAAGCTGGCCGACCGGTATGGCGTACCCCGGGCGGATGTGCGCAGGGCCTACGGCCGCTTGAAGGAGCTGGGTTATATCTATTCTTTGCAGGGCAGCGGCAGCTTCTTTGCCGGCAGGAGGGAGAAGATCCCTCTTTCTATGATTAGCGGGGGAAGCTTTACCCAGAAGATGAAGGAACTGGGCGTTCCCTATGAGTCGAAAAACATCCAGGCTAAGCGTATCGGCTATAACGAGCCGATCTTTGAATGCCTGAAGGCGGAAAAGGGCGATGCAGTGTGGAAAATTGTGCTGCTGCGGATTCTGAACGGCGAGCCGGCCGCCTTGCACACCCGGTATCTGCCGGAAAAATACTTTCCTCATCTGAGCCGGGATGCCGCCGCGATTACTTCTTCTTTCGCTTATCTAAAGCAAAACGGTTACGAGGACTTCTATAGCGCCGATAGCCAGTTCACCCTAGGGCTGTTGAGCAAGCGAGAACGCCAGCTTTTGGGCCTTACGGGATACGCCACCGCGCTGACGCTCAGCAGCAAAACCATCCACCGCCCGGACGGCGCGGTTCTGGAGCTGTATCATACCGTGTACCGGGCCGATCGTTTTATCTTCCTGCTGTAGGGGCGAATACAATGGGAAGGTTCGGGCTTTTTCAAGGTAGAGGGCCTTTACATCGAATGGTTTTATGATAGAATAATAGCGGTATCCATTGTGAAGAAGGAGAGTACCAAGATGAAAAGAATGAAGACCTCTGTCCTCATGAGCCTGTTCCTGGTGGCGGCCCTTTTGCTGGCGGCTTGCTCCTCGGCTACGGGCGGAACCGACGCGATGACCGGCACCTGGGAGCTGAGCAGCGCTGAAGCCTCCGGTATCACGCTGTCCAAGGAGGCCCTGAGCAGCATGGGCCTGTCCGACGGCCTGACCATGGAATTTAACGGCGGAAAGTTTACCGCCAATTTCGCAGGGGAAACCGGCGAAGGGACCTACAAAATTGAGGGCGATAAAGTGACCATGACCTCTGAAGGTGAGGATCTGGTCGGCACCCTGGTGGATAACGAGCTGCATATTGAGGAATCCGGCGCAACGTTGATCTTTACCAAAAAGTAAGCCGGCGCTCCGGCCAAGGGCCGCCCTTTGGGGCGGCCTTTTTCATGAGCCATTGGCGGAGGAAAGGATCTTGACAAGAGGACGCCTGTCTGCTATCATTGTCTCACCATGAAGAGTGCGCGAGAGACAAGCTCGATGACCGCACAGCAACCTGCCAGTGGGCAAGGTGCTAAGGCTTGACCGATGGATGGACAATCCAATTTGAAAGCAAACACCCCATCGGCGCGATGGGGTGTTTTTTTGTGGCAAGACCCAGCAAGAATCTGCTTATTTTTCCGCCGCCAGGCGGTTAGGAGGATTTGACTGATGATGAAACGCTATTTTACCTCTGAATCCGTGACCGAAGGGCATCCCGACAAGCTCTGCGACCAGATTGCCGACGGCGTACTGGACGCGATTTTTGCCCAGGATCCGCAAGCGCGCGTAGCTTGCGAGGTCATGGCGGCTACCGGTATGGTGATGGTAGCCGGCGAAATTACCACCAAGGCCTATGTCGATATCCAATCAGTGGCCCGGGATGTAATCCGGCAGGTGGGCTATGATAAGAGCGAGTATGGCTTCGACTACAAGACCTGCGCCGTGCTCACCTCCATCAACGAGCAGTCGCCGGATATCGCCCTGGGCGTCGACCGGTCGCTGGAGGCCAAGCAGGGCCACGGCGACGGCCTGGACATCGGCGCGGGCGACCAAGGCATGATGTTCGGCTTTGCCTGCGATGAAACCCCGGAGTACATGCCGCTGCCCATCGCCCTGGCCCATCGGATGGCGATCCGTCTATCCCAGGTGCGCAAAGACGGCACCCTTCCCTATCTAAGGCCGGACGGCAAAACCCAGGTAACGGTGGAGTATGACGAGAACGATCGGCCGCTGCGGGTGGAGACGGTGGTGGTGTCCACGCAGCACGATCCCGACGTAACCCTGGAAAAGATCGATGAAGACCTGAAAAAGTGGGTTATCCGCCCTGTGCTGGGCACGTGGATGGATGGAGATACGCATGTTTATACCAACCCCACAGGCCGGTTTGTGACGGGCGGCCCCCACGGCGATACCGGGCTGACCGGCCGCAAGATCATCGTGGACACCTACGGCGGCTACGCCCGCCACGGCGGCGGCGCCCTCTCCGGCAAGGATCCCACCAAAGTCGACCGCTCCGCCTGCTATATGGCCCGCTATCTGGCGAAGAATATTGTGGCAGCAGGTTTGGCACGCAAGTGCGAGATCCAGCTGGCCTATGCCATTGGCGTGGCTAAGCCCGTATCCGTACGGGTGGAAACCTTTGGCACCGGAACCATCAGCGACGAGGCGATTGCCCAGCGGGTGGTGGAGCGAGTGGATCTGCGCCCTGCGGCCATCATCGCCGATTTGGACCTGCGCCGTCCTATTTATCAGGCCACAGCCGCTTATGGCCACTTTGGGCGCACCGACCTGGATCTGCCCTGGGAGCGGCTGGATAAGGTCGAGCTGCTGAAAAAGGCATAAAGAAAGAAAAGGGGAGGCAAAAGCCTCCTTTTTTCTATATTTAGGCAACTTCCGGCGCGGCAATTACGTCTGATTCATAGGGGTATTTCTAAATTTTTCAAGAGACGGAAATGAGGGAGAGGACAGCATGGATAAGCGGGGAGAAATGCAGCCGGGCGGAAAACCGCCGGCAGAAAACGGGGACGGGCCGGTCAAGCGGCGGTTCCGCTGGACGGTGGGCAGGATTATCGCCCTATCATTGGCGGGGGTCGTAGTGGCAGCCCTGGGGTTTGCAGGCCTGCACTATTACCATCTTATGCGCAATCCGGGGGCAGCCTTTCAGACGCGGCCGGTGGCGTCCGGCACACCGGCCGCATCGGCTACGGATCCCACTACTGCCGGCACAGCTGCGGCGACGCCCAGCCCGACGCCAACGCTTAGCCCCTATGAGTTGCTGCAGGCCAACGCCGACTATTCCCTAATGGATGGGATCGTCAATGTGCTGCTGGTAGGCGTGGATTATGCGCCTGAACGGGAAACTTGGAACGGTAAGCATGAATATCACGCCGATGTCATGCTGCTGCTGGCGGTTAATTTTAAGGAAAACAAAGTGGATATGATTTCCATCCCCCGGGATACCTATGCCAAAATCCCAGGGGTGAACGGCAAATATAAGATTAACGCCTCCATCAACTGCGGCGGCGGCATGCCGGAAGGCCTTCCCAAGGTATGCGAATCGGCCAGCTGGATGCTGGGCGGCATCCCGGTCGATTATTACTATGCCGTTACCATGCCGGTGGTTAAGGAGCTGGTGGACGCCATCGGCGGCGTAGAATACGATTTGGATGTGGACTTCACCATGGCCGGCCGCAGCTATAAAAAGGGCCTGCAATACATGGATGGGCAGGCCGTGCTGGATTACCTGCGGGTGCGCAAGAACGTAGCCCAGGCCGGCGACCAGAATCGGATTAACCGGCAAAAAAAGATGCTGCTGGCGCTGTTTGACGCCTGTAAAGAACGCAATCTTGTAGTAAAATTTCCGGAAATTGTTCAGGCCTTTCAGGGAAAGCTGTTTACCAACATGAGCTTTGACCAGACGGTAGCCTTGGCGCTTTTCGCCTATAACCTGCCCGCTGAAAGGATCGCCATGCACTCCATGGGGGGTACGACAGCGGACATCTACAACTGGGCTTTTGTGCTGACTGATCAGAAAAAGCGGGTGGAACTGATCCAAGAGGTCTATGGAATCGATGTGCCGCAGGAGGTTCAATACAGCCGCGGTTATTGTATGTGGGAATGGGCCTACATGAAAAGCGGGGTCTACCTTGAGACGGTGGAAAAAATGGAAGCGGCAATGGCCAGGACGCTAGCCGCCGATGCCGCATTAGCGACACCGACCGCCATGCCGACGCCGACCGCCACGCCGATCCCGACCGCCACGCCGGCGCCTGCAACGACGGCCGCGCCGATCCCGACCGCTACGCCGACGCCACCGCCGGAAACCACCGGCGAAACCTCTACGGTTACCCAGCCTGCCACTTTGCCGGAAACCACCACGCCGAATGCGACTACGCCGGAGGACGCGACAGCGCGGACGGATCCGCCGCAAGCGCAGACCGACGCGCCGGAGGCGGACAGGGCAAGAAGGGATCCGCCCAGCGGGGCAGGACCGCGCTTCGGGCCGGAGGAACATGCGCTGCTGGATCAGCTGCAGACGGATATCAGCCGGGTCAAGCAGCTGCGGAGCACCTATGGATCGGAGAAAAGCTGGGCCAAGCGGGCTGCCTCCAACGGTGGGGGCATGGCTGGAAAGGCTCAGGAGCTGACAAAGGCCATGGAGGAAATGAAGGCCCATGCGCTTGCGCTCAAGGATAGGGTGGGCTATAGCGGCAGCCTGAACTGGAGGGTAAAGCTTTCCTATGATATAGCCGTGGATTTTCGATAGCCGGGAGCGGCGCGCTCTATTGGAAGGGGAACGATATGAAAGCACTGATTCTTGCGGCGGGCTATGCGACCCGCCTATATCCGCTGACCTTGAACAAACCTAAGGCGCTGCTGCCCATGGGGCAGCGCACGTTGCTGGATATCCTGATGGATTCGCTGACGGGGATCCCGCAGCTGGAGCAGACGCATCTTGTGACCAATCATCGCTTTGCCGGTCAGTTTGAGCAGTGGGCTCAGGGGGCTCGGGCGCGCTATGGGGCGCTGACCCCGGTGATCTGGGACGACGGCACCAGCGATAACGAAACGCGGCTGGGGGCGATCGGCGATATGCAGTTTGTCATTGAACGGGCGGGGATGTGTGACGAACTGCTGGTGGCGGTCAGCGATAACTTCTTTACCTTTGACCTAAAGGAATTCTACGATGCGTTCACAGCGTCGGGCCAGGATACCATCTGCGCGCAGCCCATGGCGGATCGGGAGGAGCTCAAGCGCTTTGCCGTAGCCCAGCTGGATGAGAACGGGACGGTTACCGACCTCGAGGAGAAACCGGCGGAACCCAAAAGCGACCTTGCGGTGTATGGGCTATATCTCTACCGCGCCGACACGCTGCCCCTTGTGAAACAGTATCTGGAGGAGGGCAATTCGCCTGACGCGCCGGGCCACTTTCCAGCCTGGCTATACCGCCGTAAGCCGGTTCATGCTTTCCTCTTTCCCGGCAAGTGCGTGGATATCGGGACGCCTCAGGCCTATGATGAAACGCGCCGGCAATATGAGCGCCGCTAAATGACGGGACATCGATCGCCTTAACCGGCGATTTTTTCTCCTGCGCGGCGAAACCCAGCGTCGCCAAAGCCGTTTTGCCGGCGGTCAACCATTGGTTGGGCAAGGTCGACTGCAAGTCGATTGCAGAGAGAACGGAGGTGTGATACCATAAGCCGCAAAACACGATAAAAGGAGCGCACACGCAATGGAAAAGCAAACCTTTGGCAGGATGATCGCAGAACTGCGTAAAAGCCAAGGCATGACCCAGCTTGAGTTGGCGGAAAAGATGGGCGTGACGGATAAAGCCGTATCGAAATGGGAACGGGATCTATCATACCCGGACGTCGGCTCGATTCCAAAGCTTGCTGAAATCTTTGGCGTATCCGTAGATGCGCTGATGCAGGTCAATGCCGGCGTGAAAGGGAGCCCGAAAGCAGGCCGGCTGGAGGAGATCATAGAACTCATTCTGAAAGCAGTCGCGGTGGCGATGGGGATCGCGACCGCCGTCCTCTCGTTTCTGGGCCAGATCGAGGCCGGCGCGGCCATTGGAATGTTGGGAATCGGGCTTGCCTGTTTGGCGGTAACGCAGCTCCCAAGGAAACAATAGCGGGAGGATGCGCGCCTTGGGCGGTGGAGATTGGATCCCGCCCATGAAAATGTAGGAATGCTTGTATCTTGAACGTAGGTGTGATAGTGTATTGCCATAACGTTTGGGAGGGAAGCATGAAACGACGCATTGGAATTCTAACGCTGTTGCTGGCGAGCCTGGGGCTTTTGGCCGCCTGCCAATCCTTTAAGCCCGACGAGCTATCCATGGCCGATATCGCCGTGGTAGACGGCGGGGGCAAGACGATTGTCTCCTATGGGATGCCCAGAGAGACCGTGGAGAAAACCCTGGGACCGGGCAGTGAGGATGAGGATATGAAGTGGGTGATCTATGAAGACGCCCTGCTTTCGGTATGGTATCGCGATGGCAAAGCGGTAGGCTTTATCTGCTCTAACCCGGAATATGCTTCGCCCCGGGGCCTCCAGGTTGGTATGCCGGCAAGAAACGTGCGGGATCAATATGGGAATAAGACGCTTAACCGTGTGACCGGCAGCGTGGCAGGAGGAAAGAGTTTTATTTATGCCTATGACACGCGCCGCAAGAAGCCGCTGGATGTGGATGAAAAGCCCCTGCCCAGCGAGGAGATGAAAAAGCAGGTGTGGTTTACCGCGCTGCTGGATGAAGATAACAGCGTGGTGAACTTTAGTGTGGTGGACGGGCTGATGGGCAATTATCTGCAATAGACCTAAAGTGAAAACAGGACGGGCCGTTTCGGCCCGTCCTGTTTTGGTTGGCGGTTGTTAATATTGCCCCAGGGACAATCCCTTTTCGATAAAATATCGGTAGGTGTCATAGTGGACGGTGCTGGGGATGGAGTGGTCGCTGTGCAAGGCGAAGTTGTAACCTTCCTTCATCAGCGGCACCTTGGATTCCAACTCCCGATCGATGACTTCCCTATCGTTGGTGTAGAGCGCGCGCACGTCAATGCCGCCCATAAAGGCAAGTTGATCGCCATATAGCCTATGCAGCTTGACCGGATCCATACCGGCTTTGACCTCCAGAACCTGCAGGCAGTCGATGCCGGCCTCGATCATATGGGGCAAAAGCGGCTCCACATAGCCGCAGGAGTGCATGATAACCGGCAGATCATGGGCTTTGGCATATGCAATCGTTTCCACGTGAGCGGGCATGATGAGCGACCGGTACATGCGCGGCGACATAAAAGGGCTGCCTTTGTATCCCATGTCTTCATAATACCAGATGCCGTCCGGATATCCCTCGGCCGCAAAAAGCTGCTTTTGTAGCTCGATGGTAAGCCAGGCATAGGTTTGAGCCATATCCAACACCCAGTCGGGATCGTCTACCATGCCGATCAGCATATGCTCGTGGCCGGTTACAGGATGAATACACTCGAACACGTTGATCCCGCTCCAGACAAAGAAACGCCCCGCCTGGGCTGCCGCCTGCCGCTGGCGCCGGTAGCCCTCGAAATCGATACGCCGGGGATCAGGCGTCAGCAACGGCTTGATGCGTTCCCAATCCGCCCGGGTTTTGATTTGGAAATCGACGTGCTCGGGCGTGGTATCGTGAAACTTGTGCCGCCGCAGCGTGGCGCCGTTGCCATCCAGGTAGGTGATGGTATCGGCCGTTTCGGCCACTACCTGGCGCTCGAAATCCAGATCCGCCGTCAGGTTAAAGGACCAGTGCTCCTGCATATCGAAGCCGAAGTGATCCTCGTAGGATTCGCCCGGCGCGATATGGCCCTGCTGCTGCCAGGCTTGGTAGGTATCGTTCCAAAAGTGCTCATAGAGGCCGATGCGGTCCACCGGCTCATGCCGCAGAATGCGCTGCATCCGTTCCTTGCCTGTCATGTGGAATCCCTCCTCTTTGTGCTGGTTTCATTATACCCTTCCCCTGCGCCAGGGCGTTAGGGAAAAAGTATTGCGAATAGGACAAAAGTATACTAAAGTCATAATGAAGGAGGCGAGAAGCATGGAGCTGCCCACGCAGTACTTGAATCCGACGCTGCTGCGCTGCTACTTCTTCGACGGCTACGCCCTGGAGCCGGGGAGAGCGATGCCTGAGCGGACAGTATACGACTATGAGTTAGAATATTTTGTGAAAAGCAGCGGGGGGATTTATATCGACGGGCGATTCTACCCCTTTAAGGCGGGAGAGATGAGCCTGCGCCGGCCGGGGCAGGTGGTGCGAGGCGTAGCGCCCTATGCCTGTTATACGCTGTGCGTGGATATGCTGGGTAACGACAAGCGGGCAGCCGGATATGAGTTTGGCCGCCCGGAGGAAGCCCAAGGCGACTACGGCAATCCATTGCTCCACTCCATGCCACCGCGGCTCAAATTGAAAAAGCCGGAAATGGTGGAGGGGCTGATCCGGCGCATCCAAGAGCATGGCCGCATGGGGGGCGAGGCGGACGCCTTTGCCTGCAAGGCCAGCCTGAGCCTGTTGCTCAGTGAGATTTTTCTGGAAACGGCCAGTGCATTGGAAGGATCTATTCCACCGGCGGTTCGTGCGGCGCGGGATCAGATCCAGCAGTGCTTTGATCAGCCGCTGGCGGTGGAAGCGCTGATCAAGGCCAGCGGGCTGAGCAAAGCCTATTTTCACCGAGCATTCCTGCGCATGGCCGGGGTTTCGCCGGGCGGAATGATCGGCCAATTGCGGCTGGAGAAAGCGAAGAACTTACTGGCGATGACCGATTTACCCATTGGGGAGGTGGGCGGGCTGTCGGGCTATGCGGATGGGGCGTATTTTTCCCGAATCTTTAAACAACGTACGGGAATGACGCCTCAAGCGTGGCGCAGCCGGTATGCCCGGCGGTGAAGGTATTTCTGGATAGACTGGCGCCCTCTTTTCAGGCAAAGCTTGCCTGCAGGGCAGGTTCAACAGCTCCGAAAAAAGAAGGCGGCCGTAACTTTGGCCGCCTTTTGCTGTGTGGGATTAACGGGTTACCTGAGAAATTCCGCGAATGGCGGAGATGATCCAATCGTACTGACCGCTGGTCAGCACGCTGCCGCAATATTCGCATTTGCCCGATTGATTTATGCTCATCGGAGCGCCGCAGCTGGGGCAGTTGACCTGGCCGACACCCTGATCATGGGTGGTCTTGACGCCTTTGGCACGAATCAGCGTCCACTCATAAATCATGAATTTTTCCCGGCTTCTATCTCCGGAAACCAAGCTGCCGTCGGCGTCGTTTACCACGTAATCAACAATGCGCGTTTTTAGCAGTACCTTGATGATGTCGTTCACCTCGTCTTGCCGGTAGCTGATCATATCGGCTGATAGCACGGCGATCCGGTCGACATGATTGGTTTGGTTATTGCGGATATATTCATCCAGCTGGCGCTTGAACTGATTATACAGCGCGTCGGTCATCATGATGCGGATGGGTTCCCACTTTTTGGCTTCCCATGCCTCCTGCAGCTGTACATACATGTTGGAAACGCGCTCCAGGAAGGCCTCTCGGGAGAACTCGGGATCCTCTTCCTTGAGCTTGGCCAGCCCGCTATCGATTTCGCGCTGAGGCATCTGCGCAGGGCCGGAGGATGCACCGGAGCCGCCGGTGGGCTTGCCGCCGCCTTTGCTGCGGATGATAATCACAACGATAACCACCACGATGATCAGGCCGATCAGGCTGCCGCCCCCGCCGGAGGATGAGCTGGAGGATGAGCTAGAACTCCAATCGGAATCCCAATCAGAATCAGAACTGCTATAGTCGGAGCCGCCATAATCGCTGTCGCCAGAGAAATTGCCGGCGTCGGCTAAGCCTGAAAGGGGGATCATGGCCGCTATGGCCAGAGCGACGAAAAGCGCCAGCAGCGATAAAAGGGCGCCACGTTTTTTCATCCTATTCCTCCTAATCGTCTAGCTTGGTGCCGCACTCGGGGCAGAATCCGGCGGGGCCCTCGATCTTGACGCCGCACTGCGGGCAGAAGGATAGCGCAGGCTCCTTGGGCGGTACTTTCGCGCCGCACTTTACGCAGAATTTTGCGTTTTCCTTCAGCGGCGCGCCGCATTCGGCGCAAAGGCCAAAGGGCGCGCCGCCCCCTGTGCCATCAGCGGCTAGGGGAACCGCAGCCGGCGGTGCGGGAGTTGGCGCAGGGCTGGGCGGAACCGGCGCAGGCGTCGGTTGCTGGCTCATCCCCTGGGCGACGGTTTGCTGCATCATACCCGCCATACCAAAGCCCACACCGATGCCCATGCCAGCCTGGTTCATGGCGTTCATACCGGGGTTGTTAACGGAATCACGCATGGCCTGGGTGGCCTCATAGCGCTGCACTTTGTCCAGGTTGTTGATGGTGCCAATCATGTTGGCACGGGTGACCTCCCGGAGGGCCTCGTTGACCTCATCCGGCAAGGTGATGGAGGCGATGGTAAAGGCAGTAATGTCCAATCCTAGGGCCTCAAATTCATCGTCGGCCCCTTGGGTAACCGCCTGGCGAATCTGCTCATAGGCTGTGGACAGCTGGGCCACGGATACGCCAAGGCTGGTGGTCAGCGGGATAAAATTGGTCACGATATAATCCCGTAGCTGCTCCTGGATGTCTTCCACCGTATAGATCCGGTTGGTGGAGGAGATCTCCCGGACAAACTTCTGCGGATCTTTCACGGTAAATCCAAAGGTGCCGAAGGCCCGGACCTCAACCTGGCCGAAAAGCGGGTCCGGCATCAACACCGGCGTGGGCGTACCCCATTTATTGTTTTGGAAGTTGCGCAGGGAGACAAAATATATGTCGGACTTGAACTCGCTTTCAAAGGTGCCGAATTTCCAGCCTCTCAGATCGGACAGGATGGGAATGGTCCTGGTAGAGAGCGGATAAGTGCCCTCGGTTAAAACGTCTGCGATCGCCCCTTCGTTGACAAAGACGGCGGCTTGGCCCGGCCGGACGACGACCTTGGAGTTATTCTGGATTTCGCCCTTCTCCACGACGAATTTGTAGACGATGGTATCGCGGCTTTCATCCTGCCATTCGATGATATCAAGAAATTGCCTTTTGATAAAGCTGCCTAATCCCATATCGCTTCCTCCTACCTTGTTTTATTCATTGTACCAGCTTGTCGAAAAAAGGAACAGAGCTTTTTATCCCGAAAAATCATGGTATAATGATTCCTATCACCATATGCGTGGGCACGGCTGCCGATCATCCCTTATTTGCCGTCCCGATGCGCAAGTGAATGAAAGGAGACGATCGCTATGCAGCCTTGGCAGGATGAAAGCTTAACCTTTGAAGAACGCGCTCAGGACCTCGTATCCCGCATGACGCTGGAGGAGAAGATCAGCCAGATGGGATATATGTCTACGGCGCTGCCCCGCTTTGCCCTGGAGGACTATAATTGGTGGAACGAGTGCCTGCACGGCGTAGCCCGTAACGGTACGGCCACCGTATTTCCCCAGGCCATCGCTATGGCCGCAGCCTTTGACGAGGAGCTGATCGCCCGGGTCGCCACGGCGATTTCCGACGAAGCCCGGGCGAAGCACCATGCCGCTGCACGCCAAGGGGATTTTGGCATCTACAAAGGCTTAACCTTTTGGACGCCCAATATTAACATATTCCGGGATCCGCGCTGGGGCCGCGGGCACGAGACCTATGGCGAGGATCCCGTGCTAACCGCCCGGCTGGGCGTCGCCTTCTGCCGAGCGCTGCAGGGCGACGATCCCAAATATTTGAAAGCGGTAGCTACGGTCAAGCATTTTGCCGTCCACTCCGGCCCGGAAAAGCTGCGCCATGAGATGGATGTGCAGGTTTCCGTCAAGGATATGAAGGAAACCTACCTGCCTGCGTTTAAGGCCTGCGTGAAAGCGGGGGCTTATTCGGTGATGGGCGCCTATAACCGGGTGAATGGTGAGCCAGCCTGCGGATCCCACACGCTGCTCCAGGATATCCTGCGGGGGAAATGGGGATTTCAGGGCTATGTAGTGAGCGACTGCGGCGCGGTAGAAGACTTTGACCAGCACCATAAGATTACGGCCGACGGGGCTGAATCTGCGGCTATGGCGGTAAAGAACGGTTGCGACCTGTGCTGCGGCGCGGTCTTTGCTAAGCTTAAGGAGGCGGTAGAGCGGGGGCTTATCGACGAGGCGACGATCACGGAATCCTGCCGCCGTTTGATTTTGGCCAGGATGAAGCTGGGCATGTTCGATGAGGACGCGCATGTGCCATATGCGGCGATCCCCTTCGAGGTCAACGACTGCGAGGAGCACCATGAGCTTTCCCTGGAGGCCGCCCGCCGCAGCCTGGTGCTGCTGAAGAACGACGGCCTGCTGCCGCTGAACCGCGATCGGCTGCGCACCGTGGCTATCATTGGGCCCAACGCCGACCATATCCCAGCTTTGACGGCCAACTATACCGGCAGGCCGTCGGAGAGCTACACGGTGCTGCAGGGGGTTAAGGCCCTCTGCCCCGGCGCCAGAGTGCTTTATGCCCCGGGCTGCACCCTCTCGGGGAAGCCGGATCAGGAAGCTTGGGGAGAACGGCCGGGAGCAGGCTTAGCAGAGGCGATCACCTGCGCATCGCTGGCCGACGTCGTGATTCTGGTCACCGGCCTGGACGCCACGATGGAGGGAGAGGAGGGCGACGCCGGGGACGGCGACAAGACCACCCTTGCCCTGCCGGAGATGCAGCTTAGGCTGCTGGAGGCTGTGGCCGCCACAGGGCGCCCGGTGATCCTGGTCAATATGACCGGATCGGCCGTGGATCTTGCGCTGGCGCAGCAAAAGTGCGCGGCCATCCTGCAGGCATGGTATCCGGGACAGTACGGCGGCCTCGCCATAGCCGAAACGTTGTTGGGGATGAACAATCCCTCCGGCCGGTTGCCCATTACCTTCTATAAAGACCTCGCACAGGTCCCGGATTTTATGGACTACGCCATGGCGGGACGCACCTATCGCTATCTGTCGGAAGAGCCGCTTTATCCCTTTGGCTACGGGCTTTCCTATACCCGCTTTGGCTATAGCCAGCTGAAGATTTCCAGCGGCAGCCTGCAGGCGGGCGAAGATCTCACCTGTACGGTAACCGTAACCAATCGCGGAGAGGCCGGCGGCTGGGAAACCGTACAGCTCTATGTGGCCGATCTGGAAGGAACCAGCGCACGGCCGATCCGGGCGCTGAAGGGCTTTAGGAGCCTCTATCTGGAACCGGGCGAGAAGATGCAGGTTTCCTTCGTGTTGGAGCCGGAAGACCTAGCCTGTGTGCGCGACGACGGCGAGGTATGGGTTGAAGAAGGCCAGTTCCGCCTGTGGATAGGCGGCCACAACGGCGACGCGCTCAGCACTAGGCTGGCCGGCTATAAGGCGCTGACCACCGTGTTCTGCGTGGAGGGCGACCTGAAGCTAGAGGATGCTTAAGCCTATCGCGGCCGCGGTTCCCTTTAGGTGACTATGGCACAGATAAGTGCGTACTTGCCTTTGTGCGTGATGAGGGCGATAATGAGCCCATAAGCAGCCGTTTTCAAAAGGAGGTATCGCTTATGGAGCTACTGGAAATGATGATGCGCAGGCGATCCATACGCAAATATCAAAGCACAAAGGTGGAGCGGGAGAAACTGAATAAGATCCAGACAGCGGGGCTTTACGCGCCCAATCCCGGCGGACGGCAAGGCGCGAGAATCATCATGCTGGACGATGCGGCGCTCATCGATCGAATCGGCGTCGTCAACGCCGACTGCGAGAACCGAAACTGGGATCGGGGCGTTTCGGCAGAGCAGCCTTCCATTATCGACGATAGGACAATCCGGAGCGGGTTTTATTCGTGCCCGGCGCTGGGCATCGTATTCGTCCCCGAGGCCGCCTGCCGCACCGTGAACGGCATAGGTTCTGCCTTTGTATGCGCGGAAAACATGGTGCTGGAAGCCTACGAACTGGGCGTGGCTAGCTGCATCGTCGGCCGCGCGGAGGCCACCTTTATTCACCCCAAGATGCGGACGCTGATCCGGCAGTGGGGCCTAGAGGGGTATGAGCCCGTCGTATTTATCTGCTTGGGGTATGTGGACGGCCCATATCCGGAGGTTAAGCCCCGCGAGCCGGGGCGGGCCCTCTTCGCGGGCGGCGCATAGCAGATTAGCTTTCCGGGCCTTTGCCGGTGTGACTGCATATTCCCTTTATGCAAAAAAGCGTCCGGCTCCTGTAAAAAGGAGCCGGACGCTTTTATCATGCCTGAGGAGCGGACGGCGCTTCTAATTCTAAATGGCCTAGGCCCACTACATGGCCGGCTGGGACAGAGAGAATCATGCCCTTGGCCCGGGTGGTGAAATCGGGCATGGCACAAATCGCCTGCATAATGCGAGCGCGATCCTCCCGGGGCGTCAGGATCATCATGAGTTCCTTTTCCGGCTGGATCGTGATCTTAATAAAGCGCTGCGCTTCGCCGGAACCTAATGCGCGGGCATGAAGCACCGTGCCTCCGGTAGCGCCGGCAGCCCGCGCCGTGTCCATAATCAGATCGCTGTAGCCATGGTGGGCTACCACCATGATCAGCTCATATCTTTCCTCGGTTTTCATGGAGTCTTCCTTTCCCTCATCAGGCGTCGGTGACGCCGGGTCCATAGCCGCCTTGGCGGCCGCGCGGGTGATGCTGGTCAGCGGAATGGTGAAGGCAATGCCTCCGCCGGGACGTCCCATATGCAGCTCATGGGCCATCCGGCGCAGGAAAGGGCCGGCTACGTGCTGAGGCAGCAGGGTAAGGACAATATCCTTTTGGGTGCGTTCCAGGCCGAGATAGTCCAGTAATTCGCTTTTGGCGGTTCCTCGCCCCAGCAGCACCAGAAGAAGCGGCGTGTGATCGGGCGGGAATAAATCGGCGATCTGTTCGCCGCGCCCCCGCTCCATGATGGCTACCATCAGCCGCAGCGGCTCTATGCTAGGATGTGTGCTCTGCATCGAAATCCTCCCCGGTAAATTCTATGATCTCCGCCGCATCGGCAGCCGCCTGGCGGGAACGGGCCCGGCGCATCTTAATGCGGTAGATCAGGCCCAGGATCTGGATGGTGATAAGCGGCGCCATAGCGACCATCGCTACAATGCCGAAGGCATCGGTCAGGATATTACCGCCTACTGCGTCGCATACCCCCATGGCAAAGGGCAGAAGAAAGGTAGCGGTCATGGGGCCGGAAGCGACCCCGCCCGAGTCAAAGGCGATGGCCGTAAAGATCTCCGGCACGAAAAAAGTCAGCGCCATAGCTAAACCATATCCCGGCACCAGCAGCCACCAGATGGAGAAGCCGTATAGGATGCGGGCCATGGATAGCCCTAAAGCCGCGGCGACGCCCAGGGAAAGCCCCACCTGCAGCGTGTTCTTGGAAATGGTGCCGCCGGTAATCTCCTCCACCTGCTCTTTAAGCACATGGACAGCCGGCTCAGCGGCCACGATGAAGTAGCCGATCACCATGCCGATGGGGATCAAAATCCACCGGAAGCTCGTCAGGGCGATCTGCCCGCCCAGGAAATTGCCCACCGGCATAAAGCCCACGTTTACCCCGGTTAGGAAAAGCACCAGGCCCACATAGGCGTACACAATGCCGACCACGATACGAATGAGTGGCCGGCGGTGCATGCGGATGGCAAAGGCCTGAAAGAGAAAGAAGAAAGCCGTCATCGGCAGCAGAGCCAGGGCAACTTCACGGGCATAATGAGGCAGTTCCGCGAAGAACAGGGCAAACAGCTCACCGGCGCTGGAGACTTCAGGAATAATCAGCGGCGTATAACTGCCCTCGCCGGAATAGACCATTCCTAAAATAAGCACCGCCAGAATGGGCCCGATGGAAGAGAGCGCGACAAGCCCAAAGCTGTCCTGCTCGGAAGCGTCGTCCCCGCGCACCGAAGCCATACCAATGCCCAGCGCCATGATAAAGGGAACGGTAATGGGGCCGGTGGTAACGCCGCCGGAATCAAAAGCCACGGGCAAAAACTCATTGGGGGCAAAGATGGCCAGAAGAAAAACCAGCCCATAAAAGCCCAGCAGCATATAGGATAGCTTGATCTGGAAAAGCATGCGCAACAGCGCGACCACAAGGAAGAAGCCCACGCCAGCAGCCACGGTCCAGATCAGCACGGGGTTGGGAATGGCCGGCACCTGATCGGCCAATACGGTAAGGTCCGGTTCAGCGATTGTGACCATGACGCCAATGATAAAGCATACGGCGCAAATTGCCAAGACCTTTCTGGATTTTGTCAGCTGCTCGCCTACCTTTTCGCCCATGGGGATCATCGCCATATCGGCCCCCAGGGTAAAAAGGCTCATCCCCAGCACCAGAAAGATCGAGCCCACCGCAAAAAGCGCCAGCACAGAGCCGGACAGGGGGGCGATGGTGAAATGCAGCGCGAGGACAATGACCAGGATTGGCAGCACGGATAACAAGGCTTCCTTTACCTTCTCCAGTAGTTTCTTGCCCATCTCATCCCTCCGTTTCCGTTTTTATGTAATCTTAATGTATCATCTCAAAATCTTTATAGAATCTTAATATATACTATTATAGGGGAAAAAAGAAAGTTAGTAAACTAGCTAACAAAAATTTTGGAGCATGTTACAGAATACAGCGCCGGAACAAGTCACTTTGATCTATGGAGTTTAAAAATTTTTCCGCCTATATTGAGCATAGAACGGATGAGGAGGTTTTAGGTATGCCGAAGTTTGGGATTAGCACATATAGCATTCGCACCCGCCTGGAAGAGGGGGAGTGGACGCCGGAGCAAGCGATCGCCTGGATTGGCTCGCGGGGCGCGGAGGTAACCGAAATTGTGCCCTTTGTCATCGATATGGCGGCCGACCCTTCGCTGATTGACCGCTGCCTGCGGGCCGCCGACGACAGCCACGTAAAAATTGATAACTTTTCCCAAAATGCGGTGTTCCTCCGCATTCCGCAGGATGCATATGAGGCGGAGCTTAAGCGGGTCAAGGAAGCGATCGATATCGCCGGCCGGCTTGGCGTGTCGACCATGCGCATTGATATGAATTCCGTGCGCCGCCCGGCTGAGGAAGCCACCACCGAGGACTTTATCGAAGACTTCCCGCTGATTGTGGATACCTATAAGCGGCTTTGCGATTATGCGCAGCGGTACGGCTTTAAGATCCTGCTGGAGAACCACATGTATTTCGTTAACGGATCGGAACGCACGGCGGCCATCCTTCACGCGATGAAAGGATACAACTTTGGCGCGCAGCTGGACGTAGGAAATTTTGCCTGCGTAGACGAGCGGCCGGAAATTGCCGTGGAGAAGAATGTGGGCTATGCCGCCGTCGTCCACATGAAGGACTTTTACCGGCGCAGCCGCGATCAGGATCCCGGCTATGTGGAGGCCGGACGCCATGGGCGGCCTTGGCTGCGGACCGTGCGGCAGGATTACCTGCGGGGCGCCATTGTCGGCCAAGGCGATTTGGACATCCGCCGTATCCTGTCGATCATCAAGGATAGCGGCTTTGACGGAAACTTCTTTGTGGAGTATGAAGGGATCGAAGACTGCGAATATGGTGCGGCGCTGAGTTTCGACAACCTGCTGCGGCTATACCGGGAGGCCTGACCGGCCAGGAAAAGAAAAAGCAAACCGCCTGAAAGCTTTCAGGCGGTTTGCTTGCGCTTAAGACGCTATGCCCTGAAGATAGCGTGGCGGCGCATCAAGTAATTCCAGAAAAAGACCAGGCTGGACGACACAACTTTGGAGAGCATGTAATGCCAGGAAAGCGCCGAGGTGAACAGCGCCATAAAGGCTGTATTCAGCGCCAAACCCACTGCACCGACCACCAAAAAAGCGGCGTATTGCCGGCCACCGGAGAGCCCGCTGGGAAAGACCCACCGGGCGCAAAGGTAAAAATTCAGCGTGTTGGCCACAGCGAAGGAGATCGCGGCGGATATGAGATAGTAAAACCGGCAAAATTCCGTCAGACCATAGAGCAAAGCATAGTCAAACAAAAAACAAATAAAACTGGTAAGGATGGATTTTATTAGGGGGGAGAAGCGTCTAAGCATATATGCCTCCATGCCTCCGATCAGCCTTGTATGGCAGGTATTTCGAGAAATGCATTTTTTAAGGATTGCATCCTATTTTGGATTATTGTACCATGGTATTATGCCATTGAATAGATTACTTTCCCCGGAGGAGCTCAATGAAGAAGGAACACGAACACGAAGCATCGAAGATCAAGGAAATACAGGGCTACTTTAAGGAGAAGAAAAACCGCGGGCAGATTATTGCCGTCGCCGCCGCATGCCTGGTCGTGATGGTAATCTGCGTGGTAGCTCTGGCCCAAGGTTTGCGCAGGGGCGCGGCCAACGGCTCGCTGGATCTCGTGGAGACCCAGCCCGAGCCCAGCTCGCCTCCGGTGGAGCTGGCGGTGACGACAACCGAGCAGCAGACGGAGGCGGAAAGCACGACCGGCGATGAGCAAACAACGTCGGCGCTGACCAATGCCCTTTCCTCCGCTGCGGTTACCGGCGGACTTACGCCCAAACCCTCCCTTTCGGCCACGGCCTCCGCCTCCCCTAAGCCGACCTCCTCCTCCTCGACGACCACGGGCAGCGGCAACTATGTGCTTGTGGTATATAAGGGCGGCACCCAGACGGTGGTTGCCTACGAGGCCGACAAAAACGGCAATTATGACGCCAGCAAGCCGGTCCGGAAGATGATCTGCTCCACCGGTTCATCGGGCCCCACGCCTAACGGCACCTTTAAAATTTCCCAGAAGATACGGTATCACAGGCTGGAGGGGGCGCGAGGCCAGTATTGCTCCCGGTTTAACGGCGGCATCCTGTTCCACTCCGTGCCCATTCTGGAGTCGGCCAGCACGGTCGATCAGGGCAAAAAGCTGATGAATCTGACCTCCTACGCCAAGCTGGGCCGGGCTGCTTCGCACGGCTGTGTCCGCCTGCTGGTTAAAGATGCCAAATGGATCTATGATAACTGCAAGATCGGCACCCGTGTAATCGTAACCTCCTCCAAGAGCCCGGTAGGCACGGGAAGTAAGCCTGCAATTATCCGGAAAGCGCCCTATTCCAGCGGCAATTATGGATGGGATCCTACAGATCCCGATCCGGAGAATCCTTATCGGAACGGCTGGACCCATGTTTCGTCGGTGAAGCTGAACAAAACCTCCGGCACGCTGAAGACGGGAGAAACTTTGCAATTGCGGGCGACGATATCCCCGTCGGACGCGATGGACGACTCGGTGACTTGGTCCAGCTCTAACAAAGACGTGGCTACCGTCAGCAGCAACGGCCTGGTGACAGCGAAAGGCCCCGGTACGGCGGTCATTACCGTGAAGAGCAATGACGGCGGGAAAACGGCGACCTGCACGATTACAGTGGAGGAAGTGACCAGCCCGACGGAGACAACGACCACGACGACCACCACGCCGGCAGATACCACAACGACCACGACGACCACCACGCCGGCAGATACGACGACTACGACGACCACCACGCC